>NZ_JBITGI010000005.1:20404-598272 GCF_044456945.1 Streptomyces sp. NPDC050759 | reverse complement strand
CCCCCCCCCCCCCCCCCCCCCCCCCCCCCCCCCCCCCCGGCCCCGACCCACCACACACCCGCACGCGCTACACAAGCCCCCACCGGAGCCGAAACGGGCCGCCGCAGGCACAAAGGGGCGCGGGGAACTGCGCAAAACGCCCGCCCCCACCGAACCCGCACACGCCGCCGCACGGCACTACGCAGAGACGAGCTCCACCTGCACCTCAACCTCGACCGGCGCATCCAGCGGCAGCACAGCGACACCCACCGCACTGCGCGCGTGCACACCCTTGTCGCCCAGCACCTCACCCAGCAGCTCACTCGCGCCGTTGATCACACCCGGCTGCCCCGTGAAGTCCGAGGCCGACGCCACGAACCCCACGACCTTCACCACGCGCGCGATCCGGTCAAGGTCACCCGCGACCGACTTCACCGCCGCCAACGCGTTCAGCGCACAGGTCCGGGCCAGCGCCTTCGCCTCCTCGGCCGTGACCTCCGCGCCCACCTTCCCGGTGACCGGAAGCTTGCCCTCGACCATGGGCAGCTGCCCCGAGGTGTACACGTACACACCGGACTGCACGGCCGGCTGATACGCGGCCAGCGGCGGCACGACCGACGGCAGCGTCAGCCCCAGCTCCGCGAGCCGCGCCTCGACCGACCCGCTCACGCCGTCTTCTCCCGCTTCAGGTACGCCACCAGCTGCTCGGGGTTGTTCGGCCCGGGCACGACCTGCACGAGCTCCCACCCGTCCTCGCCCCAGGTGTCCAGAATCTGCTTCGTGGCGTGGACGAGCAGCGGCACGGTCGCGTATTCCCACTTCTTGGTCATGCGGCCGACTTTAGCCGCTGCTCACCCCTGCCTTTGAGCCGCTGCCCACCCCCGGCCTAAACCACCGCCAACCCCCGGCCTAAACCACCGCCAACCCCCCTGCTTCAGCCGCCGCTCACCCACAGCCCGGCCCCGCGTTATCCACAGCCTCCTGCTTAGCTTCGCCGCCGACTGGTTACGCTCGAATACGTGAGCAGGCTCCAGGTCGTCAGCGGCAAGGGCGGGACCGGAAAGACCACGGTCGCCGCAGCCCTCGCGCTGGCCCTCGCCACCGAGGGGAAGCGGACGCTTCTCGTCGAGGTGGAGGGTCGCCAGGGAATCGCGCAGCTCTTCGAAACGGAGACGCTGCCCTATGAGGAGCGGAAGATCGCCGTCGCTCCAGGGGGCGGGGAGGTGTACGCACTGGCCATCGACCCCGAACTGGCCCTTCTGGACTACCTCCAGATGTTCTACAAACTCGGCGGAGCGGGACGCGCCCTGAAGAAACTCGGCGCGATCGACTTCGCGACCACCATCGCGCCCGGCCTCAGAGACGTCCTCCTGACGGGCAAGGCCTGCGAGGCGGTCCGCCGCAAGGACAAGTCCGGCCGCTTCGCCTACGACTACGTCGTGATGGACGCGCCCCCCACGGGCCGTATCACCCGCTTCCTGAACGTCAACGACGAGGTCGCGGGGCTCGCCAAGATCGGCCCGATACACAATCAGGCGCAGGCCGTGATGCGGGTGCTGAAGTCCAAGGAGACGGCCGTCCACCTGGTGACGCTTCTGGAGGAGATGCCGGTCCAGGAGACCGCGGACGGCATCGCCGAGTTGAGGGCCGCCCACCTCCCCGTGGGCCGGATCGTCGTGAACATGGTGCGCCCGGAGGTGTTGGACGCCACCGACCTGGAACTCGTACGGACCACACAGCGTTCAGCCGTGGCGAAGGCACTGTCCGCGGCCGGACTCGGCGGCGCCCGTCGCGGGGGCAACGCCGAGAAGCTGGTCGACCCGCTGATCCAGCAGGCCGAGGAGTACGCCGAGCGGTACGACCTGGAGCACGAACAGCGCGCAGCCCTGGGCGAACTGGGGCTGCCGCTGCACGAACTGCCCTTGCTGACCGAGGGCATGGACCTGGCGGGTCTGTACGAACTGGCCACCGAGCTGCGGAAGCAGGGGATGTCATGAGCCCGGACGCCGAGGCGCACGACCGGCACCGCCGTCTTTCTCCCGCCCCCGTGCTCGATCTCGATCCGCTGATCGACGATCCGGGTACCCGCATCGTGGTCTGCTGCGGTTCGGGAGGCGTCGGAAAGACCACGACCGCGGCGGCTCTCGGCCTGCGGGCCGCCGAGCGGGGTCGCAAGGTCGTCGTGCTCACCATCGACCCGGCCCGCCGGCTCGCCCAGTCGATGGGCATCGACTCGCTGGACAACGTGCCACGCCGGGTGAAGGGTCTCGACGACTCCGCGAGCGGCGAGTTGCACGCGATGATGCTCGACATGAAGCGCACCTTCGACGAGATCGTCGAGGCGCACGCGGACGCCGAGCGGGCGGCCACGATCCTGAACAACCCCTTCTACCAGTCGCTCTCGGCGGGCTTCGCGGGCACGCAGGAATACATGGCGATGGAGAAGCTCGGGCAGCTGCGGGCCCGGGACGAGTGGGACCTGATCGTCGTCGACACACCCCCCTCCCGCTCCGCGCTCGACTTCCTGGACGCGCCCAAGCGGCTCGGTTCCTTCCTCGACGGAAGGCTCATCCGGCTGCTCACCGCCCCGGCCAAGCTCGGCGGACGGGCGGGGATGAAGTTCCTGAACGTCGGGATGTCGATGATGACCGGCACCCTCGGGAAACTTCTGGGCGGTCAACTCCTCAAGGACGTCCAGACGTTCGTGGCCGCGATGGACACGACCTTCGGCGGGTTCCGCACGCGCGCGGACGCGACGTACAAGCTGCTCCAGGCGCCCGGGACGGCGTTCCTGGTGGTAGCGGCCCCGGAGCGGGACGCGCTGCGCGAGGCCGCGTACTTCGTGGAGCGGCTGGCCGCGGAGGCCATGCCGCTCGCCGGGCTGGTGCTCAACCGGGTCCACGGCAGCGGCGCCGACCGGCTCTCGGCCGAGCGGGCGCTCGCCGCCGCGGAAAACCTCGAGACCGCGGACAACCTCGAGACCGCGGACAACCTCGAGACCGCGGACAACCTCGAGACCGCCGAGAATCCCGAAGCCGCGGAAAATCTTGAAGAGCCCCGCATTGTCGATCAGGAGGGCGGGAAAGCTGGACTTCGTAACTCTCCTGACACGTACGGCAGTTCAGAATCTCCCGCTCCCGAGGCACCGGCTCCTGACGAAGGCTCCCCCGCCGACTCGAAGAACCCGAGCTCGGAGCGCACGGAGAAGGGGCGGTCCGCCGACCCCGCTGACCGGTCCGTCGACCAGCTCACCGCAGGCCTGCTGAGACTGCATGCCGACCGTATGCAGCTGCTCTCCCGCGAGCAGCGCACGCGTGACCGCTTCACCGCGCTCCACCCCGAGGTGGCGGTGGCCGAAGTGGCCGCGCTGCCCGGCGATGTCCACGACCTCGCGGGGCTGCGGAACATCGGAAACCGGCTCGCGGCCGGGCAACCGGAGCTGCCCGAGACTGCCGTGGACTGACCCGAGGGGTACGCCCTCAGCGCTCCGAGGGGTGTCCTCGAGGTCCGATGGGTGTCCTCGAGGGGTGTCTCCTCAGCCCACCGCCGCGTAGTTCTCGTAGATCTCGTCGTCTTCGAGGGGCAGGATGCCGACCCCTCGCTCGTACTCGACGCGCGCCGTCTCCAGCAGCCTGCGCCACGACGTGACCGTCGGCCGCCGGCGCAGCAGTGCGCGGCGCTCGCGCTCCGTCATTCCTCCCCACACGCCGAACTCGACGCGGTTGTCCAGCGCATCGGCGAGGCACTCCGTGCGCACCGGACATCCGGTGCACACCGCCTTCGCCCGGTTCTGCGCTGCTCCTTGAACGAACAGTTCATCCGGATCGGTAGTGCGGCAGGCCGCCTGCGCACTCCAGTCGACTACCCAGCCCATACCGGCGCCGTCCTCTCCCGAATCGAGGCTCCCCCACGGCGGCAGCGGCATATTCACCGCCGCCAGTTGAGGACGTTACGGAAGGGAGGCACAGCGCAACACCCCCTTCGGGCCCAATCTTGAATGGCCCGAACGGACTATGCGTAAGCGGCAGATCACCCGGGGGAGTGAGCCCGCGACATACATGACTATCCCGGCAAACCAGGACACTTGTCTTGCGTCACAACGGGCACCTGATGACACACGAGGCGGATTCGGACACGCCCCCACCAAAAAAGTTGGGGAACCTCCGGAACGATTCGGGGTCGCCGGACGTATTGATACGTGGCCCTACTGCTGTGACAGTTGAGAGCAGCTTAGGCCAAGGCCTGTGCGCGTGTCCGGCGAATGAGAAGGTAGGCGCTCCTGTCGCCATGCCCGCTCGACGCGGTCGTGCCCGCTTCCGTCGCCATGCCGTGACATGGGCTCCCTCTGAACGCTCATGAGTACGGATTAGGCTGCCCTCTATGTCGAAGAAGCGCTCGGGCGGCGGTCTGTCACCCACGCAGCAGGCCGCCAAGTTCCTCGGTGTCAGTGTTCTCGCGGGAGCGGTGATGGCCGGCATCGCGCTGCCCGCGGCCGGCGCGCTGGGGCTCGCGGCCAAGGGGTCGGTGGAGAGTTTCGACGAACTCCCGACAAACCTGAAGACCCCGCCGCTGAGCCAGCGCACCACGATCCTCGACAGCGAGGGCGGCACCATCGCCACGGTGTACTCGCGCGACCGCACGGTGGTCGACCTCAAGAGCATCTCGCCGTACATGCAGAAGGCGATCGTGGCGATCGAGGACTCGCGCTTCTACCAGCACGGCGCGGTCGACCTGAAGGGCGTCCTGCGCGCGCTCAACAAGAACGCCCAGAGCGGCGGTGTCTCCCAGGGCGCCTCCACGCTGACGCAGCAGCTCGTGAAGAACGTCGCGGTGGAGGAGGCCGGTGACGACCCGACGAAGGTCGCCGAGGCCACCCAGCAGACCATCGGCCGCAAGATCCGCGAGCTGAAGTACGCGATCCAGCTCGAAGAGGAACTCGGCAAGAAGAAGATCCTCGAGAACTACCTCAACATCACCTTCTTCGGCCAGCAGGCCTACGGCGTCGAGGCCGCCTCCCAGCGTTACTTCTCCACCCACGCCAAGGACCTCAACCTCGAGCAGTCGGCCCTGCTCGCGGGCATCGTCCAGTCCCCGAGCCGCTACGACCCGGTCAACGACGAGGCCGAGGCGACCAAGCGGCGCAACACCGTGCTCCAGCGCATGGCCGAGGTCGGTGACGTCTCCCAGGCGGAGGCCGACAAGGCCAAGGAGCAGCCGCTGGGCCTCAAGGTCAGCAAGCCCAAGAACGGCTGCATCACCGCGGTCAAGGGCGCGGGCTTCTTCTGCGACTACGTCCGCGAGGTCTTCCTGACCGATCCGGTCTTCGGCAAGACCAAGGAGGCCCGGGCCAAGGTCTGGAACCAGGGCGGTCTGACGATCAAGACCACGATGGACCCGCAGGCCCAGAAGTCGGCGCAGAACTCCATCAAGGAGCACGTCTACCAGGACGACGACGTGGCCACCGCCGCGACCATCGTCCAGCCCGGCACCGGCAAGATCCTGGCGATGGGCCAGTCACGGCCGTACGGCATCAACAACAAGAAGAACGAGACGACGCTCAACCTCTCGGTCAACGCGGCCATGGGCGGCGGAGCCGGCTACCAGCCCGGTTCGACGTTCAAGCCGATCGTGGCCGCGGCCGCCATCGAGGGCGGTATGCCGGCGACGAAGATGTACCCCTCGCCGTACAAGATGGACTACCCGGCCCCGGTCCAGGCGTGCAACGGCAAGGTCTGGAACGAGAAGGGCGTCCCGGTCACCAACGAGAACACCTCCGAGGTGGGCCCGTACGACATGAAGACCGCGACCGCGAAGTCGGTCAACACCTACTACGTGTCGATGATCAGCGACATCGGCATCTGCCCGGTGACGGAGATGGCCGCGAAGATGGGCGTGGCGCGCGCCGACGGCGGCAAGATGCAGCAGGCCCCGTCGATCGCCCTGGGCACCCAGGAGATGTCCCCGCTGACCATGGCGAACGCGTACGCGACCTTCGCCTCGCGCGGGATGTACTGCACCCCGGTCGCCATCGAGTCGATCACCCAGCGGGTCGGCGAGCAGTCGAAGTCCCTCCGGGTGCCGAAGTCGACCTGCTCGCGGGCGATGTCGGAGAACACCGCGGACACCATCAACACGCTCCTCAAGGGCGTGGTCGAGGACGGCACCGGTTCGGAGGCGGGCCTCGGCGGCGGCCGGGCCAGCGCCGGCAAGACCGGTACGACCGACGAGCGCTACGCGGCCTGGTTCGTGGGCTATACGCCGAACATGGCCGGCGCGGTCTGGGTCGGCGACCCCGCGCACAAGCGCAAGATGCAGAACATCACCATCGGCGGCGTGTACAACGCAAAGGTGTTCGGTGGCAAGGTCCCCGGCCCGATCTGGCGCGACATGATGAGCGGCGCGCTGGAGGGCAGGGAGTCCCCCAGCTTCAACCTCGTCTACATCCCGGACCCGCCGAAGGAAAAGGGCGACGGCAACGACGACGGCGACAACGGCGGGAATGACAACGGCGGCAACGACAACGGTGGGAACGACGGCGGAAACGACGGCAACACCACCTTCCCGACGCCGACCTTCTCCATCCCGGAGAACTTCATCCAGGGCACGAGCAACGGGAACGGCAACGGCAACGGGGGCGGGCGCGGCTGACGCCCGGAGGCGTACACGGAGAGCTGACGCCCGGAGATGAGAGCCCGGTCCCGCCGATTGCGCGGGACCGGGCTCTCGTACGACTGCCAGGTGCCGTTCCCAGCCGACCAGGAGCTCGTCTCAGCCGGCGAGGAGCTTCTTCACGACCGCGGCGACCCGGCCGCCCTCGGCCAGGCCGGCCACCTTGGGGTTCACGATCTTCATGACGGCACCCATGGCCCGGGGCCCCTCGGCGCCCGCCGCCCTGGCCTCCTCGACGGCCTGGCCGACGATGTCCTTCAGCTCGTCGTCGCTGAGCTGCTTGGGCAGGTACCCGGCGAGGACCTCGCCCTCCGCCTTCTCCCGCTCGGCGGACTCGGCGCGACCACCCTGGGCGAAGGCGTCCGCGGCCTCGCGGCGCTTCTTCGCCTCCTTGGTGATCACCTTCAGGACCTCGTCGTCGGAGAGCTCGCGCTTCGTCTTGCCCGCGACCTCCTCCTTGGTGATCGCGGCGAGCGTCAGCCGGAGCGTCGAGGAGCGGAGCTCGTCGCGCTCCTTCACGGCGGCGGTGAGGTCTTCCTGCAGCTTCGACTTGAGCGTGGTCATGCGTTTGATTGTCGCAGGTGCGGGGCGGGGGGTGCCCGCGCATTTACGGGGTGGCGGGCGCCCGGCTCTACGGGGTGGCGGGCGCCCGGTCAAGGATGCCTTCGTGATCTGACACGATGGAGGCATGCGCGCGCGATACGGAGTTCCCCTGGGGATCGCGGCGGTTGGCGCCGCCGGTCTCGTCTACTCGGCTGGTTTCGAAGCCCGTTCCTTCCGGCTGCGACGAGTGACGGTCCCCGTCCTGCCGTCCGGCATGCGCCCGTTGCGGGTGCTCCAGGTCTCCGACATCCACATGGTCGGCGGCCAGCGCAAGAAGCAGCGCTGGCTGCGCTCGCTGGCGGGTCTGCGCCCGGACTTCGTGATCAACACGGGCGACAACCTGTCGGACCCGGAGGGCGTGCCCGAGGTCCTGGACGCGCTGGGCCCGCTGATGGAGTTCCCGGGCGCGTACGTCTTCGGCTCCAACGACTACTACGGCCCCAAATTCCGTAACCCCGCCCGCTACCTGTACGAAAAGACCCAGGGCCGCCACGGCCTGAACGGCAACGCGCCCGCCGTGGGGGTCGTGCACAACCCGTGGAAGGGCCTGCGGGACGGTTTCGACGCGGCGGGCTGGCAGAACCTCACGAACACGCGCGGCATGCTGAAGATCGAGGGCGTGTCGGTGGAGCTGACGGGCCTGGACGACCCGCACGTCAAGCGGGACCGCTATGCGGAGGTGGCCGGCGGCCCGTCGGGCGCGGCCGACTTCTCCATGGGCGTCGTACACGCCCCGTATCTCCGCGCCCTGGACGCCTTCACCGCCGACGGCTACCCGCTGATCCTCGCCGGCCACACGCACGGCGGCCAGATCTGCCTCCCCTTCTACGGCGCGTTCGTCACCAACTGCGACCTGGACACGGACCGCGTGAAGGGCCTGTCCACACATGAGGCGGAGGGCCGCAGGTCGTACCTGCACGTGTCGGCGGGGTGCGGGACGAGCCGCTATACGCCGGTACGGTTCGCGTGCCCGCCCGAGGTGACGCTGCTGACCCTGGTCGGCCGGGAGTAGGGGCCGGCGGACCGCCGTACGACTGAGGCCGTGCGAGGCCGTATCGGGCAGATTAACCCGCACGGCCCGCCCGTATCGCCCCTTTTGCCGGTTCTGCCTAACGTGAGGGCATGACCGCGCCGATACCGAGGGACATGCCGGACCTCCCCGCAGTCCCGGGCATGCCCGCCTTCCTGCGCTCCCCCGTCCCCGCCACGGCGGTGGTGGCACCCGTACGCCACCCCGTGGCCGCCGTCTACCGCGTGCTGGTGGCCCTGACGGCCGCCGCGGCCGTGACCATCGAACTGGTCCTGAGCAGCCCGATCCGCACGCTGAGCCACTTCTCGATCCAGAGCACGATCCTGCTGGCGATGGTGCTCCTGCTGTCGGCCCGCAGGGCGTGGACCGCCCGCCGCCCCCTGCCGTCATCCGTGACAGGCGCGGCCCTCCTCTACATCACGATCACGGCCCTGGTGTACCACCTGCTGCTGGCGAACGCGTCGAGCCCCTTCTCCCTCACGGGCGCGGCGGCGAACCCGACGGGCTGGCACGCGGTGACCACCCACCTCCTGAACACGGTGATCCCCGCGGCGGCCCTGGCGGACTGGCTCCTGCTGACGGCCCCCGGCCGCCTGCACCTGCGCCAGGCGGCGTCATGGCTGCTGTACCCCCTGGCGTACCTGCTCTTCTCCTTCACCCGAGGCGAACTGATCCCTCCGGGCACGGGCGGCCGCTACCTCTACCCCTTCCTGGACGTGGACCTCCACGGCTACAAGAACGTCCTCGGCAACGCCCTCCTCCTCGGCCTCTCCTTCTACGCCCTCGCGATCCTCCTGATCGCCCTCGACCACGCCCGCCCGAACCCCATCCGCCACCGCGGCAAAACCGGATTTCGTCTCAAGCCACCGGTGGGCTAAAGTAAACGACGTCGCCGCGACGAGCAGCGACGATCGGGGTGTAGCGCAGCTTGGCAGCGCGCTTCGTTCGGGACGAAGAGGTCGTGGGTTCAAATCCCGCCACCCCGACAGCTGAAACACCAGGTCAGGGCCAGCTACTCACGTGAGTAGCTGGCCCTGATTTGTGTTGCGTGTCTATCTGCGTGACTACTGCTCCGGGGCGCGCTCGAAGATGCCGTCCATGACCACGGCGCCGGTCTGGATCACGGGCCGGATGGCCATCGCCAGAATCCAGCTCGAAAGTGAGAGGACTCGTCGGCTCAAACCATGCTGATCCCGATCCCGCCATGTGCTGTCTGGTGATGGTGAAAGCTAGCGCCTCGCCACGCGCCGTGATCCGCGCAGTGGAGGGACGAGCTGTGAAGTCAAAGTCCTCTGTGGAACCGTCTCCAGCGATGGTCCGGTACACGATCGGTTGACGGATCACACGGTTGGTGCTCCGCTTCGACCGCCAGCCCGCGATCGCGATTGCTGCGGCAAGGATGATCAATCCGCCTACACCTGCCAGTGACACCGGCAGTCCCCTCCCCTACAGCCGAAACCTGTGGAGCGTTCTCTGAGGCCAGCCGCCCGCGACTCTGCAGCGAGTCCCAACCGGACGTCCGTCTCACTTTCCGTCTCGTTCAGCCCCGTTCACGACCGTTCAGGTGAGACTAAGAGCCGGGCGCAGCCCACGAGCGGGCCGCCCAGGAACCCAGGTGAATGGCTCTGAACGCGGCCTCACGCGGCACCCCCGCAGTTGGAAAGCGGGCGCCTTACCCACAGTCCGGGTGCGCGATCTTCCAAACCGGCGCTGGCGCCCCCGAGCAGAACGCGTCTTCGTACACTCGTTCTCCGGCAGCGAAGGGGGTCGTCATGGAACTGGCGCCATCGAGATGGGGCCGCGTAGCCAACAGCAGCTTGGGTGCGCTTCCAGCCGCCGTGACCATCCTCTACGCAGCCCAGACCACCGCCGCGTTCCCGCGCCTGTCGGCCTGCGTGTTCCTCTGCGGCTCGGTGATCATCGCTGTCCGGGGGTACCGGCTCCGCGTTACCTGTAGGAACACCGAACTGACGGTACGCGGCTACCTGCGGACGCGAACCATCCCCCGAAGCAGCATCACGGAGATCACCGACTTCCCCGCTGTCCGCTGGACTGATCGGAGTGGGCGCAGGCGCTGGTCACCCCTGTGGGTACTCCATCGTGGCCCTCACGAAACGGCAGGGATCGCGGCATCCAAGATCCGCAACGTCGCGGCTCTGCGCCACTGGCTGCAGCCGCGCAAGCGTCGGCCGACTCGCCGGTGACGGTCTCGGAGGCGGGTCAAGTGAGTCAATCCGGTGGCTTGTCGGTGACGTTCTTGGGGCGCTTGTTGGGCCGGTAGCTGGGGCCGTTCATGATGACTTGATGGCTGGCGTTGATCAGACGGTCCAGGAGTGACTCGGCGACGGCCGGTTTGGGAAGAGGCGATACCAGTCGCTGGGTGCCCTGTTGCTGGTGATGATCAAGGACCGGCCCTGCCGCTCGGAGACAAGTTCGTAGAGGTCGTCGGCCTGGGACGGGGACAGCTGACGCATGGCGAAGTCGTCGAGGATGAGAACGTCGGGGCGGATGAGTTCGCGGATGCGCTTGTCCCAGGTACGGTCCGCGTGGCCGCCGGCGAGATCGGCCAGGATGCGGCTGGTCTTGGCGAAGTGGACGTCGGCGCCCTGGTCCTCTGCCAGGACGAGATCACCCGCCGCGAGCTTTCGGGGACGCTGGAAACGCTCGACGCCCGCCTCACCCAGGCCCAGAAGGGGGGGAACTGGGACACCTCGCCTTCCGGGTCTTGAGCGAGTCGCGCAGGGCGGTGGTCCTCACGCTCATCGCACGGCCTCCTCGGCGTCACCGCGGTCCTGGTCGTCGTGGACCTCGCCGGGCATCTGGGTGGGGACAGCGACGGCGAACAGTCCCTCGGGGCCGTGCAGGAAGGCCGCGGCTCCGAATCGGTCTCGGTGCCGGCAACCAGGATCCCTTTGACGGTGCGGTAGGACGGGTCGCCGACTGTGATCGCCTTCCTGCAGGCAGCTTCCAGACGAGCGTCGCCGTACTTCTTGCGCAGCCCGAGTACTCCCTGGGCCGCGCGGAGCCGGTAAAGAGCGTGCGTGACGTAGGAAGCCAGCGGGGTACAGCCGTCGTTCCGACACCGCGGCGGGTGCATGACCTGCCTGCCGGGCCAAGAGGCAGGGGCCGGCCGTCGCCATTCACCGCGGCGGGCGGTATGCGGCCCACGTCTTGGGTGTCTCAGAGACCTTGACTGCGGTCAACTCCGGGAAACGCTCGATCCAGAGGTCGAAGATCCATGCAGCCAGATTCTCCGCGGACGGAGAGGTACCCCCCCCCCATCGCCTCATTCAGATGACGGTGATCGAGGGTGTCGTCCATCCACTTCTTGAAGGCGTCGAGCTCGCGGTAGTCACGGACGAAGCCTGCCTCGGTGAGGTCCTCGCGGCGGGCGGACAGTTCCAGTACGACGACGTAGTTGTGGCCGTGCATGCGGGCGCAGGGGTGCCAGCTCGGCAGCCGGTCGAGGACGTGACTGGCCGAGAAGTGGAACTCCTTGGTGATCGTCAGCATGGCGGCTCCAGTCTGCCACCTGCTGTCAGAACCCCTCGTCGGCCGTCCGTCCTGGTCACTGATCGAACCCCTCGCCGTGGAGGATGGCGTTGTTGAGGGGGACACGCGTGCGGAACCGGTCGCGCGACAAGTCGTCGCTGACCTGCTCCGCCTTGCGGTCGATCTCACGCCGAGCCCGTTGGAGGAGTGCGGATGCCGCCTCCCGCAGGCCCCCGGCGGCCAGCACCACGGCGGAGTGGTACAGAACCTCCTCCGTACGGAGAGCTGGCATGTCCCCTACCTCGTCCAGGATGCGAACCGCCTGCCGGGCCTGCTCCTGAGCTCCCACCGTGTCGCCGCGCCGGAGCAGGATGCGGCTGCGCAGGGAGTGCGCGGCGATCTCGCTACGGATCATCCCGCTGCGCTGGGTCTCGACACAGGTGGCCACAGCCAGGCGGTCGGCCTGATCCAGGAGTTCTCCGGGTTCGTCAGCGGCGAGAAGCAGGATCTCGGCGTACAGGTTGCGGACGATGGGGACGAGGTTGGCCAGCCAGGTCCGCTCTGTCTCCGCCCATGCGTCGGCGATCAGTTCCAGGGCCCGGCCGCGCTTCGCCGGCTGCTGGATGAGGAGATGTGCGAGCAACGCCTTGTTGTAGGCGTGCCAGCCGCTGTCGCCCCCGCGGTCGGCCTCGAAGGCGAGTGCTTCGCCCAAGACCTCCTCGGCATCCTCGTACGCACCGAGGCCCATGTGCACCTGCGCCAGGTAGTTGAGCGCTATGGGCAGCTCCGCCTTCAGCGGCTCGTCGCGCAGCCGCTGGACACAGCGGCTCAGCCGGGCCTCGGCCTCGCTGAGTTGTCCGCTGTCGTAGAGGGTGATGCCGAGCTGCATCTCTCCCAGGTTGCGAGCGTGCTGGAGCACCGGATCACTGGTGCCGCCGAGTCGTGCGTCGGAGGCGTACATGCGCTCGGCCTCCCGCAGCTGGGCCAGACCGTCGGCAAGCCGTCGCTTGGACACCTGCCGCCCGTATTCGACGCGGGCCACGAAGAGTGGGACCGGATCTCCGTGCTGCTCGGCCAGCTCCACGGCCGCGCGAAGCTTGTCCAGGGACGGCACCAGACCCTGGGTCGCGAGCAGGGTCTTGCCACGCAGAAGCGTCGTACGGATCGCCAGCTCAGGGCTGCAACAGCGCCTCGCCGCGGCTTCCGCCTCGGCGGCCAGGGCGTCGATGTCCGGCCCGCCGGCCGGCTGGTGCTGGCCGCGCCAGCGCACCTCCGTCAGGGACAGCAGCAGTTCCACGGCCTGGACGAGCCACTGGTCCCGGCTCTCCTCCTGCTGCGGCAGGTCCCGGACCGCCTTGATCACTTCCTCACAGTGCCGCTCCGCCTCGGCGAAGGACAACCCCTCCATCGCGGCGTCCCGGGCCAGCCCGTAGTGCACCTCGGCCGAGGCGAGCAGGCACTCGGTTCCGCCGTTGCGGAGATGGCGGGCGATCTCCAGCCGGCGTTCCAGTGGCATTCCGTCCATCGGGCCGGTAGTGAGCGCCGTCGCGATGCGGGCGTGCCGGGACCGCATCTGCTGAGGGGTCTGCTGGTCGTACACCACGCCGCACAGAGCACTGTGCTCGAACCGATAGCAGTCGGATGCGTCCAGGCGTGCCCACCCTGGCGGCTGTGCCGGCAGGATGAGCCGGTGCTGGGCGGCGATGAGCCGCAGCCGCTCCATCACCTCGTCGTGGGGTGCTCCCTTGACGTCGGCGACCGTGCGGGACAGGAACGTCTCGCCCTGGGTCGCTCCGATCATGAGCAGTTCGCGATCCGGTTCGGTGAGCAGCCGGAGTCGTTCTTCCACCACGCGCGAGAGGCTGTTGGGCAGTTCGACTGTGGGGCCGGCGTCCGGACTCCATTCCTCCAGACAGAGGGTGACGAAGACGGCGTGGCCGGCGGTCAGCCGACTCAGCTGTTGGGACAACGTCGGCGGGGCTTCCGGGTGCCGGGAGCGCACCAACTCGGCGACGGCGTCCTCCGGCAGGCCGTTCAGCACCCGACGTCGCAGCAGTCCGTCCTTCGCCCAGTCGTGCAGCAGATCCTCGATCGTGGATCCCGGGCCGTCTACGTAGGCTCCGTCCGTGGTGTGGCTGAGCACCAGGCCAAGCGGCTCACCGGGCAGCCGCCGCAGCAACCGGTCGAGGACCAGCAAGCTGCTGGGATCGCCGTGTTGGATGTCGTCGATGAGCACCACCGTGGGCGGTCCCTGACGAACAAGATCCAGCAGGGCGTCCACGATCTGCGCGGCGGCTCCCTGCTGGAAGGGCAACAGGCTGTCGAACGGCATCGATCCGGAAGCGAGGGATGCCTCCGCCACTTCCTTGCCCACGGTGAACAGAGCACCCAGGCCCGGCACGATCGCGGACAGCACCTCGGGAGCGGAGCGGACAACGCCCTGACCGGTGAAGCTCAGGAGCCGACGGAACACGCCGGGCTGCTTGACCTCCTGATCCCGGGCCAGCTGCAGGAGCAGGTCGACAATCCCTCCGTAGTGCAGCGCCGACCCGATCGACGGCTGACACCGTACGGATACGACACGGCAGGCGCCCTGCTCGTGAGAGGCGGCGGCCTCCGTCTCGAAGGCCTGCAGCAGCGCGGACTTCCCCATACCCGAGACGCTGTCGACCACGATCGCCCGGCCACCGCGCCCTTCGGCCACCTCCGCCAGCAACGAGCGCAGCTCGTCCATGTGCTCCACACGGTCGACAAACCCGGTCCGCACCACAGCCCCCGTCTCGGTCATCCGTCTCGGAACTTCCGTACCCGCAGCGTTACTTGGCGTCCACGGTAGATCATGTGAAACGCGTCTCCCAGTCGGCTCGACCTGTCGACTGCGGAGGTGGTCAACCAAAGACACACTGTTCGGCCGGCACCGTGGTGGGTGGCTGTGCGGAGCGATGACCTTCCGGCGCTCAGCTGGGGGGCGGTGTTGCGCACCTCCACCCGCAGCCGGTCGCCGCCGGAGTCCCGGCGCAGTTCGAGGCGGACGGCCACGTCCGCGACGGGGGCGTGGCGGCGTGCGTTCGTCAGCGTCTCCTGCACCACGCGGTGCACGGAGGTCTCGACTTCAGGGGCCGGCCGGACGCCGCGCGCCGCCTCCTCCTCGGCGTGTAGCGTCGCCTCGGTATCGTGCCCGGCGAACGCGGAGACCCGACGGTCCACTTCGGTGAGCCGCTCGCCCGGACGTGCGGCCTTGTCATCGTCCTCGCGCGGCACCCGCACGAGGCGGCGAATGGCGTACAGGGGTCTCCCTGCGGAGATGCCCTCCAGGAGCGGTTTGACCTGTTCCGCCGAGGTTTCCCGGATCATCACGAGCCGCCCGCAGGCAGCGTTGTTCGCGCGCGAGCGTGGGTGGATCTGAGCCCGGGAGAGCGTTCGAGGACCACGCGGCAGATCGTTGATTCGTACACGGACGGGGACTTTCCATGTTGGAAAGTCGCAGTAGACTTTCCAACATGGAAAGCATCGCAGATGGCCCTTCCGATGCCCGCGCCGCCCTGGACGACGTGAAGGCGGCCCGTGGCGCCCTCGCCAACCGGGCCATGGCGCCCTGGTGGTACCACATCGGCCTCGGCCTCGGTGTAGGCATCGTCTTCGCGTCGATCGACGTCGGTGGCAGCCTGGTGCCCACCGGTGTGATCGTCGGCGGGATCCTCCTCCCGTCGGCGCTCACACTGAGCGTGGCCCGCTCCCGCGGCGTCTCCGTCAACCGCTCCCTGTCCGCGCCGGACACCCGTGGACTCAACGGCATGTTCCTGATCGCGCTCATCGTCCTCGGTGGCATCGGCCTGACCCTGAAGCTGGCCGCGAACCTGCCCGGTGTCCTGACGGGCGCCGGTCTCCTGGCGCTGGCACTCACCGTGTACGTCAGCAGGCGCAACGACGAGGCGCTGCGCCGCGACCTTCTGCGCCGGACCTGAAACATGCCCGGTCTCGACGAGGTGATCCACCCGGCCCACCGTCTGCAGATCTGTGCCATGCTCGCGGCCGTCGAATCGCTTGAGTTCTCCGTGGTCCGCGACGCCCTCAGGGTCAGCGACTCCGTCCTGAGCAAACAGATGAAAGTCCTTCAGGAAGCCGGCTACGCCACCGTAATAAAGATGCCAATGAATTCCCGCACTCACACCTGGCTCGCCCTCACCGACGCCGGCCGCGAGGCCCTCGCCGAGCACCTGACCGAGCTGCGCCGCATCGCGGCACTGGCAGAGCCGACAACACGATAAGAGTGCCTCCGTACTCGTACGGCCTTGCCGTACCCCTCGGCAGTCCACCAAGGCCAGTGGAGGATCCAGGCTTCCTGCCACGGTGAGGTTCTGGCGGACGAGCATCAGCCCGGGGCTTCATCCCCGGGCTGTCTCTTTCCACCGCGCGTCACGGGCTCCAAGTGCGGCGGCGAGGAGGTCTTGAGGCTCAGTCGTGACGGGCGAGCCTGACCGAGGAGATCAGCAGGATCGCGGCCGGCACGGGGATGAGCACCACGTCCGAGAACACCCCCACCAGCAGCCCACCCGGCAACGCGCCGGCGACCGAGCCCCCGGCCATGACCAAGGTGAAGCGGAGGTTGGCCCCGAGCACCGCAAAGCTGCCGTCACGGCTGTAGCGGGTGAAGGCGACCAGCATGGTCGGCAGCGACACCGGCAGGGACAGGCTTCCGGCCGTCTTGATGAGTACCGCGAACAGCAGCACGATCGTCGGAATCAGCAACTCAACCCCAGCCACGCCCATGATCGCCGCGACCACTGCGATGCCGAACCCGGCCACCACCCCGCTGGGCATCTGAGCCCACAGCGGCAGCGACAGCGTCCCCACGGTGGCGACAAGGGGACGGGCCCTGACGCGTTCTGCGTGGCCAAGCCCACGGACGACGGCCGCCCATGAGTGACGTCCCACTGGATTGGCCTGGACGGGCCAGGCAGCCCAGGCTGCTGGGTCACCAAGTACCGCAAGTGTCGGGTGCCGCAATTGTCAATACTCGGCACCCAGTTGGGTGCCACATTGGCCGAGTGGCCAACGCGGTAGCCGATCACGTGCTGAAGTAGATGCTGGCTGCGAGGGGACGGCGTGCAACCAGTTTGCGCACACCACCGTTGGCATGACAGCTGATTTGCGTGACCAACTTGTGGGGGGGTGGGGTGACTTCAAGTCAGGGAAAGATCGGAGAATGGGTACTCTTCGGTCTCTCAGCAGCCGGAGCCATCGGCGCATTTATCACCGGTACGCTGGCGGGCGATGCTGACGAATACTGGAAGTGGCGCCTCATAGCGATTGGCGTTCTGTCGACCGCCATCCCAGTGATGATCGCCAGATACGAACGCACAAAAGCCGAGTTAGTCCAAAAGCAAACCTTGGAACTCACCCGTGAGGTTGGACGCAGTCAGGAGCAACTGCTCTCGGGAATCACACTGAGCGTTCGACACGTGGCCAGGATCGGCGGCCTATCGGCCGGAGCAAGTCCAACGGAGATCGCAGCAGCCAGGGGGCGCCTTGACCAAAGCATCGTCTTCGCTGCCTCAGAAGTACATCCGGGTACTCATGGCGCCTTCTATCGATGGGATGTGTCAACAGGAGACTTCATCCTCACCACAGAAAGACCTCTGGGGGCGGCCGAGAAGATATCCCCAGGAGATCACGGCCACGGAGCCTTCCGAGCCGTTGTTAACACCGGAAGCATCTTTCATCGAGCGTCAACTAGAAGCCCTTTGCGTCGCCCGACTCCGACCAATCCAGATCAAGCGCTACTTCTGGTACGCGTGATCGCTGATTCAACTATACTGGGGGTACTTGCCGTTGACGCGAGTCATGACACGTGGGACTCTGGGGATAAAGATTTTGCGCAGCGTGAGATTCGCCAAGTGCTCCTATACGCGGACACGCTGGCTGCGGGCTTGGTCTGAGGCCCGAGGAGGTAGGGACGATGGCCGCTGTGCGTGGGCGTAGGACCGTCCGACGTGATGATGACCCCGACTCCCGAGGCACTCCACGCCAGGAAGACGATTCTTACGACGAAGAAGCCATCGAACGCAGTCTCACGCCGCCAAGCACGTACTACATTTCGAGTGCCGAGGCAGAGCGAGTCACTGACGAGTACTTGACCATTCGGGTAAATAGAATCCAGCAAGAAGCGCCGGGAACACGCGGAGCACTGGTCGTTAGTGTACTATCAACGGCCGCAATGGGAGCAATTCTTATCGTCTCTCAGACGTACTGGGCCATTCTTCCCGCAACCCTATCAGTAGCTACGGCTATCGCCGGCCTTCTACTTAGATTCCGAAGGAATACATAATCCGGGCGATCGTCAATCTCGGATGGTGGATTGCTTTCGGTGGACTTCGGTCGCGGCCGTACTGGAATGGCTGGTGTCCACTCCCCCGGGACGATACCTCCGACACCCTTGACGACGCGTCGCGATCGCCTCGCCGCGACTCGTTGGGCTTTCCGCACATGCGCAGCTCGCTGGTCAACGGGGCGCCACTACGATCGCCGGTCATGAACTGGCTGGAGCGCACCGCGAAACTGAGGCAGTGGACCAGAAGCGGGACCCGCGCTCCGCACAAGCCGTTGCTGTTGCTGTACGCCCTCGGTCGGTTCCAGCAAGATGCCGCTGGCGAACTGCGGTACAGCGCGGTGGAGGAGGATCTGCAGCGGCTGGTGACCGAGTACGGTCCGCCGAACAGGACGACTCCGGCCTACCCGTTCCACCACCTGGTGAGCGACGGCGTGTGGGAGGTGCGCACCGATCGCGGACCGGGCAGCCCCGGCAGCGGGGTGCGGGAGTTGCGGGCAGCGGGTGCCGCGGGGCGGTTGGCGTCGGAGCTGCGGGCGGCACTGCGGCGCGAGCCGGAGCTACTCGGCCGGATGGCACGGGTCCTGCTCGACCTGCACTTCCCGCCTTCGCTCCACGGCGATCTGTGCGAATCCGTCGGCCTGGAGCTGGAGCCGACGGAGACCGGAGAGCTCTCGGCCGCCGTGCGAAGGCGGCGGGACCCGCGGATGCGGGAGCAGGTCCTGACGGCCTACGAGTACCGGTGCGCCTTCTGCGGCTACGACGGCAGGATCGGCGCGGTGCCGGTCGGGCTGGAGGCCGCGCATGTGCGCTGGTGGGCGTTCGGCGGACCGGACGACGTCGACAACGGTCTGTGCCTGTGCTCGCTGCACCACAAGCTCTTCGACAAGGGCGTCCTCGGTGTCGGCGACGGCCACCGCATCCTGGTCTCCCAGCGCTTCGTCGGGCACAGCCCCGCCGCCCGCGACCACGTCATCGCGCTCGCCGACCGACCACTTATCGGACCTCAACCGAGCGCCCACCCCGTCGCCGCGATCCACCGCTCTTGGCACACCAGCCAGGTCTTCCACGGCAGCCCAGGCCCTGCCACGGCCGCCTGACCATCGGATCGTCGACCGCATCCCACTGGTAAGGAGTGCGATACCAAGAGTATGGTCTCTTGTATGGCCACCAAGAAGGTAACCGTGACGATCCCCGAGGATCTCCTGGACGAGATCCGCGCGGACGCGGCAGAGCGGGGCCTTTCGGCGTACGTCGCCGAGGCGCTGCGCTTCAAACGGGACCGGGACCGGCTCCTGGAGCTGGTCGACTGGCTGCAGGAAGAACACGGCCCCGTGACTGAGGACGAGCGTGCGGCAGCCCTCGACGAGCTGGAGGACCTTGACGCCGAACACGAGCGGCGCCGCGCCTCCGGACAGCACAACGCCGGAGAGGCTGCGTGAAGAAGCGATCCGGTGAGCACGGGCAGAGGCCGCTCCGTGTCTTCGTCCTGGACTGTGAAGCTCTCTCCCTGGCAGTGCGCGGTGATCGGAGGATGATCGCCTGGCTCGACCTCGCGGCGCGAGGGGAGGCCGAAGTGGTGACGTCGCCGATGACCCTGGTCGAGGCGTACGACGGCAGAACGACCGAACAGCGCTGGGACTGGGTACTGTCCCGGCTTCAGGTCGCCGACATCGGGAAGGACGAGGCCCGCCAGGCACGCCGGCTCCTGGCCGCCGCCAAGTTGCACGGCCACAAGTACGCGATCGACGCCGTGCTCGCCGTGATCGCGCGACAGCAGAAGGGACAGGTCACCGTCTTCACCTCGGACGTCGACGACCTGGAGAAGCTGGTCCCGGACACGATCGTCGTCAAGAAGGTGTAACCCGACCCGCGCCCCTCAAGGCCCGCAGCTGGGATGGCACCAGCCTGGGAGTGGGACATCCCGCACGGCTTCAAGTCCCGGATCCTGGGCGTTGCTGTTGTCCGCCGCCAGGCGCGCGGATGTGTTGTTCCGCGTCGCCGCTCGCGTTGACACGGGCCATCGCCGGACGTTGACTGGCGGCACGGTGCAGAGTCAGGCCGGCCCGGAGCACACGGCGAAGCATTCCGCCTTCCGCCTCGGCCAGAGCCGCGGGGACTCATCTGCCGGACAACAGTGAGGTCGGCCATTACCGTTTCAGGGACCACCAGCCACCAGGCGAAGACGATGACGAGCGGAATCACGGAAGTCTCCGGAAGCCTGAAGCAGGCTGTCCAGCGGACCAAAGACGCCTTCAGGCGGAACGGAAGCGGCCCTCGATGATGTACGACCAGACACGCGCCCAGCAGCCTGCGAGCCAACCGCGGGGCGGCGCCGAGCGCCGCGCCGCGGGACCGGAGCCGCTGCTCGCGGCGGCCGAGCGGGACGCGATCGGCGGACGCCTCGGGCACGCCCTCAACACGTTCGCCGACACCCCGCTCGAGGCACTGGAAGAGGCCGAGAGTGCCTTCGACGAAGCCACCGCCCAGCTGGCGAACGCCCTCGCGGAACGGCGGCGTGTCCTGCGCGCCGGCTGGCAGGACCAGGACCCCGAGGCGCAGTCCGACGAACTCCGGCACGCGCTGAGGCAGTACCGGGAGATCACCCAGCGACTGCTCCACCTCTAGGCAGCCCGAAACCCGCTCTGTCAGCCGAACACCGACGGCGCCGGAGACGTCCAGAACGTCACCGTCGGTCCGTAGGCGCCGTCCTCCTCGTCGCTCACCTCGACCGTGATCTCGCGGTCGGGGTAGCGCGTGGAGAGGATGCCCTGCCAGGACTCCCCCAGGGCCAGGGCGAGTTGGGGGAGCTCTTCGCCGAGGTGGTCGTCGGCTGTGAGGGGGGTGTTGTTGAACAGGGACCAGAGTTCGACGTGGTTGGCCACCGCCTCGATGCGTTCCCGGTCGCCGTCCAGCGTGGTGAACCAGTTGTCGATGTTGTCCTGGGTGAAGCGGTCCTTGAGGAACACACCGCCCCGGTACTCGACCGTCTCGGGGCAGAACAGCCAGGCCGCCGCCAGGACGAAGCGCAGGCCGCCCTCGAAGTCGAGGTAGTTGGCCGGGGTGAGTTCCTCGTCCTTCCATTCCGCACGCCACCGGGTGAAGAACGCCGGCAGCTTCCGGTCGGACCACGACGGCCTGCTGCTGCTCACGGGATCTCCCAGGGGAACGCGGCGCGCACGTCGTTCGAGGGGCGCAGGAAGACCTCGCCGGTCTTCGGGTTGGTGTTACGCACGTACTCTACGACGTGCGGTGTTTCCACCCCGCCGTGCGGACGGCCCTCCAGGTCCACGCGCTTGACCGCGCGGCCCTCGGAGTCGTACGTCGTGTAGTTGGTGACTTTTCCGGTCTGCGGGTCCGTCTTGTAGAGGGTTCCGTCCTTGGGACCGTTCTCCACCGGCAGGTTGTTCCCCGCGCGACCGCCGGTGCCCTTGTACTGCTGGCCGTTCTTGATCAGGTCGGAGGCCGGCTGCTGGGTGGAGCCGCCGGTTCCCGAGCCCTCGCTGTTCATCCGGAGGGGTTCGACCTTGGAGTCGTTCGTGGCGTGCTGGGCCAGGTCCACCGCGCCGGCGCCCGCCAGGCCGACGCCCGTGGCGATCCCGGCGGCGGAGACGACGTTGAGCGGTACGCCGGCGACCGCCCCGACGCCCGTGGCGTCCAGGGCCACGCCGAGCCCTTCACCTCCGGCGCTGACCCCGGCCAGGAGCATGCCGCCGAGCATGGCCGCGCTGTCGCCCGGATGCTGCACCATGGCGTTTCCGAAGGAGGCGAGGTCGTTGACGACCGTCTTGCCGCCGTCCAGCAGGTCCTCACCGACGTCGCCGAAGAAGTCGCCGACCTTGGACCAGAATCCCGGGCGCTCGGGTGCGGACTCCGTGGCCTTCTTCACCAGCGCGGCCGCGGTGTGCCCCGCGCTGTCCACGTTTGCGCGAGCCGTATCGAGCGTCCCGCGGGCGGCGGCACGGTCGGCCTCGCCGGGATCGTCGAAGGGGATCTCGGTGGTGTCCCCCTTGCCGCGCGCCTCGTTGACCTGCTGGTCGTGGGCGTTCTTGGCGGTCGCGGTGGCCGACTGCCCGCGCGCGTACTGCGTGATGGCCTCGCCCGCACGCTGCTGGCCCGCGCGCAGGGCGGCGATGTAGTCGTAGAGGGCGTTCGCGGCGGCGTGGAAGTTGTCGCCGGCCTCGACCCAGCGGGCCGGCTGGCCGTGGAAACGGTCTCGGAAGGCGTCGGCGGCGTCGCCGCTCCAGCCGTTCTCGGTGTCGATCTTCGCGAGTCCTTCGCCGGCCTCGACGAGGACGTCACCGTAGGCGAGCAGGGACTGCGCGGTCGTGGTCAGGGCGTCCGGTGCGCCGGGGACGAGCTCGCGGGGGTCCGACGTCTCTCCGAGCCCGGCCGCCATCAGGACGCCCCCGGGTCTGTTCCGGACGAGGACGTCAGAATGCCCTCGGCCGAGAGCTGGATGTGCTGCTCGGCGGCCTCATAGCTCTGGACGCAGTGGTTCAGCCGGTCGGAGACCTCCGCGCCGTCGGTGGCCAGGTGGGAGACGCCGATGTTCCACCGGTCGGTGAAGTCGACGACTGCCCCGGCCAGTTCCTCGTGTCCGAAGGCGTCCTTGGGAGCGTCGATGTCGCTCACCTTCTTGGTGGCCATCGCGTCCAGGGTGGTGCTGATCCCGGAGGCGGCCTTGCGGAGCGCGTCGAGGTCCACGGAGAACCCGTCCGTCATGCTCAACACCCTCTCCCTGCTCAGTGCTTGGAGGGTAGCAACGGGCCTCGTGACCCAAAGAGGGCACGGATCGGATGATTGCGCAAGCTTTAAACTGTCGGCGTGGAAGCAACGGAGACAGTGGAGACGGCCGACGTGACCGGGTGGGAAGTCGCCGTTCTCGACGGCGGTCCGGCGGACGGCATACGGGTCAAGGTTGCCGATCGGCCGCGGGTGGTGCAGGTGACGTACCCCTGCCAGGCCGACGGCGCGCCGCCCGGCGTACGGGTGGAGGGGGTCTACGTCTACCGGCTCGATCACGGGGTGACGGACGAACCCCTGCGGTACGGGTTCGACATCGCCTGCCCTTGAGGAGCGCCTGCCCTTGAGGAGCGACTGACCCTGAGGAGCGCCCGCCCCTCCCCCCTCAGTCGCCGGGTTGCGCAACTGTGACTGCCGAGACGTGCTCGTGGCGCGTCCTCGCCGCCGTCAGGCCTACGCCGTACAGGGCCAGGACGGCCGCGAGCAGTCCGTAGTACACGCCGGGCAGGGGACTCAGGCCCAGGGCCGCGCCCAGCGGGGACGCGGGGAGCAGCAGACCGGTTCCGGCGAGTCCGGCGGCCGACCAGGTCACCGGGCCCAGCCGCCTGCCACCCCTGCCGCCCCTGCTGAAGGACAGCAGCACCATCACCACGGCCTGCGTCAGCAGGTTCTCCGTGAACCAGCCCGAGTGGAACAGCGCCTCGTCGTCGCCCGGGCCCCGCAGCGCGAACGCCAGGACGCCGAAGGTCGCCAGGTCCGCCACCGCGTTCAGCGCGCCGAATCCGACGATGAACCGGAGCAGCGCCCGAGGGTCCAGGACGCTCGGCCGGCGCGGGGCGGACGGGGCGGGGCGGTCGTAGGCGAAGGCCAGTTGGGCCGCGTCGAAGCACAGGTTCTGGACGAGGACCTGGGCCGGGAGCATCGGCAGGAAGGGCAGGAGGAGGCCCGCGGAGAGCATCGCGATCACGTTGCCGAGGTTGGAGGAGAGCGTGATGCGCAGATACGTGGCGATGTTGCCGCCCGCGTGACGGCCGGCTGCGACCGCGTGGCCGATCGCGGTGAGGTCCTTCCCGGCGAGGACCAGGTCCGCGTTCTCCCTGCTCACCCCAGCCGCGTCGCGTGGGGCGATGCCGACGTCGGCGGTGCGCAGGGCGGGCAGGTCGTTGACGCCGTCGCCGAGGAAGCCGACCGTGTGGCCGCCGGCCTGGAGGGCTCGGGTGATCCGGGTCTTGTGGTCGGGAGTGCAGCGGGCGAAAACGGTCGTACGGCGGGCCAGTTCGGTGAGTTCGGGGTCGGTGAGGGTGTCGAGGCGGTCGGCGGTGAGGACACCGGCCACCGGGACCCCGAGATCACGGCAGACCCGGACCGCGGTGCCGGGGTGGTCCCCGGTGAGGACCTTGACGGTGACGCCCCGTGTGGCGAGGTGGGCGAGGGCCTCGGCGGCGGTGGGGGCGAGGTCGTCCCGGAGGGTGACCAGTCCGCGGAAGGTGAGGCCGCGTTCATGGGGGCGGGCTCCGGCGGGGAGTGCGGTGGTGGCGACCGCGAGGATGCGCAGCCCATCCGCGGCTTGCCTGTCGGCGAGGTCGCGCAGTCGGGAGCGCTCGTCGTCGGACAGGGCACAGCGTCGTAGTACGGCCTCCACGGCGCCCTTGGTGATCTGGGTGTGCGTGCCGATCCGGCCGGGGGTGCGGACGACCACGGTGGCCAGGCGGTGGGCGGGGTCGAAAGGGCGGGCCGTGACGCCGTCGTACGACATGAGGGCGTCCTCGTCGACGGCCGCGAGCAGGGCCTCGTCCAGGGCGTCGGGGGCCGGGAGGTCGGCGAGCTGCAGCGACCACCAGGCGGCGGCCGCCGCCCAGCGCAGTACCTCGGGGTCGTCGTGGCCCTCGGCGTCCAGTGCGCGGTGGACGACCGGGCGGTCCTGGGTGAGGGTGCCGGTCTTGTCCACGCACAGGACGTCCATGGCGCCGATGTCGTGCAGGGCGGGGAGCCGTCGCACGATGACGCCGTGGGTGCGGGCGAGGAGCGCGGCGCCACGGGCCAGGCAGGTGGTGACGAGGACCGGCAGCATCTCCGGGGTCAGCCCGACGGCCACCGCGACGGCGAAGGGGAGTGTCTCCAGGCCGCGGCCGCGGAGGGCGGCGTTGGCCATGAGCACCAGGGGCGGGGTCAGCAGGGCGAAGCGGATCAGGATCCAGGAGACGCCCTGGACGGAGCGTTCGAAGGTGGTCGCCGGGGGTTTTCCGGTACGGCGGTGGGCGGCGGCGAAACGGGTGTCGCCGCCGGTCGCGGTGACCACGGCGGTGGCGCTGCCGGACGCGACGCTGCTGCCCTGGAAGCAGAGCCGGGGGTCCTGGAAGACGCCGTCGTCCCCCGGGTCCCCGACCGGGTCCTTCTCCACGGGTGCGGACTCTCCGGTGAGTGCGGCCTGGTGGACGGTGAGTCCGGTCGACCGCAGCAGTCGTACGTCCGCGGGGATCAGGTCGCCGGGGCCGAGCCGTACGACGTCGCCGGGGACGAGTTCCTCGACCGGGATCTCACGGGTGACCGGGGCCGTGTCCTCGTGCAACCGGCGCTGGACCGTGACGGTGGTCGCCACCAGGTGGCGGAGTCCTGCCGTGGAGCGGGCGGCCCGGTGTTCGCCGGAGGCGCGCAGGACGCAGCTCACGATGACCAGGAGGAGGATCACCGAGGCGGTGCCCCAGGCGAAGACGGCGGCCGACACCAGTCCCAGACAGAGCAGCACCGCGGTGAAGGGGTCACGCACACTGCGGGCGAACAGGCGGGGCCAGGAGGGATCCCGGGCGTCCGGAACCGTGTTCTCCCCGAACCGCGTCAACCGCTCCGCCGCCTGCGCCTCGGTCAGCCCTCGCGGGCCGGTGTCGAGCCGGCGGAAGACTTCCAGGAGGCCGCTCGCGGCGGGAGCGGCGGGGCCGGAGCCGGAGCCAGTGCCGGGGCCGGGACCGGGGCCGGCCGGGCCGCCGTCCTCGTCCGCGCCGACCACGGAAGGGAGAGCGCGCAGGAGGGGAGGGGAGGGCGAGGGAGAAGCGGCAGGAGTACCGGGGGCGACCGGAAGTGCGGGGGCCGCGGGCGTGGGGGGCGAAGGGTCGGCAGCAGCGGCATCGCCCGATGACGCGCCACCAAGCACAGGCACGGGCGTCGGACGGTCGGCGGCAGCAGGAGCGTTCGACGACCCGGCCCAAACAACAGGTGCCGGTGGCGGAGGGTCGGGAGCAGCGGGATCACCCGACGGCCCGCCACCAAGAAAACCAGGCACGGGCGTCGGAGCGTGGGCAGCAGCAGGATCACCCGTCAGCCCGGTCCGGAGTACAGGCGCGGGGGGCGAAGGATCGGAAGCAGCAGGATCACCCGACGGCCCGCCCCCAAGAACACGCGCAGGCGTAGGCGTACCTGGAGTGAAGGTCCCGGGGGTCGGCCCGGCCGTACCCGCAGGCGCAGCCGGATCAGTCGGGCCAGTCGTCGCCCGACCTGGAACAGCAGACGCAGGCATCGGTCCGTCCACCGCACCGGGCACAGACGCCCGCCCCGCGGAACCTTCGGACCCGGACGACAGGCGCCTCTCACCAACAGACGCCGACCCGGCCGGCTCACCACGCGCAGACGCCCGCCCAGCGGAAACAGCAGTCCCAGACGACGTCCGCCCAGCGGAATCAACAGACCCAGACCTCGAGCGCTCCGGAACAACAGACGCATACGCAGACGCAGGCGCATACGCAGAAGAACCGTCGGCTTCAGAACTCGGCCCACCCGGAACGGCACCCCCAGCCACCGCCCCATCCGACGCAGCAGGCGCAGCAGGCGCAGCAGACGGTGCTCCGTCCTCCCCCCGCGCCCCCGGCGCCTCAGACACCGGCCTCGCGCAGTCGGTCCGAGGTCGCGGAGGAGGTTTCCCGGGCCGTGAGCTGGCCGACCATGACGCGGACCACGGTCACGATGTCGGGGTCGTCGACGTAGTAGACCTGCCGGCGGCCCTCACGGCGGGAGCGGACGAGCCCGGCGAGTTTCAGCTTGGCCAGGTGCTGGCTGACCGCGGGCAGCGCGCCGCCGACCCGGTCGGCGAGGCGGGTGACATCGCTCTCGCCCTGGGACAGCGCCCACATGATGTGCAGCCGGGCAGCGGAGGCGAGGAGTCCGAACGCGGCGGCCGCCTCGGCGAGCACCTCCGACGACGGGTCCTGGAAACCGCCGACGATCTTCGCCACAGCCCTCTCGTCCTCCCGGGTCGAACCGAATCGATCACACCGAACCGCCCGACCAAGTGTAGGGGCGGCGCAGTGATCGTCCCGCTTCGTCCGGTACCGGTCCCTCCCCTCGTGGGGACCGGTACCGGACGGAAGCGAGTGACCATGGACGGAAATTGACCGAGAACGTGCGGCGCGCTGGGTGGAATGCGGGGCACCGGGCTGGTGGCCTGTCCTGGCGTCGCCCGATGGCTGAGCCGCAGGTCATGATCCTGCCAGCCAGGGGGCCCGCAGAGGAGGTTCCGGTGCCAGGGGCGGTGCGTTACCGCAGGTCAGCCGTATAAAGTGACTTTTCCGGTCCGGATTCAACCGCGAGGGAAGTAAGGGGTGGAACCTTGAGTTCCGACTCAGGGGCACGCACGGCCTTCGCGGAGCGTCTCGCCCTGCTGTACAGGGAGGCGGGAAATCCGCCCCTCAAGCGGGTGTCCGAAGGCGTCGGCCGGCTCCAGCGTGTCGACGAGCGGGGGCGCCCCGTCCGGGTGTCCGCGCAGCGGATCAGCGACTGGCGGCGGGCCCGGAACGTGCCCGCTCAGTTCACCGCCCTCGCGGCCGTGCTGCACATCCTCATTCCCGAAGCACGGCGCATCAGTCCCACCCCCGTCTCGGCCGGACTGTACGACCTCGGTCAGTGGCAGCGGCTGTGGGAGCGCGCGCTGGCTCCCGACGAGGACGAGGGGCACCAGCCGGAGGCCCCCGCCGGGGTCTGCCCGTACCGGGGCCTGGCCTCCTACCGGCAGGAGGACGCCCGCTGGTTCTTCGGCCGGGAGCGGAGCACGGAGTCACTCGTCAAGCTGCTGCGCTCGGCGGCCGAGACCGGCACGGGCGGTCTGGTGATGCTCGTGGGCGCCTCGGGCGCGGGCAAGTCCTCGCTGCTCAACGCCGGTCTGGTGACGGCTCTGGAGGAGGGCGCGCTCGACGGCGACGGCGAGTCCGGCGACCGCCCGATCCTTCAGCTCGTGCCGGGTGCCGATCCGCTCGCGGAACTGACCCGTCGTATACCCGGGCTGAAAGCCGTCGTGGCCAGAACAGACGGCACAGTCAGCACAGGGGGAACAGAGGGCACAGGCGGAACAGAGGGCGCAGGGGGAACAGGGGGCACAAAAGGCCCTAAACCCGACCATCCTCCTGAATTCGCGCCCGCCGTCCGGGAAGCGGTCGCCTCGTGGGCTCAGCGCGAGGCCGCCACCGCCCGGCCGGTGGTGATCGTGGATCAGTTCGAGGAGGCGTTCACGCTCTGCTCGGACGAGACGGCCAGGCGTACGTTCGTCCAGGTGCTGCACGCCGCCTGCACGCCCGCAGGGCCGGACACGGCCGCGCCCGCCCTCGTGCTCCTCGGCATCCGCGCCGACTTCTACGAGCGCTGCCTCGACCACCCCGAGCTGGCCGACGCGCTCCAGCACCGGCACATGGTGCTCGGGCCGCTGACCAGCGGAGAGCTGCGCGAGGCCGTGACGGGTCCGGCCCGGGCCGTGGGCCTGGAGCTGGAACCGGGGCTCGCGGAGCTGATCATCCGCGAGGTGAGCGCCGACGGTCCGCGCGGTGGGGGCACCTCCCCTGCCTTCCGGGCCGTGGGGGAGCACGGCGCGGGTGTGCTGCCGCTGCTCTCGCACGCCCTGCTTGCTACCTGGCAGCGCCGCAAGGCGGGCCGGCTGACCCTGGCCGGCTACCGCGCGGCCGGTGGTATCCAGGGCGCGGTCGCGGCGACCGCCGAGCGGGCCTGGTCCGCTCTGGACCCGGCGGCGCGTACGGCCGCCCGGCTGCTGCTGCTCCGCCTGGTACGCCTGGGCGAGGACACCCAGGCCACCCGCAGGCGCGGCACCCGGCGTCAGCTGGCCGCGGAGTCGACGGACCCCGGCAAGACGGAGGAGTCCCTCGAGGTGCTGGTGCGCGCCCGGCTGGTGACGCTTGACGCGGAGACCGTGGAGATCACCCACGAGGCCCTGCTCACGGCCTGGCCGCGACTGCGCGAGTGGATCGACGAGGACCGCAGCGACCATCTGCTGCGCCAGCGCATCGAGGAGGACGGCCGCTCCTGGGAGGGCTCCAACCGCGACTCGTCGCTGCTGTACCGGGGGTCGCGGCTCGAACAGGCGCGCACGTGGGCGAAGTCCGCCGGGGACACCTACCTGACCCGCAGTGCGGTGGAGTTCCTGGCCGCCTCGGTCCGGCTGCGCCGGCGTACGGTCCTGATCACCCGGGGCGCGGTGTCGGCCCTGGTGGTCCTCGCGATGGTGGCCGTCGGTTCGGCCGTGGTCGCCTGGCAGCAGCGCAACGACGCCGTGTTCGAGCAGGTCGTCGCGGAGGCGGACCGGGTCCAGTCCACGGATCCGTCGCTGTCCGCCCGGATCGCCCTGGTCGCCCACGGCCTCAGGCCCGACGACGAGGGCACCAACAGCCGGCTGATCTCCATCGTCAACGCGCCGCTGGCCACCCCGCTCACCGGCCACACCGGGGCCGTCTACCTCACCTCGTTCAGCCCGGACGGCAAGCTCCTCGCCACCGCCGGCTACGACCGGACCGTACGGCTGTGGGACGTCAGCGACCGGTCCCACCCCAAGGCGCTGGGCAAGCCCCTCGCCGGTGGCACGAGCTGGGTGAGCAGCGCGGTCTTCAGCCCCGACGGCAGGACTCTGGCGAGCGCCGGGGACGACGGGACGATCCGGCGGTGGGACCTGAGCGACCCGGGCCACCCGAGGCCCCTCGGCGCTCCCCTGACCGGCCATCGCGGCACGATCTATCTGATCGCCTTCAGCCCGGACGGCAGGACCCTGGCCTCCGCCGGTGAGGACAGGACCGTACGGCTCTGGGACATGCGCGGCTCGAAGAGGCCGCCCACCACGCTGACCGGTGCCGGCGCCGCCGTGCGATCCGTGGCGTGGAGTCCGGACGGGCACACGCTGGCGGCCGGGGGTGACGACCACACGATCCGGCTGTGGAACACGACCGATCCGCGGCGGCCCCAGGCGTACGACAGGGTGCTGACCGGTCACACGGGCCTGGTGCACTCCGTCGCCTTCAGCCCGGACGGCACCGAACTCGCCAGCGGCAGCGCGGACAACAGCGTCCGGCTGTGGGACGTGAGCGAACCGGCCCACCCGCGTCCGGCCGGCTCGCCGCTCACCGGCCACACCGGCCCCATCTGGTCCGTGGCCTTCAGCCCGCACGGGAACATGCTCGCCGCCGCCAGCGCGGACAGCACGGCGAGTCTGTGGAACGTGAGCGATCCGGCGTACCCCTCACAGGTCGGTGAGCCACTGGCCGGGGCGAGCGGCGAGATGTACGCGCTGGGCTTCAGCCCCGACGGCCGTACGCTCGCGACCGGCAGCGGCGACAGCAAGGTGCGCCTGTGGTCGATCCCGGCGGGAGACCTGGTGGGCAGCAGCGGGGCGTTCCGGCGGGACGGCGAGGTGCTCGCCACGGCCGGGCGGGACGGGCGGATCCGGCTGTGGAACGTGACGGACCCGGCCCGGCCCGTGGCCCTGGGCGAGCCGTTCACCCCCGTGGCGCGCGACCCGGACTCCCAGGTGTTCTTCTCCCCCGACGGCCGCACCCTCGCGGTGCTCACCACCGGCCGCGTCCACCTGTGGAACGTCACCGACCCGGCCCACCCGGTCCCCTACGGTCCGGCGCTCGTCCTGCGCACCCGGTTCATGGGTCCGGACGCAGTGGCGTTCAGCCCGGACGGACGCACCCTGGCCACCGCCTACGACAGCCGCAACCTTCAGCTGTGGGACGTCACCGACCCGGCCCACCCGGTCTCCCACGGCCCGATCGCCGGCCACAAGGGGTACATCGACGGCCTTGCCTTCAGCCCGGACGGCCGGACCCTGGCCAGTGGCAGCGCGGACGGCACGATCCGGCTGTGGAAGGTGACGGACCCGGCCCGTCCGACCCTGCTCCGCAAGCCGCTCACCGGGCACAACGGGCCCGTCAACGCGGTCGTCTTCAGCCCGGACGGGCACACCCTGGCCAGCGGCGGCAACGACGACACGGTCCGGCTCTGGGACGTGACCGACCCCACGCACGCCGAGCAGACGGGCGCGGCGCTCACCGGGCACACCGAGGCGGTCGTGTCGCTGACGTACAGCCGTGACGGCACCACGCTGGCCAGCGGCGGCAACGACAACACGGTCCGGCTCTGGGACGTGGCCGACCCGTCCGCGGCCGGCCCCATCGGGCAGTCGATGAGCCCCAGCGCCAAGACCGGCAGCTTCCTCTCCTTCAGCCCCGACAGCCGCATGCTCGGGGTCTCCAGCGGCGCGGACACCATCCGGCTGTGGGACCTGGACGTCGACGACGCCATCAGCCGCATCTGCGCCACGACCCGGAACGTCCTGACCCGCCAGGAGTGGGAGGAGTACCTGCCGCGGCTCTCGTACGATCCTCCCTGCGACTGAAGCGCATTACGTGATCCCGATCACAACTTCTCCCTCCGGCTGAGCAGTCCGCTCCCGCTGTTCCATTTGCCTTGTTAGTCTTGGCCACAGCCCGACCGCTGGTGCATCCCCCGTCGCCAGCGGTCGGGTCTTCTCATGCCCGGCGCGCCGGGCGCCGGACGGCTCACTTGTCGAAGCCGAGCTCCAGCATCCGGATCGCGTTCCCCCGCAGCAGCTTGTAGGTCACGTCCTCGGACAGCCCGGCCACGTGCTCCCAGGCGACCTCCTTGGTGTGCGGCCAGGTCGAGTCGACGTGCGGGTAGTCGGTCTCGAAGGTCGCGTTGTCCACGCCGACGGTCTCGATGGCCTCGATGCCGTGCCTGTCGCGGAAGAAGCAGCAGAAGATCTGCCGGTAGTAGTACGTCGACGGCGGCTCCGGGATCAGGTCCTTGACGCCGCCCCAGGCCCGGTGCTCCTCCCAGACGTCGTCGGCGCGTTCCAGGGCGTACGGGATCCAGCCCATCTGGCCCTCGCTGTACGCCAGTTTGAGCCGCGGGAACTTCACCAGGACCCCGGAGAAGAGGAAGTCCATCATCGAGGCCATGGCGTTGTTGAAGGAGAGGGAGGCCTGCACGGCGGGCGGGGCGTCGGGGGACGCGGCCGGCATCTGGGAGCTGCTGCCGATGTGCATGTTGACGACCGTCCCGGTCTCCTCGCAGGCCGCGAAGAACGGGTCCCAGTAGCCGGAGTGGATCGACGGCAGCCCCAGATGGGTCGGGATCTCGCTGAAGGTGACGGCCCGTACGCCCCGTGCGGCGTTGCGGTGGATCTCCGCGACCGCGAGTTCGATGTCCCACAGCGGGATGAGGCACAGCGGGATCAGCCGTCCCCCGCTGTCCCCGCACCACTCCTCGACCATCCAGTCGTTGTAGGCGCGCACACAGGCGAGCCCGACCTCCTTGTCCTTGGCCTCGGCGAAGGTCTGCCCGCAGAACCGCGGGAAGGTGGGGAAGCACAGGGAGGCCTCGACATGGTTGATGTCCATGTCCTCCAGACGGGCCTTGGGATCCCAGCAGCCCCGCCGCATCTGCTCGCGGGTGATCCCGTCGAGGGTCATCTCGTCCCGCGAGAATCCGACGGCCGCGATGATCCGCTTGTACGGGAAGAGGTCGCCCTCGTACTCCCACCAGTCCGTCATCTGGCCTTCGGGATCGGTGGTGAACCGGTACTTCCCGCCGACGTACGCGAGGTCACCGATGCCGGCGGTGAGCGGCTTCGGCCCCCTGTCCCGGTACTTCGCCGGAAGCCAGGTCTCGAAGAGGTGCGCGGGCTCGATCACGTGATCGTCCACGCTGATGACTTTGGGGATGTCCCGCGTTCCGCTCTCGGTGGTGACGGCCATTGCCTGCCCCCTAGCCGGTATCTGATGGATCGTCAGATTGCAGGCTAGGGGGAGGCCCCCACAGGAGCAAGGGCCAGACGGGTCGGCGTGACGCCGCCACCACCATGGCCCTGGCCCTGGCCCGGGCCCGAAGGGCTCAGCCGGAGAGCCTGCGGGCGAACAGGTCCAGCACCGCGGCCCAGTGCCGGTCCGTCGACTCCGCCCCGTACATCGCCGTGTCTGCCTGGGTGAAACCGTGGCGGGCACCTTCGTAGACCTCGCTGCGGTGCTCGACGCCCGCCTCGGTGAGGGCCTTCTCCAGGCGGGCGATCTGGTCGGCGGGATTGGTGGCGTCCTGGTCGGCGTGGCCGAAGTAGAGCTCGGCGGTGATGTGTCCGGCGAGGAGGTGCGGGCTGTCGGGGGCGTCCGTGGCGAGGTGGGCCCCGTGGAACCCGGCCACCGCGGCGATCCGCTCGGGGTGGGTGCCCGCGGTGCGCAGGGCGAGGCCGGCGCCCACGCAGTAGCCGGTGACACCGACGGGGCCTCCGGTGGTCAGAGGCGATGCGGCGAGCCAGTCGAGGTAGACGGCGGCGTCCCGCATGGCGCCCTCGGGGGCGCCTCGACCTCGTCACGCTGCTGGACGAGGCGTTCGCCTCGCTGAAGGTCTGAACGTCAGTTGTTCCAGGTCTCGTCGTACGGGTCGTGCGGCGTCGGAACCGGCTTCGCCTGCGTGATCTCGAGGTACGGGATCGGGCCGCCGTTCACCGTGTCCTTGGTCCGCTTGGCCGTGTAGGTGCCGGTGACCTGGAGCCAGCCGTCCGGCTTGAGGACCGGCGGGATCTGCCCGGTCAACCCGACCTTGACCGGCTGGGCGTCCGCCGCACAGCAGTTGAGGGCCATGCGGACCAGGTAGGGCGCGCCCGAGTGGTCCAGGGCGACGAACCCGGTGATGACGATCTGCCGTCCCTTGAGGCCCCGGCCGTGCTCGTAGACGGCGCGGCCCGCGTAGTCGGCGAGGCTGAGCCGCACCGGTCCGGTCTTCGGGAGCTTCGTGTAGCCGTACGACTGCTGCAGGGCCGTACCCGTGCGCATCGCGCTGTAGGAGCCGAGGGCGGGCGGGGCGACGAGGATCAGGGCGAAGAGGGGCAGGACCAGCAGCCAGGAGACCCGGGGTTCGCGGTGGGCGTGTTCCTCCTCCTTGGCCTTGGCCTTGGCCCGCCACTCGTACCAGGCCGTCGCCAGCGCCGTCGCGATGAGGACGACACCGGCCGCGAGAACCAGCGGGCGCAGGCCCGCCTTGACGTAGCGGAGGTAGAGGTCGGTGAGGCCCGCCTGCAGGAGGGCCGCGCCGAGGACGAACAGGACCGCCGACTGTGCCTGCCGGTTCACAGCATCACCAGCCCGGTCAGGACCGACACCACGATCGCCAGCGCGAGGGTGGTGGGGGCGAAGCGCAGGGCGAAGGCGCGGCCGAAGGTGCCCGTCTGCATGGCGAACAGCTTGAGGTCGATCATCGGGCCGACGACCAGGAAGGTCAGCTTCGCGGTGAGCGAGAACTGGGTGAGCGAGGCCGCCACGAACGCGTCCGCCTCCGAGCAGATCGACAGCACCACGGCGAGCGCCGCGAGGGCCAGCACGGCGATCACCGGGTTCTCCGCCGCCGTACGCAGCCACGTCTGCGGTACCACGGCCTTCAGGGTCGCCGCCGCCATCGCGCCGACGACCAGGAAGCCGCCCGCGTGCATCACGTCGTGCCGCACCGAGCCCCAGAACGCGGCGCCCTTGCCCTGACCCTCGTACGCGTGACGGGCCGGCGTCTTCAGCAGGTCGGTGCGGCCGAGGCGCAGCCAGAGCCAGCCCATCGCGCACGCCACCAGCAGGCTCGCGACGAGCCGGGCCACGACCATCTCCGGGTTGCGCGGGAAGGCGACGGCGGTCGCCGTCAGCACGATCGGGTTGATCGCCGGGGCGGAGAGCAGGAAGGCGAGCGCCGCGGCCGGGGTGACGCCCCTGCGCACCAGCGCTCCGGCCACCGGCACGGACGCGCACTCGCAGCCCGGCAGCACCACGCCCGCCATCCCGGCCACCGGCACCGCGAGGGTGGGGTTCTTCGGCAGGGCGCGGGCGAAGAAGGACGGCGGCACGAACACCGCGATCGCCGCCGACAGCAGCACCCCGAGCACCAGGAAGGGCAGCGCCTGGACGAGCACGGCGACGAACACCGTCATCCAGCTCTGCATGACCGGCGCGCCCAGCGCCCCCCGGATCGGGCCCTGGCACAGCACCACCAGGAGCATCAGCAGGGTCAGCGTGAGGGGGGAGTTGAGGCGCCGCGCCTCCGGGTCGTCCGGTGCCGGGGACGGGTCCTCGCCGGTGTCCCGCGTGCGCGGGGGTGCTTTGGTGACGGCCACGGCCGGGATCCCTCCGGTGGTGAGGTGCTGGTTTCCCCGCTGGTGCGTACGGCGGTGCAGGTCCGTTTGTTCAGTGTGCGCGGGGGTTTGGGGAACTCTTGGGGAAGGTCGGCCACCGCGGGGAAGGTGGGCCACCCCTCCCCATGACACCACCCGGGGCCCCGGCCGTGGCACCACCCGTCACGGTGGGGCACTCTTCTCCCTTGTGGGGAGCGTTCCGAACCAGAGTCCAGGGCTGCCGGGCGACGCGGCCGCGCACATGGTGGTGTGCGGGGACGACGGGCTCGCGCACCGGCTGGCGGCCGAGCTCAGAGGGGTCTACGGCGAGCAGGTCACCCTCGTCGTGCCGGCCTCCGAACGGTCCGTGCGGCCACCGGTGGTCGTGCGGGCCCGAGCCGCGTCCGCGCTGCTCGACCGGGTGGTGACGGCGGCCGCCGGCCTGACCGGAAACGGGGGCGGCGGCAACGGCGGTGCCGCCCCGGTCCCCGAACCGCCGGGCGGCGTACGGCTGATGGAGGCCGCCGAACCGAACGAGGCCGCGCTCGCCGAGGCGGGCGTGGAGCGGGCGCACGCGCTCGCGCTCGTGTACGACGACGACGAGACCAACATCCGTGCCGCCCTCACCGCCCGCCGCCTCAACCCCCGGCTGCGGCTCGTGCTGCGGCTCTACAACCGGCGCCTCGGCCAGCACATCGAGGAACTCCTCGACCAGGCCGCCGCGCTGGCCTCCGGCGAGGGGGCGGGCGGTTCGGCCGACGGTTCCGGGTTCGATGCCTCCACGACCGTGCTCTCCGACGCCGACACGGCCGCGCCCGCGCTGGCCGCCACCGCCCTGACCGGCACCAGCAAGGTCCTCCAGACCGGCGGCCTGCTGCTGCGGGCGGTCGAACGGCCGCCGTCCGGGGACGGGACGAGCGCCGACCCGGGTCTTGCCACGCTCGCCCTGCTCTCACCGACCGACACTGCCGGGTCCGGCGGCGACCAGGGGCCGACCCTGCTGCCGGACGCGGCGGCGGTACGGGACGGCGGCGGGCGCGCGACCGTCGTGCTGGAGCAGGTGTCGTACGCCGGGCCCTCCTTGCCCGACGGGCGGGGTGTGATGCCGTGGTTCGCCTCACTGTTCTCGCGGCGGCTGCGGTGGTCGCTGGCGGGGATGGTGGGATGCGTGCTCGCGCTCGCCGTCGCGCTCTGGCTGGTGACCGGGATCCATCCCCTGCGCGCCTTCTATCTGACGCTGCTCGATCTGTTCGCGATCGACGACCCAGCGATCGGGGAGTCCGTCGGGCGGCAGATCCTCCAACTGCTGTCCGGGCTCGCCGGGTTGCTGCTCCTTCCGGTGCTCCTCGCGGCGGTCCTGGAAGCGCTCGGCACCTTCCGCACCGCGTCCTCCCTGCGCAAGCCGCCCCGTGGCCTCGGCGGACATGTCGTGCTGCTCGGGCTCGGCAAGATCGGCACCCGGGTGCTGACGCGGCTGCGGGAGCTGAACATCCCCGTGGTCTGCGTCGAGTCGGACCCCGAAGCCCGCGGACTCGCCACCGCCCGACGGCTTCGGGTGCCGGTGGTGCTGGGTGACGTCACCCAGGAAGGGGTCCTGGAGGCCGCCAAGATCCACCGTGCCCATGCGCTGCTCGCGGTGACCAGCGCGGACACGACGAATCTCGAGGCCGTGCTGTACGCGCGGGCCGTGCGGCCCGATCTGCGGGTGGTGCTGCGGCTGTACGACGACGACTTCGCGACGGCGGTGTACCGGACCCTGCGGGCCGCCCACCCCCGGGCCTCCACACGGAGCCGGAGTGTCTCCCATCTGGCGGCTCCCGCCTTCGCCGGGGCGATGATGGGACGGCAGATCCTGGGGGCGTTCCCGGTCGAGCGGCGGGTGCTGCTGTTCGCGGCGGTGGATGTGGGCGGGCATCCCCAGCTGGAGGGGCGGACGGTCGGCGAGGCGTTCCGGGCGGGGTCCTGGCGGGTGCTGGCGCGGGAGGAGTCCGGGGACGCTCCAGGACTGGCGTGGGACCTGCCGGACACGTATGTGCTGCAGGCCTCGGACCGGGTGGTGCTGGCGGCGACTCGGCGGGGGCTGGCGGAGTTGCTGGGGCGCAGGGGACGGGAGCGGGCGGGGTCATAGCCGTTCGTTGCGGGCTGCGGGCCGGTGGGGGCTGGTCGCGCAGTTCCCCGCGCCCCCGGGTCGGTACAGTTCGGCCGACTTCGAGTGCACCCACTCAGGGGCGCGGGGAACTGCGCGACCAGCCACAACGAACCCGCAGTCGAAAGTCCGCCCCGCTACCCCAAATGCCTCGCCGCGAAGTCCAGTTCCAGCCTCACCTGCTTGATCCGTTCGTCCACCACCAGCGACCCGTGACCCGCGTCGTACCGGTACACCTCGTGCACCGCCCCCCTCGACTCCAGCCGCTTCACATAGTTGTCGACCTGACGGATCGGGCACCGTGGGTCGTTGACGCCCGCCGAGATGTACACCGGAGCCTTGACCTGGTCCACGTACGTCAAAGGAGACGACGCCTCGAAGCGCTCCGGCACCTCCTCCGGCGTACCGCCCAGCAGCGTACGGTCCATCGCCTTCAGCGCTTCCATCTCGTCGTGGAACGCCGTGACATAGTCCGCGACCGGCACCGCCGCGATTCCCAGCGCCCACGCCTCCGGCTGGGTGCCCAGGCCGAGGAGCGTGAGGTAGCCGCCCCAGGAACCCCCGGTGAGGATCAGCCGCTCGGGGTCGGCGAGGCCGGAGCCGATCGCCCACTCCCTGACCGCCGCGATGTCCTCCAGCTCGATCAGACCGACCCGGTGCTTGAGCGCGTCAGTCCACTCACGTCCGTACCCCGTGGAGCCGCGGTAGTTGACCCGGACGACCGCGTACCCGTGGTCCACCCACGCCGCCGGGCCCGCCGCGAACGAGTCGCTGTCGTGCCAGGTCGGACCGCCGTGGATGTCGAAGACCGTCGGCAGCGGCCCCGTCGCGCCGGCGGGCTTCTGGACCAGGGCGTGGATCCGACCACCCGGGCCGTCCACCCACACGTCCTCCACCGGCACCGAACCGGGTGACTTCAGACCCGGCGGGTCCAGAACCACCTCACCCGTCGTCGAGCGCACCGCCGAGGGCTCGGCGGCCGAGGACCACAGGTACTCCACGCTGCCGTCGGGGCGGGCCGTCGCCCCGGAGACCGAGCCGGGCGGGGTCGGGACCTTCTCGAGCTTGCCGCTCGCCAGGTCGTACCGGAAGAGCTCGCTGCGCGCCTCGAAACTGTGCGCGATGAGCAGGCCCGTGCCGTCCGGATACCACTCGGCGCCCACGTCACCGGGCAGGTCCAGGTCGAGGTCGGTCTCCTCACAGGTGGCCACGTCCCACACCAGCGGCTCCCAGCGGCCGCGCCGCTGATGGCCGATGAGCAGCCGGGTGTCACCGTCGACCGGGGCGAAGCCCAGGACCTCCAGGCCCAGTTCCTCGGTGCCGCCCTTGGTGTCGTCGAGCTCGGCGACCGCCGTGCCGTCGGAGCGCAGCACGCGCAGCGCCGAGTGCATCGCGTCGCCGTGCTCGGTGTGCTCGACCGCGATCAGCGAGCCGTCGTGGGAGAGGTCGCCGACGCCCGCCGACTCGCGGTGCCGGTAGATCTCCACCGGGTCCTCGCCGGTGCGCACGAGGTGGATGGAGGTGCCCTCGTCGTCGGTCGAACAGCCCACGACCGCCGTACGACCGTCCCGGCCCAGGGCCAGGCCGGCCGGGTAGGACGCCTCGAGACCGGGCGCGGCGAGCTCGTCCGCGCCGCCCTCGAAGGGCTGGCGGCGCCAGACGCCGAACTCGTCGCCGTCCTTGTCGTCGAACCACCAGATCCAGGCGCCGTCCGGGGAGAGCACGCCGTCCGTGGTGCCGTTCGGCCGGTCCGTCACCTGGCGCTGTTCGCCCGTCGCTCTGTCCCAGGCGTACAGCTCGTACGTCCCCGTGGCGTTGGAGACGAACAAGGAGCGGTCGGGGGCGTCCTCCGCCCAGTCGGGCAGGGAGACCCGGGGCGCCCGGAAGCGCTTCTCCCAGTCCGGCATGTCGTTCTTCCGCTCGGCCGCGGCGGACCCGTTGCTCTCAGTCATGGCCCCATACTGCCTGCCTTCACAGACAATGCGCAGACGAGGTCCCCAGCCTGTGGAAAACTTCTACCAGCCGCTTACCCGAACCCCTTCCGACCAGGTCGAAAAGGCCGCTCCGGGCCCGTTGTCAGTGGCGGGGTGCAGACTCGTCCCCATGACCGATCTGCGCAAGACCGTCGAGAGTTTCTGGACCTCCCTCGAGGCCCGCGACTGGACCGCGTTCGCGGACACCCTGGCCGAGGACATCGTCTACACCCTGCCGCAGACCCGCGAGCGCATCAGCGGACGGGAGCGGTTCGGCGAGTTCAACCGTGAGTACCCGGGCGACTGGCATCTGCGGGTCGAGCGGATCGTCGCCGAGCCGGATCAGGTCGTCACCTGGGTCCACTTCGCGTCGGGTCTTGAGGAGATGTACGGCATCACGTTCTTCACCGGGGACGAGAGCGGCCGTATATCCGTCATCACCGACTTCTGGCCGGAGCCGTACGAGCCCCCGGCGGGCCGGGACCACCTCACCGAGCGGTACTGACCCCGCGCCCCGGCGCCCCGGGGCGGCCCCGTACCGTGGGAGTGTGTACCGGTTTCTGCTGACGCCCCGCTGGTTCGGCATCAACGTCTTCGTGCTGCTCGCCATCCCGTTCTGCATCTTCATGGGGTCGTGGCAGCTGAGCCGGTTCGAGGACCGGATGACGGCGAGCCGGGACGCCGAGCAGCAGGTCAGCACGGACGAGCGGGAGGCCGCGCGACCGCTGGCCGAGCTGCTGCCGGTGAACAAGGTGACCTCCGGCAAGCAGGCCACCGCGACCGGGCGCTACGACAAGCAGCTCCTCGTCCCCGACCGGCAACTGGACGACCGCGACGGCTACTACGTCCTGACGCTGCTGCGCACGGACAGCGGCAAGGCCCTCCCCGTGGTCCGGGGCTGGCTGCCGGGCACCCCCGATCCGGCCAAGGCCCCGGCCGCGCCGAAGGGCGAGGTCACCGTCACCGGTGCGCTGCAGGCGTCGGAGACCCCCGGCGACAACGGCGTCAGCGCCCAGGGCGGTCTTCCGGCCGGGCAGACCGCGGCGATCAGCGCGGCCTCGCTGATCAACCTCGTGCCGTACGGCGTGTACGACGCGTGGGTCACCCTCAACACCGGTGACTCCGGGATGAAGGCCGTACCGGCGACCGCGCCCGCCGACAGCGGGCTGGACCTCAAGGCCTTCCAGAACCTCGGCTACACCGGTGAGTGGTTCGTCTTCGCCGGCTTCGTGGTCTTCATGTGGTTCCGCCTGCTGCGCCGCGAGGTGGAGTTCATCCGGGACGCGGAACTGGGGATCGTCCCGGACGACGAACAGCAGGAGCGGGACCGGGAGCAGCCCCAGGAGAAGGCGAGCGCGTGAACCCGGCGTCCCCCGACGCCCGTTCACCCACCTCGTCGAAGCCCGTTCAGACCGTCACGACGACGTGAGCAGGCCCGTCCAGTACACGACGCCCGCGCACGCGTTGGACACCGTCGTCGACACCGACGGTCCGCCGCCCTCCGCCGTGTTGGTGACCAGGACGCTTCCGTCGGCCGTGCCGTCCTCCGTGAGGAGCTGGGTGGAGGTGCCGGTGTCGCCGCCGGTGGAGGAGCCCTCGCTGGTGGAGGTGTCCGGGGAGGTCGAGGGGTCGGGGCTGGGGTCGGTCGAGGGTTCCGTGGTGGGGCACGTCTCGGACGGCACCCAGGCGAACTTCACGTCGTAGGAGGAACCCGGCTGCAGCAGCAGCTGGGAGACCTCCTGGGACGGGTCGGGCAGTCCGGCCGACGCCACGTCGCCGGAGATGTGCCGCGCGGTGCCGATCTTGCTCGCGTCGGCGGCGCCCTGAGCGGTCGGGGTCACGATGCCGGGACCGTTGACGGTACAGGCGGCGGTGGAGCCGTTGGTGATGTGGAACGTGCCGTAGACCGTCCCGGCGGCGTCGGGCACCGCGGTGCTCGCCGTCGGTGTGCCGAGCTGCGCGGCCGTACAGACCGGGGCGCTCGCGGCGGTCGTGGCGGAGGGGTCGGTGCCGCTGCTCGCTCCGGTGCTGGCGCCCGCGGACTTGCCCTTGTCGGTGTCCTTGGACTCGCCCTTGCCCTTGTCCTCGGTCCTGCCCGCGGAACCGCCGGAGGTGGACTCGCCGCCCTCCTCCTGCTTGCCCTGGCCGGCGCCGCCCTGACTCTCGGAGGCGTGCCCGGCGTTGGAGGTGTTGGCACTGGTGCCGGTGGAGGAGACGTGCACGACGGCGGGGATCGCGGTGCCGATGAAGAGGGCGGCGGCCGCCATCCCGACGACGGCCTGTCGCTTGCGCGCCCGCCGGGCGGGTACCGCCTTGCGCAGATGGTCCAGGGTGCCGTCACGCGGCTCCATCTCCTGGACCGCCTGCTGCAGCATCCGTCGCAGTGCCAGCTCGTCCGAGTCGAACTCCCCCGTGGAGATCGGATCGTCGAGGCCGTGGTTCACAGTTCCGTTCCCAGCGTGCGATTGCTTGTGCTCTTGCTGCGCCGCCCAGGTCGGCTCGTGCCGGCCGTCCCGCGTCGGCTCATTGCGCCGCTCCTCACGATCCGTGCTCACACCGGCTCCTCCATCGCGATCCGGAGAGCGGCGATCCCGCGGGAGCCGTACGCCTTGACGGAGCCCAGGGAGATGCCGAGGGTGTCGGCGACCTGGGCCTCGGTCATGTCCGCGAAGTAGCGCAGGACCAGGACCTCGCGCTGGCGGCGCTGCAGGCCCTTCATCGCCTTGATGAGCGAGTCCCGCTCGAGCTGGTCGTACGCCCCCTCCTCGGCGCTCGCCATGTCGGGCATCGGCTTGGACAGCAGCTTGAGTCCGAGGATGCGCCGGCGCAGGGCCGAGCGGGAGAGGTTGACGACCGTCTGCCGCAGGTACGCGAGGGTCTTCTCCGGGTCGCGGACGCGTTTGCGTGCCGAGTGGACGCGGATGAAGGCCTCCTGGACGACGTCCTCGCAGGAGGCGGTGTCGTCGAGCAGGAGAGCGGCGAGACCCAGCAGCGAGCGGTAGTGCGCCCGGTAGGTCTCGGTGAGGTGGTCGACGGTGGTACCGGCTGCCGCCGCTTCCTCGGCGCCGTCACGCTGACTGGGTATGCGGGCGGGCCGCGCTGCGGGCATGGGCGCGATCACCGGCATGCCACCGGGCGCCCCGGGCCTGCGGGGCCGGAGGACAGCCGCGCCGCTCGGCGCGGCAGGGAAGTCGAGTACCTGAGCCACGACAGTTGGACACGCTCACCCCGGTGAGGGTTGTACGCGACCGTCCATCTTCTCTCAGGCAGCACAACTGACCGTGCGTCGAACGCGCTCATGCCCTACCCGCTCTTCCCCTGTGTCCTGAATGGCCGAGGCGTCCCCACGCCTCGCATGCATCCCCGCGCCCCCTGAAAGGGCGTTCGCAAAGACGCTCCCCGCCCTTCGCACGGTTGCGGAGAACGGGGAGGAAAATCTTCGGACGCCAAGGCGCCGGGATCAAGTGGTACGGACCATTAGTCGCACCACATGTCGCCCACAGATCCTACAAAGCGTTCCGGCCATGGCCAGGACTTTTACCGTAGGCAGACCTGCGTACGACAGATCCGCCACCGGACGAAGGTCACACCGGCTCGGCCGCCACGAGCTCCGCGATCTGCGCGGTGTTGAGCGCGGCACCCTTGCGCAGATTGTCTCCGCACACGAAGAGCTCGAGCGCGGTGGGGTCGTCGAGCGCCCGCCGCACCCGCCCCACCCAGGTGGGATCGGTGCCGACGACATCGGCGGGCGTGGGGAACTCGCCGGCCGCCGGATCGTCGAAGAGGACGACCCCGGGGGCGGTCGCGAGGATCTCGCGCGCCTTGCGGACGGTGACCTCGCCCTCGAAGCGGGCGTGGACGGTGAGGGAGTGCACGGTGACCACCGGGACCCGCACACAGGTCACGGCGACCGGCAGCGCGGGCAGGCCAAGGATCTTGCGGGACTCGTCCCGCACCTTCATCTCCTCCGAGGACCAGCCGTCCTCGCGCAGCGAACCGGCCCACGGTACGACGTTGAGGGCGACCGGCTCCGGGAACGGCCCGGTGTGGTCGCCGACGGCCCGCCGTACGTCACCGGGGTGCGTCCCGAGTTCGGTGCCCGCGACCATGGACAGCTGCCGCCTCAGGGTCTCGACACCCGCCCGGCCCGCACCGCTCACCGCCTGGTACGAGGACACCACCAGCTCCCGCAGCCCGAACTCGGCGTGCAGCGCGCCCACGGCGACGATCATGGACAGGGTCGTGCAGTTGGGGTTGGAGATGATCCCGCGCGGCCGCATCCGGGCCGTGTGCCCGTTGACCTCGGGCACGACGAGGGGCACGTCCGGGTCCATCCGGAAGGCGCCGGAGTTGTCCACGACGACGGCACCGCGGGCGGCGGCGACCGGCGCCCACTGCGCGGCCACTTCGTCGGGTACGTCGAACATGGCGACGTCGACCCCGTCGAAGGCCTCCTCCGACAGGGCCACCACCTCGACCTGCTCCCCGCGCACGGCCAGCTTGCGGCCGGCCGAGCGCGGGGAGGCGATCAGTCGGATCTCGCCCCAGATGTCCGCGTGCTGGGACAGGATCTGGAGCATGACCGTGCCGACGGCTCCGGTCGCGCCCACGACCGCGAGCGTCGGCCTGGCGGTCATCGCCCGGTGCCCCCGTAGACCACGGCCTCGTCGCTGTCGGAGTCCAGCCCGAAGGCGCTGTGCACGGCACGGACCGCCTCGGGCACGTCGTCGGCGCGGGTGACGACCGAGATGCGGATCTCGGAGGTCGAGATCAGCTCGATGTTCACGCCGGCGTCGGACAGGGCGGTGAAGAAGTCGGCCGTGACACCCGGGTTGGTCTTCATGCCCGCGCCCACGAGCGAGATCTTGCCGATCTGGTCGTCGTAGCGCAGCGAGTCGAAGCCGATGCCGGCCTTGTTCTTCTCCAGGGCGTCGATGGCCTTGCGGCCCTCGGCCTTGGGGAGCGTGAAGGAGATGTCCGTCAGCCCGGTGGAGGCGGCGGAGACGTTCTGCACGATCATGTCGATGTTGATCTCGGCGTCCGAGATCGTGCGGAAGATCACGGCGGCCTCGCCCGGCTTGTCGGGCACGCCGACGACCGTGACCTTGGCCTCGGAGGTGTCGTGCGCGACACCGGAGATGATGGCCTGCTCCACCTTCTTGTCCCCTTGCTCGATCGGCTCACTGCTGACCCACGTGCCCTGCAGTCCGCTGAAGGACGACCGCACGTGGATCGGGATGTTGTAGCGACGGGCGTACTCCACACAGCGGTGGAGCAGCACCTTCGAGCCGGAGGCGGCGAGCTCCAGCATGTCCTCGAAGGAGATCCAGTCGATCTTCTTCGCCTTCTTCACCACGCGCGGGTCGGCGGTGAACACGCCGTCGACGTCGGTGTAGATCTCGCACACCTCGGCGTCGAGCGCCGCGGCGAGCGCGACGGCCGTGGTGTCGGAGCCACCGCGACCCAGCGTGGTGATGTCCTTCTTGTCCTGGCTGACGCCCTGGAAGCCGGCGACGATGGCGATGTTGCCCTCGTCCAGGGCGGTGCGGATCCGGCCCGGCGTGACGTCGATGATCCGGGCTTTGTTGTGGACCGAGTCGGTGATGACGCCTGCCTGGCTGCCGGTGAAGGACTGGGCCTCGTGGCCCAGGTTTTTGATCGCCATGGCCAGCAGCGCCATGGAGATCCGCTCTCCGGCGGTCAGCAGCATGTCGAACTCACGCCCGGCAGGCATCGGAGATACCTGCTCGGCGAGATCGATCAGCTCGTCCGTCGTGTCGCCCATCGCGGAAACGACGACGACCACCTGGTGGCCGTTCTTCTTCGCTTCGACGATTCGCTTGGCGACGCGCTTGATGCCCTCGGCATCGGCTACGGAGGAGCCTCCGTACTTCTGCACGACAAGGCCCACGTGCGCTCCTCGCTCAGTCCGTGTGTGTCGGCTCAGTTTAACGAGCGCCCGATTTTCACCTCTGCGGTATCGCATCGTGAGATATCGCGAGGTTCGGACGCCCAGGTCAGCGCATGCCCATCCGGGGACCTCGGGAAAAGTGCACCGCGTCACACGACGATGTGGGACCCATGTGACAGACGTGAATTAAATTTCAAGCATTAGGGTGCGACTGTGCGCGTACTCCTGGTGGAAGACGATGAACCGGTCGCCCAGTCCCTGAGACGTGGCCTGATCCGGTACGGGTTCGAGGTCGAGTGGGTCTCCACCGGCGGTGCCGCGCTGAGCCACGAGGGCCCCTACGACGTCGTACTCCTCGATCTCGGTCTGCCCGACACCGACGGCCTCGACGTGTGCAAGGCACTGCGCGAGCGCGGTGACGTGCCGATCATCGTGATCAGCGCGCGCAGCGACGAGACGGACCGGGTGGTCGGCCTGGAGCTCGGCGCCGACGACTACGTGTCCAAGCCGTTCGGGGTCCGTGAGGTCATCGCGCGGATACGGGCCGTGATGCGGCGCGCCCAGCCCCGTACCGAAGCCGCCGCCGGCCCCGACACCTACGGCTCCCGACTCACCATCGACCGCAAGGCCGCCCGGGTCCGCCTCGACGGCGAGGAGGTGTCCCTGGCGCCCAAGGAGTACGGCCTGCTGTCCTTCCTCACCGAGGAGCCGGGTGCGCTGATGTCGCGCGAGCAGATCATGGAGGCGGTCTGGGACGCGAACTGGTTCGGACCGACCAAGACGCTGGACGTGCATGTGGCGGCGCTGCGGCGCAAGCTCGCCGGAGCGGTCGTCATCGAGGCGGTCCGGGGAGTGGGCTTCCGGCTGGAGATCGCCGAGGACGACGGGGTCTCATGAACCGGCAGCTCATCCGGAGCTACATCCTGCTGGTCGCGGTGGCCATCTTCCTGTTCACCGTCCCGGTCGCCTTCACACTCACCAAGCAGCTGCGGGACGACACCAGGCAGTCGGTCCTGCGCGAGGCGAACACCATGGCGCTGCTGCTGAGCAACGGCACCAGTACCTCGTGCGAGGCCCTGACCGAGGTGGCCACGGCGTACGGCGACGTCCAGGCGACGCCCACCGCGAACTGCGACCCCGAGCTGCCGGTTCCCGCCGCGGACGCGGCGCTGAAGCGGGCCGTGGAGAAGAAGGAGTCGACGACCGACTGGGGTTCCGACGTCGTCTGGGGCAGACATCTGACGGTCACCGTCCCCGCGGACGACGACGCCGCCGTACGGATCGTCTACTCGACCTCGGACATGACCAGGCGGCTGTGGCAGATCTGGGGCTTCCGGGCCGCTCTCGCCGTGCTGGTACTGGCCGCGGCCGCCGCGATCGGGGCGTACGCCGCCCGCCGTATCACCGCCCCCCTGCGCGAACTCAACGCGATGGCGAGCAAGTTCAGCGACGGCGACCTGACCGCGCGGTCCCCGGTGACGGGCCCGCCGGAGACGCAGACGCTCGCCCGCACCCTGAACCAGGGCGCGGAACGCCTGGACACGCTGGTCGCCTCGCAGCGGATCTTCGTGGCCGACGCGTCCCATCAACTGCGCACGCCCCTGACCGCGTTGCGGCTGTCGCTGGACAACATCGCGGACGGCGTGGACGACGAGTTCATACGGGAGGACGTGGAGCAGGCGACGGCGGAAGTGGTCCGTATGAGCCGCCTGGTCAACGGCCTTCTCGTGCTGGCCCGTGCGGAGGCGAAGGTGACGGCCGCGGAGCCGTTGCCGCTCAGGGAGATCGTGGACGAACGGCTGACGGTGTGGAGGCCGGCCGCCGACGAGCGCGGAGTCACCATCGCGCTCAGGGGGAGTGTTGTCGACGACCGGCCGTCTGTGCTGGCCAGCCCCGGTCATCTCGACCAGGTGCTGGACAACGTGCTCTCGAACGCCCTGGAGGTCTCGCCGGACGGCGGGCGGATCACCGTCGAGGTCGAGTCCCGGGCGGACACGGTGGTGCTGTCGGTGCTCGACGAGGGACCCGGCATGTCCGACGCCGACAAGTCCCGCGCCTTCGACCGCTTCTGGCGCGGTCAGGGCCTGACCGGACGCTCCGGCTCGGGGCTCGGCCTCGCCGTCGTCAAACAGCTGGTGACCGACGACGGCGGAACCGTGGCGCTGGCGGACGCGCCGGGGGGCGGACTGAAGGTGGAGATCAGCCTTCGGGCATCGCCGAGGAGTGGTGGTTGACGATCTTCCACTGGCCGCCCCGCTTCTCGTACTCGTACGTGTAGCGGGCCTCGACGACGCGCTTGGCACCGCTCTTCGGGTCGGTGAGCGTGAACTCGTAGACCCCGGTGTCGATCGCGGAGTTGCCGTCGAGGACGTTGATGATCGTCTGGACCTTCTTGCCGACCGGCTTGTTCTTCAGGAAGTGCTCGAAGTAGTCGACGATCTCCGCGTGGTTGGTTCTGACCTTGTTGGAGACGGTGGGCAGGAGAACCGCGTCCTTGGCGTACAGGCCGGCCACCTTGTCGGGATCGCCGGTCCGCAGGGCCGCGTTCCAGGTGGTGAACAGGCCCGCGATCTCCTTCTTGGTGGGCTTCTTCGCGGCGTCCGTCCCGGCGGTGGCGACGACGGTACCGACGGTGCCCACGGCGACGATCGCGGTCGCGGTGACGATGGCTGCGCGCTTGGTTATGGAACGACGGGTCATCGCTGTCTCCAGTGCGGTGAGAGGCTGTGCTGTGAAGTGACTCCAGCCTCTCTTTGCGCTGGTTAGAGCCTGTGCAGCCCAGATACAGGGCAGAGACAGGAAACGTCCAATTCACGCACGGTGCCCACTCGGTCGCTGTCCGCGCAGCAGGCTGACCCCGGCGCCGAGCGACACCAGGCCCATTCCGACGGCGGTCATGACTCCCTGAGCCCCGTCCACGACGAACGGCGCGGCCGCGGCGACGACCAGGTTGAACAGGAAGAGGAACCAGAGGACGGGGGTGGAGGAGAGCAGGGTCTTCATGGCGGTTTTCCTTCGGTACGGAGTGGTTGACCTGGTGGGATCAACGATCCCGTTTCGCGGGGGCCGTCACGAGGGGGTGCTCTCCCGAACCGGAGGTGTAGTGCGGTACACCATGCCTGTGACAGGTGACGTGCTGCTGACGGCCATCGTGCTGCTGGGTTCCTCCGTGCAGTGGCTCACCGGAATGGGCTTCGCGCTGGTCTCCGTACCGGCACTGGTCCTGCTCCTCGGCCCGGCGGAAGGCGTACTCCTCGCCAACTGCGCGGCCGGGGTGATCTGTCTGATCGGCCTGGCCGGCGGATGGCGCCTGGTACGCCCCCGCGCGATGCTCCCCTTCTGCCTGGCAGCGGCCTGCACGGTCCCGGCGGGCACCTGGATGACCCGCCAACTCCCCGAGTCCTGGCTGTTGTTGGTCATGGGCGGACTGGTGACGATGGCGGTACTGCTCGTCCTGCGGGGCGCGAGGGCGGCCGCTCTACGCGGCACCCGAGGGGCGCTGTTCGCGGGTGCGGCGGGCGGGTTCATGAACTCCGCGGCGGGGGTGGGCGGCCCGCCGTTCTCGCTCTACGCCGTCAACGCGGGCTGGACGGTACGGGAGTTCGTCCCGAACGCGATGTTCTACGGCGTGATCGTGAACGCGTTCTCGGTGGCGTCGAACGGGGTGCCGGGGCTGAGCGGGACGCAGTGGGTTCTGGTGATCGCGGCGATGGGCACGGGCGGCCTGATCGGCAGGGGGCTCGCGACCCGGATCCCGGAGAGAGGGGCCCGCCTGCTGGTGCTGTCACTGGCCCTGCTGGGCGGGGTCACGGCCGTGGGGAAGGGACTGTGGGGCCTGTGATCAGTCCGCGAACTCCTTGAGGGGCTCGGTGTCGAGGGTGATGTTCACGGGCTCGGGAAGCTTGACGGTCGCCCCGAAGGGCAGCTTCTCCCCGTGGCGATAGCGGCCGTCCTCCGGCTGGTTGAAGACGATGACCGATCTGTCGTCGCGGTCGATGAGGAGGTGGACGGGGATACCGGCCGCGGCGTAGGCGTCGGGCTTCTCCAAGCGGGTGTACCGATCCGTTTCCGAATCGCCCGCGGTGACCTCGACTGCCATCAGCACCCCCACGGGGTCGCTCCACTCGCCGTGCCCAACGAAATGCCTCGCCGGGGCGAGCACACAGTCGGGGCGCATCCGGCCCGTACCGTCGGCTTCGGTGCACAGGCCTCGGTGCGCGTACAGCCAGGGGCCTTGCGCTCGCCCCGCCCACAGCCGCTGTAGCCAGGCGATGATCTCGCTCTTGTTCCCGTCCGGTCCGGGCTTCACGGCCAGCCGCCCACCGATGAACTCCAACCACACTGTCTCCGGCGCCCGGCGAGCGAGCTCCTCGAAGTCCTCGACCGGCATCTGAGGGCGGCGGCGCCCTCCCGGAGGGTGGGAATTCAGGAGGGCCGCCGCCGTATCTGTTCCTCTCACGGCCGCTCGACGCGAATACGTTTTCGGCTGACGCACTCGGTCAGGACGCGGATGTCGACGAGGTCGTCGGTGAGGATGGGGGCGTCGCTGTAGGCGATGGACGCGAGGACGACGCTGGCATCGATGACGTCGGAGGACTTGTTCTTCTGGCAGAGAACGGCGGCCGCCTTCGCCAGTGCTTGGGTGAATGGCAGCACCTCGCAGCCGTGCAGCAGGCGATGGAGCGCCGCCGCCTTCGGACGAGCGTCCCAGCCCTGCGCGAGAACACCCGCCGGGACGAGGGGAAGCTTTCCCCTCCCGATCATGTCGTAGTGGCGGTTCAGGAACGCCGGTTCATTCTTGGCGGCTGCGATCAGCGCGCCCGTGTCATAGATGATGTGGCTCATGCGCTGCGGCGCTTCTCAGACGTTTCACCGAAGAGGTCGTCGACCCACGCACTGGCTTCTGCGCGTTCCTCAGGCGTCGGCCAGCCGTGCTCATCGAAGTGCTCCTCCATGGCCCGCATCCCTTCACGCAGGATGCGACGCTTGTCGAGGTACTGGTCCAGTGCCCGGCTGACCACCACCGAGATCTGCTCGTCCTCGGCTGCGGCGCACTGCCGCAGCGCCTCGCCGAGCTCGGCATCGAGACTCACGCTGAACTTCACCTTCTCCGCCATATTACGAATGTAATCCACGGGCCGTACGCCCGCACACGTCACCGTCGCCACGACCGTCACCAGTTCCAGCGCCTCGGCGGGAGCCCGTTCGCGATCCGGTCACGGTTGTCCCGGTAGTGGTAAAAGACGCGGTCCTCGATGGGCACGGGGCGGAACGTGTCGGGCACGGGGCCGCCCGTCTTGCGCTCCAGCTTCCGCTTGAGGAAATACGCCGACGAAGTACCCAGGTGGGCGATCTCCTCGAAGCCCTTCGCAATGTCCTCGTCGGTCATCGGGTCCTCGGCATGCTCCTTGCGGCAGTCCTCGCAGATACCTCGGTCGATCTTCACCATGCGCTCGTCCTGGTCGCAGGTGGCGCAGGCCATGATCGCGCGGGTGACACGCCCACGAAGGGGGCGGTTCGGGGTGGTGTCGGTGTCGCTCTTGTGCGGGGGCATCTTGTCCTCCAGTCGCTTGCGGGCGAATCCGCCCGGGTTGGTGACGGTGGGCGGGAGCCCGTCGGTCAGGGCTCGGGTGATGTCGTTCGGCGTCGCGCCACGGGACAGCCAGTCCGCGGCGAGGGATTCGAGGGATCGGCAGTCGCTCTCGGAGAGCGGCATACGAGGGTCAGCGGCACGGAGTCCCGCGAGGGTGAGGTAAGCGATGCTGGGCTCCTCGGGCTCCGGCGCGGGCTCGGGAGCGGCCTCCGGCGACTCCGCTTCGACGGCCGGCGGCGCCTCGTCGTCGATCCGGGCCAGGCCCGGCTGAAGGAGTGCCGTGACGTCCTTGCCCTTGCGCTCACGCACGAACTCCGCCCACCACTCCGGTGACCTGGGCGTGCGCGACCAGTACGTCCGCGTCACCCACCGCATCGAGTTGTCCTCGACGGTGATGTGCTCCTTGATCCAGCGGAGGTGACCGGCCCCGATGAGGCGGTTGAGCGAACTGCGCATCGCCTGCTGGCCGTAGCGGGGGTGTTCCTCCGCGAGGACCTTGTGCGCCATCGAGTGGCCGTTGTCGAGGTGGTCGATGAATACGGCGACCTCGGCGTCCTGCAGGCTCAGATGTGCGAAGTCCGGGTCGGCGTGCGGGTCTTCGTCACCCGCGGAGCGCTTGCCGTAACCCGTTTTGGCCATCGGGTGCGACGGGGACGGCAGGGCAGTACTAGGCTGGGCGTAAGCCACGATCGAGTCCTGTTCGATCTGTAGGTCAGGCCCCGGAGCCGGTGTTGGCGCACCGACCGGGGCCGAACTATTTGGTCGTTTGCCGCGAACCTAGAGCGGCTTTACGTTCCGATGCAAGCCGATCACGGAACGTCACTCTTTCGAGGTACGACGCCTCAACTCACCTTCAGATTTGGTTGGTTGGGTTGGATTTCAACCAAACCAAGAACCCAAAAACCCATGGGAAGAGCTCGGAGCCCGGGGCTCAAGCTCCGGGGCGAACTGCGGAAATGAAAGCCGTCCAGGCAGAAGCGGTGACGTGGAGTTCGGGTCCCGAAGAAGCCTTGGAGTCGCGGACATGGATGTCTACAGAGAGCGCCACCTCGACACAATCGCCACCTTCGTCATCGCTGTAGCTCGACTTGAACCACGTCAACTGGTCACTCATGTCTGATCCACCATCCGCTCGACGAAACGGGTCGACTCAGCGGGACTGAGAGCCTCCGCGCGGATCATGCTAAGCCGCTCGTTCGCGCGGCTGACAATGTCCGGATCAGCCGACAGTTGGCTCCCCAACTGGCCCTCTGCGTAGACGAACCGCTCGTGGTCACGGGTTTCCAGCAGCACCATGGGACCCAACAGAGCTGCGGGGACAGCCTGTTCGAAGGGGAGCACCTGGATCATGACGTTCCGCAGGTGGGACACCTCCAGCAGGCGGCGCAGCTGTTCCGCATCCACAAGGGGACTGCTCAACGCGGCCTCGTAAATGACGAAGCTCAGTGCCACCGGCGGCTTCCGCTCGGTGAGGATGGCCTGGCGCTCCATGCGGCCCGTGATCCGCTCCTCCACCGTCTCCTCGTCCAGAGGCGGGTAGCGGTTCTCGATCAGCGTCCGGGTATACCTCTTCGTCTGGAGCAGTCCAGGGATGTACGTGGCGTCGTACGACCAGCGGCTGATCGCTTCCTTCTCCCGCTCCACAAAGTCCTTGGCCCGCTCCGGAAACTTCTCCCGGTTCAGGAACTCCTTCCCCGCACTCAGCATCCCCTCCGCGTCGCACAGCTCGTCGGCCACATCGAGCACACGCGCCGTCGGCATCCGTACGCCCTGCTCCATGGCCGCGATCGTGTCCGGGGAGTAGTTGGAGGCGGCGGCCAGCTCGTCCCGGCTCACGCCGGCCTTCGTGCGCCAGCGCTTGATCTGGTTGCCGCTGTAACGCCAAGCGACCGGAGCATCGGACTTGCTGCTGTTCTGGCCTGGCACTCCGCCCACCCCCGACTGGTACACCCCATCGTGTAAGACCCGCGTCACTACCGAGCGTAGCCCCGTGAACGTCACTGTGTGACCATGACGAACGCAATCGACCCACTTGAGTGGGTCCCCGCCTCGGGCCACCAACTCCGTCTGGCAGGCGTCCACTTCGACGCCGTACGGATCGAAGGCGTACGAGGGGAACTGGCCGCCGCACAGCTCATCGAGGCCGCTGACGGGGACGCGGGGCCCGTGGTGTGCGAGGTGACCGGGTTCCGGTGGATGTACTTCCTGCTGGCACCCGGCGAGGTACGCAGGCACAGCTGGCCACTTGGCGTGCAGCGGTTCGGCGAGCGAGGCTCACGCACCGCCACGTACGTCGGCATCCCGGCACTGGACGGGAACACGTGGCCGTTGCGGTGGTACAGCGAGCCGACGGTCACGGCGCCGTTCGTGGAGACGGGGAGCCTGCGGGCCGTGCTGGAGGCGTTGGGGCTTTAGGTCAGGGCTCCTGTGAACGTGCAACGGACAGATTGTCGCGGACGAGCTTTTGTCGTCGGGTGGTCCTCGCCCAGCACCCGGAGACAGTCGCCTCGTCCCACCACCGGGCGCCCCCTTCATCCCCGTACGGGCATCCCCGTATACGCGTCGTGGGGCGCAGCGTACTCGCCGCACCCCACGCCGTATGCCCCAATCCGCGATCCCGTCGCCGGTCAGGCCGCACCGGCCTTCCGGTCCCCGTACTCAATGGTCACAGTGATCCTGGCGCCGAGCGCCGACGCGTAGGTACGCATCGTCTCCAGGTTGTGGATCTCCACGCTCGATCTGGGAAACCCGGGCCTGGGAGATTCCCACCCCGGACCGGAGCTACTTCGGGGACTGCAGACCCAGTGGACCCGCGATCTCCTCCACCATCACCTTGCCCGCCTCGAACTCCAGGGTCTCGTCGCCGATCGACTGGTCGGTGTCGAGGCCGTCCAGTTCCTCCAGGGGCTGGTTGAGGCGGACGTGGGCCACGATCGACTGGAGGGCGCGCAGGGTCGCGGACGCCGTGGAGCCCCAGTTGGAGAAGTACGAGAACTGCCACCACCACAGCGCCTCCGAGGTGCGGCCCGCGCGGTAGTGGGCCATGCCGTGGCGCAGGTCGGTGATGACGTCGGTCAGGTCGTCGGAGATCCGGGCCGGGACCGGGGCCTTACGGGGCTCGTAGGGGTCGAAGACCTCGGAGTAGACGTCGATCGGCTCCAGCAGCCGGGCCAGGTTCTCGCGGAGTTCGTCCACGTCGGCGTCCGGGCCCGTGTCGGGCTCGTAGCGCTCGTCGGGGACGATGTCCTCGTGGGCGCCCAGGCGGCCGCCTGCCAGCAGGAGCTGGGAGACCTCCAGGAGGAGGAAGGGGACGGCCGAGTCGGGTTCGTCGCCCTTCGCCACCTCCATGACGGCCACCAGGAAGCTCTCGACCTGGTCGGCGATCTGGACCGCGAAGTCGTCGGGGTCCTGGGCAGTCGCGTGCAGTGTGGCGTCAGACATCTAGGAGTCGTCTCCCCTCGAAGGCGCGGCCGAGGGTCACCTCGTCCGCGTATTCCAGGTCGCCACCCACCGGGAGGCCGCTGGCCAGGCGGGTGACCTTGAGGCCCATGGGCTTGATCATGCGGGCGAGGTACGTCGCTGTGGCCTCGCCCTCCAGGTTCGGGTCGGTGGCCAGGATGAGCTCCGTGACCGTCCCGTCGGCCAACCGCGCGAGAAGTTCTCGTATCCGCAGGTCGTCCGGACCGACACCCTCGATCGGGCTGATCGCGCCGCCCAGGACGTGGTACTTGCCACGGAACTCACGGGTGCGCTCGATGGCGACCACGTCCTTCGGCTCCTCCACCACACAGATGACGGAGAGGTCGCGGCGGGTGTCGCGGCAGATGTTGCACAGCTCTTCCTGGGCGACGTTGCCGCAGGTCGCGCAGAAGCGGACCTTCGCCTTGACCTCCATCAGGCACTGCGCGAGGCGCCGTACGTCCGTCGGCTCCGCCTGGAGGATGTGGAAGGCGATCCGCTGGGCGCTCTTGGGACCGACGCCGGGGAGCCGCCCCAGTTCGTCGATGAGGTCCTGAACAACGCCTTCGTACAACGGACTGCCGTCCTTCCTGGGGTTCCTTGCAGTACGTACGCTAGTTGGCCGATGCCCGCCAAAGAAAGACGGGCACTGTGTGAAAAGACAGGCCCCTGTCTAGAAAGGCAGCCCGGGGATACCGCTGCCGCCGCCGAGGCCCTGGGCGAGCGGGCCGAGCTTCTGCTGCTGGAGGGTCTGGGCGTTCTCGTTGGCCGCCTGGACCGCCGCCACGATCAGGTCGGCGAGGGTCTCGGTGTCTTCCGGGTCCACCGCCTTCGGGTCGATCTTCAGCGCGCGCAGTTCTCCGGCGCCGGTGACGGTGGCCTTCACCAGACCGCCTCCCGCCTGGCCGTCGACCTCGGTCCTGCCGAGTTCCTCCTGCGCGTTCGCCAGGTCCTGCTGCATCTTCTGGGCCTGCTGGAGCAGCTGCTGCATGTTGGGCTGGCCACCACCGGGGATCACGATCAGCTCCTGTGCTTTCCGCCTTGGTCTTCCGTCTGTGACGAGCCTACGTGTTCCAGGTGGCCGTCGCCCCAGCACTCTTTCGAGTGAGTCGGCGTAGAGGCCTATACCTGATCAAGGCCCTCTTCCGAGCGGAAAAGACACCAAAGAACCCCCTTCGCCACCCATTGGGCGGTAGGAAGGGTCCGGCACATCAGCATCAGGCGTCACGCAGGGTGACCGATCAGTAGGGAGCGCCGGGTGGGTCAGCCGGAGATGCAGCCCGAGGGCCTGCCCCAGGACGGGCGGGCCGATCTGGCCGGGCGGACGTTTCCGCTCGGGGACTGGGGCGAGCCCGCCGTGCGGCTGGACGAGCTGTACCGGTGGGTGGAGCACGGGGCGCTGGAGACGGCGGCCTGGTATCTCGCGGACCGGGTGTGGAAGCGACGGGGCGCGCGGGCCCTGCGGGGCGGGGCCGCGGCGGGGGCGGTGACCGGGGCCGTGCTGCCGTTGCTGGATCTGACGGGGGTGGCGGAAGCCGGGGTCGCGGCCTGGGGCTATCTCGGACTGCTGCTCGCGGTGGCCTGCGTGGCCGTGGACCGGTACTTCGGGGTGACCTCCGGCTGGATAAGGGACGTGGCCACCGCGCAGGCCGTCCAGCGCCGTCTCCTGGCGTTGCAGTTCGACTGGGCCTCGGAGAGTGTGCGGGAGGTGCTCGGGCCGACGGAGGGCACGGCGGCGGAGGCGACCGAGCGCTGTCTGGGGGTTCTGCGCCGCTTCTCGGAGGACGTGACGGAGCTGATCCGCGTCGAGACGGCCGACTGGATCGTGGAGTTCCGGAACGGGTCGACTCCGATGGGGATCCAGGGGGCGGTGACGTCCGGGGGACGGCAGGACCCCGGTGCCGCCCAGGGCCGGTTTCCGCTGCCCCCGGGTCCGCCCGCCCGCCCCAACATGCCCCGGCAGCGGCCGCCCGAGCCCCGGTGACCCTCGCCCGGTCGCGCAGGCTCAGGTAACCCTCGCCCGGTCCCGCAGGCTCAGTCGCACAGCCCCGCCGCCCGCCCGCACGGCAGATGTCCCTGTTCGCGGATCACGTCCTGGCTCGTGCCCTCGTCGAGGTAGGCGAGGAAGCCGGCGGTGAGGGAGCCGGGGGCCGGGGAGCGGTAGGTGTAGGCGTACTCGACGCCGCGGTAGGGGTACTGGCCGAGATGGTCGGCCGAGGCCGCCTCGCCGTCCAGCGGCACCCGGCGTACGCCCTGGTGGCCGGTGGCCAGGGTGAGTTCGCTGTAGCCGAGGGCACCGGGCTGGGCGGCGACCTTGTCCAGCACGTCCTTCGTCGAGGCGAGTTCGCAGCGCGTGACGGGGGCGCGGGCGGCGGCGGCCACCGCCTTGTCCGTCAGCGGGTCGCAGTCCAGGGACGTCGTGGGAGTCATCTCCCAGGCGCCCGCCAGCACCTGTTCCTGGAAGATCTGCCGGGTCCCCGAGTACGCGTCCCGGCTGACCAGGACGACGGGCAGGTCGGGCAGGCGCGGGAGACCGGCGGGGCGGGAGGCGTTCAGGTCGCTCCAGCGCCTGACCTCGCCCCGGTAGAGGCGCTCCACCTCGGCCCGGGTCAGGCCGCGGGAGCCGAGGTCGATGCCGTCGTTGACGACGAGGGTGAAGACCGAGAGAGCGATCTTCTCGCCGTGCAGGCCCAGCCGGTCGCCCATCGGGCCGTCCGAGAAGGCGATCACGGACCGCGCGTCCTTCGCGGACCGGGTGCCGGTCGCGGCGAGCGCGGACACCCCGGCCTCGCTGCCGCGCGCCTCGACGGTGATGTCGGCGCCCTCGCAGTCCTTCTCGTACTCCTTCGCGAGGGTCTCGACGACCGGGGCGAAGGCGGTGGAGCCGGTCACCGTCAGCGTGCCCTTCTCGCAGCCGAGCGGGGGCGGGGTGTCGTCACGGGCGACGACGATCGTGGCGAGGACGAGGACGGAGAGGGTGAGCAGCCCGGTGAAGATCCGCGCCGCCGGGCTGAGGACGGGCGGGATCTCGTCGGGGGTGGCGCTGCGGTTGGGGTGCACCTCGCCGTCCCGGATGCCGCCGATCATCCGGATCGGACGGCCCACGTCACCGCCGGACAGCAGCACGAGCAGCTTGTAGTGCTCGCCGCGGTTGAGCGGGACTCGGGGGATGCGCAGCCGGTTGTCCTCGTAGCCGAAGCCCCGGTCGGGGGTGAAGTGGTCCATGAGGTGGTCGGTGTCGATCGGCTGGGTGACCGAGACCCCGCGGACCGTGCGGTCGCTGAACACCGCGGTGAGGCCGTGCCGTTCGGGGCCCGTGTAGTCGTCGCGGTCGATGCCCTGCGAGCCGTCGTTCTCTATGCGGAGGAGGACGAGGGTGGCGTCCGACATGTCCGGTGCCTCGTCGAAGAGGCCGAGTCTCACGTTGGCCCGCCCGCGCCGTACGTCGTCGCCGATCGGGTTGTCCATCTGAACGCGGTAGCCGATGCGCTTGCGGCGCGGCACCCGGCGCTCGTACCAGACCATGATCCCGGACGCGACGATGCCGAGGAAGGCGGTACCCACCGCCACGACGTTCTCCGCGCTCAACCACTCCACTGTGGGTGCCCCCGCAACTCCCGCAGTTCGCTCGTACGATCACCGTACGGCCGTACGAGCGGGCCCGGTGGGCCGGTGGGACGAAGTTCGTCGGACGTTCAACCGGCGTACGCGGGAGGGGATTTCAGGGCGATACGGGAGCCGAGGGAGCCGTCGGCGCCACCCGGGGGCCGTCGCCCACGACGGCGTAGACCGTGCCGCCGGCGCCCACGGCGACCACCAGCGCGACGGCGACGAGGGCGGCCGTGACGGAGCGACTGCGATACCCCGCGTCCCCCTCCGGCTCCGGCTCCGGCGCGTACGGGATCAGGTACGTGCCGGGCGAGTGGCGTTCCCGCGAATCGTGATGTTCAGGGTCGGCAGAGGCGTGTTCCTCGGGCATCTCCATCGCAGGCCCTCCCCCGATACCGCACACCTGCCCGACAGAAGACCAGTGTCTACGTCCGTCCGTCCCCCGTCGAGATCTCGTCGAGTACCTTGGACAGCCGCTCCAAAACCCCTACGGCTTCCGCGAGTTCGGACTCCCCGAAGGCCTCCGCGAGCCGGTCGGCGAAGGCCGCGTGGCCCGGGCCGATCCGCTCCACCGCGGCCAGCCCCTCCTCCGTCGGCGCGAGGAGCTTGGCGCGCCGGTGGGCGGGGTTGGGCCGGTACTCGGCCAGCCCCCGCTCCACCAGCAGATCGGCGATCCGCTGGACGCTCTGCCGGGTGATGCCCATCTCCCGGGCGATCCCGGCGACCGGCAGCGGCCGGCCGAGCACCGCGCCGAGCACCTGCCACCAGGCGGCGGTGAGCCCGGCCGGCCCGGCCAACTCCTCGGCGACGGTGAGGAACTGGCCGTTGAGCCGGAACACCCCGAGCGCGCTGCGGCTGAGCAGATCCTGCCGTTCCCGGCTCACCCGGACGCCTGCGCCTTCTCCAGCACGGCGTACGCCTCGGCGTCGGAGTCGTGGAACAGCCGGTACCAGGCGTCCAGCACCTCGCCGTCGTACACCCCGAGCAACCGGAAGATCTCCCGGGCGAACGCCACGGGCTCGGTGGGCCCGGCGGTGATCAGCCCGCGGTCGGTCACGGCGTCCGCGTCGACGTACCGCTCGCCGCCGCCGTACCCCGTGGCCGCCAGATAGAAGGACACGGCACTGGTGTGCTCCCGGTCGTCCAGCAGCCCCTCGCGCGCGAGACCCGCGGTGGCCCCGCAGATCGCGGCGACGGGAACCCCGGCGTCGAGGAACTCCCGCGCCTTGCGGGCGAAGGGGGCCAGATCGTCGCCCGCCTCCCAGAGATCGGCGCCCGGCAGGATCAGCAGGGAGCTGTCGGACGGCCGTACGTCGTCCAGGGCGCACACGGGCTGCACCCGCAGGCCCCCGATGGAACTCACCGGCTCGCGCGAGGGCCCGACCGTCCGGATCTCGTACCCCGCGCGGGCGAGGTAGGCCGTGGCGTACCCCGTCTCCCAGTCGGCGTAGGTGTCGTAGACGGCGAGATGCACGGGCTTGCGGCTCATGGCTGCCTCCTCAGGCCCTGGGGTCTGCCTCTAGATGACAACATGCTGTCATTTCGACAGCAAGCTGTCAATGAGGCAGCCCTGGACAACCTGTCGTGGAAAGCCGCCGTCCACAGACAGGACGCCCATACCGCTGCCGCATCGCGGACATTTACCCTCACTCGCATGACCCCTCAGTCACACGCCGAGGTCGGCGCCGCCGTGAAGGCCGCGGACCGTGCTCATGTGTTCCACTCCTGGTCCGCACAGGAGCTCATCGACCCGCTCGCCGTCGCCGGTGCGGAGGGGTCGTACTTCTGGGACTACGACGGGAACCGCTATCTCGACTTCACCAGCGGGCTCGTCTACACCAACATCGGCTACCAGCATCCGAAGGTCGTCGCCGCGATACAGGAGCAGGCCGCACACCTGACGACGTTCGCGCCCGCCTTCGCGATCGAGGCGCGGTCGGAGGCGGCCCGGCTGATCGCCAAGCGGACGCCCGGGGACCTGGACAAGATCTTCTTCACCAACGGCGGTGCCGACGCCGTCGAGCACGCCGTCCGGATGGCGCGGCTGCACACCGGGCGGGCCAAGGTGCTGTCCGCCTACCGGTCGTACCACGGTGGCACCCAGCAGGCCGTCAACCTCACCGGTGATCCGCGGCGCTGGGCCTCCGACAGCGCCTCCGCCGGGGTCGTGCACTTCTGGGCGCCCTTCCTGTACCGGTCCCGCTTCTACGCCGAGACGGAGGAGCAGGAGACCGCGCGGGCGCTGGAGCACCTGGAGACGACCATCGCCTTCGAGGGTCCGGCCACCGTCGCCGCGATCATCCTGGAGACCATCCCCGGCACCGCGGGGATCATGGTCCCGCCGCCCGGCTACCTCGCCGGTGTCCGCGAGATCTGCGACAAGTACGGGATCGTCTTCGTCCTGGACGAGGTCATGGCCGGCTTCGGGCGCACCGGTGAGTGGTTCGCCGCCGACCTGTCCGGCGTCACCCCCGACCTGATGACCTTCGCCAAGGGCGTCAACAGCGGTTACGTGCCGCTCGGCGGGGTCGCCATCTCGCAGGAGATCGCCGACACCTTCGGCAAGCGGCCCTACCCCGGCGGCCTCACCTACTCCGGGCACCCCCTCGCCTGCGCCGCCGCCGTCGCGACGATCAACGTCATGGCGGAGGAGGGCGTCGTCGACAACGCCAAGCACCTCGGTACGGCCGTCCTGGAGCCCGCGCTGCGGGAGCTCGCCGCGCGGCACCCGAGCGTCGGCGAGGTGCGCGGTGTCGGCATGTTCTGGGCGCTGGAGCTCGTGAAGAACAGGGAGACCCGCGAGCCGCTCGTGCCGTACAACGCGGCGGGTGAGGCGAACGCCCCGATGGCCGCGTTCGGGGCCGCCGCGAGGAAGCAGGGCCTCTGGCCCTTCGTCAACATGAACCGGACGCATGTGGTGCCGCCGTGCAACGTCAGCGAGGCGGAGCTGAAGGAGGGGCTGGCCGCGCTGGACAGCGCGCTCTCCGTGGCGGACGAGTACACGGAGTAAGCACTCCCGGCGTTCGAACGCGTAAGGTGGCGTGCTCGTAGACATAGGTACGAGCACGCCATCTGCACCTGCGCGAGGGAGGCGCCCGACGATGCCCGGCAGCAGCAGCAACGGTGCCGTCACCCGCAGTACGCTGCGGCAGCAGATCGCGGACGCGCTGCGGGACGAGGTACTGGCCGGGCGGCTCCAGCCCGGTCAGGAGTTCACCGTGAAGGAGATCGCCGAGCAGTACGGCGTCTCCGCCACCCCGGTGCGCGAGGCCCTCGTCGACCTGTCGGCGCAGGGGCTCCTGGAGGCCGACCAGCACCGCGGCTTCCATGTGCACGAGTACTCCCTCGACGACTTCCGCGGCATGATCGAGGCCCGCAGCCTGGTCACGGACGGCATGTTCCAGGCGCTCGACGCCGGCCACCGCATCTTCCAGGAGCTCGACGAGCCCCGCACCGCCGCGGCCGTGGCGGGCGTACGGCGGCGCGGCGAGGAGGCCCAGCGGGCCGCCGTCGCGGGCGACCTGACCGTACTGATCGGCTACGACCTGCGCTTCTGGCGCGAGCTGAGCGTCCTGTTCGGCAACCCCTACCTCGCCGACTTCCTGCACCGGCTGCGCGTCCAGACCTGGGTGTGCACGGTCCAGCACCTGCGCCGGCTCACCGATCTGCGCGGCAGCCTGTGGTCCGGGCACCCCGAGGTCGCCGACGCCCTGTACCGGCGGGACACCGCGACCGCCCGCAAGCTCCTCACCGCCTACAACGGCCACTATCTGACCCTCATCGAGGGCCTTACCGCCGACTGAGCGCGCCCGGCACGGGTACAACGTGCACGACAGGAGCCGCCCGGGCGCCCCACCGACTACCCTTCCCTGACCACCGTATGAGGACATCCGCGCACCGCGAGTATCCGAGGAGCTGTCTTTTGGCCTGTGACCTGTGGCTGGTCCCGCTCGTCGACGTGTTGTGCCACACCCCGGACAACCCGTTCGCCGAGGAACTCGCGCAATACAACAAGGTGCTCGCCGAGGCCGGGTTGCCGCCGGTGCCGGTGTACCAGTACATGCCGGGCCTGTCCGGCGAGGTCGCCCCGGTGGCCGGGTTCGACTACGACGCCCTGCACTTCCTGCGCCGCGCCTATCTGCTCCAGGTCTGCGGGCTCCCGGTCACCCCGGTCGACGAACTCGGCGGTGACTACGAGCAGTTGCTGGAGATGTTCGAGACGACGGCCCAGCAGTCCCATCTGGTCTGGCACTACGACCACGCGGGCGCGTACGTCCCCGTCGACTTCCCGCACCCGCTGGCGAGCGAGGAACTCCTCGCGGGCGGCGGCCCGTTGGGTTCCTCGCAGGCCCTGCTGCGGGAGCTGGAGTTCGTGGCTCCGGTGATCGGCATCGACCCGGCCAACCCCCCGGCGCCCCCCGAGCCGCCGCGCGCTCCCACGGAGCTGGAGGAGCCGGCCGTCCCCGCACCGTACGACCCCAGCCCCTTCGCGCGCGAACGCCACGTCTGGCTGGGCCTGCACGCAGCGGCGACCCGGAGCCTCGCCCAGGGCTCGATGATCATCTTCAGCTGAGGGTCAGCGCCCCAGCTGGGAGAGCCCCTTCTGCACGTCCTCGTAGTTCATCACCGGGGTGTAGCTGACCTTGGCGCCCAGGTTCATGAAGAACGGCTCACTGATGACCGGCATCAGTGAGCTGTCCTGCATGTCGAAGACCATGTAGGCGGTGCGCTGACCGTTCTCGGCGGTGAAGTAGGCCGCTTCGGGCTTGATCTGTTCCATCGACTGCTCGATCAGCTTCGGCAGGGTGCCGTGGCTGATGGCCTCGTTCGCCTTCTCCGTGTCCATGGACACCTTGAGCAGTACGCGCATCGCACTCACCTTCTCCAGATCGACACACAGGGATGCACAGTCCCAGAATATGCCCGTATGCGGCATTTCTTCCTGGCTACTCCCGCGGGAGCAGCCGCACGGCCTCCCCCGGTGCGACGTCGGCCGCCGCCTCCGCGCGCAGGCTGGGGTCATCCATCAGTCATCCATGAGGGGAGACGGCGATGATCCTGGTGACCGGAGCGACGGGCCATGTGGGGAGCGAGCTGGTGCGGCGGCTCGCTGCGGCCGGGGAGCCGGTGCGCGCGATGACCCGGCGGCCGGCGAAGGCCCGGTTCCCCGCCGGCGCCGAGGCGGTGTACGGCGACGCCGCGGACCCGGAGAGCCTTGCCGCGGCCTTCGCGGGCGTGGACGGGGCCTTCCTGATGTCGGCGCAGCCGGTGGGTACGGCCCCCGAGCCCACCCATGACCTCGCGCTCGCCGCGGCGGCGGAACGGGCGGGAGTGCGGCGGGTCGTGAAGCTGTCCACGCTGGACGGCGGGACGGGCGACGACCCGATCGCCCGCTGGCAGCGCACGGCGGAGGCGGCGGTGACCGACCCGGCCCGCGGTTTCGCCTGGACCCTGCTGCGCCCGGGCCGCTTCATGTCCAACGCCCTTCAGTGGGCCGGGCAGTTGGGGACAGGCGACGAGGTGGCGATCCCCTTCGCGGACCGTCCGGCGGCGAGCATCGACCCGGCGGACCTGGCGGAGATCGCGGCACAGGCACTCACCACCGCCGAACACACGGGCGCCGTCCACGAGTTGAGCGGCCCGCAGTCCCTGACCCCCACGGAGGAGATGGCGATACTCGGCGAGGTCCTGGGCCGCGATCTGCGCGTCCGCCCCGTGTCCACCGACGCCGCCCGCGCCGGCATGGCCGACTACGGCTTCCCTCCCGAGGTCGTCGACGCGATCATGTGGCGCACCCTGGACGGCGACCGGGGCTCGGAGGTGCTGCCGACGGTGGAGAAGGTGCTGGGGCGCCCGGCGCGGACCTTCGCCCAGTGGGCGCGGGCGCACGCGGGGGAGTTCCCGAGGTCCTAGGTACATGCCGCGAAGAGGTTGAGTACCGCGACTCAGGCGGTGGTGGCAGGGGGCCGGGCATCGTGGGGATCAACGACGCACGACCGATCACCTGGGGGTCCACATGAACGCCAAGCGCTACTTCCTCAACCCGCTCGCTCTCGGCTACCTGCTCGTCGTGGCCGCCGTCGTCGGCTGGGTCGGTGTCGACACGCTGTTCGTCGAACACGCCGACGCGAGCCTGGCCGGGGTCTGGGCGTTCCTGGTGACGGCCCCGGCCTCGCTGCTGTTCGTGATGCTGCCGGGCGCGCTGGCGTGGGCCGGAATCGTCGTCGGGGCCCTGGTGAACGCGGCGGCGCTCGGGGCGGCGTACCAGAGCGTCTCCGGCCGCCGCCTGCACCCCCACGCCTGACCTATCCCCCTTACGCACCGCCACTTGGGCCTTCCGCAGCCGGCCGTCCCGTCCCGTCCGGACATGACGCCCGCCCCTCCCCCGGTTCCCCCTGAACACCCGCGGCGCGCCCTGGAGCACCGGCCGACGATGATCCACTGAACGGGTGAATGCCCGCATACGCCCATAAAGGGCTGGGCATGCAGCGCGCATGCGCTCTGCCTTGATCACGTCCGTGCTGCTCGCCGCCCTCGTTCCCCTCGCCGCCCCGCCCGCGCACGCCGCCGCTGCCGTACCGCCGGGGCATGTGTACTTCTGGGCCGAGCCGGGTCAGATGGGGCCGGGCGGCGCCTGGGACTACGCGCCACCGGGGTACAAGGAGGCGGAGCCGCGGGTGAAGCGGCACGCGTACTCCTTCGACTCGCACGCGCCCGTCACCGTGTACGCGATCAGCTTCCAGGGCGGTGGCGGCTGTCTGTACCGGGCGATCCGGCCGGACGACTACTCCGACAACTGGGGCTGGGCGACGAAGTTCGACGGCGTCAGTGACACCACGATGGACTGCGCGGCCGGCTGACCCGCGCATGCGTCCTCGTACGGCGACGGCCCTGGCCGTCCTCACTCTCCTCGCGGCATCCGCCTGCACGGCCCACCCGGCGCCCGACGCCGACGACGTCATCAAGGCGGCCACCCGCACACTCACCGACGACTGTCTGACCCGGCAGGGCCTGACCGCGACGTCGGATCAACGGCACGTGTCGGACGCGCTGTTCGGCACGGGCAAGGCGGAACTGTCGCTCCGGCTGCCCACCGGCCTCATGGTCCGCGCCCACACCGACGGCTGCCTCGCGGCGGCACAACGCCGGCTCTACGGCGACCAGGACCGCTGGTTCCGTACGTCGGTCGTCGTCAACAACCTCAGGCCCGAGGCCGCCATGACCGGCCGCCCGCTCTCCGAGGTCCGTGCCGCGCACCGCGCACAGATCGCGGAGTGGCGGCGGCTGCGCGCCCATGCCCTCACCACAGCGACCGCCCTGCTGGAGGGCGGCGGCACCACCCACCCGAAGGGAACCCAGTGAAGCGCTTCATCGCCGTCCTGTCCGCCGGACTGCTCGCCACCGGAGCCGTCCTCGCCACCTCGGCCTCGGCCCAGGCGGCGGCCTGCGGCAGCGGGAACTTCTGCGCGTGGACGGACGCCAACTACCAGGGCCAGAAGATCGAGTGGACCGGCGACGACGGCTGGTGGGAGGGCAACATCGCCGACCAGGACTCGTCCTGGGCCAACCACGGCATCTCGGGCCCCGGCATCAAGGACCACGTCAAGGTGTACGCCTCCGCCAACCAGCTCGGCCCCATGACGATCTGTCTCGCGCCCGGTCAGGAGGCCGGCTACAACGGCGTGGCCAACGACCGCGGCGACTCCCACATCTGGGCGACCTCCTGCTGAACCGGCCGCCGGGAAAGGGGACTCCGGCCCGCCGGCCGGAGTCCCCGTCCGCTCAGAACGTGCCCGCGTTCAGGGCCGTCTGGAGGTGCCGGGTGGTGTCCGCGCCCCACTTGCCGTCGACGCCCGAACCCACCTTCTTCTGCAGCGCCTTGACGGTGTTGGGCCCGACGACACCGTCCGCGGTGACCTTCAGATAGCTCTGGAGGGCCTTCTTCGTCAGCGGGCCGAAGGACCCGTCCACGCCCAGCTTGGCGCCGTGCTTGTTCAGGGCGCGCTGCATCGCCGCGCAGGTCGCGGGCCCGAACTCGCCGTCCACGGTGAGCTTTCCGGCGGCCGGCGGGCGCGGGGCGGGCGGTGTCGGCTTGGTGCCGCCCTTGAGCGCGGACTTCATCACCGCGGCGGACGCCGGACCGTACTGACCGTCGACGGTCAGGCCGTACTTCTTCTGGAAGGCCCGTACGGCGGTGTCGGTGGCCGCTCCGAAGTCGCCGTCGACGACCAGGCCGGACTTCATGACGGTGTTCAGGTTCTTCTGGAGCGTCTTGACCGCGGCGCCCTTGGAGCCCTTGCGCAGGATGCCGTCGGTGGGCGGCAGCGGGCTCGCGTCCCCGTAGCTGGGGCGGCCGTAGCCCACCACACAGGCGGAGTTGCGGCTGCGGCGCTGGCACTTGTCGCTGGTGTTGCCCTCGATGGTGGTGATCGTGCCGTTGGAGTGCACCGCCTCGACGACGCCGACATGGTCGATGCGGCCGATGGTCCGACTGCCGTCCCAGTCGAAGAAGACGATGTCACCCGGGCGGATCCCGCCCAGCCCGTAGTGCCAACGCCCCTTCGCCTTGAAGGCGTTGGCGTGTGCGACCGTGTACGCGAACTTGCCGCACACCGCGCTGAGATTGTCCGAGTGGGCGGCCGCGTAGCTGACGGTCATGTCGCACCACGCGTCGTCGAAGCCGTACCAGTCGGTGATCTTGTTGTTGTTCGAGCCGGGCGGGTACTCACCGGTGCCGATGAGGGCGCGCATCTGCGCGAGCATCCCCGAGACGGATCCCATGTCAGACCTCCGCGTTCTCGGGGAAGACGGAGATGTCGCCCTTGACGACCTTGTTCGGGTCCTGGCTCACCCCGGCTTGGTCCGGGTCGACGTCGAAGACCCCGGCGCCGCCTCGCGGTTCCACCGGCTTCTGCTCGCTCGCTGCGGCGGCAGCGGCTTGGTTCTCGGCCATACGGCTCCCCCATGGATGTGGTTCCGGCACTTATCCGTGAGTCTGCTGAGCCGTGAGAGGACTGTCGTTGGCAGCGCGCGCACTGTTTGTTGGCAGGGAGCGCACCCGGAAGCACGAGGGGGAGGTCCCATAGGCGGCGCGGAACGCCCTGCTGAAGTCCGCGGGTTGGGCGAATCCCCAGCGGGCCGCGATGACGTGCACGGGGAGATGGGCCAGCCGGGGATCGGCCAGGTCACGGCGGCACCGCTCCAGGCGCTGCGCCTTGATCCAGGCGGCGACGGTCAGGCCCTGGCGCTGGAAGAGGCGGTGCAGATAGCGGGTGGAGATGTGGTGTGCGGCGGCCACGTCGTCGGGCGTGAGGCGGCCGTCGCCGAGGTGCTGAAGGACGTACGCCTGGACGCGCGGGAGCAGCGGCTCGGGGACGGGTTCCGAGTGCCCCGAGTCCAGGAGCGCACCGCTGAGTTCGAGTACGGCCACGCCCAGCCGGCGTTCCTCGGCGGACCGGTAGGGGGTGGTGTCCCGGGCCAGTCCGGTCAGTAACCCGGCGACCAGTGCGCCGAGCCCCTCCCGGCCGCTGAGCGTGCGTGCCACGCACCGCGCCGGATCACCGGGGACGACGGGGAGATGGGCGGTGACGACCGTGTTCCGGGGCGCGGTGAACGCCAGCCGGAACGGCCGGCCCCCGTCGAGCAGCACCAGGTCCCCGCGGCCGGCCCGGGCGCTGCGGCCCTCCTGGTCGAGGACGAGTTCGCCGGCCAGCAACAGCGCCAGATGGTACGGTCCCCCGCTGCCGCCTCCGGTCAGTGACAGGGCCGGGCAGCGCACGGCGGACACCCGCACCCCGCCCAGCTCGCGCACGCTCCCCGGTCTGCCCAGCTCCCTCGTCCAGCCTTCCGCATCCATCGGTCCCCCCGAGGTGAATGAGTACGCCCGATACCAGAGTTACCAAGTCCGCGTAAACATCCGATGGACGCCGCGTCCCCGTCAGAACACGGGCGTGCCGCCCTGCGTCAGCTTCCAGTTGGTGACCGCGAAGTCCTTCGGGTCCAGTGCGCCCTTGGAGGTCACGTAGTCGATCATCAGCTGGCGGATCTCGTTGGTGGAGCTGTAGGCGATGTCCGCGGCGGCGATGTGCGGGTAGCCGGAGCCGCCGTTGGCGCGGTAGTTGTTGACGGCGACGACGAAGACCTGGTCGTCGGTGACCGGCGTCCCGTTGTAGGACAGGTTCTTGATCCGCGAGCCCTCCGCCTGTGCGATGTCGATGTCGTACGAGACGCCCGCGGCGGTGTCGTACATGTAGTCCCAGAAGCTGTTGGCGTTGGTCAGCGTCGCGGTGTCCACGGCGGTGCCCGCGGGCACCTGGTGGTAGTACTTCGCCGCGTACTCCAGGTAGTCCTTGAGCTGGGCGCCGGTGAGCTTCTTGCCGTAGAGGGTGTTGTCGTAGATGTAGAGCCCGGCGATGTCCTTGATGGTGACGCTGCCCGCGGGGATGTCGGCGGTGCGGGAGAAGGGCGCGGCGACCGAGATGAGGGGCAGGGCGGCGTCGGTGGTCGACAGGCCCGCCTTGACGGTGTCCATCTGCACCTGGTGGATGAAGTCCATGATGGGGACGTCCTTCCAGCAGGACTCCGCCGCGGAGAGGTCCTCGGTGCAGGTGCCGACGGCCGTGTTGACGTACTTCACGACCAGCTCGTGGTCGGCCTCCAGGAGCTTCCTGATCTCCGGGTCCTCGTCGACCGTGTTGGGGTTCAGGGTCTGGGCCGTCTTCTTGGTCACCTTCCACTGCCCGCGCACGAGTTCCAGCTCGAAGTCGAAGACGCTGAGCCGGTAACCCCAGCAGTACGGCTCGGACAGCAGCACGTCCTCGCCGGTCTCCTCGTTCTTCACGGTGTACGACGGCACCTCGACGTGGGTGTGACCGACCAGGATCGCGTCGATGCCGGGGACCTGCTGGGCGACGAGGTTGGAGGCGTTCTCGACGTACGGCAGTTCGTCGCCGTACGACGAACTGCCGTCCAGGCCCGAGTGGTCGGTGAGGAACACGACGTCACAGCCGAGGGCGCGCAGCCGGGGCACGTACTTCTTCGCCTGCTCGACCAGGCCGGGGAAGACCATCTTCCCGCTGACGTTGTCCTTGTCCCACAGCGCGATTCCGGGGTTGGTGAGGCCCAGGATGCCGACCTTGATGTCGGGGGCGCCCGGCACACAGATCCGCTTCACGGTGTACGGCTGGAAGGCGGGCTTCAGGGTCTTCGCGTCCAGGGCGTTGGCGCCGAGGAGCGGGAAGCGGCACTGGCTTTCGAACTTCCGGAGCACCTCGATGCCGTAGTTGAACTCGTGGTTGCCGAGGGCGGCGGCGTCGTAGCGCATGTGGTTCATGGCGACGGCCATCGGGTGCTTCGGCGCGTCCTTGCCGGTGATGGGCTGCACGCGCGCGAAGTAGTAGGCGAGGGAGGTGCCCTGGATGATGTCGCCGGCGTCGACGAGCAGCACGTGCTCCTCGCCCTTGGCCGCGCGCTGCTGCTTGATGAGTGTGGCGACGCGGGCGACGCCGACGGAGTTGCCCTTGCTGTCGGAGTAGGCCTTGTCCAGGTAGTAGTCCCAGTCGAAGACGTGGCTGTGCAGGTCGGTGGTGCCGAGGACGGAGAACGACCAGGTGCGGTTCTTCTTCACCGGCTGGTGCTCGGCGGCCTGGGCGGCGGGAGCTCCCGCCGCCCCCGCGACGGCCACGGCCGCACCGGTGACGGCCGACTTCTTCACGAACGCGCGACGGTTCAGGGGACTGACGGGCATGGAAGGGCTCCTGGAACGGGAGAGGGAGGAGAGATGGAACTACCCGCGTAGATAGTCCCGTCCCGCCGGTCGCGCGCGGAACCAGGAGCAAGCCATGGGCCGGTCAAGGAAGTCCATGACCGGCCCAACAGCTGTCGAACAAAAGGGATTTACAGGAACGAGTTGATCTCGATCGTCTCGTCCCGGCCCGGGCCCACGCCGATCGCGGAGATCGGGGCGCCGGACATCTCCTCCAGCGCCTTCACGTAGTCCTGGGCGTTCTTCGGGAGGTCGGAGAAGGACTTCGCCTTGGTGATGTCCTCGCTCCAGCCCGGGAGGTACTCGTAGACCGGCTTCGCGTGGTGGAAGTCGGTCTGGGAGTACGGGAGCTCCTCGACGCGGCGGCCGTCGATCTCGTACGCGACACAGACCGGGATCTGCTCCCAGCCGGTGAGGACGTCGAGCTTGGTGAGGAAGAAGTCGGTGAGGCCGTTGACGCGGGTCGCGTACCGGGCGATCACCGCGTCGAACCAGCCGCAGCGACGGTCACGGCCGGTGGTGACACCGCGCTCACCGCCGATGCGGCGCAGCGCGTCGCCGTCCTCGTCGAACAGCTCGGTCGGGAACGGGCCCGAGCCGACCCGGGTCGTGTAGGCCTTGAGGATGCCGATGACCCGGCTGATCTTCGTGGGGCCGACGCCCGCACCCGTGCATGCACCGCCCGCGGTGGGATTGCTGGAGGTGACGAAGGGGTACGTGCCGTGGTCGATGTCCAGGAGCGTGCCCTGGCCACCCTCGAACAGGACGACCTTGTCCTGCTCCAGGGCCTGGTTGAGCACCAGGACCGTGTCGGCGACGTAGGGCTTGAGCCGGTCCGCGTAGCCCAGCAGCTCCTCGACGACCTGCCCGACCTCTATGGCGCGGCGGTTGAAGACCTTGGTCAGGAGCTGGTTCTTGCCGTCGAGGGCCGCCTCGACCTTCTGGGTCAGGATCGACTCGTCGTACAGGTCCTGGATGCGGATGCCCACGCGGTTGATCTTGTCCGCGTAGGTCGGTCCGATGCCGCGCCCCGTCGTGCCGATCTTGCGCTTTCCGAGGAAGCGTTCCGTCACCTTGTCGACGGTGACGTTGTAGGGCGTGATGATGTGGGCGTTGCCGCTGATCAGGAGCTTGGAGGTGTCGACGCCGCGGTCGTTCAGTCCGTTCAGCTCGGAGAACAGGACCGACGGATCGACGACGACACCGTTGCCGATGACCGGGGTGCACCCCGGAGACAGGATTCCGGAAGGGAGGAGGTGGAGGGCGTACTTCTGATCGCCCACGACTACCGTGTGGCCGGCGTTGTTGCCGCCCTGGTAGCGCACCACATAGTCCACCGAGCCACCGAGCAGGTCGGTTGCCTTTCCCTTGCCTTCGTCACCCCACTGAGCACCGAGCAGCACAAGTGCGGGCACGCGCGTACACCCCTTCCGGGCGGGGCATGTCCAAGGTCGGGGGCGTACGCGTACGGTTCCTCCGTCGCGTGCACCACGGCCGTCGTCGGCCGCTGTCCGTCGGACCCGGATGCCCCGGAATAGACGAAGCCCCTGGCGCAATAGCGCAAGGGGCTCTTGCACAAAGATGCTACCCGAGGAAGCGAGGCATGGCCGAGGTGGCGACTTCCGCGACTTCTGATCACCTGCTGGTGGTGATCGACCCGGTCGCCCGGCAGACGGACGGCGAGTCCGTACGGATCGTGAAAGACGTGCTCAGCGCGGGTGCGGCGACGAAGGTGTGTCTGCCGGACGGGCCCGAGGAGTTCGCCCGGGCGCTGGCGCGGCGCGGCTCGCGGCGGCCGGTGGTCGTCGGCGACGACCGGGCGCTGATGCGGGCGGTGGTGCTGCTGCACCGGCAGCGGGAGCTGGCCGAATGTGTGCTGTCGGTGGTGCCGGTGGGGGCGATGCTCACAGTCGCCCACGCCCTCGGGGTGCCGAGGGGGGCGGTGGCGGCCGCGCGGGCGGTCCTGGACGGGGCCGAGCGGCGCCTTGACATGCTCGTGGACGACAGCGACGGGGTGGTCCTCGGCACACTCCGGATTCCCGCCCTGGTAGCACGGGAGGAGCCCGCGGAGGCCGCGCGGCCCTGGCTGCGGACCTGCCAGTCGCTCGTACGGACCCTGGTGCCGGCACGTCCCGCCCGGGAGACCGCGCCCGCCCTTGCCGGGCCCTCGCGGCTGCGGGTGGAGGTCGACGGGGTCACGCTGGTGGGCCTGGACCAGCCCCTGGAGTCGGTCTCGGTGACCCCCGGCTCCGGCGACGGCCTGGCCTCGGTGGAGGTACGCCCGCTGTCCGTGGGCGCGGAGGCGTCCCCGCTGCTGGCCACCGGCAGGACGGTGACCGTCACGGGGGCGGATTTCCGGTACCGGGCGGACGCGGGGGTGGCGGGCCCGGTACGGAGACGGACGTGGACGGTGCGGGAGGGGGCGTTGGGGTTGGTGTTGCCGGGGCGGTGAGGGGCGGCGGTGCGCGTCCCTGGCGTGCGGGTCCCTGGGGGACGCGTCCCCGGCGTGCGGGTCCCCCGGGGTGGGCGTCCCCGGGGTTCCCGTCCCTGGGGCACGCCTCCCTGGGGGCTCCGCCCCCGGACCCCCGACCTGTGCCCATCCTCACTGCGCGCGGATCACCTCCGCCGGCGGCATGCGCAGTGCGCGGCGGGTGGGGAGTTCGATGGTGAGGAACGCCGTGACCGTGACCGTGAGCGCGGCGGCGGGCAGGAGCCACACCGGCCCTGCGGGCCAGGGCCGGCCGAGGAAGCCCTGCCCCAGCAGTGCCAGCGGCAGCGCGGACAGCAGCAGGCCTCCGGCGAGCGCGGCGGCGGCGATGACCGCGGCCTCGCGGCGCATCATCGCGCGGATCTGGCGGGGCGTGGTGCCGTTGAGCCGGAGGGCGGCGAGTTCCGTGCGGCGCTGGGCCGTCGCCGCGACCAGCTTGTTCGCGATGCTCAGCAGCAGGTAGGCGAGCAGCACCACGATCACGACCAGGTTGATCCACACCTCGGGCGGGGTGTCGCTCCCGCCGCCCGTGGCCCGCGTGGTGGTCAGGGTCAGGCCGGGATGTGCGGTGGCCAGCGCCGCGAGCCGGTGTCCGGCATCGGCCGTGCCGTCGGTGCGCGCGAGCACGCTCTCGGCCAGGTCCGTCGTCGTATGACCGGCCGCCAGGTCGCGGGAGAGGACGATCGGGCCGAAGCCCAGGCCCCGGGAGTAGACGGCGACGACCCGGGCGACGACCCGCGTCCCGTCGCCGAGGACCAGGTGCACCCGGCTCCCGATCCCGGCGCCGCGGGTGCGGGCCGCGTCACTGCTCACGGCCACGGTGGCGCCGGTGAGCCGGTCGAGGCCGCCGTCGCGTACGCCGAGATCGAGGACGTCCGTCGCGTCCGGCGTGATGATCATCGCGGAAGCGGCCTCGGTGTCGGGGTCGCCGAACTGCTCGTACTGCCACACGGCCGTGGTCGTGGTGACCGGCGCGGCCGCCCGTACGCCCGGCGTGTTCCGTACGGCGGTGAGCGTGCCCTCGGGCAGACCGCCCCACGCCGGCGCGGTGAGCCGGTACCGGGCGAGCGTGCCGGTGTCCGTGTCGTGGGCGGTGGCGGCCATGACGGTGGTCTGGGCGAAGGTGTACGTCAGGACGAAGACGACCGCCATCGCGAGCGGGCTGACGATCCCGGCGTTGCGCTGGGCGTAGGCGCGGAGGTTGGCCATCGCGAGCCAGGTCGGCGCGGAGACCCCGGCACGGGTGCGCCGGGCCGCCGCGTCGCCCAGCGCCTTGATGAGGGCGGGCCCGGCCAGGGCCAGGCCGATCGCGCCGAGGATGCCCGCGAGGGACGTGGCCGAGGCGCCGATGACGGTGCGCGAGAACAGCGGGACGACGGACAGGGTGCTCGCGGCGGCGACGAGCAGCAGGCCGATGCGGGTGCGCACGCGGGACGGGGCGCGCGGTTCGCTGCGGGACTCGGCGACCGCCTCGGTGGCCGGCATGCGGGAGGTTCGCCAGGACGCGGCCCGGGCGGACAGCTGCACGGAGACGGCGGTCAGCACCAAGGTGGCGAGGGCGGGCAACGGGCTGATGGTCAGGGGGAGTTCGGTGGGCAGGACGCCTCGGTGCGCCAGTACGTCGTGGAACCGGCCCGCGAGCAGGTAGCCGAGCGCCACGCCGGGCACGAGGGCCACGCCCGCCACGACGGACGACTGGGCGGCGGCCAGTCGCCGTATCTGCCGCGGCGTCGCGCCCACCGCCCGCATGAGCGCCAGGTCGCGGCGCTGCCCTGCGATCGCCACGCCCAGCGCGCCCGCCGTGACGAACCCGGTGATGAGCAGCACGATCCCCGCGAGCGAACCGGAGAGGAGGATGAGCAGCGAGCGGGCCGCGCCGATGCCGGGCGAGACCGCGTTGCCCCGGTCCTCTCCGGTGACGACCTTCAGGCCGGTGCCGGCCACCTGCTCGCGGACCGCCTCGGTGACCTGGTCAGCGGCCCCGGGCGCGGTCTTCAGGCCGATCAGGTCGACGGTGCCGGCGTGCGGCCCGTCGCCGGTCCGGCCGGAGAGCCGTACGGCGGTGGCGTCGGCGAAGAAGACGCCCGCGCCCGGTGTGCCGACCACGGCGGAGACGCGGTAGGGCGTGGCGGGGCGGCCGTCCGCGACGACCTCGACCCGGTCGCCCGCCTCGATCCCGGCCGCCGCCGCGGTGGCGGTGTCGACGGCGATCTCGCCGGAACCGGCCGGGGCACGGCCCTCGATGTGCGGCGCGGCCAGCAGCTTCGTCGAGGACCAGCCGTGGCCCGCCGTCCGGGGGTCCTCCCCGGCGGGTACGACCCGGCCGTGGGCGTCGACGAGAGCAGCCGGGAAGTCGACGGCGCCGACCGCGGCGGTGACGCCGTCCAGCCCGGCCAGCCGGTCGGTGAGCCGGGCCGGGACGGTGGCCCGCTCGGGCAGGGCGATGGGCAGGTCGCCGCTCGGGTGGAACTCCTGGTCGGCCGCCACCACGACGTCCGCGCCGGCGAGGCGGCCGGGCGGCAGGTGGGAGCGCACGCCGGACTCGGCGAGGACGCCGGTGGCCGTGATGAGCGTGGCGCCGCCGAGGACCGCGCAGGCCACGGCGAGCAGTGCGGTGATCCGGTGGGCGGCCATGCGTACCGCGAGAGGGAACATGGTTCCTCTACCTCTCCGCCAACGTGACGAGCCGGTCGGCGAGTTCGGGCGCGGTGGGCGCGTCCAGGGCGTCGACCACGCAGCCGTCGGCCATGACGAGGGTGCGGTGGGCCTGGGCCGCGGCGGCGGGGTCGTGGGTGACCATCACGACCGTCTGACCGAGGTCGTCGACGAGGGCGCGCAGCAGGTCGAGGACCTGGTGGGCGCTGCGCAGGTCGAGCGCGCCGGTCGGCTCGTCCGCGAACACGACGGCCGGACGGGCCGCCAACGCCCGTACAACGGCGGCCCGTTGCTGCTGGCCGCCGGAGAGCTCGGCCGGGCGGTGGGTGAGCCGGTCTGCCAGACCGACCCGCTCGACGAGGGTGCGCAGCCAGTCGGCGTCGGGGCGGCGGCCCGCGAGGCGCAGCGGCAGCGTGATGTTGTCCTCGATGCTGAGGGAGGGGATCAGGTTGTAGGCCTGGAAGACGAAACCGACGCGCTCGCGGCGCAGTTCGGTGCGGCGGGTCTCGTTGAGCCCGGCGATCTCGTGGCCGTCGATGCGGATGCTGCCCGTGGTCGGGGAGTCGAGCCCGGCGGCGCAGTGCATCAGGGTGCTCTTGCCGGAGCCGGAGGGCCCCATGACGGCGAGGAAGGTGCCGCGCCGCACGCTGAGCGACACGTCGTCCAGGGCCCGCACTCCGCCCGCGTACGTCTTGCTGACCCGCGCCATGGCGATGGCGGGCGTCTGCTGCGCGGTGAGCGGCGCGACGGGGGCGCTCACTTGCGTCCCCGCAGGTTGCGCACGACCAGGGTGCCGGCACCGAGCACGGTGACGGCACCGCACAGCAGGTGCACCCAGGTGCGGGCTCCGCCGTAGGAGGCGGCCATGTTGGCGACGGTGCTGACCACCACCACCGCCCACAGCACGGAGCGCAGGACGTCCCCGCGGGAGACGCCGCTCGGGCCGTCGGCGGGCGGGTCGGTCAGCCGGTAGGGGTTCGGGTGCGTCATGGCTCTTCCCTCAACTCGCGCCTGGTGTACGGCTTCTGCCGTCGTCACCGACGCTATGGATCAGGACCCCCCTCGGCCGATCCCGCAGTCCACCCGGTTCGAGGTACAGCAGGCTGTACTTCCCGACTCCCGGGCCCCCCGCTCGTACGCCTTCGCGATGCGACGATGTGGCGGACGCCCGCCCCTGATTGGCGCAGGGGCGGGCGTCTCAGATCAGCCGGAGCAAGATCAGCCGGAGCACAGGGTGAGGTCGACCGTGTCGCCGGACTTGACGATCTTCGGGGTGTGCGGGCTGACACCGACCACCGAACCGGGCTTGCAGTTCTTGACGGCCTTCTTGGTGACGGTGCCGAGCTTCGTCTGCGTCTTCAGGAGCACCTGCTTGGCGAGCACCAGGTCCCGGCCCGAGAAGTCGATCGTGATGGTCACCCCGTGGTCGTCCCAGAGCATGGTGGTGGCGTCGTTCTTGGTGACCGTGCTGCTCGGCTGCGAGGCGTGCGAGCCGCCGGCCGAGGTGGCCAGGGCCGTGCCCCCGCCTGCCAGGATGAGGCCGGTGGCGACCGCGGCGATGCCGACGGTCCGGCGGCGCCGGGTGCGGCGCATGATCGTCGGTGCGTCGAAGTCGGGCGCCTCGGCGGAGTTCGCGTAACCGTTCATGGCGTTCATCAGTTCCTCTTCGAAAGGTGTGCAGCCAGAAGGCCGCGCGTCGCCGTACGAAGTCATCGGATTCCTTCCGTGTGCTGCCGTGGTGAAGGGTCGGAGAGCGCGGGGAACTGGTTTCTGAGCTTCTCGATCCCCCGGGCGAGCTGGGAGCGCACCGTGCTCGGCGAGACGCCCAGGTCGGCCGCGATCTCGGTGTCCGAGAGGTCGTGGAAGTAGCGGAGCACCACGACCGTCCGCATCCGCATGGGCAGTTGCTGCAGCGCGCGCACCAACTGGTCCCTGCTGTCGACCTGTCCGTACTCGTCGCCGAGGGCGGCCCGGTCGGGGCCGTCCGCCTGCAAGGCCGTACGGCGGAAGCGGCGCCAGCGGTCGTTGGCCAGGTTGACCATGATCCGCCGCACATAGGCCTCCGGGGCGTCCTTGGCGGAGATCGTGCGCCACTTGCGGCAGGCCCGCTCCAGGGTCTCCTGGACCAGGTCCTCGGCGGCGTCGCGGTTCCCCGTCAGGACGAGGGCGCCCCGGAACAGCGACGCCGACCGGGCGGTGACGAAACCGTCGAAATCCGTCTCCACACGCTCCTCCCTTCCTGTCACCCCTCCTCGACGGAGACACCCCAGGATCTGCTGCACGCACGCGATGAGACCTGAGTCACAGGACGTCAAACGCCGGACGGGCTGATTCCAGCCCGTCCGGCGTTTGAGGACGAGGCCCCTTCAGGGCCGAAGCGGGGGTCTGGGGGCGGCAGCCCCCAGGGACGGGACGGGAAGGGGCGGCGGGGGCGAAGACCGCTGAGCCCGCTAAGCCGGCGGAGCCACCGCGTCCGACTCGTCCTTCAGCGCCACCCCCGTGGCACCCAGCTCCCGGGCCCGCCCCATCAGCCCCGCCAGCTTCCCTGCCGCCCCCTCGTAGGAGAGCCCCATCGGCGGCCGGATGTTCGACAAACAATTACGGTCGGCGTCAGTCGTCACACCCCGCACCGGCCGGTACGTCAGGTACGCCCCGAGCGAGTCCGCCGCCGACATCCCGGGACGTTCCCCGACCAGCACCACCACCATGTCCGCCCCCATCGCGGAGGCGATGTCGTCACCCAGCGCCACGCGAGCCTGCTCGGCGAGGACGACCGGAGCGACGGCCCACGACGGCAGACGCTCCACCGTCCGCCGTACGACCGCCGCCGCATGCTCGTGCACCGCCCGGCTGGACAGCCCGTCGGCGACGACGAAGACCACGTCCCACTCCCCCACCGGCAGATGCGCCCGGTCGGTGGCATCCAGCCGGCGCCCCAGATCCGGCCGCTGGAGATACGTCAGCCGATCGGGAGCCGCACTACGGACCCGTACCGTCGGCATCCCCGCCAGCCCCGCCACCACCGCGTCCGGGTCGAACGGCGAGTGCACCGCGTCCCGGGCCGCCGCATGCGCGGCCTGGAGTTCGAGCCGGTGCCGGGTGGGCAACGCCGAGCCGGAGCGGCCCAGGCCGATCCGGGCCTGCGTGTGGCGGCGCAGGGACGACCACAACTCACCGTTATTCAGCGCTACTTGGCTCATGCCGCGAGCTCCCTTCCGATGGCCGTCAGCGGATGTCCGCCCGCCGCGTCCCTGATCGCCCCCCGCTCGTCCAGCAGCCCGATCGACTCCAGCCACGCCTCGAACTCCGGTGCCGGGCGCAGGCCCAGGACCTCCCGGAGGTACAACGCGTCGTGGTACGAGGCGGACTGGTAGTTGAGCATGATGTCGTCGCCGCCCGGGGTGCAGATCACGAAGGACGCGCCGGCCACGCCGAGCACGGTGAGCATCGTCGCGATGTCGTCGTCGTCCGCGTCGGCATGGTTGGTGTAGCAGATGTCCAACCCCATGGGCAGGCCGAGGAGTTTGCCGCAGAAGTGGTCCTCCAGGGCGGCGCGCAGGATCTGCCGGCCGTCGTAGAGGTACTCCGGGCCGATGAAGCCGACGACCGTGTTCACGAGCAGCGGGTCGTAGCGCCGCGCCACCGCGTACGCCCGGGCCTCCACCGTCTGCTGGTCCACGCCGTGGTGGGCGCCCGCCGACAGGGCGCTGCCCTGCCCGGTCTCGAAGTACATGACGTTGTGCCCGACGGTCCCCCGCTCCAGTTTCAGCGCCGCCTCGTACGCCTCGTCGAGCAGCCCCAGCGTCACCCCGAAGGACGCGTTCGCCGCCTGGGTCCCCGCGATCGACTGGAAGACCAGGTCCACCGGGGCGCCCCGGGACATCAGGTCCACGCTGGTCGTGACATGGCACAGCACACAGGACTGGGTGGGGATCGCGTACCTCTGGATCACCCCGTCGAGCAGTTCCAGCAGGTCCCGTACGGCCTTGGGGCTGTCGGTCGCCGGGTTGATGCCGATCACCGCGTCGCCGGAGCCCAGCAGCAGTCCGTCGAGGAGGGCCGCCGCCACGCCCGCCGGGTCGTCGGTGGGGTGGTTGGGCTGGAGCCGGGTCGCCAGCCGTCCCGGCAGCCCGATCGTCGAGCGGAACGCGGTGACCACGCGCACCTTGCGGGCCACCGCGACCAGATCCGCGTTGCCCATGAGCTTGCTGACCGCGGCGGCCATCTCGGGCGTGATCCCCGGCGCCACCGCGGCCAGCGCCACCGCGTCGGCCCGCTCGGACAGCAGCCACTCCCGGAACTCGCCCACCGTCAGCCCCGCCACCGGCGCGAAGGCGGCCGTGTCGTGCGAGTCGAGGATCAGCCGGGTCACGTCGTCCGTCTCGTACGGGATCAGCGGCTCGGCCAGGAACGTGGCCAGCGGCACGTCCGCGAGCGCCCAGCGTGCGGCCACCCGCTCCTGTTCGGACGCGGCCGCGAGTCCCGCCAGCCGGTCGCCGGAGCGTTCGGGACTCGCGGCGGCGAGCAGACGGGCGAGGGTGTCGAAGCGGTGGTGTCGACCGCCGAGAACGGACGTGTAGCTCATGGCGACGACGCTACGAGCCGCGTGTTGCAGTCAGATTTCTAAAGGTCTGGTTGACAAACATTTAACGCCCCGAGACCCTTGCTCGACTTATTCGGGCTACAGAGTTCCGGTTCGGCACACAGTGGACGGACAAGGAGAGGGGCCACCCGATGGCAGTGGACGAGGGAGTCGCCCCGGCGGCGAACACGGATGAGGAAGGCACGGTTCACCGGCTGAAGCCCAACGCCATCGGCCTGCTCGGCGTGGTCTTCATGGCCGTGGCGACGGCCGCGCCGATCACCGCGATGACGGGCAACGTGCCCTTCATGGTGTCGGCCGGCAACGGCATCGGCGCGCCCGCGAGCTACCTCGTCGCAATGGTCGTCCTGGCAATCTTTTCGGTCGGCTTCACCTCGATGGCGAAGCACATCACCTCGACAGGCGCCTTCTACGGCTTCATCTCCTACGGCCTCGGCCGCACGGCGGGCCTCGCCTCGGGACTGCTCGCCACCTTCGCGTACGCCGTCTTCGAGCCGGCGCTCATCGGCATCTTCTCGACGTTCGCGACGGGCACGCTGAAGGACCAGACCGGGGTGCACATCCCGTGGTGGGCGTTCGCGATCCTGATGCTCGCGGTCAACGCGATGGGCACCTGGTTCGGTGTCTCGGTCGCCGAGAAGCTCCTCGTGGTCCTCCTGGCCACCGAGGTGACGATCCTCGCCGCGATGGCGGTCTCGGTCGCCTTCCACGGCGGCGGCCCGAACGGCTTCAGCCTCGACCCGGTCAACCCGGTCAACGCCTTCAAGGGCACGTCGGCCGGTCTCGGTCTCTTCTTCGCCTTCTGGTCGTGGGTCGGCTTCGAGTCGACGGCGATGTACGGCGAGGAGTCCCGCAACCCGAAGAAGATCATCCCCAAGGCGACGATGATCTCCGTCCTGGGCGTCGGCGTCTTCTACGTCTTCGTCTCCTGGATGGCCATCTCGGGCACCGGCGAGTCGAGCGCCGTCAAGGTCGCCACCGACAACCCCCTGCAGCTCTTCTTCGGCCCCACCGAGCAGTACGTAGGCCACTGGGCGGTCGACGTCATGCAGTGGCTGATGATCACCGGCTCGCTGGCCTGCGGCATGGCCTTCCACAACTGCGCCGCCCGCTACATGTACGCGCTGGGCCGCGAGGGCGTCCTGCCCTCGCTGAAGAACACGGTCGGCCGCACCCACCCCCGGCACGGCTCGCCGCACGTCGCGGGCCTGGTGCAGACGATCGTGACCGCCGTACTCCTGCTGGCGTTCTGGGCGGCCGGCAAGGACCCGTACAGCGGCACCTACGTCCTGCTCGCCATCCTCGGCACCATGGCCATCCTGATCGTGCAGGCCGTGTGCTCCTTCGCGGTGCTGGCGTACTTCCGCACGCACCACCCGGAGAGCCGCCACTGGTTCCGGACCCTCACGGCCCCGCTGGTCGGCGGCATCGCCATGCTCGCCGTGGTCGTCCTGCTGGTCTCCAACATGAGCGCGGCGGCCGGCACGGAGTCCGGTTCGCTGGTGCTGAAGGCCACGCCGTGGCTGGTGGCGGCCGTCGCGGCACTGGGCATCGGGTATGCGCAGTACCTGAAGCGGCGGTCGCCGGAGCGGTATCTGCTGCTGGGGCGGACGGTGCTGGAGGAGACGAAGGAACGCTAGGCGACCGGGGCTAGGCCCCGAACAGCCTGGCGCGGTGGGACTTCCAGCGTTCCATCATCTCCGCCACGTCCTTCTCGATGAACTCGAAGAACGCGAGGGTCTCGGCCAGCCTGTGTCCCGCCGGAGTCCCGGCGCCCAGGCTGGCCACTCCCTCGCGCAGGGCGTCCTCCCAGCGTTTGATGATCGCCTCGCGGTTGGTGAGCGCCTGGTACCACTGGTCGGAGTGGACCCGGTATCGCTCCCGCCGCGAGCCGGGCTCCCGCTCGCGCGAGAGCATGTGCACCTGCGCCAGGTAGCGCACCGCCCCCGAGACGGCCGCCGGGCTGATCTGGAGCTGCCCGCCCAGCTCCGCGGAGGTCAGCGCACCGCTGTCGGATGCCAGCAGCGCGGAGAAGACCCGCGCCGGCATACGCGGCAGCCCCGCCTCGACGAGCTGCGCCGCGAACCGCTCCACGAACCGGGAGACCGCCTCCGGGTCCCGCTCCACCGCATCCGTCATGGCCACCAGCCTAACGGGGATTCATACGCTTCCTTAACTTCACAAATTTCTGAAAGAAGCGTACGTTCCGAAGCATGACGAAGGCAATCACCGTCTCCGGTCTCCACAAGTCGTTCGGGAAGACGCCAGCCCTCGACGGCCTCGACCTGGAGGTAAGCACCGGCGAGGTGCACGGCTTCCTCGGCCCCAACGGCGCCGGCAAGTCCACCACCATCCGCGTCCTGCTCGGCCTGCTGCGCGCCGACTCCGGCGCCGCGCAGGTGCTCGGCCGCGACCCGTGGGCCGACGCGGTCGAGGTGCACCGCCGGATCGCCTACGTCCCCGGCGACGTGACGCTGTGGCGCAACCTCTCCGGCGGCGAGGTCATCGACCTCTACGGCCGTCTGCGCGGGGGACTGGATCGTGACCGACGCGCCGAGCTGATCGAGCGCTTCGAGCTGGACCCCACCAAGAAGGGCCGCACCTACTCGAAGGGCAACCGCCAGAAGGTCGCCCTGGTCGCCGCGTTCGCCTCGGACGTGGACCTGCTGATCCTGGACGAGCCGACCTCGGGCCTGGACCCCCTGATGGAGGAGGTCTTCCAGCGCTGTGTCGAGGAGGAGCGGGAGCGCGGCCGTACGGTCCTGCTGTCGTCCCACATCCTCAGCGAGGTCGAGGAGTTGTGCGACCGGGTGAGCATCATCCGGCGCGGCCGCACGGTCGAGACGGGCTCCCTCGCCGACCTGCGCCATCTGACCCGCACCAGCGTCACGGCCGAACTCGCGGGCGCTCCCAACGGGTTGGCGCGGCTGCCGGGCGTCCACGACCTCGACATCCAGGGCCATCGGGTCCGGCTGCAGGTGGACACGGAGCAACTCGACGCGGTGCTACGGCAGTTGAGCGAGTCCGGAGTGCGCTCGCTGACCTCGACGCCGCCGACGCTGGAGGAACTGTTCCTGCGGCACTACCAGAACGAGGGGGCGGCGTCATGACCTCCCTCGTCGGCACGGGCGTCCTGCTCCGCTTCAACCTGCGCCGCGACCGGCTGATGATCCCGGTGTGGGTGGCGGTGAACACCCTGATGGTCCTGTCCATGCCGAACACCCTCAAGGGCATGTACGGCACCGAGGCGGAGCGCGCCGACCTGCTGGACCAGGTGGCCACGAACTCCTCCTTCCGCGCGCTGATCGGCCCCGTCTTCGACGACTCCCTCGGCGCCCTCACCGCCTGGCGCGTCGGCGTCTACGCGGGGGCGCTCGCCGCCGTCACCGGTCTCCTGGTCGTCGTACGCCACACCCGTGACGAGGAGGAGACCGGCCGGCAGGAGCTGCTGTCCTCGGGCGTGGTGGGCCGCCGGGCCTCGCTGACGGCGGCGCTGCTGGCGGCGGCGGTGGCGAGCGGTGTGCTGGCCCTGCTGGTGACGGCGGGTCTGGCGGGCCAGGGAGTGGTGGGCGCGGTGGCGTTCGGCCTGGGGCTGGCCGCCGTGGGCATGCTCTTCGCCACGACGGCCGCGATCGTCGCGCAGCTGACGGAGAGCGCGCGGCTGGCGCGGGGCCTGACGGCGGGAGTGCTGGGCGTGGCCTTCGTGCTGCGGGCGTCGGGGGACGCGGCGTCCACCGACGGGTCGTCCGTCCTGACCTGGCTGTCGCCGCTCGGTTGGCTGTCGCAGTTGCGCCCCTTCGCCGGCGAACGCTGGTGGGTGCTGCTGCTGTTCGCGGCGGCGATCGCGGGCCAGGGGGCGCTGGCCTACGTCCTCGCGGGCCGCAGGGACGTGGGCATGAGCTTCGTGCCGACGCGTCCGGGACCCCCCGTCGGCCGCCTGGGCACGGCGGGCGCGCTGGCCTGGCGGCTGCAACGGGGCGGCGTGCTGGGCTGGTCGGTCGGCTTCTTCCTGGCCGGGGTGGTCTACGGCGGTCTGACGGACGGCGTGGCCGACCTGGTGGGCGACAACGAGAAGGCCCGCGAGATCTTCGAGCGGATGGGCGGACAGTCCGGGATCACGGACGCCTTCCTCGCCTCGATGACCGGCATGCTGGGGCTGGTGGCCGCGCTGTACGTGGTCGCGTCGGTGCTGCGGCTGCACGGTGAGGAGACGTCGACGCGGGCGGAACCGGTGCTGGCGAACGCGGTGGGCCGCCTGCGATGGGCCTCCGGCCACCTGGTGATCGCCTTCGGAGGCTCGGCGCTCATCATGCTGCTCGCGGGTCTCGGCTTCGCGGTGGGCTACGGCAAGGAAGTCGGCCCCATCCTGGGCGCGTGCCTGGTGCAGGTGGCGGGGGTGTGGGTGATCGGCGGGCTCACGGTCCTGCTGTACGGCCTGGCCCCGCGCGTCGCTCCCCTGGCCTGGGGAGTCGCCGGGGCGGTGCTGCTGATCGGCTGGGTCGGCCCGGCGCTGGACGTCCCGCAGGCGGTCCTGGACCTGTCTCCCTTCGGCCACCTGCCGAAGCTGCCGGGCGGGGCGATGGAGTGGGGGCCGGTGCTGGTCCTGCTCGGGCTGGCGGCGGTACTGGTGGTCGGGGGCCTGGCGGGATTGCGGCGACGGGATCTGACGACCTGAACCGCGGGCCGGGGAACGCACGTCCCCTCAGGCATGAAGCGGCGAGTGGACGGAGTGACCTGCGGGGGCTGTGCGCTGGCGGCGGTGGGGGCGACTGCGGCGCCCCTGCTGTGGCTGTCCATGCCCCGCACCCAGCGCCACCTGGGCGGCGGCTTCGAGAACGAGGGCATGGACCTCTCGGTCCTGTTCACGGAACTGCCGTTCGTGGTGTTGGGGGGAGCGTTTCTGCCGCTCCTCTTCTTCACCCTGCTGGTGCGGTGGGTGGACCGGCGGCGGGGCTGAAGTCCTTCAGCCTCTCCGTGTCGAGTTCGATACCGAGGGGCTCGGGGAGAACGAGCGTGCCACCGAACGCCGCTGTACGGCAGTTGCCGTATCCGACATCCGGGTCCGGATCGCTGTAGAGCTGGGCCGTGCGGGCGTCCCTGTCCATCAGCAGGTAGAACGGGATTCCTGCGGCGCCGTATGCGACAGGCTTCTCCTCACGGTCACGCCGGTCGGTGTCGGAGTCGTACAACGTGACCTCGAGCACCAGGAGCACACCGCTCGGGTCGGCCCACTCACCATGGCCGGCGAAGTGATCCTCGGGCACCAGCACCGCGTCGGGACGGGCCCGGCCCTCCCGGTACTTCTCGACCCTCAGACCCTGCCCCTGGTACAGGTCCAGATCGGGCCTCGCACGCATGCAGCGCTTGCTCAGCCACACAATGACGCTGTTGTGGTCACCATCGGCCACCTTCTTGACCCCGATCCGCCCGTTGATGAACTCCAACCTGACGGCGTCGTCGGTCTCCTTGGCCGCGAAGGCGGCGATCCGCTCGAACTCCTCCACCGACATCTGGGGCGACTGGGCTACGCGCTCTGCCATGACCGTCAGGGTGCACCCCCTCTCACGCAGCGGTGCCGGATCACCCGGTGATCAGCCGAACGAGTGATCACATCACCTCGACGCGCAGCCCTTCCAACCCCCGGATCACGAAGTTCGGCTTCCTCTGCGGCTCCGCTGCCAGGCTCAGCGTCGGGGCCTTCTCGAGTACGGCCGTCATGGAGGCGGCCAGTTCGATACGGGCCAGGGGTGCGCCGATGCAGTAGTGGATGCCGGCGCTGAAGGAGATGTGCGGGTTGTCGGCGCGGGTGAGGTCGAGGTGCTCGGGGTTCGGGAAGGTGGCCGGGTCGTGGTTGGCGGAGCCGAAGAGCAGGGCGATCTCGGCGCCCCTCGGGATGGTCGTCCCGTCGACCTCGATGTCGTCCAGGACCCAGCGTTCGAAGAGCTGGAGCGGGGTGTCGTAGCGCATGAGCTCTTCGACGGCTCGCGGGACGAGGGAGTGGTCGGCGCGCAGTTCTGTGAGCTGGTCAGGGTTGCGGAACAGCGCCCACCAACCGTTGACCGTGGCGTTCACGGTGGCCTCGTGACCGGCGTTGAGCAGCAGGACGCAGGTGGAGATCATCTCCTGCTCGGTGAGCCGGTCGCCCTCGTCGTGCGCGGCGATGAGCCCGGAGATCAGGTCGTCCCCGGGCTCCTTGCGGCGCTCGGCGATCAGGTCGCGGAGGTAGTCGGAGAACTCGACGGATGCCCGTACGGCCCGCGCCGCCACGTCCTCCGGCGGATTGAGCTCGTACATCCCGCAGATGTCGGCAGACCAGGGCCGCAGGGGCGCCCGGTCCGCTTCCGGGATCCCCAGCATCTCGGCGATCACGGCGACGGGAAGCGGCTCGGCGACATCGGTGAGCAGATCACCGCCGCCCTCCGCGACGAGCCGGTCCACCAGCTCACCGGCCAGCTCGGTCACGTACGGCTTGAGCTGCTCGACCGTGCGCGGGGTGAACGCCTTCGACACCAGACGCCGGATCCGGGTGTGGTCCGGGGGCTCCAGGTCGAGCATCCCGTGGTCGTTGAGCGTGTGGAACGGCTCATGTTCCGCCGGAGGTGCGGTACGCCCGAAGTCCTCGTGCGTGAACCGGTGCTGGTACGTCCGCCCGAGCCTCCGGTCCCTGAGCAGCGCGGAGACGTCCGCGTGGTGCGGGACGAGCCACTGGTTCGTCGGCTCGAAGTACTGCACCCGGCCGTTGGCGCGGAGCTCGGCGTAAGCGGGATACGGGTCGGCGAGAAACGCCGGGTCCCAGGGATCGAAGGCTGCCATGCGGGGACGCTAGCCGCTGATGCGGGCGTCTGACCAGGGGTGTTCCTTCAGGTGGTCGATGAGGGCGGTGAAGGCGGGGGCCGGGAAGGAGAGGGTGGCTCGGGCGGGGGCCTTGGAGTCGCGGACGGCTATGCGGGGGCCCGCCTCGGCGATCTCGACGCAGGTGTCGCCGTCGCCGCCGTCGGAGTACGAGGACTTACGCCAGTTCATCAGAGTTCCTTCGCCAGTCGGTGGATGAAGTCACGCGACGCCATGGGGTCCAGCGACGCATCCTCCACCCTACGGATCAGCCCGCGTAGTCGGTCCAGTTGAGATTCGGCATCGATGAACGCGACGCCGGTGGGTGAATCCCGCAGCCCGGTGTCCAGCCTCGGCACGGGGCCACCCGCGTACATCATCGAGGCCCCGGAACCAGCAAAGCCATCGGTGTCCGTAGGGATCACGCGCACGAGGACGAGTCCCTGCTCGACCAGATCCAGAATCTGCCGAAGTTGAGTACGTGAGGACTCGCGGTCAGCGACGCGGAGCCGCAGTGCGACCTCATGGATGATCGCCTCGTACGGAGTGGGATCGGCACCCTCAATGACGGTACGACGCCGCATCCGGTGCTCCACCCTGGGGGCCACCTCCTTGTCGGGCAACTCAGGGTTCATGTAGGCGTAGACCGCGCGGGCGTAGTCCGGGGTCTGGAGAAGGCCTGGGATGCGAGTGATCACGATCTCGCGAAGGAACGTCGCATGGTGCTCGGCTTCGGCCAAGTCCATGAACACAGGCGGTAGTACTCCCCGGTACTCCTCCCACCAGCCCCGTGTCCGGTCAGTCGCCATCGCCACTAGCACTTCGATCAACGCCTCGTCCGTGCAGGCGTAGTGAGCTGCGAGGCGCCGGACCCGCTCCTCGCTGACGCCTGCGAAGCCCAGCTCCACCTGGCTTATCTGGGTCGAGGTCGAGTTCAACAGCCCGGCTGCCTCGCGAGCCTTCAGCCCCGCCGCCTCCCGCAGTCGACGCAGCTCGGTGCCCAGTCGCACCTGCCGTGCCGTGGCGTGACTCCTCGGCGCCATGCACCCTCCTCAATGGCCCTGTCGCCATGCCTCGTTGGAGCGTCAGGGTAGCCAATCGCTTGCCGTAGGAACAATTGTTGCTCTACCGTCGGTGACGCGACGCACACGCTGCGGAACCCCGGGGTACCGGAAGCGCACCGCCCCGTCCTGCCATGACGGGCGCGACACTGCCACCGCCCGCCGCCCGCAACCCCCCACCACCCGAACGGAGTTGCCGCATGCCCGAACCCTGGGAGTACGTGCTCCACATCCCCAACGACCCGCGCGCCGTCACCGTAAGCCGCCGCACCCTCCGCCTGATCCTGACCATGCACGGCCTGATCACCTTGGTCGACACCGCGGAGCTGCTCGCCACCGAACTGATCTCCAACGCCGTACTCCACACCAAGGGCCCCGCCGCCCTACGGGTGCGGTGGTCGCCGCCGGGAACGCTCCGACTCGGCGCGTGGGACGCGGACCCCGAGCCACCCGAGCCACCGACGTCGCTGCACCACCTCACCGACGCCGAGAACGGCCGTGGCCTCGCCCTGGTCCGCGCCTGCGCCGACGTGTGGGGCTGGCAGCCCCTGTCCAGAAACGGCAACCGCGGCAAGTACGTCTGGTGCGAATTGGCCGCGGCATAAGTCACCGCGTAGAGCTCACGTGGCGAGGAGGGCACGGCACGGACAGCCGTCGGTCTCGACGCCGCCGCCAAGACCTGGGGCGTCGAACCGGAACTCGTCTATGTCACCGAGGTCTCCAACTACACCGTGTTCCAGGCGTCGGTCGGCGATTACAACGGCGCGTTTGCCGCCGCCTATCGGTCCAAAGATCGTGCCACCCGGTTCGGCCTCTTCGTGGATCGCCGCACGCTGACCGCCGAGAACTGCTCCGAGCAGCCGCTGGGCGAGGTGACGGCCAAGCAGGTCAGCTGTGAGCGCGACGGCGACGCCTGGTATCGCAAGGCGGGCGCTTCCCACGAATACGCGATACCCCGCGACGGTGTGGTGATCCGGGTCATCGCCGACACGAAAAAGGTCGACCGCGCCGTCCTTCGCAAGGCGGCCGAGGCGGTCCACCGCCCGGACGACGCCGAACTGGCTGAGCTCTTGCCGGCCACAAACGGCGCGGGCATCTGAGCAGGCGACAGGAAGTCGAGGCTGGCTCCTTCGATGACAGGCCTGCCTACGGCGTGATGGTCGTGGACGAGACCGGTGACCCGAGAAGGGCGTACGGGGCTGACCCGCGCTGACACGAGCTTCACCCGGCGGAGCCGATCCACATCAAGCGGCCTCGTCGCGCGGAGTGAGACTAATGCTCAAGTCAGCTCCAAGGGCACGGGCCAGGCGGCGCAGCAACGGAAGGGTGGGCACCGTTCCGCCGGCTTCGAAGCGGGAGATCTGCGGCTGTTTCATCCCGCACCGCCCAGCCAGTTCGGCCTGGGACAGCCCGAGTTCGGTGCGCCGGTCGCGGATGAGTCTGCCCAGCTCGCGGGCGAGTGCTGTGGAGGCGTCCTGCATGGCTCCTCCTGGGTTCAGGCTGCCGGAGTGACGATGGTGACGGTGGGCTCATCCCCAGGGGCGAGGTGCATGTCGACGGTGAGGTCCAGGGCTCGGGCCAGGCGCATGATGACAGCGATGGGCGGCAGTTCGGTGGCGGTCTCGATGCCCTCGATCTCGTCGGTGGTGGTGCGCAGGCGCTCGGCCAGGTCGGCCTCGCTCAGCCCGAGTTGCTTGCGCCGGTCGTAGACGGCCTTGCCCAGCGTCATGGCCAGGCCGGCTTCTTCGTAGACGCGGTCATACTCGGGGTCGGCGTCGAGGTGTTCACCGACCAGCTGGCGGTGGCGGCGGGTCCTCCATTCGCTGTGATTCATCGGTTCTCCTTGAGATCGCGGCTGTAGAGGTCGTGTTCGGCGGCTGCCTGGTGCTCGGCTTCGCACGGCCGTTGAGCGGCGTGCGCACGGTCCACTTCGGTCTGCTCGCGCATCTTGGTCTTGCGGAACACGGTGAGCAGCACGACGCGACGGTCGGGTGCGAGCCAGTAGGTGATGCGCTGGTGAGCATCGCCGAGGCGGAAGCGCAGCTCGCGGAGCTTGCCGCCCAGGTGGCGGGAGTGCGGTTCGTCGAGCGTGGTGGGCTGTTCGGCGAGCAGGTCGGCGACGCGTTCGGCCAGCTTGTAGTGATGGGCGGGAATGTTCTCCAGCCACAGTCACACCTCTGGTTCGATCTGGATCGAGTACCGCCCGCCGTCCATAACACCGATGATATGTGGAGCGAGGCGCGAGAGCGCGACTTCGTAGCTCAGGTCGTGTGCCGTCGACGCGACCGCAGCCACTCCAGCGTCGCACACCCCCATGCTCCCCCCTTCGACCTGATGCCACGGCGCCGCGCAAGCCAGGGGCAACCGGCCGAGGCGGCGCAGGGCCGGCTTCTTCGGCGGGATCAGGCCGGGGAAGAGACCCTGGCTTTCGACGCCATCCAGGTGGCCGTCAGCGGGGGACCCAGCATCCTCGTCACGTCCTGGTCGTCCGCCGGGACTCCACCGTTGCCACCTTCATGTCCCTGATCCCCTTCGAGCCCCCGACCGTCCCCCAGGACGTCATCGAGGAGCAGTTGAAGAAGTTCGCCTGAACTCGTCACCCCGGCAGTCCCCACTGAGCAGGGTTGACCCTCGACCTTGTGCAGGGCCCAGAGTTCAGGGCGTGGAGAACGACATGCGCAGCATTGGCGAGATGGCTCGCGACAGCGGACTGGGTGTGAGCGCCCTGCGGTTCTACGACCGTGCCGGTGTGCTCGTGCCGGCCTGGGTGGATCCGGTGAGCGGGTACCGCTGGTACGAGCCCGAGCAGCTCGAAGAGGCACGGCTGCTGGCCAGGCTGCGCCGGGCCGGGATGCCGCTGGCGGACATCCGGCTGGTGCTGGCCAGCTGGTCCGGCACGGACACCGATCTGGTCCGGAAACTGCTCACTGCCCATCTGCGCCGCCTGGAACTGGGGCTGTCCGACGCCCGCAACGAGTTCTCCGCACTCCGAGCCCTACTCGACCAACGGGAGAACCCCATGACTTCGCTTCACGTCGCCACCGTCCGGCTGACCGTCGCCGCGCCCGAGCTGGCGGCCGCGCTGGACACCGTCCGTTTCGCGGCGGGCACCGATCCTGAGCTGCCCATGCTCAGCGGAGTCCTGTTCGACATCGAGGGCGAGAACCTTCATCTCGTGGCCACCGACCGGTACCGCATGGCCGTCGCGCGGGCCGCCGTCGACGGGCGCGACGGGTACGACGGAAGCCGGGTGCAGGTCATTGTTCCCACCCCGCTCGCCGACGCGATGCGGGCGCTGGCTCACGGCGAGGGACCCGTGCGGCTCTCCCTCGACGGGGACCGCGTGACCCTGGAGGCCGGGGACAGGCAGGCGGCCGGCCAGTGCCTCGACCACGACTTCCCCGACTACCGTCGTCTCCTCCCCCAGGCCGGTGACCACCGCGCCCTCGTCGAGGTCGCGGACTTCCGGGAGGCCCTGGAGACGGGTCCCGTCCGCCGCGACGAGACCGGAACGCATGACCTCAGCGTGCTCAGGGTGACGGATGACGGCACGGTGGTCCTCTGCCCCGACGGCGACGCCGACGACCCGGACCGCGTCGCGGTCAACCGCGAGTTCCTGCTGGACGCGCTGGCCGCCGGAGCCCGGGACCGGCTGATCCTGGAGCTCACGGCTCCCACGGCCCCGATCGCGATCCGCCGCCCCGACGACGAGAGCGGCTTCTCGATCCTGATGCCGGTCCGCCTGGAGGACTGACGCCACGCCATCAAGAGGGCGGCCCCTCCCTACCCCGGCGTCACCAGCCGCGCCTCGTACGCGAACACCGCCGCCTGGGTGCGGTCCCGCAGCCCGAGCTTCACCAGGATGCGGCTGACGTGGGTCTTGATCGTGGACTCGGCGACCATCAGCCGCTCGGCCATCTCCGAGTTCGACAGGCCCTGCGCGATCAGGATCAGGACCTCCGTCTCGCGGTCGGTGAGGTCGCCGTAGGCCGTGTGGGCCGAGGCCATGAGTCTCGGGGACTCGGAGAGTTTGGAGAACTCCGTGATCAGGCGTCTGGTGACCGAGGGGGCGAGGAGTGCCTCGCCGGATGCCACCACCCTTACTCCCTCGGCGAGTTGACGGGCCGAGGCGTCCTTGAGGAGGAAGCCCGAGGCTCCCGCGCGCAGGGCCTGGTAGACGTACTCGTCGAGGTCGAAGGTCGTCAGGACCAGGACCTTCGCCGTGCCGTCCGCCGCGACGATCTCCCTGGTCGCCTCGATGCCGTTCAGCTCCGGCATCCGGATGTCCATCAGGACTACGTCGGGGGCGAGTTCACGGACCCGGTCGACCGCCTCGCGGCCGTTGACGGCCTCGCCGACCACCTCGATGCCCGGCATCGCGTTCAGGAGGACGGAGAAACCCTCGCGGACCATCATCTGGTCGTCCGCGACCAGTACGCGGATCGTCATGCCTCACCCTCGTCCCTGAGCGGCACCGGAAGGAACACCGCCACCTCGTACCCTCCCTCGTCCGTGGGACCCGCCGTCATCTCGCCGTTCAGCATGGAGACCCGCTCCCGCATGCCGGTGATGCCGTGGCCCGCTCCGGGCGAGGGCTTCAGCAGTGACAGCTCGGGCCGCGGGCCGTTGACTATGCGCAGGCCCAGGCCGCCCAGGACGTATCCGATCTCGACCCGTGCGCTCGCCCCGGGGGCGTGGCGCAGGGTGTTGCTCAGTGCCTCCTGCACGATCCGGTACGCCGACAGCTCCACGCCCTGCGGGAGTTCGCGCACCGCCCCGGTGACCGCCTTGTCGACGCTCAGGCCCGCCTCCCGCACGTTGCCGAGCAGGGCGTCCAGGTCGGCGAGGGTGGGCTGCGGGGCGTCCGGTGCCTCGTAGTCCTCGGCGCGGACCACCCCGAGGACCCGTCGCAGCTCGGTCAGGGCCGCCACCGCGTTCTCCCGGATGGTGGCGAACGCCTTCTCCAGCTCCGGGGGCGGGTTCTCCACCCGGTAGGGCGCGGCCTCCGCCTGGATGGCGACAACCGACATGTGGTGGGCAACCACGTCGTGCAGCTCACGGGCGATGGTCGTGCGCTCCTCCAGCAGGGTGCGGCGGGAGCGCTCGTGCGCGGTCACCGTCTGCTGGGCGGTCACGGTCTGCTCGGCGTCCCGGCGGATGTGCCAGACGCTCACGACGAGCAGGGTCAGGGCGGAGACGAACAGCATCTCCACGGTGTTGGAGCGGTAATAGTGCTCGCCGCCGAGGGCGCCTTGCCATATCAGACCGTAGGCCCCGGTCAGCAGCCACATCCAGGCCGCCGTACGCGGCCTGGTGCGCACGGCCACCACGGTGAGCACGACGAGATGGCAGGCGAAGCTGCCCGGCAGCCATGGCCAGTCCTGCTGCCAGGAGTTGACGAAAGCCACCGGGTAGGTAACCGCGGTCGCGGCCAACGACAGCCAGAAGGCCATGACCGGCCGCACCATCGTCAGCAGGACCGGGGCCAGGGCGGACATACCGACGAAGAGGTTGGTGACCGCGCCGCGGCCGCTGTTGTCCGCGCCGATGAGCATCGCGAGCAGTCCGGCCGCGGTGATCAGCGCATGGGGCGTCCAGACCGCGTACTCCCGCAGCCGGCCGGGCAGTCGGCGGGAGAGCCCCTTGTCGACGCGCATGGGAGGAAGCGGATGGTAGGCGAGGGCCTGACTGATCAGGTCGTACCGCAGGCCGCGCAGGGCATCCACGGCGGCTCTGAACTCCGGGCTGCGGAACTTGTACGCGTCGTACCCGCCGCGGCCGCCGTGCGGAGGTGTCATATGCGTCTCGGTCGTATCGGTCACGTTCAGAACGGTAGGCGGGGGCGGGAGTCACCGTCGTCACCAGCGAGACGGGTCCTTCGGCATCCCTCTCAGGTACTACGGGTACCGGAGGGCTTCTGATCAGTAGCCCGACGGCCGCACCAGCCCCGACTCGTACGCGAACACCGCCGCCTGCGTACGGTCCCTGAGGCCCAGCTTCACCAGGATGCGGCCCACGTGGGTCTTCACCGTCTGCTCGGCCACGACCAGCCGCTCGGCGATCTCCGCGTTCGACAGGCCCTGCGCGATCAGGGCGAGGACCTCCGTCTCCCGCTCGGTCAGCTCGCCGACCCGGCTCTTGAGCGGGGAGCGGGGCCGGTTGTCGAGGCGGGAGAATTCGGCGAGCAGCCGCCGGGTGATGCCGGGCGCGAGCAGCGCGTCCCCGGCCGCCACCACCCGCACCGCCTCGGCGAGCTGCTCCGCGGAGGCGTCCTTGAGCAGGAACCCGGACGCACCGGCCCGCAGCGCCTCGTAGACATACTCGTCGAGGTCGAAGGTGGTCAGCACCAGGACCCTGATCTCCGGGCGTTCGCCCGTGATACGGCGGGTGGCCTCGATGCCGCCCAGCTCGGGCATCCGGATGTCCATCAGGACGACGTCCGGGACGAGTTCGGCGACCTTGGCGATCGCGTCCAGCCCGTCGACCGCCTGCCCGATCACCTCGATGCCGGGCTGGGCGCCCAGCAGCACGCTGAAGCCCTGCCGGACCATCTGCTGGTCGTCGGCGATGAGTACGCGGATGCTGCCACTCATGCCGCTCGTGCCGCTCGTCATGCGGTGCCGTCCTTCGAGTCGGTGACCTGGTCGGGCGCGCCCGGGGGTGCCGTCGGAAGATACGCGGCCACCTCGTAGCCGCCGTCGGGACGGGGGCCGGCGCGCAGGGTGCCGCCCAGCATCGCGGCCCGCTCCCGCATGCCGAGCAGGCCGTGCCCCGCGCCCGGGGAGGACGGCACGCTGCGGGTGGGCCGTGAGTTGACGACCCGCACGTCCACCCCGTGCACGTAGTGGACGAGCGCGACGGAGGCGGTCGCGCCGGGCGCATGGCGCAGGACATTGCTCAACGCCTCCTGCACGATCCGGTACGCCGACAGGTCCACGCCCGGGGGCAGCGGCCGCCGGACACCGCGCACGTCGACCTCGACCGTCATTCCGGCCGCCCTGGTGTTCTCCACCAGCGCGTCGAGCCGGTCGAGGGTGGGCTGCGGGGCGTGCGGCGCGGTGCCGGTGGCGGGGTCGGCGGACTGCTCCGGCGTCTCGGGGTGCTCGGCCCGCAGCACGCCCAGGACCCGGCGCAGCTCGGTCAGCGCCTCCAGCGCGTTCTGCCGGATGCCGTCGAGGTTCTCCCGGAGCTCTTCGGAGGGGTTCTCGACGAGGTGCGGAGCGACCTGTGCCTGGATCGAGATGACGGACATGTGGTGGGCGACCACGTCGTGCAGCTCGCGCGCGATCCGGCTCCGCTCCTCCAGCAGGGTGCGGCGGGCCCGCTCCTCGGCGGTGAGGGTGGTCTGCCGGCCGAGCTCGGCACGGGCCTCCCGGCGGCCGCGCAGGGCGGTGCCCAGGATCACGACGACCGTGGAGAGGGAGACCGCGACCACGACCATGCCGCCGGACTGGTAGCGCGCGCCGCCCCACAGGCCCTGCAGACAGTAGGTGACCAGCACGGTGATCAGCAGCGCCTCGACGGACACCCGGGCGGGCACCCGCAGCGCGAGCAGCAGCAGGACGAAGAGGTGTGCGATGAGGCCGGCCGGGGTCCAGGGCCAGGTGAACGTGATCCCGTCCGTCGTGCTCAGACGGAGGTGGAGCACGACGGCTCCGACCACTGTGGCGAGTGTCGACAGCCACCACGCCGGGATCGGCCGCCACAGCGCGAGGGCCGTCGCGCCGCCCTGGAGGACCGCGACCGAGAAGGCCCACCCGAGGCCCAGGTGCCCGCCCTCCTCGAGGTGTGCCATGCCGCCCAGGGCGATACCCAGCGCCGCCAGCCACACCACACCGTGCGGCAGCCACCGCAGCCACACCGACGGGGGCAGCGGATCGACCCGCAGCGTGCACAGGTCCTCGCGCAGCACATGCAGCCAGCGCCGTATGCGGCCGACCACCAGCTGCCGGCTCCCCGTCTCCGTCACGCCGACCACCCTAGGCACGACGAACCTCCTTCGCTGCGGCCGACTCCGCACGGCGGTGGACACGGATCACCCGTGACGGACGGCCGTCGGCCCTGCGCGGCCCCTGCTCGAAGGACCGGAAGGCCGACCAACACACCGCCAGGACGAGGACGAACACCGGCAGCCAGGCCAGCCGCGCCGCCACCCAGCCCGGTCCGTCGGGGACGGTGTGCAGGCCGGGCAGCCGGCCCGCGGCGAGGCCGGTGGCGGTAGTGGCCATCAGCGCCGTCTGGTGCCACAGGAAGATCGTCATCGCGGAGAGGTTGACCAGCGCCACCGCCGCCCAGGCCGCAGGGCGTCGCATACCGCTGCGCAACCGGTCGCGCAGCAGCAGGGCCAGGCCGCACTGGGCCAGGCCGAAGGTGACGGCGGCCAGCGTCGGCGGGTTCAGGTTCGAGACCTGGGCGCCCGGCACCCCGACCATCGACGCCGGATACCCCGCCCATCCGACGAGCACCGCGGTCACCACCGCACCGCCCCCGAACAGCACCCATCCCACGCGCCGCCCCTCCAGCTCACCCCGCGTCCAGGCCGCGCCCAGGGTGTACGGCACCAGCCAGCCGGCCGCCAGGTTCACCCAGCCGAGCCGGTCCGGGCCGCCGAGCCCGAAGCGCACGATGTCCACGTGCAGGACGACGGCCAGCGGCCACAGCGGGTGGAGCCGCGACAACAGCGGGGTCGCCGCCGTCAGAGCGCCGAAGACCAGGAGGAACCACATCGGGGACAGGGCGAGCTTGACCAGCGTGCGGACCGTCTCGAACTGAGCTCCCGTCAGCAGCAGGGCCGTCGCCGCCACCGCCCACAGGGCGAGGAGGACGGCCACCGGCTTGAAGAGCCGCGACAGACGGCTCGTCAGCCACTGGCGGTACGTCGTCCCGCGGGCGCGTGCCGAGGTGTAGCCGCGTGTCGCCACATGGCCGCCCACCAGGAAGAACACGGCCAGGGTCTGGAAGGCCCAGGAGATCGGGGCCAGCCAGGGCATGTGCTGCAGCGGGCTCGCGGTGTGCAGGGCGCCGTCGTCGGCGACCAGGGCCGTCACCAGCCAGTGGCCGAGGACGACGCCGAGGATCGCGAAGGCGCGCAGGGCGTCGACGGCACGGTCCCGCTCGGGGGGTGTCGCCGCGTCGATCCGGTCGGCGGCCCGGCGCAGGCCGTCCGCGCCGTGGCGTATGCCGTCGCGTACGCCGCCCCGGGTGTGGTGGGTCTCAGGCACGGGTCACCTCCGCGGTGTCTCCGAGGACGATCCGGGCGAGGTTGGTCAGGGCGACCGAGCCCGGGCTGAAGTAGTCGCTGTGGCCGCCCCTTCCGGCGTCGAAGACATGGGCGCCGAAGGCCGGGGAGACCGGATCGGTGCCGAATCCGACGGTGACGCCGAAGAAATCGGTCCTGACGTGGGGGACCTCGCCGACCCAGTCGTCCTTGCCCCTGGCCGCCCAGACCCGGGCGGGGGTGTGCAGGGTCGCGGCGGTGTCGACGCCCGTGCCGGGGCTGCCGACGAAGGCCAGGTCGTCGATGTCCAGGTGGCTCGCGGCCCTGGCGCAGACGACCGTGCCGTAGGAGTGGCAGACGAGGGAGACGGTGGTGCGGCGGCCGACGACGCCCTGGAGCCGGCGTATGAACGCGCGCAGATGCGGGGCCGCTTCGTCGGCCCTGTCCGTGGTCAGGACCGTGGTGCTGACGGTGTCCGGGGTGCGGTAGCCGAGCCAGGCGACCACCGCGGTCCGGGTGCCGCGGGGGGCGGTGCCGGTGAGTTGCCGCTGCAGGGCCGCCGCCGTCGCCCGGAAGCGGTCGTAGGTGTCCAGGGAGGTGTCGGACCCGGGTACCAGGACGGCCACGTGGTCGGCGCGGGCGAGGTCGCCGAGGACCTCTGTCGCCTTTCCGGGGCCCCGGCCGTCGAAGGTGAGCAGGTGGCGGGTGGGGGCGGCCAACTCCCGCTCCGCCTCGGCGCGGTGGGTGTCGCCGTGGGCCGCGGCCATGCGGGCGGCCTCTGCCGCGTTGGCGGTGTTGGCCGCGTAGGTCCTGTCGAGGGTGGAAGCGGTGAGTCCCGGGAGGGTGGCCGGGGACGGGGCGGGGATCTCGGGGCGGGCGGCCGCGGAGAGGGGGACCACCACCGCGGCGGTGATGAGGGCGGCGAGGAGAGCCCGGCGCCATCGAGGGGAACGCCGGTCGTCCACCCTGTGCCGCCGCGCGTCACCGCGGCCCTCGCGCCCACCCCTCCAGCTGCTCCCCACAGTCCTCGTCCCTCCCCGTCCACTCGGCCATCGGGCTTGCCTGGAAGGGAAGTTACGGAGCGCAGACCGTCGTCCGCGTCACGCCAGGGAGCTCTTTGAGGTCGTAGCTCTCAGGTATTACGGGTATCACCGGGAGGGAGCGGACACGCGCCGAGAGAGGGCGGACAGGCGCCGGGACCCGCCGTCACCACGCCAACTGCGCGATCTCCTCCGCCACCACCGCGCACGCGTCCGCCGCCGGGTCGATCAGGGGGAAGTGGCCGACGTCCTCCAGCAGCGTCAGGCCCACCACCTCGCCCGCCTTGGCCGCAGCGTCCGCGTATGCCTCGGCAACCGCCTGCGGGACGACCGTGTCGGCGCGGCCCTGGACGAGCGTGGTCGCGATGCCCGTGGGGAGCAGCAGGGCGGGGTCGGCGTACGGCACGCGCGCGGTGAACCCCTCTTCGCCGCCCAGGAGTTGGCGGCACGCCCCGCCGCACACGGCCAGCTTGTCGGCGACCGTGAAGTCGGCGATCGGGGCCAGGGCGACAACCCCGCGCAAGGGAGCGGGGCGCTCGATGCGCCACGCGGCGTCGGCCGGCAGGAGGTGCCGGGCCGCGGCCCACAGTGCGAGGTGACCGCCCGCGGAGTGACCGGTGACCACCATGCGGCGCGGGTCGGCCTGCGGCAGGAACTCCCGTACGAGCGCCGGAAGCGCGTCCATCGCGGCGGCCACGTCGTCGAAGGTCTCGGGCCAACGCCCGGCGACGGGGCCGACGTCACCGGCTCCAGCGGCAGCGTCCTGCCCCGGAATGGACTCCCCGCCCCGCCGGTACTCCACATTGGCCACGGCGAACCCCCGCCGCGCCAGGAAGTCCGCGAACGGTGTCACATGGCGCCGGTCGTACGGCGCTCGCCACGCCCCGCCGTGCAGGACGACGATCAGCGGCGCGAGACCACCCCCGGGAGACACCGCCTCGCGCGGGGCGTAGAAGTCGATCACCTGGTCGGGATCGTCGCCGTACGCCGCGGTGGCGTCGGGGTCGACCGCCGGGTGTGCGAAGGCCGACTCCTCCTCGGCCGCGGCACGGGCTTCTGCGGCGGCACGGGCAGCGGCGGCGTCCGGCATGCTCCAACCTCTCAGCGATGGAACGGATCTGACGGCCCGTGAAAGGGAATCCGGCCGTTGGCCGGGACGCTATCAGGCCGATGACGTGCGCGGACACGCGTGCCGAACCGGGCACCGTCCGTCCCGGAGGGCGTACCGCGCGTGTCCGGCCGTGCTCCGGGCGACGGTCACCGGGGCGCTCCCGGCCGACACGGACCCGGCCGGGATGTACGTCACCCCGGCCTGACGCCACGACGAACGACAACCGTCAGCGGACGAGCGTCTCCCCCAGCACCCGCGCCGCCCGCTCCACGTCCGCGAAACCGACGTACAGCGGCGTGAACCCGAACCGCAGCACGTCCGGGTGCCGGAAGTCGCCCACCACACCCCGCTCGACGAGCCGCTTCATCACCTCACCCGCGTCCGCGCAGCGCAGCGCGATCTGGCTGCCCCGCTCCCCGTGGGCCGGCGGGGTCACGCACTCGACACGGCCCTCATCGACGTACGACGTGACGCACTCCAGGAAGAAGTCCGTCAGGGCGAGGGACTTGGCGCGCACCGCCTCGACCGAGACCCCGTCCCAGACCTCGAGGGCGGCCTCCAGGGCGAGCATCGAGAGGATGTCCGGCGTGCCCACGCGGCCCCGCAACGCGCCCTCGGCAGGGGCGTAGGACGGGCTCATGCCGAAGGGGTCGGCGTGCGAGGTCCAGCCCGGCAGCGGGGAGTCGAAGCGGTCCTGGAGCTCGCGGCGCACATAGAGGTACGCCGGTGAACCGGGGCCGCCGTTGAGGTACTTGTAGGTGCAGCCGACCGCGAGGTCGACGCCGTGCGCGTCGAGACCGACCGGCAGGGCGCCCGCGCTGTGGCACAGGTCCCAGACGGCGATCGCGCCCGCCGCGTGCACGGCGGCCGTGAGCCCGGGCAGGTCGTGCAGCCGCCCGGTGCGGTAGTCGACGTGATTGAGCAGGACGGCCGCCGTACGGCCGCTCAGCACGCCCGGCACCTCCGCCGGGGTCACCGCCCGCAGGGTGCAGCCCGTCATCCGGGCCGCGGACTCGGCGATGTAGCCGTCCGTGGGGAAGGTGGTCGCGTCGACGACCACCTCGTCACGACCGGAAGCGGGACCGCCCGAGAGCCGTACTGCACCCACAAGTGCCTTGAACACATTGACACTCGTCGAGTCGCCGACCACGATCTGCCCGGCCGCCGCCCCGACCAGCGGGGCGATCCGGTCACCGATCCGCTCGGGCGCGGTCCACCAGCCGCTCTCGTCCCAGGACCGGATCCTGAGCGAGCCCCACTGACGGCGTACGACGTCCTCGACACGTCCCGGCACGGCGGCCGGGAGCGCGCCCAGTGAGTTCCCGTCGAGGTACACCACGTCGTCGAGCACGAACCGGGAGCGTACGCCCGCCAGCTCATCGCCCGCGTCCAGCTCCTGGGCCTTGAAAGTGAGGTCAGACATGGGACCGGGCCGTCCACAGCTCCGGGAACACGTTCTTCTGCGCACGCTTCTCCAGCCAGGCCACCCCGGCGGAGCCGCCCGTGCCCGCTTTGGAGCCCATCGCGCGCCGGGTGGCGACGAGATGGTCGTTGCGCCAGCGCCACACCAGCTCGGCGACGTCCGTCAAGGCCTCGCCCAGGCGGGCGAGCTCGTCGTTCTCGGGGCCGGAGTAGAGGGCCGTCCAGGCGGCCTCGACCTCCTCCGACGGCTCGTACCGGCGCGAGACGTCCCGGTCCAGGACGGCGGAGGGGATGGCGTGCCCGCGCCGCGCGAGCAGCCGCAGCACCTCGTCGTACAGGCTCGGCTCGTGCAGCGCCTTCTCCAGCTCGGCGTGGACGCGGGGCGCGCCCCGGTGCGGGACGAGCATGGACGCGGACTTGTCGCCGAGCAGGAACTCCATGCGGCGGTACATCGCCGACTGGAAGCCGGAGCCCTCGCCGAGCGCCGAGCGGTAGGAGTTGAACTGCGCGGGCGTCAGCTGGCCGAGCGGCTTCCAGGAGGCGTTCAGCGCCTCCAGCTCGCGTACGGAACGCTTCAGCGCGGCAACGGCCGTGGGCACGTCGTCGGAGCGCAGCGCGGCCGCCGCGGTCTCCCACTCGTGCACGATGACGGTGAACCACAGCTCCATGACCTGGGTCGTGACCAGGAAGACCATCTCTCCGGGATCGTCGGAGAGGGTGTGCTGGAGGTGGGTGAGCACGTCCGCCTTGACGTAGTCCTCGTACGGCGTCGTGCCTTGGAAGTCGAGATGCGGGGTCTCCGGCTCGTGCGATTCCTGAGCCTCATGGGACGACATCGCTGTCTCCTGTTGTGTACTCCGGGTAGCGGTCCGCCCTGCCGTTACCGACACGGGGCCCCGGTCCCCGCCGGGCATCCTCTTCCATGCTCCCCGGAAATGGCAAGGCCCGCCCGGTCACACTGGCGGGCCCGGAAAGCGGAGCTGATGAGAAGCAGGGCGGGCACACGCCTGACCTGGAGATCGTCCCGCTCTGCGGGCAGCCGATCCGCGAGCCGACGGCGCACTACGGTCCCGCGCGGCCCCCGCCGCGATCTTTCTCGCGGATCTGCGGGCGGTGCCTGCGGGGCCGCGGTATACGTGGTGGCGATCGCACGTTCCGGCTTGGACGGGGGAGCCCCATGAACGACCGGCCGCTCATCGGCGTCACCACCTACCTCGAACAGAAGGTGAGTTGGGGCGTGTGGGAACTTCCGGCGGCGCTCCTGCCCGCCGGATACCCGCAGCTGATCCAGGCGGCGGGCGGGCTCGCGGCGATGCTCCCGCCGGACGACCCCGCCCACGCCGCGTCGGCCGTCGCCCGGCTCGACGGGCTCGTCATCGCGGGCGGCCCGGATGTCGAACCCGAGAGGTACGGTGCGGAGCGCGAGGAGCACACGGGCCCACCCGCGCGGGAGCGCGACGCGTGGGAGCTTGCCCTGATCGAGGCGGCGTTGGCGTCGAACACCCCGCTCCTCGGGATCTGCCGCGGCATGGAGCTCATCAACGTCGCCCGGGGCGGGACGCTGACCCAGCACGTGGAGGGGCACGTGGAGCGGATCGGATGCTTCGGCACCCATCCGGTGAAGCCGGTTCCGGGCTCGCTGTACGGGGAGTTGGTACCGGAGGAGACGGAGGTGTCGATGTACCACCACCAGGCGGTGGACCGCCTCGGCCAGGGGCTCGTGGCGTCCGCGTACGCCGGGGACGGCACCGTGGAGGCGGTGGAGCTGCCCTCCGCCTCCGGGTGGCTCCTCGGGGTGCAGTGGCATCCTGAGATGGGGCAGGACCTGCGGGTGATGCGGGGGCTCGTGGAGGCCGCCCGATGAGGTGGAAGCCGGTCGGGGCCGCGCGGTGAGACCGGCATCGGCGCGGCCCTCGGCTCCCGTCATCGGGTGGCAGGTGTGTCCGCCTCCCTGGGGTCCCCGGGCGCGGCAGCGGACGAGCGCGCGGGCTGCGGCGCCGCTCCGGCCCACATGCCCGCGAAAGCGATGAGTCCGAGGATCGCGCACATGCCCCACACCATGGTCCCGCTGTGCTGGAACAGGGTCGTTCCCGCGCTCGGGCCGACCGCGTAGCCGGCGGTCTGCGCGGTGGTCAGGGCTCCGATGTAGCGGCTGCGCAGCTGTTCCCTCGGCGCGGCCAGAGCGGGATAGGCGACGATCGAGGGGGCGCTGATGATCTCGCCGAGGGTCCACACGACGGTGCCCGTGAAGAAGATCCAGATCCCCGCGCCGATGCCGAACAGCGAGAGGCCGCCGCCGATCAGCAGACTGCCGAAGGCGATCATGGTGTGCATCGGCAGCCTCTGGGTGAACCGGGTCAACGGCAGCTCGAAGAGGATGACCAGGACGCCGTTGAGGGCGAGGACCGTGCCGTAGACGGCCGTGGACAGACCGCGGTCCTTGATCTCCAGCGGCAGCACCGCCTGGTACTGGGCCTCGGTGAAGGCGGTGAGGAACATCGCGACGATCACGAGGAGGAACCTGCGGTCCCGCAGGACGTCCACGTACCCCCCGCCGTTCTTCCTGTCCTCCTTGGCCTTCCCTTCCCTCTCGGGCGCTCCCGGCTCCGCTCCTCCCTGCACGGTGTCCGGAAGCGCGAGGAGCGCGACGATCGCGAAGCCCAGGTTGGTGGCCGCGTTCACCAGGAACAGACTGGTGTACGAGTACCCGGACAGCCATACGCCGAGCAGCGGACCCGCCGACGCGCCGACGTTCAGGCCGAGACGCGTGGCCGCGGACGCCATGACGAGCCGCTTGGGCGGCGTCAGCTCCGCGAGCAGGGTGGACGCGGCGGGCCGGTACACCTGGGTGAACGTGCCCGCCGCCAGGCTGATCACCAGGAGCGGGACGTACTGGTCCACGAAGCCGAGGCACGCCGTGGCCACGCCGGAGAGCAGCATGGACCCGACGATCGCCCGCCGGGGGCCGAACCGGCCCGTGACGGTGCCGCCGACGAAGCTGCCGGCGATCGTACCGACGCCGAACGCGGTCAGTACGAGACCGGCCCGCGAAGGGCTGTAGCCGTTGTCCGTGAGGTAGAGGATCAGGAACAGCGCGACAAAGCTGCCCATGCGGTTGAGTGCGATGCCGAACAGCAGGACCCTTACGGGGTTGGGCAGTTCACGCAGCGTACGCAGCACACCCGCGTGCTCGTCATGGTGCGCCGGGGATGCCTCTTGTTCCGGGGAGCCCGTCCCGGGCTGCTCGTCGGACACGGGTCAGCACTCGCCTTCGAAGACGACGTTCGCCTCGGCCCGGTCCAGGACCGCCTCGCACTCCTCCGGGGAGTCGGCCCGTGCGATGAGGTACCCGTAGCGGGCGATGTAGCCCTCGGGCGGCATGAGCAGGCGCGTGCCGGGCTCGACCAGCGGCACCGACTCGTACAGGCCCGCGTCGGGGTCGGCGGCGGGCAGGGCGAGGCGGCGCACCGTGCAGCTCGCGGGTGGGCAGAGGAAGCGGATGGCGACCGTCGCGTTGCGGCTCCGGTCGAGGCGGGGACGGACGCCCAGGGTCACGTCCGCCTGCACCTCGCCGGAGTCGATGCCATTCGCGATCCGGCCCAGATACGGGATCAGGTCGCCCCCGAGACGGCCGTTCACCTCGACGATCACGGGGCCGTCGGGGGTGAGTTTGACCTCGGTGTGGGTCATGCCGTGGGACCAGCCGAGGGCCCGGTGGGCCTCACCGAGCATCTTCCACAGGTCCTCGTCGGCGAACAGCGGGTCGTCGGCGATGACGGTGTGGCCCGTCTCCTCGAAGTAGGGTTCGCCACCCAGCTTCTTGTGCCCGATCAGATAGGGGAGGTACTCGCCGTCGAAGACGGCCGCGTCGACGCTGATCTCAGGGCCCGTCAGGAACTCCTCGACGAGCACGTCCGCGTGGCTGGCCATCCCCGCCTGGGTCGCCGATCCGGCGATCTCCAGGGCTCGGGCCAGGTCCTCGCGGGCGGAGACCTTGACCACCCCCTGGCTCGCGCCCAGTCCGCGTGGCTTGACCACCAGGGGGAAGCCGATCCGGGCAGCGGCCTTCTCGGCCTCCTCCTCGGTCGTGACCCGGGCGATCTCGGGCTGACGGATGCCCGCCCGGGTGAGAACGTCCCGGGTCGCGCTCTTGTCTCGCACGGCGGCCACCGCCTCGGGGGTGGGCCCCGGCACCCCGAGTTCGGCGGCGACGTGGGCGGCGGCCAGGATGCCGGCCTCGTGGTAGCAGTAGACGCCGCGTACGGGCGTGTGGGCGGCCAGTTCGCGAGCTGCCGGCACTGACGCCGCCGGGTCGAAGACGTCGAGGACCGTCGAGCCGACGATGTACGGGGTCTGCCAGGTGGGGGCCTCCGGGTCGAACAGCCAGACCTTGCCCCGCTGTGCGGCGGAGGCGAGGAGGTACTCGCGGAACTGTTGGTGGCCGCTCCCCAGGACGAGCAGCACACCATCCGTGTCAGTCATGTCTTCTCCCTCTGTGTACCGGCGTGCGGACCGGCTCATGGCCCGCCTCAGGCGGTGAGCAGGCCCTTGTCGTAGAAGCGCTCGCGCGCGCCGGGGAGGTCGAGCACGCCGACCTCCTCGAAGAGGCGGATGGTCTTGGCGGCCGAGTGGCGGATGCCCGCGAGGACGGGCTCGGGCGCGAAGGACTCGGCCACGATCTCCCGGGCCTTGCCCGCGTCGAACCCGGACGCGAGCAGCGCCGCGTGCGCGGGACGCGTGGCGGGCTGCAGAGACCGGATGATCAGGTCGGGCAGGTACTCGGCCACCAACTTCCGTGTGCGGCCGTCGAGTTGGCCCCACAGGTGTTTGAAGAAGGCCGAGAAGAAGGCATGGTGGCGTCCCTCGTCGATCGCGTGGTCGCGTACGGTCTCGCGGACCAGCTCGACGACCCCCTCGTCCTTGGGGATGTCGGACAGGATCGAGGTGACCAGGGTCTCGAAGACGACGACCTGGAGCAGCTGCACGAGCAGCCTGTGGTCGGGCATGTCGGCGCCGACCCCGTCGAGGCCCTTGATGAACGGGCCGAAGTCGTACTCCAGGGCCTTGATGCCGGAGCGGTTCTCCAACTGGCTCTGGACGTCGAGGCTGTACAGCGAGTGGTACCCCTCGTCCACGACGATCCGGTAGGCGTCCATGCGCGAGGCGTCGGTGAGGGACATGCCAGTGCTGCCGTCGGCTATCAGCTGGGTCGCCCGGCAGACCACGGCGACCTCGAAGTGCATGGTGAAGCGCAGCCACTGGTAGCAGTGCTGCGCGATCAGGTAGCGACGCAGCAGGTGGTCGTCCGGGTCCACGTGGGGGTGGGCGAGGTGCGGTACGAGCTCCTCGGGGAAGAACGCCTTGTGGATGTCGTCCTCGATGTCGAGGAGCCGTCTCGGATCGGCCCGGACGCCCGCGCGTTCGTACCAGTTGCGGAAGGCGCTCACTTCTGGCATGGGCGCGTGTGACGGGAACATGTTGCCTCTCGTACGTGGGGTGGACATGCGCGCTCCGAGGGCGGCCGCCGGTCGCGGCGGCCGCCCTCGGAGTCGTCAGGCCTGGGCGAGCGGGGTCTTACGCGGGTGCCCCGCGGGCAGGGAGCGGCCGGTCTTCGTGACCAGCAGACCGTCCAGGTAGAGATAGTCGAGTTCCGTGCGGTGGAAGGTGCGCAGCGCGTCCTCCGGCGTCTCGACGATCGGTTCGCCGTTGTCGTTGTACGAGGTGTTGAGAAGCATCGGCACGCCGGTCCGCTCGTGGAAGGCGCTGATCAGGGCGTGGTAGGTGGGGTCGATGTCCGCGTGCACGGTCTGCACCCGCGCGGTGCCGTCGACGTGCGTGATGGCCGGGACCTCGGCGCGCCGTTCCTCGCGCACCTCCGGCACGAGCAGCATGAACGGGCTCTCCCCGGTGAAGTCGAACCAGTCCGAGACGTGTTCGGCGAGGACCGAGGGGGCGTAGGGACGGAAGACCTCGCGGTGCTTGATCGTGGTGTTGAGGTAGTCACGGGTCTCGGGGTGGCGCGGGTCGGCGAGCATGCTGCGGTGGCCGAGTGCGCGGGGGCCCATCTCGGAGGCGCCCTGGAACCAGCCCACGAAGTGGTGCCCGGCGATCAGTTCGGCGACCTCGTCGACCGTCGCCTCACACCACTCGAGGGTGCCCTCGTAGCGGGCGAGCGCCTGCTCGGCGCGTTCGCGCGCGTACGTGCGGCCGGTCGCCGCCGAGCGCATACGGAACCGCTGCTTCCCGCCGAGCATCTCGTGCCAGCCGTAGAGGGCGACGCCGATGGCCACGCCGGAGTCGCCGGCGGGAGCGGGGATGTATATGTCGTCGAAGGGGCCCTCGGCGCGCACGCGCTGGTTGGCGACCGAGTTCAGGGTCACGCCGCCGGCCAGACAGAGGTGACGCTTGCCGGTCAACTCGTGGGTGTGGCGCGCCAGGTGGAGAACGGCGCGCTCCAGCTCGTCCTGGACCTTGTAGGCCACGTCCTTGGCGAACTGGTGGTTCCAGGAGCCGCGCGCGGTCGGCTCGTAGTCGGCCCCCTCGGATGCCAGGAGTTCCTTCCAGATCTGCTCCAGGTCCTCCTGGGAGACCTTGATGTCGAAGCCGTCGAGGACCAGCCAGTCGCCCCATTCCGGTCGGGGGCGGCCGTACGGGGCAAGGCCCATGGTCTTGCCGGCCTCCGGGTAGCCGCCGCACTCGAAGACGCCGAAGTCCGGAGTGCCGTAGCGGGTCAGGAAGTTCATCTTCGCGGTGAAGAAGTCGTAGAACAGGCCGAGGCTCATGTCCGTGTAGTCCGCCGGGTACGACGTGGCGGCCACGGAGCGCAGCGCGGTGCCCTCGCCGACGAAGGCGGTGTGCTTCTCGATGATGCCGTCGGCGTCGCGGCTTCCGGCCTGGTCGATGACGAGAACGGCTGCGTCGTCGAAGGGCGAGGTGTAGTAGGTGGCCGATGCGTGCCCGAGGTGGTGCGAGGGGAAGGGCAGCGCGTGGACCTTGCTCTTGTCCTTGATGGGCAGCTCGCGCAGGATCCGCCATACGGCGCCGTCGCCGAGCGGGCGGTTGCCGAGGACCAGGTCGACGTCGTCGATCCCGATGCCCGCGGCGTCGAGACAGTAGGCGATCGCCTTCATGGGGATGGTCTTCGTCAGGCGCTCGAAGTGGCCCTGTATGAGAAAGCCTTCGGAGTGCTTGATCCGATCCAGGCGCTCCTCCTCGATGGCGACCACGAGCTCACCGTCCTTGACGATGGCGGCGGAGCGGTCGTGGCTGAGGTTGATTCCGAGGACGTAGCTCATCTGATCCTTGGGTCCTTGCTTCCGTGCGGGAATGGTCTGGGGACTCGGCCGTGCCGTCGTGCTGTGACGGATGCGTCAGGCGAGGGGAACCTTGCGGTAGAGCGTGTTCTCGCTCCACACCATGTCGACGCGGCCCCACGCGAGGGCCGAGGCCACGTCGGGGAAGAAGCCGCTGCCGTTGAGGTTCGCGCTGGTGTTGCACAGGACCGGGATGCCGCTGAGCTCGTGGTAGGCGACGAGGATGCGCCGCAGCGTCTCGTCGTCGTCGGTGCCCACGGTCTGCAGGCGCGCGGTGTCGTCCAGGTGGAGGATCGCCGGGATCCTGTCGCGCCACTCGGGGCGGACGACGTGGTCGAACAGCATGTGCGGGTCGGGGGTGCCGGGAGAGAAGATCGCGGGAGCGTGCTCCTCGAGGCATATCGGGGCGACCGGCCGATACGGTTCGCGCTTCTTCACGTCGTTGAGGACGGTTTTCATCCGCGGTTCCACCGCCGCGGCGAGAATGCTGCGTCCGCCGAGAGCCCGGGGGCCGAGTTCGGCGCGGCCGTCGAGGACCACCACCGGCTCACCGGTCTCGTGCAGGAGGGCCGCGAGTTCCTCCGGCGAACAGGGCGTGGTCCGCCAGCCCTCCGGTACCTCGGGGGTGGGCTTCAGGGCGGGACCGAGTCGGGGGTTCCAGCCGATGGCGACCGGGCGGCCCGTCTCGGCGACGAGCCCGAGGGCGGCCGCGCCGATGGCCGACCCCGAGTCGTTGGGGAAGGGCGGGACCCAGACGTCGGTGAAGATGTCCTGGCGTCGGATGGCACTGTTCCACTTGATGTTCAGCGCGCAGCCGCCGACGAAGCACAGGTTCCAGGGGCCGTCGCCCTTCCACGCCTTCACCTTGGCCACGAGACGCTCGATGAGCAGGTCCTCGAGGAACTGGTGGATGCCGGCGAGGACGTCCTCGTCGGAGAACCCCGCCCCGGTGAGCCGCTCGTGCACGTCGTGGAAGTAGGCGTGCACGAAGGACATCGACGGCTCGGACGTGCTGCCGAACCCGCCGACCTTCGAACGGAACGCGGCCACGTTGTCCGACTCGGCCTCGAAGTGCTCGTCGAACGTCGCCCTCAGGACGTCGAGGATCGCCTGCTGGGGTTTGCCGAGGGCGATGTAGGCCATCAGCTTGCCCGCGACCGACAGGTCGTCGACCGTGCTCGCCTCGTTCGCGCGGCGGAACGGCCCGAAGTGGTGGGCCGACGTGGCGTAGGTGTGGCCGATCAGCGGGAAGAGCTCGCCGCCGTTCTCGACGCCGTGTTCGGGGTCGACCCAGTACAGGCGGGGGAAGAGGCCTCCGTCCCAGACGAGGACGAGCGAGGGCTCGCCGCGCCGCGCGAACTCGCTGGTGCAGTAGGCGCTCGCGATGTGCCCCGCGATGTGCACGTAGCTGCTGTACGGCAGGGACGCGCCGGCCAGCGGGAACGTGCCCTCCCGGCCCGGCTCGAACACGTTGGGGACCGCATCGGTCTCCCGGTAGGGCGCCAGATTCAGCGTGACAGGCCTGCCCTGGTCGGTGAGGTTCGCGTATCCGGTGTGCCTGCCGTCCCAGCCGTCGATGATCCAGCGGTCGACGTCTGATGCCTGATAGCCGAACTCCCTGAGGATCGTGGTGATGACGGAGCTGCTCTCCACCTCGCTGTAGCGAGGGTTGTTGGCGAGCTTCTCCACCTCGACACTGAAGACGAGCTGTCCGTCCTCGATGAGGGCGACCGCACCGTCGTGAGTCAGTTTTAGCCCACAGATGATCAACTCAGTGGCCTTCCGTCTGGGCGTTCTTCTCACGCCAGCCCTTGGACAGGGCGGCTTCGAGGTTGTTGAGCACGGAGTGGGAGTCACGGACCAGGGTGTCCGCGTCGGTGGTGCGCAGGAAGAAGATGCCGCCGTAACCGAGGGCTCCGCTGGAGGAGTCGTAGCGCGGCATCGCGGTGCCCTTGGTGATGCTGAGCCCCGGAACGGCCTCGATCCGGCTACCTGGGCTGAGGATGCCGGACCAGTCCACGAGGTCCTCGTCCCACGTCAGTTCCTCGGCCCACGGGTTGCCCGCGTCGTCCGTCGCGATGAGCGAGAGGGAACCGGCCGCGCCCTTGGCGTCCAGGTCGGTGAGCATCCGGTCGGGGAACCTCACCGGCAGTCCCAGGAGGGAGTCGATGAGCATGCCGACCGGTTCGTAGCCGAAGACGTGCTCGATCTCGGGGGCGACCATGACGCCGCCGAGCCGCGCCGCTGATTCCAGTACGGACAGGCCGCCGTCCTCCATGAGCTTGATCTCGGTGTGCGTGCCGCATGTCTCGAGGCCCAGCGCGTCGACGGCGGCGCGGGCCACCGATTCGACCTTGCGCTGCAGGTCCTGAGGAAGGGCGCACGGGGCGAGGTTGCTGAGCTCGGTGAAGGGCGGGATGGTCGGGATGCGCGACGTGATGCACAGTGGGTGGTACACGCCGTCGGCGACGATGCCCTCGACGCTGAGGTAGTCGCCATAGCCGCTGTCGGCGTCCCACCAGCTCCGGATGGAGCCCGGGATGATCTCTTCCACGAGGAAGTCGCGCTCGGCGCCCACCTGTTGGAGCTCCATGAAGCCGGTTGCGTGGGCGTCCGCCACCGTCGCGGTCGTCTCGGCCCAGGCTTCGGCGATCCGCTCCGGCGAGTCGATGACGAGCTGGCCGACGGCGCCCGCGCCCCAAGCGGACTTGAGCAGCAACGGAGGCGTCAACTCCGCGTAGGCCGACTTGAGTTCGTCCTCGGATGTGACGCGGCGGAAGCGGGGGCTCGGCACGCCCTCCTGCTCCCAGATCTCCCGCATGAGGCGCTTGTCCCGGGACTGGGCCGCCTTCGGCCCGGCGCCGCGCAGACCGAGCCGCTCGGCCGCCTCGGCCACGGCGAGGACAGCGAACTCGGACAGCGTGAACACCGCGTCCGCGCCGACCCGTTGAGCCTCGGCGACGATCAGGCCGACCAGGGCGTCGCCTTCGAGGCGCTCGTCCCACGCCGGAATCACGGCGGTGCAGTGCGGACGCCAGGAGTCCTCCGTGTGCAACGGCATCTGCTGCAGTGCCAGGACATGCACCTCAGCGCGCTCCGCGATCTTCGGGATCGCGTACTCGAGCGGTGCGCCGCCGCGACAGTACACGAGAAGGACTCGGCGATACGGATCCATGACAGTGTTGCTCCTTGCGGTCGAAGTAGGTGAAAGCCATCCATCTGAGATGGATTCGGGCAGGGGTGTGTACGGATCAGGTCAGGACCCAGTGCCGGACACCTGGGTGCCCGTTCAGGCCGTCCTGTCCGGAGTGGTCTGCTCGGTGTGGTCTGCTCGGATCGCCCTGTTCAGGCCGAGGGCCCGACGGGCACCGGTCGGCTCTCCTTGTGAGCGACCGCGGCCCTGACCAGGGCCACCGTGATCGCCTGCGCGCTCTCGTCGCCCTCGGAGAGCTCGGGCTGGAACAGGGTTGCCAGGAAGAAGGGATGGTCCGGGAGCTCCGCGATGCGGACCTCCCCGTCCCCGTCGACGCCGCTCCACCGCATCCCGTGCTGTTGCAGCACGTCACGGTAGGTGGAGGAAAGGCCGTAGGCACACTGATAACGGCCCGTGATCAGATCCGTACCGAGAACCCCCTCCGCGAGGGAGCCGGACTGTACGTGCACGACGCCTTCCCAGGCCATGAGCGAGCAGGCCAGGGGAACGATCAGGTGCTCCTCGGCCCAGGGGGTGTTCTCGGCGTGGCCGATGTCGGGGAACCCGCACTCGTGGCGCGCGAACTCCAGCAAGGCGTGCTGGAATCCACCGCACGTACCCAGGAACGGGATGCCGTGTACACGGGCGATGCGCGCGGCCTCCACGGCGCCGCTCTCGTCCCGGTAGGGACTCCCGGGGACCAGCCAGATCGCGTCGAATTCCTTCAGGGTGCCCTCGTCCACATCGCAGGTGGCCACCCAGTAGGTGTCGAGGAGCAGGTCATCGCTGTCGGCGATGGCGGCCAAAAGAGGCGGTATGTGGCCATGCGCACGTATGTGCGGAGCCCTGTCGCCCACCAGCGCAACGCGCGTCATACGGCCCCCCTGAGCTGCGGTCATGTACTCATCATCGCAATCGGACCCCGGCGGGATCCAACAACAATGGATAAAGAGTCATTAGCCATACTGATCGGCATGGATCTTCAAGTGCTCAAGACCTTCGTCGCGGTGGCTCAGCGCGGTTCGTTCTCAGACGCCGCACGCGCACTGGGGTACACACAGTCCGCCGTCTCACAGCAGGTGGCCGCCCTGGAAAATGATCTGGGGGTTCAGCTGCTGAACCGGCGGCCCGTGTCTCTCACGGCGGAAGGACAGCGGCTGCTGGAGCACGCACAGCCCCTGTTACACCGTCTGGAAGTCGCCCGCAGCGATGTCACACGCCGGCTGACGGCCCCTGCGGGCGCCCTCGTCCTCGGCGCTTCCCCCCTTGCCATGACCCGCGAGGCCGTGCGCGCCCTCACCCTGGCGCGTGCCGTGAGCCCCCGTACCCGCATCACCCTGCGCATGGCCGCGCGGGAGGACATCGCCGCACAGGTCTCGACGGGCACGTTCGACCTCGGTCTCGTCGACGGCATAGGCGCCCCCGACGACCCGCTGCCCGTGGTCGATGTCGGTCCCCTCAAGGCCATACGCGTCGCAGAGGAACCCGTGGCCGTCCTCCTCCCGGCCGACCACCCCCTCAAGGACCGCCCCAGGCTCCACCTGGCCGACCTCTGCGACGCCCAATGGATCGACGCCCCCTTCACGTCGGCCACCCTCACCGAGCTGCGCGCGATCTGTCACAGCGAGGCGTTTCCCGCGCCCCTCCGTTACGAGGGCCTGGACGTACGAACCCTGCAGGGTCTGGCCGAGGCGGGCCTGGGCCAGGTCGTACTACCGTGGTCCGTGGCGAAGGAGAGCACCTTCGGCACGGCCGTCCCCCTCGCGACGCCCCGGATCGTCCACCGGCGCGAGGTCCTCTACCGACGCAAACTCGACGGTGCCGCCAAGGAGTTGGTCACGCAACTCATGACGCCGGGCCGGGGCGGCTGAGCATGCGTTCCCTGTGGGGCCCATAGGACCAGTCGTCGGGGTGATGATCGGCTCCCAGTCACCCACGACGGGCTCTCCACCCCCTTGTCCCGCCACTCACGCGCGATCGACGCGCAACGGATGCCCCCCAGGAAGTCCTGCACCGCCTTGCGGAGGTTCTCGGCCTCTTCCGGCACCAGCGTCCTGCGATCCTCCCGGCCTTCAAGTCTTCCAGCATGTGCCAGGCCAAGTGGCAGACTGCTTACATGACGACGCACAAGAACCTGCTCGGCGGCCCGGACCCGACATACCTGCCGGAGAACGAAGAGGCATACCGCCTGCTGGGCGAGGAGTCCCAACCTCCGGTCGAGGTCGCGGCACAGCACCCCACGTTCTCGCTCGCCTGGGCGATGCTGGCCGACGACGCCTTCGAGGCGGGGCGAGTGGTCGAGTCGTACGCCTACGCGCGCACCGGCTATCACCGGGGTCTGGACTCGCTGCGCCGGGCCGGGTGGAAGGGACACGGCCCCATCCCTTGGGATCACCGGGCCAATCGCGGGTTCCTGCGCTGCCTCGCCGCCCTCGCTCGTGCCGCGGGCGAGATCAACGAAAAGGACGAGACGGAGCGTTGCTGGCAGTTCCTCAAGGACAGCAGTGCCGAGGCGTACAACGAACTGAGGCGGTAGTCACCGCAGTTGAAATTTCGCGCCCCCACGCGGCTCCGCCGCGTGGGCGCGACCGGCCACAACGCACCCGCACTACGACAGCCGCCCCCGAGCCCTCTCCCCCTCCAGCGGCGGCGACAGCACGGCCCCGTGCGTACGGCACTCCGGCCGACGGCACCCCGCCGGCAGCGACCGTACCGTCGCGAACGCCACCACAGAGCCCACCACCAGCACCCCCGCGCACACCGTCATCGCCCGCCCGAAGGCACTGTCGAACGCCGTGGGCGACCGGTACGCCTCCTCCCCCATCCCGGTGACCAGCGGCAGCGCGGCCACCGCGATCAGGCCCGCCGCCCGGGCGGCCGCGTTGTTGATGCCGCTGGCCAGCCCGGCCCGCGAGGCGTCCACCGAGCCCAGCACGGTCGCCGTCAGCGGGGCGACCAGCGTGACCATGCCGGTGCCCAGGACCAGGAGGGCCGGGACCACATCCAAGAGGTACGACGCCCCCGGCCCGACCCGCAGCATCAGCAGCATCCCGGCGGCGCACAGCAGCGGGCCGGCGGTGAGCGGGATGCGCGGCCCGATGCGGTCGGCCAGGGCACCCGAGCGGGCGGAGAACAGCAGCATCAGCGCGGTCGTCGGCAGCAGGGCCGTACCGGCCTGGAGGGCCGAGTAACCGACCACCACCTGGAGCTGGACGGCGCCCAGGAAGAAGAACCCGCCGAAGGCCGCGTAGACGCACAGGGTCACCAGGTTGACCGCGGTGAACTGCCGGGACGCGAAGATCCCGAGCGGCATCATCGGGTCGGGACGGCGCTTCTCGACGGCGACGAAGGCCACGCCGGCCGCGACCCCGGCCACCGCCGCCAGTGCCACGGTCCAGGACCCGCCACGCGCCTCGATCAGCGCGTACGTCACCAGCGCCAGCGCCAGCGCGCCCAGGACCGCGCCGAGGACGTCGAACCGGCCGTGGTCGGCCCGCCCGTCCGCCGACTCGGGAACATGCCGTACGGCGATCGGCGCGCACACCAGGGCCAGCGGGACGTTGAGCAGGAACACCCAGCGCCAGCCCGGGCCGTCCACCAGCCAGCCGCCCACGAAGGGGCCCACGGCCGCCCCGATACCGCCGAACCCGGACCACAGACCGACGGCCCGGCCCCGGTCGTCGGGGTGGAAGGAGGCCTGGATCAACGCCAGCGAACCCGGTGTGAGCAGCGCGCCGCCCACCCCCTGCAGGGCCCGGGCGGCGACGAGGACACCCGCGTTGGGGGCGAGCCCGCACAGCAACGAGGCCGCCGCGAACCACACCACCCCGACGACGAAGACCTTGCGGCGGCCGTACCGGTCCCCGAGGGAGCCGCCGAGCAGGATCAGCCCGGCCAGCGTCAGCATGTACGCGTTGACCGTCCACTGAAGGGCGGCGAGGTCGGCGTCCAGGTCGCGGCCGATGGCCGGCAGGGCAACGTTGACGACGGTCGAGTCCAGCAGCGCCATGCTGGAGCCGAGGATGGTGGTGAGCAGGATCCACTTGCCTTGCGGCGAGGCCAACCGGACGTCGGGCATGACCCCAGGTATACAGCGAGCCCGGTGCCGTAGCACCGGGCTCACCGAAAACAGCCGTAATGGGCCTTACTTGATCTTCGTGCCCGCCGAGCGCAGGTTCTGCGTCGCCTCGACGACACGGGCGGCCATCGACGCCTCGGCCAGCTTGCCCCAGGTCCGCGGGTCGTAGGTCTTCTTGGAGCCGACCTCGCCGTCGACCTTGAGGACGCCGTCGTAGTTGCGGAACATGTGGTCGGCGACCGGACGCGTGAAGGCGTACTGGGTGTCGGTGTCGATGTTCATCTTGACGACGCCGTTCTCCAGCGCGGTGCGGATCTCCTCCTCCGTGGAGCCGGAGCCGCCGTGGAAGACGAAGTCGAACGGCTGGGACCCGGCCGGCTTGCCGAACTTGGCGGCCACGCCGTCGTTCAGCTCCTTCAGCAGGTCGGGGCGGAGCACGACGTTGCCCGGCTTGTACACGCCGTGGACGTTGCCGAAGGAGGCGGCCAGCAGGTAGCGCCCCTTCTCACCGAGCCCGAGCGCCTCGGCCGTACGGATCGCGTCGTCGACGGTCGTGTACAGGGAGTCGTTGATCTCGTGCGAGACGCCGTCCTCCTCGCCGCCGGTCGGGGTGATCTCGACCTCGAGGATGATCCTGGCGGCACGGGCGCGCTCCAGGAGCTCCTGGCCGATGGAGAGGTTGTCGGCGAGGGTCTCCGCCGAGCCGTCCCACATGTGCGACTGGAACAGCGGGTTGCCGCCGGCCTTCACGCGCTCCTCGGACACGGCGAGCAGCGGGCGTACGTACCCGTCGAGCTTGTCCTTGGGGCAGTGGTCGGTGTGCAGGGCGACGGTGACCGGGTACTTCTCGGCGACGATGTGCGCGAACTCGGCGAGGGCCACGGAACCCGTGACCATCTCCTTGCTGTACTGGCCGCCCAGGAACTCGGCACCGCCGGTCGAGATCTGGATGATGCCGTCGCTCTCGGCCTCCGCGAAGCCGCGCAGCGCAGCGTGCAGGGTCTGGGTCGAGGTCACGTTGATGGCCGGGTAGGCGAACTTGCCCGCCTTCGCCCGGTCGAGCATGTCGTTGTAGACCTCAGGGGTTGCGATGGGCATCTGTCCGCTCCTTGTATCTGCGGGTTGGCGTACTGCGTGCTTACGGCCCTGACCTAGACCTTGTGTGGGGGTTCGACGTCATCGTCGGCCTCATCTTTCCAGACTTGGCCGGATGGTCCATCCCCTGGTCAGTCCAGCCCCAGCTCGTCCTTCGAGTACGCGAAGCGGTACGGCACGCCCGCGCCCTGCTCGATCTTCTCTGCGGCGCCGGTGGCCCGGTCGACGATCGTGGCGACCGCGACGACCTCGGCGCCCGCCTCGCGCACCGCCTCGACCGCGGTGAGCGGGGAGCCACCGGTGGTGGAGGTGTCCTCGACGACCAGCACCCGGCGGCCGGCGATGTCGGGGCCCTCGACCCGCCGCTGCATGCCGTGCGCCTTGGCCGCCTTGCGGACGACGAAGGCGTCCAGGCGCCTGCCGCGCGCGGCGGCCGCGTGCAGCATGGCGCCGGCGACCGGGTCGGCGCCCATGGTCAGTCCGCCCACCGCGTCGAACTCCAGGTCCGCGGTCAGGTCCAGGAGCACCTGTCCGACCAGCGGGGCCGCCTCGCCGTCGAGGGTGACGCGGCGCAGGTCGACGTAGTAGTCGGCCTCCAGACCCGACGACAGGGTCACCTTGCCGTGCACCACGGCCTTGTCCTTGATCTGCTGCAGCAGCTCGCCGCGTACGTCCGTCATGCCTGTCAGCTTAGATGCGGCGCCAGGTCCACGTGGTCGTGGCTTCCAGCGGCTCCAGCGGGGTGACCAGGCGCGGCAGGGTGTTCAGGCCGTTGGGCGGCCCGGTCTGCGGCTCCACGCAGACGGCGGCCTCCTGCTCGTCGTACACCACGACCCATTCCTCGCGGCTGGCGACCTTCAGCTCCAGCTGCCCCGGCCAGGTGAGCGTGACGTCGACGCCGCCGGGCATGCCGAAGCAGTCGTCCCAGGGGCCCGGCTTCGGCTCGACGCGGTTGCCGGTGGGCAGGTGGTCGTCGCCGCGCTCCTCCTGCCAGGCGGCGGTGAAGTCGAGCCGGACCGGTTCACCGCCTGCGAGGGTGCGGTTGAACCAGGGGTGCCAGCCGATCTGGGCCGGGAAGGAGGAGTCGTACGTCTCCACGGACATCGTGAGCGTCAGGGCGTCCGGGGTGAGCGCCGCGATCTGGGTGACGCGGCCCGCGTAGGGCCAGGGCTTGACGAGGTCGTACGTGAGGACGGCCTCGTCGGTGGACGTGCGGGCGATGTTCCAGGCGCCGTCGCGGGCCGTGCCGTGGATGGCGTGCGGTGGGGAGTTGAGCGGCATCTGGTGGACGTCGGCGCCGTCACGGAACCGTCCGTCCCGGATGCGGCCGCACCAGGGGACCATCGGGAAGCAGCCGAAGCGCTCTCCCTGCCGCAGCAGTTCGACGCCTCCGACCCTAAGTCCCCCGACCCGTCCACCGTTTCCCGGCTGCAAGGTCACTTCCGCGTCGCCCGCGGTCAGTGTGATGTCTTCTTGGCTCACGGGATGACACTACTCAACGGCGTTTTCTCAGCACCCGGGTCACCACGATCGCCGATGCCAGAACCACCGCGGCCGCCGGGGCCGCCCAGCGGAGGGTCGCTCCCGAGGCCACGGTCTGGGGGGCCGGGACGGGGGCGTAGCGGCCCCTGGGCGGTGCGTGGTCGACCTCCTCCGCGCTGCGGCCGATCATCGTGCGACGGGCGTGGGCCGCTTCGGCCGGGGGGTTGGCGGGTTCTGTGAAGTCGTCGACGGGGGGCGCGGGGGGCTCCTCGGGCTCGGGAGTCTCCACGGCCGCCGATGTCTCCGGCTTCTCCTCCGGTTGCTCGGGCTTCTCCTCCGGTTGCTCGGGCTTCTCCTCCGGTTGCTCGGGCTTCTCCTCCGCCTTGCCCAGGGCCTCCGCGAAACGGTTCAGCAGCCGTACGACCGCGGAGCCCACCGCGTCCTGCGGGAGTTCCGTGACGCGGCCGTCCGCCGTGGCCGTGCCGTCGAAGGTCAGGGTCGTGCCGCCCTCCGTGTCGCGCAGGCGGAGGGTGAGGGCGAGGCTGACCGTGCCGGTGCCGCGGGTCTCGGTGGCGTCGCCCTCGACGGCGTAGGAGCCGTCGTCCCGGCCGGTGACGCGCACCGCGCCGCGGTAGGTGATGGAGTGGCTGCCGACCCGCACCTTCAGGCGCCCGGCGACGGGATCCGCGCCGGCGTCCTGCTGGAGCCCGGGAACCGCCCGGGCGACCCTGACGGGATCCCCCAGGGCTTCCCTCAGCCGCTCGACCGTAACCGGAACGAACACCTCATGCTCCATGGTTGCCGAGCCTACCCAGGGGGGACGGTCATGCGCCCCCGTTGGTGGAAAGTGACCGCGCCCTTCGGTCTCAGTAGCGCGGATGCACCAACGTCGACGTCGGCAGCCCTACGATCCGGGTCGCCTCCGCCGCCCTCCGCGCCGCCCCCAGGGACTCCCGCGTCAGGGTCGCCGGCCTCGGCCCCCGGGCGCCCGGGCCCAGTGCCGGGCGTGCTCCCGGTGAGGCCAGCACGAAGCCCCAGTCGCGCGGTGCGCGGGAGGCGCCGGCCGTGCGGTCGGGGCCCGCGGCGAAGCCGGAGTCGCGGCCGCCGACGCGGTACGGGGTGGTGTGCAGACCCGCCGCACGCATCGTCGACTCCACCGTCCAGAAGACCCGGGGTCGGGAGGAGACCGGCCCCGCGTGCACGACGAGACGGCCCCCGGGGGCCAGGACACGGCGGACCAGGCCGTAGAACTCCGCCGAGTACAGCTTGGTGCTCGCGGTGATGCCGGGGTCGGGCAGATCGGCGATCACCACGTCGTACGACGGCACGGGCGCCGCCGTCCGCAGCCGGCGGAACGCGTCCGCGGTGGTCACCCGCACGCGCGCGTCGCCGTACACATGGCCGTTGAGCCGGGACAGCGCCGGGTCGCGGCGGGCCAGGTCCACCACCGCGGGGTCGATCTCGACGATGTCGACCCGCCGTACGTCCGGGTACCTCAGCACCTCGCGGGCGGCGAGGCCGTCGCCGCCGCCGAGGACGAGCACGCGCGCGTGGGTTCCGTCCATCGCGGGGGTGACGAGGGCCTCGTGGTAGCGGAGCTCGTCACGGCCGCTGACCCGCAGGCGGCCGTCGAGGTAGAGGCCGAAAGGGCGGCCGTCGGTGCCGCCGGTGAGGACGACCTCCTGGATGCCGGTCTGGAGGGCGACGCGCACATCCTGGCCGTAGACGGCCTCGCGCGCGGCCTGCTCGAAGTCGTCGACGAGGACGGCGGCGGTGGCGAGGACGCCGAGCACGGCGAGGTTGGCGGCCATCAGCAGCCAGCGGGCCCGGCGGGTCAGGTCGCGGCGGAACAGGCCGAGGACCAGGGCACCGCCCGCGACCGCGTTGACCGCGCCGGTGAGCATCGCGCCGGTCAACTGGCCCAGCTGCGGCAGCAGGAGGAAGGGGAAGGCCAGGCCGCCGACCAGCGCGCCGACGTAGTCCGCCGCGAACAGGTCGGCCACCGCGCCGCCCGCGTCCTGGCGGCGGATGCGCTGGATCAGCTCCATCAGCAAGGGGACTTCGGCGCCGATGAGCAGACCGATGGCGAGGGAGAAGGCGACGAGGAGCCAGCGCGGACCGCTCGCCCACAGTCCGCCCCAGTCGCCGGTCCACGCGAAGACGGCGTACAGCGCCATCGCGCTGCACCCGCCGACCAGCGCGAGCAGCGCCTCGAGCGCGCCGAAGGCCGCCGCCGCGTGCCGCCGCAGCCGCTTGGCGACGAGCGAACCGATGCCCATCGCGAAGACCATGACGGACAGCACCACGGAGGCCTGGGTGACCGAGTCGCCGATCAAGTACGAGGCGAGAGCGACCAGTTCGAGCTCGTACACCAGTCCGCAGGCCGCGCAGACGAAGACACAGGCGAGGACGAGGAAGCGGCCCGTGCCGGGACGGACGGGCAGCCGCGCAGGCCCGGCCCAGGACGGCGGAGCGCCGGGCGGAGCGGGAGCGTGCGGCTCGATCACGTTGCGACGGTACGTCACGGATGAGGCACGCTTCGTCACCCACACGTGTGGAACTGAGGAGCGACCGGGGACCAGGGGTTTGGAGCAAACCGGGGAACAGGGGGCTGCGTGGCTCAGCCCGCCGTCCCGACCGGGACCCGGACCCCGACCCGTGTCCGCGTGGCCACCAACTGCCCGTCCTGCGGATACGCGTGCCAGGTCCGCCAGTGCACCTGCCCGTCGTACCGCTGGGCCAGCAGCGCCGTGAACGCGAAGGGGCTACCCGGGAAAACCCCCGCCAGCCCGTTCGGGTGGTCGGACACCAGCGCCAGCAACTCCTGTGCCCGTCCGGCGAACTGACCCGGCGACAGCGCCTCGACACGCGCGGCGAACTCGTACTCCCAGTCCCCCACCCGCTTGGCCACGCCCAGGGGCAGGGGCGTACTGCTGCCGGCGATGCACGCCACCGTCTCCGAACAGGTGCCCCGATCCTCCTCCAAGAGCACTTGGTGGGACGCGCCGAGGAGTCTCAACTGAAGCTTTCCCCCGCCGATTTCCAGGTCGAGCGTGGCCAGGGCGGGCAGCGGCTCGCGCCCCAGGGCCCAGGCGAGGTCGGCCGCGCGCGTGTCGGTGTACGAGGTGTTCAGGGTCGTGAGCATGGATCGGCTCCGCTAGCACGCAAAGAAAGGGTGGTGTGGGGTTCCGGCACGCCCGGGCGACTGTGGGGGGATCGGCCCGGTCAGCCCAGTCGGGAGGTCAGGAGGTGTCCGTGGGACGTCCGAGGGGCTGCGTTGGTGATTTAGAGGGAATCATGAACAGTGGCGCCGCCACAGCGTTTTTACCCAACTTCGTGGGGTTTCCATCCCTCCGTGGGCTCCCCAGCTCATCTGTTCAACCACGGCGTGCGCCACGGCGGCCGGAGCGTGCGCCGGAGCACCGGAGCGAAAAAGTGACAAGCGGGGGCGTGCGTCACAGCGCCGAGCGGGGGTGTGGGTCCCGACCCAGGTCCGGACCCACACCCCCCGTTCCCCCGTTCCCCCGTTCCCCCGTCTCCGGATGCGGTTCCCCCTGCCGGAGCTCAGCTGCCCCGTGTCAGCTGCCTCCCCCGCATCCGCCGCCGCCGCAGGACGACCCGCCACCACAGGACGACCCACCGCCGCAGGAGTGGCCACCGGAGTGGCCGCCGGAGTCGCCGCCCGACGAACCGCAGGACGAGCCGGCGCCGCCCGTCGCGCTGCCGGCCCACCAGCTGTCCCGGTGCGCCCGGGACCCCCCGCCGCGGGGCGCCCTGACCGGCTTGACCAGCTTGACGCTCTTCTTCCTGTTCGCGGCGGACACCAGGGCCCCGATGAACAGGACCGCGAACACCGCCAGGATGATGCCGATGGCCATGGCCCACCCTCCTTCCGTTACCCCCTCGAAGCGACCCCCCGTGGGCGCCTCGCCGGTTGCGTGAGCTGGAGATGCCCCTCTGTCTCACGGGCCAAAGCAGAGTTGAGGAACTCCAGAGCTTGGGCGCAGGATGACCGGCATGACCTCCAGCGCGCGCCCCCTGCTCAACCGCCGTCTCGCCGAGTTCGGGACGACGATCTTCGCCGAGATGTCCGCCCTGGCCCTGCGGACCGGATCGATCAACCTGGGCCAGGGCTTCCCCGACACGGACGGCCCCGAGGAGGTCAGGGAGGCGGCCGTACGGGCGTTGCGGGACGGGCGGGGCAACCAGTACCCGCCGGGGCCCGGCGTCCCGGAGCTGCGCACGGCGGTCGCCGCGCACCAGGAGCGCCGCTACGGCCTGGCCTACGACCCCGACACCGAGGTCCTGGTCACCGCCGGAGCCACGGAGGCCATCGCCGCCGCCCTGCTCGCGCTGGTGGAGCCGGGTGACGAGGTCGTCGCGTTCGAGCCGTATTACGACTCCTACGCGGCCTGTATCGCGATGGCGGGCGGGACCAGGGTCCCGGTCACCCTGCGGCCGCACGAGGGCAGCTTCCGCCTGGACCTCGACGAACTGCGCGCCGCGGTCACCGACCGGACCCGCCTGCTCCTCATCAACACCCCGCACAACCCCACCGGCACGGTCCTCACCCGCGAGGAGCTCACGGCGATCGCCGAACTGGCCGTGGAGCGGGATCTGCTGGTGGTCACGGACGAGGTCTACGAGCACCTGGTCTTCGACGAGGCCGAACACCTGCCCCTCGCGACCTTCCCGGGGATGCGGGAACGCACGGTCTCCATCGGTTCCGCCGGCAAGACCTTCTCCTTCACCGGCTGGAAGGTCGGCTGGATCACGGCGGCGCCTGGTCTGGTCTCGGCGGTCCGCTCGGCGAAGCAGTTCCTGACGTACGTCTCCTCCGGCCCGTTCCAGTACGCGGTCGCCGAGGCCCTCGCCCTCCCGGACAGCTACTTCGACGCCTTCCGCGAGGACATGCGGGCCAAGCGGGATCTGCTGTCGAGCGGCCTGGCGGAGGCCGGGTTCAAGGTCTTCAAGCCTGCCGGCACCTACTTCGTCACCACCGACATCCGCCCCCTCGGCGAGAGCGACGGCTTCGCCTTCTGCCGCGCGCTCCCCGAGCGCGCGGGCGTCGTCGCCATCCCGAACGCGGTCTTCTACGACAACCGGGAGGAGGGGGCGCCGTTCGTGCGGTTCGCTTTCTGCAAGCGCACGGAGGTGCTGGAGGAGGCGGCCGCCCGGCTCAAGACGCCGACCGCATGAGCGCGGCACCGCCGCATCGGGAGTCCGGAACGGGTCAGTGAACAGGAGCGCTCAGGTGTCATGGACGGTGGAGCGATGCCCGACGTGTACGACCCACACCACCAGCTCGCCGTTGTCGATCGTGTAGATCACGCGGTAGTCGCCCACCCGTAGGCGGCGCCGGTCGGGCTGGGAGACGAGGGCCGTGGTGTTGAACCCCGTCGGGTCGCTCTCCAGCTCAGTCAGCTTGGCCAAAATACGGAGGGCCATGTCTCGCGGGACCTTGCGGAGTTCGGCCTGAGCCTCGGCTCGGAAGACGGTGCGGTACTCACTCACTGCGCGCCAGCGTCTCCCTCATGATGTCCTCGATCGGGATGCCGGGTGCCGGGTTGGTCATGCGCTCGTCGATGATCCGGTTGATCTCGCGCTCTTCCCACTCCTGGTATTTGCGCAGCACCTCGATGGACACCACGGCGGCGACCTGCTTGCCGCGCCGGGTGATGACGGTAGGTACGTCGTCCCGGTCGGCCCGCTCCACGACCTCGGCCAGGTGCGCCCGGACATCGCGGATGGACTCTATGGGCATGGGCTGCGTCATGCGCCCAAGGGTACCGAGTGTCTCATGTGTACACAACGGCTCACTGAAGCCGAAAAGTTACCCACAGGCTGTGGACGGCCGCCACACTGGCCCGGCCCGGCCGGCTCGCCCATGTGCCGGTACGTACGGCGACAGCCCGGCCCCGGCACGCGGCCGTGGTGGCCGGTGCCCTGGCCGGGCCGTCGTTCGCCTACGGCGCGTATCTGGTCGCGATCGCCGATACGCCCGGTAGCGGGAGGACGCCTACTCGTCGTCCTCGGGCTTCTCCGCGTCGTTGACGTCCTCCTCGAGGCCGAGCTGTTCGACGAGCCACTTGTCGAACTCGATGGCGGCGCGCACCCAGCTGACGGTCGAGGAGACGAAGTGCTCCAGGCTGACGCCGGTGCCGATGAGCATCTGCGCCTCGCCGATCAGACGGACGGTGCCGTCGTCATGGGTGTGGCTGTAGACCTTGGGCCACAGGGTGCGCCGGTTCCAGTCGTCGATGGACTCCAGCAGCGTGGGCTTCTCGTCGATCTGGTGGGGCCGGTCGTAGAACGTCCGCACCGAGAAGACCTGCTGGTCACCTTCGCCGCGGAACATGAAATACGTACGGAACTGCTCCCACGGCGCCGCGAGGTCACCCTCGTCGTCGACGACATACTTCAGCTCCATCTGGTCGAGGAGCTGCTTCACAAGATCCTGATCCGGGACGACGGGGCCCGCCGGTCCTTGCTGCGGCTCGGGCTGGCCCCCGAAGTTCGGAATCGAGGACGGGTCGATGGTCACCGTGAATTTCCCTTCGTAATGATTCCGCCATCCTCCCCCATCCGGGGAGGGGGGTGGCAAGCCCAGACGGAACCTGTCCTCCCAGGGCTGACATGATCCGGTCAGCCACGGAAAACAGCGGCCGAAGAAACGGGGAACACATGACACAGACGGAGACCGAAACGGTGCCGGAACAGGTCCGGCCGGGCAGGACCAGATGGGGCGTTTTCACGGCGATCCTGGCCGTGCCGACCCTGGTGGTGGCGGGCCTGATCGCGCTGCTGGTCGCCTGGCTGTTCACGGACGACTCCGTCGACACGGGCGTCCGGAAGGTCTCGTGCACCGAGGCGTTCGCCTACGGCGAGGCGAAGCCGCCGACCGGGGCACGCGACCTCGCGTGTGTCCTGGAGGCCGCGCAGGACCCCCGGTACGAGGCCCGCTTCCGGCTGCCGCGCGCCGAGGTGAACGCCTGGGTGGCGGCCAGCTACCCGGACGGTCCGGGACTGCGGAACGTGCAGTGCGGCGGCGGCGCCGACGTCGAGGCGTGCATGAACCGGGGCCCGGTCGCCGGGCAGAGTTCCTCCGTGCAGCTGGAAGTCACCTACGACGGGTCGAACTGGTCCGTGGTGCGGTTCGTGGCGTTCACGCCGTGACGAGGGGGGTGGCACCCACCCGCACCCACCCCCTCGTCATCGCACTCCTCAGAGCGTCTTGCCGGTCGCCGGGCCCACGATCAGCCCGTCGCCGAAGGCGTCCACCCGGACCGTGTCGCCGTCCTTGACCTCGCCGGACAGGATCTCCTTGGCGAGCCGGTCACCGATGGCGGTCTGGACGAGGCGGCGCAGCGGGCGGGCGCCGTACGCCGGGTCCAGGCCCTCGACGGCGAGCCAGTCCAGGGCCGCGTCGGTGACCTCCAGGGTGAGCCTGCGCTCGGCGAGCCGCTTGGCCAGGCGGTCGATCTGGAGCCGTGCGATGCGGCGCAGCTCGTCCTTGGTGAGGGCCGAGAAGACGACCAGGTCGTCGAGCCGGTTGAGGAACTCCGGCTTGAAGGAGGCCCGGACCACCTCCAGGACCTGCTCCTTCTTCTCCGCCTCGCTGGTGATCGGGTCGACCAGGAACTGGCTGCCCAGGTTGGACGTCAGCACCAGGATCGCGTTGCGGAAGTCGACCGTACGGCCCTGACCGTCCGTCAGGCGACCGTCGTCGAGCACCTGGAGCAGGATGTCGAAGACCTCCGGGTGCGCCTTCTCCACCTCGTCGAGGAGCACCACGCTGTACGGCCGCCTGCGCACCGCCTCGGTCAGCTGGCCGCCCTCCTCGTAGCCGACGTACCCGGGGGGCGCGCCGACCAGCCGGGAGACGGTGTGCTTCTCGCCGTACTCGCTCATGTCGATGCGGACCATCGCCCGCTCGTCGTCGAAGAGGAAGTCGGCGAGGGCCTTGGCGAGTTCGGTCTTTCCGACACCGGTGGGGCCGAGGAAGAGGAAGGAGCCGGTGGGCCGGTCGGGGTCGGAGATACCGGCCCGGGTGCGCCGTACGGCGTCGGACACGGCCCGCACTGCCTCGCTCTGGCCGATGAGCCGCTTGCCCAGCTCCTCCTCCATGCGCAGCAGCTTCTGCGTCTCGCCCTCCAGCAGGCGGCCCGCCGGGATGCCGGTCCAGGCGGCGACGGTGTCGGCGATGTCGTCGGCGCCGACCTCCTCCTTGACCATGGTGTCCTTGGAGACCTCCTCCTCGGCCTCGGACGCGGCCTCCAAGTCCCGTTCCAGGGTGGGGATCTCGCCGTAGAGCAGCTTGCTGGCGGTGTCGAAGTCGCCGTCGCGCTGGGCGCGTTCGGCCTGGCCGCGCAACTCGTCCAGCTTCTCCTTCAGTTCACCGACCCGGTTGAGGGACTGCTTCTCCTTCTCCCAGCGGGCGGTCAGGCCCCGCAGCTCCTCCTCCTTGTCGGCGAGGTCGCGGCGCAGCCGTTCCAGGCGCTCCCGGGAGGCCGGGTCGGTCTCCTTGACCAGCGCGAGCTCCTCCATCTTCAACCGGTCGACACCGCGCTGGAGTTCGTCGATCTCCAGGGGCGAGGAGTCGATCTCCATACGGAGGCGTGAGGCCGCCTCGTCGACGAGGTCGATGGCCTTGTCGGGCAGGAAGCGGGAGGTGATGTACCGGTCGGAGAGGGCCGCCGCGGCCACCAGCGCGCTGTCGGCGATCTGGACCTTGTGGTGGGCCTCGTAACGCCCCTTGAGGCCGCGCAGGATGGCGATGGTGTCCTCGACGGTGGGCTCGGCCACCAGCACCTGCTGGAAGCGCCGCTCCAGGGCGGGGTCCTTCTCGATCCGCTCGCGGTACTCGTCGAGGGTCGTGGCACCCACCATGCGCAGCTCACCGCGGGCCAGCATGGGCTTGAGCATGTTGCCGGCGTCCATGGAGGAGTCCCCGCCGGCGCCCGCACCCACGACCGTGTGCAGCTCGTCGATGAAGGTGATGATCTGCCCGTCGGAGTCCTTGATCTCGGCGAGGACGGTCTTCAGCCGCTCCTCGAACTCACCGCGGTACTTGGCGCCGGCCACCATGGCGCTCAGGTCGAGCGAGACGAGCCGCTTGTCCTTGAGCGACTCGGGCACGTCTCCCTTGACGATCCGCTGGGCGAGCCCCTCGACGACGGCGGTCTTGCCGACGCCGGGCTCACCGATGAGGACGGGATTGTTCTTCGTACGGCGGCTGAGCACCTGCACGACCCGGCGGATCTCCTGGTCGCGGCCGATGACGGGGTCGAGCTTGCCGTCCCGTGCGGCGGCGGTGAAGTCGGTACCGAACTTCTCCAGGGCCTTGTACTGGCCCTCGGGGTCGGCGGTGGTCACTCTGCGCCCTCCTCGGGCCTTCTGGAAAGCTTCGAGCAGCTTCTTCGGGGTGGCGCCCTGCCCGGTCAGCACCTCGGCGGCCGGTCCGCCCTTGGCGGCGATGCCGATGAGCAGGTGCTCGGTGGAGAGGTACTCGTCGCCGAGATCCTGGGCACGGGCCTGCGCGTCGGCGATGACGGACAGCAGGTCGCGGTTGGGCTGCGGGGGCGCGACGGTGGACCCGGCCACGCTGGGCAGCGAGCCGAGCACCTTCTCGGCCCCGGTCCGCACGGCGGCCTGGTCGGCGTCGACGGCCGCGAGCAGGTCGACGATGTTCTCGTTGTCCTGCCCCTGGAGCAGAGCGAGGAGCAGGTGGGCGGGGGTGAGGTCCGGGTGTCCCTCGGTCACGGCCCGGTTGCTGGCCGCGTTGATGGCGTCCCGGCTCCGGTTGGTCAGCTCGGCATCCACGTGTCCGTACTCCTCCTCGGTGTCAGCTCCTGTACCGACTCCTGTTACTGACTCAGTCAGCGTACATAAAGTTGAGTCTATTCCACTCAAGGCAGTCCGTGGGAGGAACGGGGGACTAGCGTCCCGGCATGACCTCCTACGCCCAGGATCCGGGTGCCCCGGACCCGTCGTTCCTCAGCTTCTGGCGGGAACGGCATCTGTGCACACTGACGACACCGCGCCCGGACGGGAGCCCGCACGTGGTGCCCGTCGGGGTGACATACGACCCCGAGGCCCGTCTTGCTCGGGTGATCGCGAGCCGGACGAGCGCGAAGGTACGGCACGTGCTGGCGGCCGGCGAGGGCGGGGCGGCGGTGGCGGTGTGCCAGGTGGCGGGGCCGCGGTGGGCGACGCTGGAGGGGCGGGCGCAGGTCCGCACGGAGCCGGAACGGGTCGCGGAGGCGGTGCGGCGATACGCCGAGCGCTATGAACGGACCCCGGCGCCGAACCCGCTGCGGGTGGTCATCGAGATCTCACTGACGGGCGCGATGGGACGTTTTTGAGCCACGGCCCGATCGTCCGATACCCGGAAATGTCCCCCAAAACTGCAGCGGCGTCACCGTGTTCAGGTCACGGTGACGCCGCTGCGGGGGGAAGCACCTGAGCGATCTTGTTAAGACGGGGGAATCGCGTCAGGCACTGCGGGGGGTGGCTGAGATGGTCCGGGGGGTGGGGGTTTCCGGTTCCACCAGCCGATGGTCTCGTTGGTCCAGGTTCACAAAGATCATTCCGTACCGGATGGCACACCGAACGGGCTGCGGCGCCCCCCGAGGCCGCCGCAGACACCGGTACGCCCGCACGTCCTCGTCCTCGTCGCGCGTGACGACCACCGGTTCGCCGAAGACGGTCACCATCAACGAGTCACCGGGGTGGGGGATCGCGGTGACGAGGTCGATGAAGTGCCAGCCGGAGCGGTAGGCGGTGGCCATCTCTCTGCGGAAGGAGCGGTCGTCGGGTGGAGTAGTCATGTCAAGACCAGATGCTGTCGGCGGGGAAGAGCTGAGCACTCTCGTCGGCAGGCGCAGTCGACGTCACCGCCACTGACCCGGCATCCCCGGATTGCGCGTCACCCTTCACAGCAGAGAGGCCACTCAGTGTTCCGAAGGCCACAACGGCGGAGAAGGCGGCGACAAGCACCGAGCGAAGCATTCTCTTCCTCATAGTCGGCTTCGTCCTCACTTGAAGGTCCCCTCTTCCCCCGTCGGATAAGACGATGGCTCATTCAGGCACGTCATGGCCACACAATCAGTGCATCATGTTCCTGCATGTTCAGGACCCTGGGGGGTGGAGATTTGACAGCAAATCGGACCAACGCGACACATCCCCATGCGATTACTGAACTATGTGCAGAGGGTGAGCGCTTGTATGCGAATGCCCTGCGCACAGGACGCATCGCCCGCGCTGACGTGGAACCCGCGCCGTGCCTGATGGAATACGCCCTTCTGCACCCCGACCCCGACGACGTGAACTGGCTGCGCCCCGTGCCGCCCTCCGTCGCACTGGCCCAGCGTCTCAATCCGATCGAACGCGAGATCTCGGAACGCCGACGGACGTCGATCGAGCTGGCCGAGGTGTTCGAACCGTTCATGGCCCTCAGCGCGCAGGGAACGGCACCGACGCACGCCATCACGGTGCTGGAGGGCCTGGACCGGATAAACGCGGCTCTCGACCTGGCCACGGAGCAGTGCCGGAACGAGATGCTCACGATCCAGCCCAGCGCCAACCACCCCGAGCGCAGGGTCATCGAAGGACTGGAACGCGACAGGACCCTCACCGAGCGGGGCGTCCGGATCCGGACCCTGTACCAGCACACGGCGCGCTACAGCCCGGCCCGGCTCGCCTACATGGAGCGGTTCGCCGACGGCAAGGTGGAGTACCGGACCATCGACGAGCTGGTGGAACGGCTCATCATCTGCGATGAGTCCGTTGCCTTCCTCCCCGTCCGTGACGACCGCCAGGTGGCCCTGGAACTCCGGCACCCGGGCCTCGTCGGCTACCTCATCAAGGTCTTCGAGTTCATGTGGAGTCGCGCGGTACCGCTGAGCGCCGGGGCTCCCTACGAGACCGCTTCCGACGGCATCACCGACATCCAGCACTCCATCGCCAAGCTCCTCATCGAGGGCCACGTCGACGAGGCGATAGCCCGCCGCCTGGGCATGAACGTACGCACCTGCCGTGCCCACATCGCCAAGCTCGCGACCGCCCTGGGAAGTGGCAGCCGCGCCCAGCTCGGCTTCCTCATAGCGCAGTCGGGCATCCTGAAGCCCGACCAGCCGGCATCCGGGGGAGACGACCGCCCGTGACCGGGTCTCACACGCACGGAACGGAGGAGCTGTGCGAGGCGGGCCTGAGCCTGTACACGCGCGCGCTGCGGGAAGGACGGGTACGGGCCGCGGAAGCGGACGGGGCGCCGTGTCTGGTCGACCTCGGTCTGCTGCAGCCGGACCTCGGGGACCTGCGGTGGCTGCGACCCATCGCTCCGGCCTTCGCCCTCCACCGCCTGCTGCGTGGCGTGGAGGAGCGCATCGCGGACGAACGGCGGCGCGAGGAGCGGCTGGCGGCGACGTTCGAGCCTCTGGTGGGGATCTCCGGCGCACTCGCCGAGACGCCGACGATCAGTGTCCTCAGCGGTCTCGACCGTATCGGCGAGGCCATTGAACGGACCGTGTCGGGCACTTCAGGTGAGATGCTCGCCATTCAGCCTCACACCCATCACGTCCCCGCTGCCGGAATCTATGCCGAAGCTCTGGTCCGCGACCAGGCCCTGCTCGACCGCGGCGGCCGTATCCGCACGCTCTACCAGCACACCCAGCGCCACGCGCCCAGCATCCTGGCCCGCTACGAACGGCTGCACGGCGACGTCGAAGCCCGCACCCTCGACGAGGTCACCCAGCGCCTGATCGTCGTCGACCGCGACATCGCCTTCATCCCCGCCAACCAGGACCGCACCCTCGCCCTGGAGATCCGCCACCCCGCCATCGTCGACTTCCTCGTCACCGCCTTCGACCGGCTGTGGCGGCTGGCCACCCCGATGTACCCCGAAGCGGTGCAGCAGCCCACGCGCGACGGCATCACACCCCGTCAACGCGCCATCGCCGCGCTCCTCGTCGAGGGCCACACCGACGCCGTCATCGCCGACCGCCTCGGCATGAACATCCGCACCGCCCGCGTCCACATCGCCAAACTCGCCGCCACCCTCGGCAGCGAGAGCCGCGCCCAACTCGGCTATCTCATCGGGCAGTCCGGGATTCTCGGCCAGGAGGACACGGGCGAGTGAGCACGGCGGCGGCCCATCCGGAGCACGGCCCGGAAGACCCGTGCCCGGAAGGCATCGAGGTCTACGCACGCGCCCTGCGCGAGGGGGGCATCGACAGGCAGGACGCCTCGCCCGTCCCGTGCCTCCTCCACACCGGGCTGCTGCGGCCCGACGCCCGGGACCCCGCCCGGCTGGAGGCCGTACCGCCCGCCCTCGCCCTGCACCGCATGCTCCGCGCCACCACGGACCGCGTGGCGCACGAGCGGCGGCGTGAGCAACGGCTCGCCGAGGCGTTCGCGCCGCTCCTGCGGATCGACGGGCGCGGTGCGGCGGTCGCGGAGAACCCGGCGATCAGAGTCGTCAGCGGTACCGGCCCCATCAACAAGGCCATCACCGAGGCCATGGCCGGCACCGTGCGCGAACTCCTGTGTGTGCAGCCCAACGTCCACTACAGCGACAGCCGGGGCGCCGCCGCCCAGGTCGTGGCCATGGACCGGGACCAGGCACTCCTGGACCGCGGCGCCCGTATCCGCACCCTGTACCAGCACACCCAGCGCCACATGCCGCTCGTCCTCGCCCGCTACGAGCAACTCCGCGGCGACGCCGAGGCCCGCTCCCTGGACGAGGTCACCGACCGGCTCATCGTCGCCGACCGGACCGTCGCGTTCATCCCCGCGGGCGAGGACGGCACGGTCGCGCTGGAGGTGAGGCACCCGGCCCTGGTGGAGTTCCTGGCCGCCACCTTCGACCGGCTGTGGTGGCAGGCCACGCCCATGTACCCGCAGATCGTGCACCGCCCGAGCCTCAACGGCATCACGCCCCGTCAACGGGCCATCGCCGGACTGCTCGTCGAGGGCCACACCGACGCCGTCATCGCCGACCGACTCGGCATGAACATCCGCACCGCCCGCGTCCACATCGCCAAACTCGCCGCCACCCTCGGCAGCGAGAGCCGCGCCCAACTCGGCTACCTCATCGGACGGTCCGGGATTCTTGACCGGGGAGCGTGATCGAGGGCACGGCCGTCGGGCCGTCCAGGCCCACCTGCGCTATGCGAACACCCAGTTGCGTACGACTGGCCGCCCCGAGCGTCTCCGACAGTCGCGCGATATGGGCCCGGCAGGTGCGCACGCTGATCCCCAGCCGTTCGGCGATCACCGCGTCCTGGTGGCCCTCGGCCAGCAGCGCGGCGATGGACTGCTCGCGGTGGGAGATGCCCTCGATGCCGGTGTCCGGGAGGGGGGCGGTGAGGGGGATCGCCAGGCGCCACAGGCGCTCGAAGACCGTCAGCAGGTACTCCACCAGCGCCGGGTGGCGCAGCTCCAGGGCGAGGGTGCGGTCGGCGTTCGCGGGGATGAAGGCCACCGTGCGGTCGAAGAGGATCAGCCGGTCGATGACCTCGTCCAGTGTCCGCGCCTGGACCGAACCGCCCATCAACTCCAGGTAGTTCAGGAGTCCTTGGCCGTGCCGGGCCACATGGGTGTACAGGTCCCGCATCCGCACGCCCCGGCCGCGCAGCGCCAGCGCCCGGTGCAGGCCCTCCGTCAGCTCGTGCTCGGGGCGGATGCCGCCGGGCTGCACCGTGAGGACCTCTGTCGTGCACGCCTCGGTGGCCTCGTCCATCGCGGCCTGGATCCGTGAGAGGCCGTCGAGGACCCTGATCGCGGTCCCCTCACCGGCGCCCGGCACCACACTGGGCCCGAGACCGGCGTACCGCTCGACCGCCGCGACCGCCGCCCCCACCCGCTGCTGGCTCGTGCTGACCTCGTCGTAGACGCCGCGCAGCAGCCGGGTCATGACCTCCTGCGGTGCCGTCGGCACCAGCCAGTCCATGTCGTCGGGGTCCGGGTGCAGCAGGGCCAGTTCCAGCAGACAGGGCACCGGCCCCGCGTCGGCGCGCGGCACGCGGCCGCGCCGTACGGCCCGCGAGTACACCCGGTCCCCGGCCTCGCACAGCCGGTCGGCACCGTGTGGATGGTCGTCCGTCCTGAGCCCGGCCATCGCCCATCCCACCCCCGGTTCCCGCGTCTACCGCCCTCTTGTGCTGTTTTCCCATCGGGGCGTGGAAGCCCCCAGGCTCCGCCACTATGCGCGGCCCCGACCCGCTCCGCAACACGGCTCCTCGGGCCGGCGCCGGGAAAAACGGCCGGTATACCCCGTTACCTCCGGGCCTCCGTCCGCCCGTCTGCAACAAGCTGCTCCCCCGCCCGGCCAGGACCGTCCCCGTGCGGAACAACCCGCTCCGCGCGTCAACTCCCGGAAATCACGCAGTGATCATCCCGTTACCTGCCGCACTTAACGTCAGGTCATGGCGGACATATTTGACGCATACGCGTTGGCCGACGCGTGGGACGAGATGTTCGAGCGGCCGGGTGAGGTCAGGACCGCCTACGAGCCGGTGCTGGCCGCACTCCAGCCGATCGAACCGAGCGAACTCAGGTTCCGGGCCGACCAGATGGCCCGGGCGTTCACCGACCGGGGCGTGACCTACGCCTTCGCGGGCGAGGAGCGGCCCTGGCCGCTGGACCTCGTGCCCAGGATCCTCGACGCCCTCGAATGGGATCTCATACAACGCGGGGTGAGCCAGAGAGTCAGAGCCCTGGAGGCCTACCTCGCCGACGCCTACGGGCCCGCCCGTGCCTTCGAGGACGGTGTCGTGCCCTGGCGGCTGCTGCTGAACTCCCCGCACTTCCACCGCGCCGCCCACGGGCTCGAGCCCACGGGCGGCGTCCGCATCCATGTCGCCGGCATCGACCTGGTCCGGGACGAACAGGGGGACTTCCGGGTCCTGGAGGACAACGTCCGGGTTCCCAGCGGCGTGTCGTACGTCATCGAGAACCGGCGCGCCATGACCCGCGTCTTCCCGTCCCTCTTCGCCGAGCAGCATGTGGTTCCCGTCGACGGCTACGCGCAGAAGCTGCTCGCCGCCCTGCGCGCCGCCGCGCCCGACGGCGTCCAGGACCCCCGGGTGGTGGTCCTGACCCCCGGGCCCAGCAACGCCGCCTACTTCGAACACGCCCTGCTCGCCCGGCTGATGGGCGTGCAGCTGGTCGAGGGCCACGACCTGGTCTGCCGCAGCAACCGGGTGTGGATGCGCACGACACGCGGAGAAGTGCCCGTCCACGTCGTATACCGGCGCCTGGACGACGACTTCCTCGATCCGCTCCACTTCCGCCCCGACTCCGTGATCGGCTGCCCGGGCATCCTCGGCGCGGCCACGGCGGGCCATGTCACCCTCGCCAACGCGGTCGGCAACGGCATCGCGGACGACAAGCTGCTCTACACCTACGTCCCGGACCTGATCCGTTACTACCTCTCAGAGGAACCGATTCTCCCCAACGTGGAATCCTTCCGCCCCGACGAACCCGGCCAGCTCGAGGCCGTCCTCGACCAGATCGACAAGCTCGTCGTGAAGCCCGTCGACGGGGCCGGCGGCCAGGGCATCGTCATCGGGCCGAAGGCGGACCGCGAAACCCTGGAGAGGACCCGTGAGGCCGTCCGCAAGGACCCCCGCGGCTTCATCGCCCAGCGCCCCGTCGCCCTGTCCACCTCCCCCACCCTGGCGGGCGAGCGCATGGCGCCCCGCCACATCGACCTGCGCCCCTTCGCCGTCAACGACGGCAACGACATCTGGGTCCTGCCCGGCGGCCTGACCCGGGTCGCCCTCCAGGAGGGCAACCTGATCGTCAACTCCAGCCAGGGCGGCGGCTCCAAGGACACCTGGGTGCTCGCCGAGGGCCCCGCGGAGCCGCCCACACCCGCCAACGGGACCGCCCTCCTGGACATCGCCCCACGTCAGCACGGTCCCGACGGCAACCCCACCGTCGTACAGGAAGGGGCCCAGCAGTGAACGACGTGATCCTCTCGCGGATAGCCGAGGCACTGACCTGGACCGGCCGTTACGTCGAGCGGGCGGACAACACCGGCCGCATTCTCGACGCCTACCTCCACCGCCTGCTGGAGGACCCGTGGCGCGACGAGGACGTGGCCTGCCGGTCGCTGTACGCGATCCTCGGCGTCGACGCGGGCGGCACCCGGGTCGACATGCAGCAGGTCCTCGACCAGCTCGCCTTCGACGCCCGCTCGACCTGCTCCATCGAGGGCGCCCTCGGCGCGGCCCGGCTGAACGCCCGCAGCGCCCGTGAGGCCGTCTCCTCGGAGATGTGGGAGTGCCTGAACTCCACCTGGCACGCGCTGGCCGACCAGCGGCTCGCGGCCCGCCGTACCGGCCCCTACGCCTATCTGGAACTCGTACGGCGGCGCGCGGCGCTCTTCTTCGGTCTCGCCGACTCCACCATGAGCCGCGACGACAGCTGGCGTTTCGTCGTGCTGGGCCGCAGCCTGGAACGGGTGGACATGACCGTACGGCTGCTGTCGGTCCGGGTCCTGGACGCGCCCCACGCGCCCGACTGGCCGACCCTGCTGAGCGCCTCGGGCGCCGACGAGGCGTACGCGCGCGTGTACGGCGGTTTCGGCGACACCCCGCGCGTCGCCGAATTCCTGCTCCTGGACCGCGACTTCCCGCGCTCCGCGCTGCACGCGCTGACGACGGCGGAGGAGTGCCTGACCGCACTCGGCCGGCCCCGCCAGGACCCCGCGCGCCGCCCGATCGGCCGGATGCGCACCCGTCTGGAATACCTCGACCTGCACGCCCTGGAGGAGCAACTCCCGCTGCTGCTCGGGGACCTGCAAACCGCGTGCATGGCCTCCGCGGAGGCGGTGGCGGAGCGGTTCTTCCCGTACCAGGGGCCCGTCGAGTGGGCCCAGGAAAGAGCGTGAGCATGACCACCCCCGCATCCCGCCGCCTCCGGATCAAGCACACCACGAAGGTCTCGTACGCCCAGCCCGTGGCCTCGTCCCACAACGAGGTCCGCATGACCCCGCTGACGCTGCCCGCCCAGACCACCCTGGACGCCCGGGTCACCGTCAACCCGACCACGCCCACCTGGTCGTACTGGGACTACTGGGGCACCCAGGTCACCGGCTTCGACCTGATGGACCCGCACGGCCATCTCACCATCACGGCCTCCAGCCTGGTCGAGACGTCCCGCCCGGAGCCGCTGCCGGCCGCGCCCACATGGGACGAGGTGGCCGAACGCGTCGCGGGGTCCCGCCTGTTGGAGTTCGCGAGCCCGACGGGCCGTACGACGGTCCCGCCGAAGCTGATCAAGAAGGCCCGGAAGGCGGCGGCCGGCCTCGACCCGCACGAGACGGCGGTCGCGGTGTCGGCGCTGGTCGCCGACCGGGTGTCGTACCTCCCCGGCACGACCAGCGTGAACACCTCGCCCGCGGAGGCCTGGGAGCAGGGCGCCGGCGTCTGCCAGGACATCACCCATCTCACCGTCGCCCTGCTGCGGGGTGCCGGCCTCCCGGCCCGCTATGTCTCCGGCTACCTCCACCCGGAACGCGACGCCGAACTCCACCGGCCCGTCGCCGGGGAGAGCCATGCCTGGATCGAGTACTGGGCGGGCGACTGGTGCGGCTACGACCCCACCAACCGCGTCCGCGCCGACGAGTCCCACGTGGTGGTGGCCCGGGGGCGCGACTACGACGACGTGACGCCCCACAAGGGCGTCTACCGGGGCGTACCCGGCGGATCGCCGGAGGTCACGGTGGAGTTCACGCGGGTGGCGTGAGCGGGCGGGCGGGCGGGCGGGCGGAGGGAGTTTCCGGGGGGTTCCGGTTCCCTCCGCCCCGGTACGGCTACTTCAGGCCCGCCGCCGCGCAGTCGCTCTTGAACTGCGCGGTGCAGATGTCCTTGATCGTGTAGATGCCGTCCTTGACGACCGTGCTCTTGATGTTGTCCTTCGTCAGGGCGACGACCTGGACGAGCTGGGCCGGGATGTTCTTGTTCGTAGGGCTGTCGACGCTGTCCGTGGCGAGGGCGTCGAACTGGATGCCCTTGCCCTGGACCTTCATGACGGCCATCTCGGCGGCGGCCTCCGCCTCGCCCGGGTACGGCTTGTAGACGCTCATGTACTGCTCGCCCGAGACGATCCGCTGCACCGCGGCCAGCTCCGCGTCCTGGCCGGTGATCGGCGGGATGTTCGTCATGCCCGCGTCCTCCATCGCCTGGATGGCGGCGCCGGCCATGGCGTCGTTGGCGGAGTAGACGGCCTTGATGTTGCCCTTGCCGAGCGAGCTGATCGCCTCGGCCATGTCCTTCTGGGCGGTCTCCGGCTTCCAGCCGTCGACGTCGTAGGTCTCGCCGATCGTCACCTTGCCGTTGAGTTCGGACATCGCGCCCGCCTTGAACTGTCCGGCGTTCGGGTCGGAGGGCGAGCCGTTGATCATGACGATCTTGTCGGAGGTGTCGATGCCCGAGCCGAGCGCCTCGACGAGGGAGCGGCCCTGCACCTCGCCGACGAGTTCGTTGTCGAAGGAGACGTACGCGTCGATCGGGCCCTCGGCGAGGCGGTCGTAGGCGATGACCGGAATGCCCGCGTCCTTGGCCTTCGTCACCATGTCCGCGATGGCGTGCGAGTCCACGGCGTCCAGCAGGATGACGTCGACCTTCTCGTCGATCATCTGCTGCATCTGGGTGGCCTGCTTCTTGGCGTCCGCCTCGCCGTTGGCGTAGAGGGTCTTGCCCTTCTTGTCCGTGAGCTCGGCGACCTTCCGCTGGATGATCGGGTAGTCGAACTCCTCGTAGCGGGTGTTCGTCTTCTCCGGCATCAGCACACCCACGGTGATGTCGTCACCCTTGGTCGGGCTCGCCTCGCTCCCGCTCGCGGCGCCGAGCGCCCCGCAGGCGGCCAGCGAGAGGGTCATCGTGGACGCGGCCACGGCTATGGCGATACGACGCATGGGGCTGCTCACTTCTGGTGCTTTCCGGACGCGGGCGCGGCATTGCGGCCCATGTGTCTGAAAAGACAACGCGGGGCCGCCCAACGACGTCAAGCGGAATCACTTAACGAGTGCGCAACGCCACTCTCCGCCGATGGTGTGAAGACTTGGCGCGAACACTAGTACAACCAACTTCACACCTGGCGAGTCGTGATCACAGCAGCCGCACAACTGCTGTTCCCCGTACGACCAGAGGATCGAATGAAGTCAGCCAGACGGACGACCGCAGCCGCCGTCGTCCTCGCCACCGCCGGCACCCTCGTCACCCTGACGGCGGCCCCCGCCTCGGCGGCCGTGTCGTGTGCCTCGCCCGTGTTCAAGCGGCAGTTCTACGCGAACACGAGCCTGTCCGGCACCCCGAAGAAGACCGACTGCGACACCGCGATCGACCAGAGCTGGAGCGGCGCCCCCGTCTCCGGCCTGCCGAAGGACAACTTCGGCGTCCGCTGGACCGTGACCCGCGACTTCGGCTCCGGCGGGCCCTTCGCGCTCAGCGCCACCGGCCTGGACGGCATCCGCGTCTACGTCGACGGCGTCCGCAGGATCGACCTGTGGAAGAACGTCTCCACCACGGTCAAGAAGACCGCGAACGTGACGATCCCGTCCGGCAAGCACACCCTGCGGATCGACTACGCCAACTTCACCGGCGCCGCCAAGGTCAAGGTCACCTACGCGCCCCGCACCTCCGCCGACGTCGACAAGGTCAGGCCGCTGGTCCCGACCGGCACTTCGGTGTCGTACGACAACGCCACAGGCAAGGCCAAGGTCACCTGGGCGAAGAACAAGGAGATGGACCTCGCCGGCTACCGGGTCTACCGGCGCCTGAAGGGCACCTCCTTCGGCAGCAAGCCGCTCACGACGACCACCTCGGCGTCGTACACCGACAGCGCCCTTCCGGTGACCGGCGACACGTACTACTACGAGGTCCGCGCCTACGACAAGGCGGGCAACGAGTCGGGCGGCACCGCCGACCAGGCCGTGGTGACCGCCGACCGGACCGCACCCGCGGCGGCCACCGGGGTGACGGGGCTGGGCACCACGGCGGGCAACTCGCTGACGTGGCAGGCGTCCTCGTCGAAGGATGTCGACCACTACGACGTGTGGGGCGCGCCCGTGGGACAGTCCGACCCCGACGGGCCCGAGCCGGTCTGGGGTACCTCCTGGACGGACGTGACGGCGGACGCCGGGACGGCGTACGCGTACAAGGTGCAGGCCGTCGACACGGCCGGGAACTTCGCGCCGGTCTCCGAGCCGGCCACGGTCACCCGTCCGGTCGCCTCGACCGTGCCCGCGCCGACCGGAGTCACCGGCACGCCCGCCGACGCGGCCACCGCTCTCGCGTGGGCCGCGGCCGACGGTGCCACGGGCTACCGCGTCTACCGGCGTACCGAGGTCAACGGCGCCTGGAGCCTGCTGGGCACCGCGCCCGGCACGTCGTACGAGGACACCTCCGCCCCGAAGGGCAAGGCCTTCTACTACGTGGCCGCCGTCGACGCCCAGGGCGCCGACTCGGTGCCCTCCACCGAGGTCACCGTCGACCGGCTCACCCCGGCCACCGCGACCGGGCCGGCCGCGCCGAAGCTGACCCTGGTCACGAACGGGGTACCGGCACGCGCCCCCATCCAGGTCACCGCGGCCCCCGGCACGGGTGACGAGGGACGCGTCCTGAAGGGCTACGCGTGGGAGATCTCGGGCGCCTGCGGCGACAGCGGCACCCAGTTCTCCACCACCGGCACCCTCTCCTGGACGGCCCCCTGGAACGGCCCCTGCGTCGCCGAGGTGTACGCCGTGGACGCCTACGGCCGCCAGGGCACGCAGAGCGCCTCCGTGGAGTTCTTCAGCGGCCGTTGACCGCACAGGGGAAAGGGCCCGGAGAGATCTCCGGGCCCTTTCCCCTGTCTGCCTAGTCCCTGGCCTTCTTCGGCCGCCACACCACCAGCGCGCTGGTCTGCTGGACCTCCTGGTACGGCACCAGGTCACGGCGGTACGACGCGTGCACCGCCGCCTCACGCTGCTGCATGGCCGCCGCGGCCCCCTCGACGGCCGCCTGGAGCTCGGCCACCCGGGACTGCAGGGCGGCGACCTGGTTCTCCAGTTCGATGATCCGCTTGATCCCGGCCAGGTTGACGCCCTCGTCCTGCGACAACTGCTGCACCTGGCGCAGCAGTTCGATGTCGCGGGCCGAGTAGCGCCGGCCCCGGCCCGCGGTGCGGTCCGGGGACACCAGGCCCAGACGGTCGTACTGACGCAGCGTCTGCGGATGCAGTCCGGACAGCTGGGCCGCCACCGAAATGACGTAGACCGGGGTCTCCTCGGTCAGTTCATACGGGTTGCGTCGACGACCGTCCATCTCGATCAAGCTCCCTTCGCGGCCTGGAACAGCTCCGCCCGTGGGTCCTCACCCACGGTCGCCTCGCGATACGCCTCGAGCGCGTCACGAGCCTTCCCCGACAGCTCGGTCGGGACACTCACCTCGACGGTGACCAGCAGATCGCCCCGGGTGCCGTCCTTGCGGACCGCGCCCTTGCCCCGCGCCCGCATGGTGCGGCCGTTGGGCGTGCCCGGGGGCAGTTTCAGCGTGACGGCGGGGCCGTTCAGCGTCGGCACCCTGACCTCGCCGCCGAGCGCCGCCTCGGAGAAGGTCACCGGGACCGTCACCGTGAGGTTGTCGCCCTTGCGGCCGAAGACGGGGTGCGCGTCGACGTGCACGGTGACGTACAAGTCGCCCGCGGGGCCGCCGCGTTCACCCGGTGCCCCCTTTCCGCGCAGCCGGATCCGCTGGCTGTCAGACACTCCGGCCGGGATACGGACCTGCATGGTGCGGGAGGACTTCGCCCGCCCGGAGCCCTTGCAGATCTCGCAGGGGTTCTCCGCGATCAGGCCGCGGCCCTTGCAGTCCGGGCAGGGGTCCGTGAGGGAGAACCCTCCGCCGGAGCCCCTCGCCACCTGGCCGGTGCCCACGCACGTCGGGCACACGCGCGGGTTGCCGTTGGCGTCGCCGGTGCCCGAGCAGGCCTTGCAGGGGGCCTGCGAGGACATCCTGAGCGGGACCGTCGCACCCTCGATCGCCTCGGTGAAGCTGAGGGTGACCTCGGTGTCGATGTCCTGGCCGCGCCTGGGCTGGACGCGCGTAGTTCCGGAGCTGCCCCGGTTGAACAGGCCCCCGAAGACGTCTCCGAGTCCGCCGCCGAAGCCGCCGGCTCCCTGGCCCCCGCCCTGGGCGCCGCCTCCGAAGAGGTCGCCCAGGTCGAAGTTGAAGGAGCCGCCCGCGCCGGCCGGCCCCGGGCGGAAGCCGCCGTTGCCGAACAGGGCGCGGGCCTCGTCGTACTCCTTGCGCTTCTTGGGGTCACCGAGGACGTCGTTCGCCTCGGAGATCTCCTTGAAGCGCTCCTCGGCCTTGGTGTTGCCCTTGTTGGCGTCCGGGTGGAACTCGCGGGCGAGCTTGCGGTACGCCTTCTTGATCTCGGCCTCGGTGGCGTCCTTGGGGACGCCGAGGACCTTGTAGTAGTCCTTCTCGATGAAGTCCTTGGTGCTCATCCTCGACGCGCCCCCTTTCCGGTGTCCCGATCGTTCTCTTCGACCTCAGCCCTCCTCAGGGCCGTTGTCCTTGTCGTCGCCGGCCTCGGAACCGTCCTCGGCCTTGACCGTCTGCGCGCCCGGCTGCGGTTCGGCCACGGCCACCCGCGCGGGGCGGATGGTGCGCTCGCCGATGCGATACCCGGGCTGCAGAATCGCCACGCACGTCGTCTCGGTGACGTCGGGCGCGTAACTGTGCATCAGGGCCTCGTGGATCGTCGGGTCGAAGGGCTCGCCCTCCTTGCCGAACTGCTGCAGGCCCATCTTCGCCGCGACGGTCTCCAGGGACTCCGCGACGGACTTGAACCCGCCGAGAAGTTCCCCGTGTTCCCGCGCGCGGCCGATGTCGTCGAGCACGGGCAGGAGTTCGGTCAGGAGGTTCGCGATGGCGATCTCCTTGACCGTGATCCGGTCCCGCTCCACACGGCGGCGGTAGTTCTGGAACTCGGCCTGGAGCCGCTGGAGGTCCGCGGTGCGCTCGTCGAGCGACTTGCGCACCTGGTCCAGCTGGGCCGTCAGGCCGGCGATCTGCGCTGTTGCGTCCCCGGCCGGGGCCGCCCCCGCCTCCGAAGAGGGGGCGGCGGCCTTCGGCTCGGCGTCGTCGGGGGTGGCGCCGGAGGGGACGTCGGGCTTCTCGTCGAAGCCCGGGGTCTCCTCCGTCACGCGGCACCGTCCTTACGCTCGTCGTCCACGATCTCGGCGTCCACGACGTCGTCGTCCGCCTTGGCCTGGGAGGCACCGGCGTCGTCGGCGTCACCCGCGCCCTGCGCGGCCTGGGCGTCGGCGTACATGGCCTGGCCGACCTTCTGGGAGACCGCGGCGACCTTCTCGGTGGCGGTGCGGATCTCCGCGGTGTCCTCGCCCTTGAGCGCGGCCTTCAGCTCCTCGACGGCAGCCTCGACCTCGGTCTTGACCTCGCCGGGGACCTTGTCCTCGTTGTCCTTGAGGAACTTCTCCGTCTGGTAGACGAGCTGCTCGCCCTGGTTGCGGGTCTCGGCGGCCTCGCGGCGGCGGTGGTCCTCCTCCGCGTACTGCTCGGCCTCCTGGCGCATCCGGTCGACCTCGTCCTTCGGCAGCGAGGAGCCGCCGGTGACGGTCATCTTCTGCTCCTTGCCCGTGCCCAGGTCCTTCGCGGTCACGTGCATGATGCCGTTGGCGTCGATGTCGAAGGCGACCTCGATCTGCGGGACACCGCGCGGGGCCGGCGGCAGACCGGTCAGCTCGAACATCCCGAGCTTCTTGTTGTACGCCGCGATCTCGCGCTCGCCCTGGTAGACCTGGATCTGCACGGAGGGCTGGTTGTCCTCGGCGGTGGTGAAGATCTCGGACCGCTTGGTCGGGATCGTCGTGTTCCGCTCGATCAGCTTGGTCATGATGCCGCCCTTGGTCTCGATGCCGAGGGACAGCGGGGTCACGTCGAGGAGCAGGACGTCCTTGACCTCACCCTTGAGGACACCGGCCTGCAGGGCGGCGCCGATGGCGACGACCTCGTCCGGGTTGACGCCCTTGTTGGCGTCCTTGCCGCCGGTGAGCTCCTTGACGAGCTCGGCGACGGCGGGCATCCGGGTGGAGCCACCGACGAGGACGACGTGGTCGATCTCGTTGATGGAGACGCCGGCGTCCTTCATGACGTTGAAGAACGGGGTCTTGCAGCGCTCCAGGAGGTCCGCGGTCAGCTGCTGGAACTGAGCCCGGGTGAGCTTCTCGTCCAGGTGCAGCGGGCCCTCGGCGGAGGCGGTGATGTAGGGCAGGTTGATCGAGGTCTCGGTGGAGCTGGACAGCTCGATCTTGGCCTTCTCGGCGGCCTCGCGGAGGCGCTGGAGGGCCATCTTGTCCTTGGCCAGGTCCACGCCGTGACCGGACTTGAACTGCTGCACCAGGTAGTCGACGACACGCTGGTCCCAGTCGTCACCACCGAGGTGGTTGTCACCGTTGGTGGCCTTCACCTCGACGACGCCGTCGCCGATCTCGAGGAGGGACACGTCGAAGGTGCCGCCACCGAGGTCGAAGACGAGGATCGTCTGGTCGTCCTTGTCGAGGCCGTACGCGAGAGCGGCCGCGGTGGGCTCGTTGACGATACGCAGGACGTTCAGGCCCGCGATCTCGCCGGCCTCCTTGGTCGCCTGACGCTCGGAGTCGTTGAAGTACGCCGGGACGGTGATGACCGCGTCGGTCACCTTCTCGCCCAGGTAGGACTCGGCGTCCCGCTTCAGCTTCTGGAGGATGAAGGCGGAGATCTGCTGCGGGTTGAAGGGCTTCCCGTCCAGCTCCATCTTCCAGTCGGTGCCCATGTGACGCTTCACCGAACGGATGGTCCGGTCCACGTTGGTGACCGCCTGGCGCTTGGCCACCTCGCCGACCAGCACTTCGCCGTTCTTCGCGAAGGCGACGACGGACGGCGTGGTCCTGGCACCCTCGGCGTTGGTGATGACGGTGGGCTCGCCGCCTTCGAGAACGCTGACGACGGAGTTAGTCGTGCCCAGGTCGATGCCGACCGCACGTGCCATGGTTGATTCCTCCAGCTGACTTGAGTGGAACAGGCTCAAGTGTGCACGACCGCCGCGGCTCGGTCAACAGACCTGAGTCGTGCGGGCTCAACTCTTATCCGTTCCTTACGCGCAACTGGGTCGTGACCTGCGGCGATACCCGGCGCGGCACCTGGTGGGACTTCACGTTCGGCTTGACGCGAAGCAGCACGAGCACGACCACCAGGGCGACGGCGGCGACCCACAGGGCCGCGGTCGCGGCGACCCACCCGAGGTGCACGAGGGCCCCGACGAGTACCCCGCCGAAGGCCGCGACACCCAGGACGACGGACGCCCCCTGCGGAGTGAGGCCGAGCCGCCGCAACCGGTGGGCGAGATGGTCGGGGGCGGCACGCAGCAGCGGCCGCCCGGACAGCCCCCGGGCGAGAACGACGAGGACGACGTCGGCGGCCACCACCGCGTTCAGCGCGAACAACACCCCCGCACCGGAGCCGAGTTCCTGCCCCGCGCGGGTCGTCACGGCGGCGGACGCCAGCACGAACCCGGTGAACAGGGCCCCGCACGCGCCGAGTCCCACCCGCGCGGGATGCCAGTTGTGCATCAGGAACCCGGTCAGCGCGGCCGCCAGCACGCTCAGCAGGACGGCCACTCCGTCCATCACCTCGGCCGCCGCACAGGCCCCCGCCCCGAAGGCGGTGACGACCCCGACCGTCCCGGCGATCCCTTCGGCGTGGTCCAGCGCCTTGAACCCGAGGGCGACGAAGACGATCCAGCCGGCCGCGAGGAGCCCGGCGAGCACCCCTGTCTCCTCGTACGGCACGACACACACCGCCGCCATCGCCGTACCGCCCACGAGGAACCGGGCCTTGACCCGCCGTACGTCGGCGACGAGCCCGAGGAGGGCGACGGCGGCCCCGGCGACGAGCAGCCGCTCGACCTCGGGCCCCAGGGGTGTGGCCCCTTTCCAATCCCCGACCGCCGCGACCAGACAGGTGGCGACGACCACCGCCACACCGCCGGACAGCGGCATGGGTCGCCGCCATCGCCGGTCGACGATCCCGAGGCGCAGGGCGGGCACCCGCAGCACGGCGGCGAGCACGGCTGCGAGGAGCAGGGCGGAGGTTGCGGCGAGGATCCCATAGAGCACAAGCCCAAATTAGCGGCGTATGCACCAATTCATCACGAATAACACGATCGGGTTTTAAGGTAACCCTCAGCGATTCAGATCACCCCGTGCCCGGCTACAGTGCGGCGGAGGATGGGGGTAGTCTCAAACGGACTGCATAAGTTACCGCTTAGTAATGACGAGAATCCGTCCTCGTGGATCTCTCGTAGACCCCTCGCAGGCCCGAGGAGCCCCTAAATGCAACTCGCCGCGATCATCGTGTCGCTGGTACTGACCGTGGTCGGCGTGGCACTGCTCGCGCGCGCCATCGGCCAGTTCGTCCGGTACTTCAAGCTGGGCCAGCCCGTGCCCGCCGGAAGCAGGACCGACAACCCCTACGCCCGCAGTGTGACGCTGGTGAAGGAGTTCCTCGGCCACACCCGGATGAACCGGTGGGGCATCGTCGGCTTCGCCCACTGGTTCGTGGCGATCGGCTTCCTGACGCTGCCGCCGACCCTCGCCCAGGCGTTCGGCCAGCTCTTCAAGGCCGACTGGGTGCTGCCGGTCATCGGCGAGTTCCTGCCGTTCGAGATGTACATCGAGTTCATCGGTGTCATGACCGTGCTCGGCATCGCCGCGCTCATCGTGATCCGCCTGCTGAGCCTGCCCTCCCGCCCCGGCCGCAAGTCCCGCTTCGCGGGCTCCAAGGCGGGTCAGGCGTACTTCGTCGAGTACGTCATCCTCACCATCGGCCTCGCCATCTACGTGCTGCGCGGCCTCGAGGGCGCGCTGCACCACGTGGAGGGCTACGAGGCCGGGTACTTCGCCTCGTACCCGCTGGTGCTGGCCTTCAAGGGCCTGAGCGTCTCCGCGCTGCAGAACCTCGTCTACTTGGTCGCGACGATCAAGATCGGCACGTCTTTCGTGTGGATGATCGTCGTCTCGCTCAACACCAACATGGGTGTGGCCTGGCACCGCTTCCTGGCCTTCCCGAACATCTGGTTCAAGCGCAACGCGGAGGGCTCCACCGCTCTCGGCGCCCTGCAGCCGATGACGTCCGGCGGAAAGCCGATCGACTTCACCGACCCGGGTGACGACGACGTCTTCGGGGTCTCCCAGGTCGAGCAGTTCTCCTGGAAGGGCCTGCTGGACTTCTCCACCTGCACCGAGTGCGGCCGCTGCCAGTCGCAGTGCCCCGCGTGGAACACCGGCAAGCCGCTCTCCCCCAAGCTCCTGATCATGTCCCTGCGCGACCACGCGCACGCCAAGGCCCCGTACCTGCTGGCCGGCGGCGGCAAGACGATGGAGGGCGAGGAGAAGGCGTCCGAGGAACAGCTGGCCGGTGTGCCCGCGTCCGCTCTCGCCGAGGCCGAGCGCCCGCTCATCGGAACCCTCGAAGAGAACGGCGTCATCGACCCGGACGTCCTGTGGTCCTGCACCACCTGCGGCGCCTGTGTCGAGCAGTGCCCCGTCGACATCGAGCACGTCGACCACATCGTCGACATGCGCCGCTACCAGGTGATGATCGAGAGCGCGTTCCCGTCCGAGGCGGGCACGATGCTCAAGAACCTGGAGAAGAAGGGCAACCCCTGGGGCCTGGCCAAGAAGCAGCGCCTGGAGTGGCTCAAGGAGGTCGAGTTCGAGGTCCCGGTCGTCGGCCAGGACATCGAGGACCTCACCGAGGTCGAGTACCTGTACTGGGTCGGCTGCGCGGGTGCCCTGGAGGACAGGGCCAAGAAGACCACGAAGGCCTTCGCCGAGCTGCTGCACATCGCGGGCGTCAAGTTCGCGATCATGGGCGGCGACGAGAAGTGCACCGGCGACTCCGCCCGCCGCCTCGGCAACGAGCCCCTGTTCCAGGAGCTCGGCATGGAGAACGTCATGGCACTGAACATGGCGTTCGGCGAGGAGCTCGACGACGACGGCAAGGTGGTCCCCGAGTCCGCCAAGCCCAAGTCCGCCAAGAAGATCGTCGCGACCTGCCCGCACTGCCTCAACACGATCGGCAACGAGTACCCGCAGCTCGGCGGCGACTACGAGGTCATCCACCACACCCAGCTGCTCCAGCACCTCGTCGACGAGGGCAAGCTGGTCCCGGTCACGCCGGTCGAGGGCATCATCACCTACCACGACCCGTGCTACCTGGGCCGCCACAACAAGATCTACACGCCCCCGCGCGAGATCATCGCGAACGTCCCGGGTCTCCGTAACGAGGAGATGCACCGCCACAAGGAGCGCGGCTTCTGCTGTGGCGCCGGTGGCGCGCGCATGTGGATGGAGGAGCGGATCGGCAAGCGCATCAACAACGAGCGCGTCGACGAGGCTCTTTCGCTGAACCCGGACATCGTGTCCACGGCCTGCCCGTTCTGCCTCGTCATGCTCACGGACTCCGTGAACGGCAAGAAGAACGACGGCAAGGCCAAGGAGTCCATCCAGGTCGTGGATGTCGCCCAGCTCCTGCTGGAGTCCGTGCGGACCCCGGTCGACCCGGAGGACGCGGCGGAGACGGCGAACGAGCCGGAACCGGAGCCGGTGAAGTAAGCGGTCACAGCTGTGCCGTTCGGCGCCCCCAGGTCCCACCGGGCCTGGGGGCGCCGCGTCTTCCAGATCTCCGCTCAGAAGTGGGTGGCGATCCCGAAGACCCGCCGGAGCTGAGCCATGTCGTGCCGGTCACGCGCCGTCGGCTCGTACCCCTGGTGGAAGTAGACCTGCTGCTCGGCGGACAGACACGGAACGGCCGTCCCGCCCACGGTCCCGGTCACGAAGCTGGAGGCCGGGTACGCGAAGGGTGTACGCGCGCGTGTCGAGCCGTGCGGGACCGTCCGGTACGGCGACCACCAGACGGGACGTGTATCCCCGTACGGCGTCCTCGCCCAGGTCCGCTCGGACGGCCCGCGGACGCTCCACCACCTTCGCCGCGCTCACCTCGGCGCCCGCGTCCCGCAACGCGGCGACCTGTTCGCTCCCCGTGGCCATCAGCCCGACGAAGAGGGCACCGCACGCGAAGGTCACCAGCAGCCAGACGGCACCGCCGCGAGCCCGGATCCAGCGCACCGATTTGAAGGAGAACCCCAGCGCCTCGCCGAGAGCGCCACCGGACCCGGACTTGTCCGGCACCACACGGCCGGACCCGCGCCGCAGCCCCCACAGCGCCCCCGCCCGCAGCACCGCGCACCCGGCCGCGACCGCGCCCCACACCAGCGGCCCCGTCCACGGCCGGGGCGTGGACGCCACTCCCAGCAGCCACCAACAGGCCACCGCCGCCGCGACCCACTCGACCAGCCCGCCCAGCCGGACCGTCCAGAGCAGCGCCAACCGCACGCCTTCCGCCTCTCCCCCGTCGACGACGCCCGCAGGGCTGTCGCCGCATCTCGAACAAGTGCATCATTGCCGGGGTCGTTGTCAATGATGCTGACGAGGTGAACGGTGCGCGTGCGGATCGTGCGGAGAGACGTGATGTGTACGACGCCCCCGGGCGGCACCCTGATCACCGCCGTCGCCGCCCTCGCCGCCACCCTCCTCCTCGCCGCCTGCGGCCCCGCCCAGCACACCGGCTCGGCGGACCGCACCCCCGTACGGATCGCCGACGCCCCGGCACGGCTCCCGGTGCCGAAGGGCAAGGGCAGCAGGACCCCGGACGACTTCAACGGCGACGGCCACCGCGACCTCGTCCTGGGCGACCTGGTCAAGGCACAGGCCCACGCCGACGATCCCGGCATCGGCATCGTCTACGGCAGCGAGCGCGGACTGGTCCCGGGCGCACGGCAGTTGATCACCCCGAGCGGACAGGGCGCGGCCACCGACGGCCAACTCCCCGCCCTGTTCGACGCGGAGGCCAGCTGCGACCTGGACAAGGACGGCTTCACGGACCTCGTCGTCTCCACCGACCCGCCCTACGACGGCCAGGGCCGGCCCCCGGTCCCGCTCCAGATCCTCTTCGGCTCCCCGACCGGCCTGACCGGCAAGGCAGTTCACCTCTCGGTCCCGCCCGCCGCCCGCGTCGGCAACGACTGGCCCGACCAGCCGGTCTGCGGCGACTTCGACGGCGACGGCACGAAGGACCTGGTCCTGCATGCGACGGGCGGTCACCTCACCTACCTGCGCGGCCCGTTCACCCGCAAGGGCGAGCCGAGCGGGGCCGGCGCCCCGATCCGGTCGCCCGGCGAGGTCCCCACGGGCCCGGCCGCCGACGTCGACCGCGACGGCTACGACGACCTGATCGTCCGTACGGCACAGGGCACCGGTCCCTCCGCCGTGGTCCTCGGCGGTCCGGCGGGCCCGACCCGAACCGGAGCCGTCCTGCCGTCCGGCATCGACGTGGCCCTCGGCTCCTTCGGCCGCGGCAAGGCGCTGGACGCGGCGGTCGGGGCCATGGGAGGAACGTCACTGCGCTATGACCTCCCGACCGCGGCGAAGGGCTCCCTGGACTCCCCCGGCTCGGTCCTGGACGCCGCCGACTTCGACGGCGACGGCCTGAGCGAACTGGTCTCCAGCGGCTCGCGCCTGCGCGTCTTCCAGGGCCGTACGACAGGTCCGTCCGAGAAGGCGACGGCCACCGTCGCACCCCCCGCCACCGGAACCACCCGCGTCCTCGCGGTCGGCGACTTCGACGGCGACGGCCGGGCGGACCTGGCGGTACGGACGTACCGGAGCGAGACGAAGGACACGGTCGCCGTCTTCTCCGGGGCGAGGAAGGGGCTCGTGAGCGCGGAGCCGGCCGTGACGTTCTCCACGTCGGCGTTCCTCAGCCGCTGACCCCGTAGGGGACAGACGAGAACCCCCTTAAGGGATGTCACAGCTCGGCAGCAAAGCCGTCCCCGAAACCCCGGGCCGCGCACGCCGCTCCCCGGGACCAGGTACGTTCGAAGACGTGGCTGGATTCAGGATCGGACGCGGCCGGGACAACGGCGCTCCTCACGCGCGACCGCAACAACCTCCGTACGGGCAGCAGGCGCCCCAGGGACAGCCGTACGGCTATCCCCCCGCGCCGCAGCCCCACCCGGGCCAGTGGACCCAGGGCGGCGGCGGCGGGGGCTACGACGAGCCGGAGTACTTCGGCGACGGCGCCGGTGCTGGTGGTGCCCCGCACCCGCAGGGCGGCCATGACCCGTATGCGGCCAACAACCCGGGCCACACCCAGGCGTTCTCGGTCGGGGAGGACCCCTACAACCAGGGCGGCACCTACCGCGCGGGCTCGGCCCCGGCCGCCCCGGTGGGCCCCCGCCTGCACTGGAAGGAACTCCTGAAGGGCATCCTGCTCTCGCCCAGGCAGACCTTCCTCCAGATGCGGGACTACACGATGTGGGGCCCGGCCCTCGTCGTGACCTTCCTCTACGGCCTGCTCGCGGTGTTCGGCTTCGAGGGCGCCCGAGAGGACGCGATCAACGCCACCCTGTCGAACGCGATCCCGATCGTCCTGACCACGGCCGTCGCCATGGTCCTGTCGGCCTTCGTCCTGGGCGTCGTCACCCACGCCCTGGCCCGCCAGCTCGGCGGCGACGGAGCGTGGCAGCCCACGGTCGGCCTCTCCATGCTGATCATGTCCCTGACCGACGCCCCCCGCCTGATCGTGGCCATGTTCTTCGGCGGCGACGCGTCCTTCGTCCAGCTCCTGGGCTGGGCGACCTGGGTGGCGGCCGGCGCCCTGCTCACCCTGATGGTGTCCAGGTCCCACGACCTGCCGTGGCCGAAGGCGCTCGGCGCCTCCGCGATCCAGCTGATCGCACTGCTGTCGATCGTGAAGCTGGGCACGTTCTAGCGTGTACGACGAGAAAGGGTCACCTGGGGAGGGTCGTGTGAGTCCGAGTCCGCGCGAGGTGTTTCTCCGGCTTGTTCACGGGGTCGCCGACGGGAACTTCGACGAGTTGCCCGACCTGTACGGCGAGGTCACCGATGTCCGCCATCCCATGGCCACGCCCGAGTCCGAGCCGTTGACGAGTCGGTCCGCGCTCCAGGAGCACTTCACGGTGCCGCCGGAAGTCCGGGGGTCCTTGCCGAAGAGGCGGGTCGTCGACGTCGTCGTTCACGAGACCGCCGATCCTGAAGTGATCGTCGCCGAGTTCGCCTATGAGTTCACGTTGCCGGACGGCTCCATGTCCAAGGTGCCCTGCGTCTTCGTCATGCGGATCCGGGACGGTCAGATCATCGAGTCACGCGACTACATCGACCCGATTCGTACGTACACGGCACGCGGTGACCTTGACCGCCTCATCACGTCGTTGCGGACGGATGTTCCTCAGCCGAGGGCTTCCTGACCTGCCGGTGCCGCAGTGGCCTGCGGTAACCGCAGGTCAGACCGCTTCCTTGTTCTCCCTGGGTGCCTCGCCCGACCTGTGCACCGGAGGCAGGACGCTCCACGGAAAGTTGATCCAGTCGTCCGTCCGCTTCCAGACGTACTCGCACTTCACCAGGGACTGGGACTTCTCGTAGATGACCGCCGAGCGGACCTCGGCGACGGCGTCGAGGCAGAAGTCGCGCACCAGTTTGAGCGTCTTGCCGGTGTCGGCGACGTCGTCGGTGATGAGGACCTTCTGGTCGGAGAAGTCGATGACGTTGGGGACGGGGGCCAGCATGACCGGCATTTCCAGGGTGGTCCCCACGCCGGTGTAGAACTCGACGTTCACCAGGTGGATGTTCTTGCAGTCGAGCGCGTACGCGAGGCCGCCGGCGACGAAGACTCCGCCGCGGGCGATCGAGAGCACGACGTCGGGCTCGTAGCCGTCGTCGGCGATGGTCTGGGCGAGCTCACGGACGGCGGTGCCGAACGCCTCGTAGGTCAGGTTCTCCCGTACGGCGCTCATACCTGGGTCCGGTGGAAGTTGAGGAAGGAGCGGGAGGCGGTGGGGCCGCGCTGGCCCTGATAGCGGGAGCCGTAGCGCTCACTGCCGTAGGGGAACTCGGCCGGCGAGGAGAGCCGGAACAGGCACAGCTGGCCGATCTTCATGCCCGGCCAGAGTTTGATGGGCAGGGTGGCGAGGTTCGACAGCTCGAGGGTCACGTGCCCGCTGAAACCGGGGTCGATGAAGCCTGCCGTGGAGTGGGTGACGAGTCCGAGCCGGCCGAGGGAGGACTTGCCCTCGAGGCGGGAGGCGAGGTCGTCGGGGAGGGTGATGACCTCGTACGTGGAGGCGAGGACGAACTCACCCGGGTGGAGGATGAAGGGCTCGTCGCCCTCCGGCTCCACGAGCCGCGTGAGGTCGGCCTGCTCGACGGAGGGGTCGATGTGGGGGTAGCGGTGGTTCTCGAACACCCGGAAGAAGCGATCGAGGCGCACGTCGACGCTGGACGGCTGCACCATGGATTCGTCGTAGGGATCGATCCGTACCCGCCCGGCGTCGATCTCGGCCCGGATGTCCTTGTCTGAGAGAAGCACGCCCCGAGGATACGCAAGGCGCGCGGACCGACCACCATCGGACGGACCGCGCGCCTGGTACCGATCTTTCAGTGCTTCTCCAAGGTCACCGGAACGACGCTCCGAAGCCGCGCACAGCGAGGACAGCGGACGAGCCGTCCGGGGCCGAGTCGTTCGGCCTGCTGCATCGGGAACGAAGCGGTGCTGAACACGTGCCCATCGGCACAACGGACGACGGTGCGCTCCATCAAGTCCAAGAGTCCCTTCCCCAAGAGCCGCGTCGGGCTACTGCTCACCTGACGACAAATGCCACGTTACGGGATGAACGGGACGGCCCTCCAGGCGGCACTCCGGTCCCGCCCGGACCCTCTTCCACCCCTCCACCGTACGCCCCAACTCCCGCTGCCCGCAGCCCTGTCCCACCCCTGAGACGCACCAAGGGCCCCACGGCTTCGGCGCCGGGGGCCCGGGATGAGGTAAGGTAACGTTGCGTTCGACACCGGTTCCGTCCGGCGTGTTACGCGGGTGTAGTTTAATGGTAGAACATCAGCTTCCCAAGCTGAGAGCGCGAGTTCGATTCTCGTCACCCGCTCCATGATGAAACCCCAGGTCAGTGGCCTGGGGTTTATGTTTAGCCGATGGTTGTCCAGCGGTTTCCCGCCCGCCAGGCGCACGAAGATTGGGCACGCGGAGGGCACGGGTTCCGGGCGGCAGCCGTACGCACAATGCCTCCAGGCCAGGAAGTCCGGCTTGACCTGCGGCTTCGCAGTTCAGACCCGAACCTCTTCGCGTCAGGAGACCTCAGCCTGCCGTTCCCTCCGCGACTCTGAATGGCGTTTGCGTGCACAGCGGAGGCGATGCCGGCCGAAGTCCCTTTCAGCGGCTGGGACTTCCCTGCCGGAAGACCGTCACAACGGCAGATCGTCGGGCAGGACCCGGAATGCCTTGTGACGCCCCAACGGCCGTACAGCACGGAAGTCACGCCGGTCGAGGGTGAGAATCGCGTCGGTGTCGTACTCCGCGGCCAGCGCCACGTTCACCGCGTCGGCGAGGTCGAGATCCAGTGCGCGGTAACGGACACGAACAGACTGGGCTGCACCCAGGTGATCCTCCGTGATCTCCGGTACGACGACCCGGCCCCGACTCATCCAGCGGCGGAGGTCGTCAACTGCACTGACGGCGGCCTCCCGCCCGAGCCCTCGCGTGGCGACGTGATCGAGTTCCGCCAGCAGGAGCGGCGACATGACCAGCAGGCCGGCCGCCATGATCGCCTCGTTCGCCGCCCTGTATTCCGGGTGCGTCGAGTCGAGGGCAGCCAGGAGGCCGGACGTGTCGGCGATGACGATGATCACGCGGCAGTTCCGGAGTCCGTCTTGCGGCGGACCGCGTCGGCAACCACGTCACGGACCTCAGCCTTGGAGGGCGTACGCCCCGGCCCTTCGAAGGTACGCGAGAACAGCGGCTCGTCCCAGACGCGATTTGCCATCGCCGCAAGGTGGATCCCCTGCCGAATGATCTCCGCTTCGCTTATGCCTCGCCGTTTGGCCGCCTCCTTGATGATCGCAAGGTCCTCGGGATCGGCGTAGACGTTCGTGCGCTTCATGGACATGTACCAAGAGTAGTCCATGTCCTAGATTGATGTATGGCAGATGCCCCCTCGTCTCACGGGCAGCCCCCTAAGAGACCAGCCCCGGCGCCAGACTGCCTGCGGGAAAAGGGGTGCGTCATGGGGTTGGGCTTCAGCGTCGGCGTCCCCCGGACGAGTGCGCGTGTCTCCCCACGTGGGGTGCGAACCGCGATCGGTCCCGAGCCGCGAGGCTCACCGTGGGCAGTGGCGGTACGCGGATCCCGTCCGGTGCCGTTCAGTGGTAAGGCCCAGTTCGTGCAGCCGACGGGCGAGCGCCAGGGCGGCGACCTTCCGACGGCGCTTGGCCTGGAGCCCCGACGACGGTGCGCGAGTCCGTCGGCTCCCTTGTCCGTGTAGAGCTCCCTGTGGAGTCGCAACTGCGGGGCTGCGCCGCCCGCACGGGATGTCGTACGTGTGCCTGCGGGCCTCCCGCCCCAGCTCACGGTCGTCCCTGCTTGCTTCCACCAGTGGCGCGTATCGCCATGGCCAGAGAGGTCGCCCACTCCGCATCAACCGACGACCGCGGTGATGTGCCCTTTCCTCCTTTCCGCGCGGAGCACTGCGCGAGCCGCCCCGAGGATCTCCTCGTCCATCTCCGGCCCGGAGGCCAGCACCTGGAGCAGCCGAGTCCGCCACACATCGGGGTCCGTCTCGTACGCATAAAGCACCCGTACGCCGTAGCCTCCCCGTACGCCGTCGCAGCCACCGGACAATCGTCGGCGAACCGCCTCCTTCAGCACAGCGTGGAGGTCGTGGACGACTCCTCGTGAGGTGTCGGTGAGTCCGGCCGCCGCCCCCGTGGCCAACGCGGTCGCCACCAACTCCACTTCGGTCACGCGGATCCCCTTCGGTTGTGCGGGTTGTGCGATGTCGTGTCCATGAACATGGCCGGGGGTGCTGCAATTCTGATGAAATTCCGATGACGTAGGGAAGCGGAGGGTTCGGGGTGGACGACGGATCTCCTCAGCTGCTGCGGTTCGAAGTGCTCGGACCGTTACGGGCATGGCGGGGCGGGGCGCCGCTGAAGCTGGGGCCCGTCAAGCGGCAGGCCGTGCTGGCCGCTCTGCTGCTGCGCCAAGGGGCCGTGGCGAGTCATGAGCGGCTGCTCGACGCGGTGTGGGGCGAGGAGCCTCCCGCAGGCGGTCACAAGGTCCTGCCCACCCACGTCAACTCGCTGCGCAGGGTGCTCGATCCGGAAGGCACCCCGCCCGCGGAGTCGGTGATCCGCAGCGGCAAGGGCTGGTACTGCTTCGTCGTCGAGGAGGTCAGGCTCGATACGGCGGATCTGGACGAACGGGGCGACGAGGCGCTGCGCACCGTCGCGTCTGGCGACCTGGCCACCGCCGCGGCCCAACTCTCCGCAGCCATCGGGCTGTTCCAGGGCGAGCCCCTGGCCGGGCTGCCGGGACCGTTCGCGCAGGAGGAGCGGCAGCGGTTGGACGAGCGCCGACGGACGTTCCGGCTGGAGCGGCTCAAGTGCCTGGTCCTTCTGGGCCGGTTCGGCGATGCCCTCGACGACCTGAGCGGGCTGTCCGCGTCTTCGATGGCTGACCGCTACGACGAGTCGCTGACGGCCTTGCGCATGCGGGCCCTGTACGGCCGCGGACGTCAGGCGGAAGCGCTCAGAACTTATGAGGACCTGCGCGTACGACTGCGTGACGAGCTCGCTGCCGATCCCGGTGAGCAACTGCGCCGGGTGCACGAAGCGGTACTGCACCAGGACGACGCCTTCCTCCTGCGTCCGCCCCCGTCGGTACTCTCCACACCGCGCGAGAGAGCCGTGTCCGCCGAACTCCCGCACGACACTCCGGGTTTCGCCGGCCGCACCGGCGAACTCGACCGACTCCACTCGCTGCTTGCGCCCGCGCGGACGCAAGGGACGGCGAACACCGTGGTCATCTCCGCCATCGGCGGCGCCGCGGGCATTGGCAAGACCGCACTGGCCGTGCACTGGGCACACCAGGTCCGCGACCGCTTCCCGGACGGCCAGCTCTACGTCAACCTGCACGGCTTCGACCACGACCGACAGCCCCTCGAACCCGGCGAGGCCCTAGAACTGCTGCTGCGCAGCCTGGGGCTCGCGGCGTCGGAGATCCCCCCGCACCACGAGGCCCAGGGCCGCGTGTTCCGGACCCTGCTGGCCGACCGACGCATGCTCGTCCTGCTGGACAACGCGGCCTCGGCCGAGCAGGTACGTCCGCTGCTGCCGTCCGGCCCTACCTGCTGCGTCCTCGTGACCAGCCGCAACCGGCTCGGCGACCTCGTCGCCCACGACGGCGCCCACGCGCTGCCCCTGGATCTCCTCCAGCCGGACGAGGCCCGCGCACTGCTGAGCCGGACCCTCGGCACGGACCGGGTCGACGACGACAAACACGCGGTCGACGAACTGATCCGGCTCTGCGGCAGCCTCCCCCTGGCCCTGCGCGTGGCCGCCGCCAGGCTCGCGGGCGATCCGGCCCTGCGGACGGCCGACCTCGTCGCCGAGATGAACGAGGGCAACAAGCTGGAGGCACTGGAGCCGGACAGAGACGCCAACTCTCCTTTGCGTACGGCCTTTTCGGTGTCGTACCGGGTCCTGGCACCCGGGGCACGCCGGCTGTTCCGCCTGCTCGGCCTGTTCCCGGGAGCGGAGTTCACCACCGAGGCCGCAGCGGCGCTCCTGGATGCGCCACTGTCGCAGGCCCGGCGTCTGATCGGTGCACTGACCTCGGCCCACCTGGTCGAGCCCGCGACGGCGGCGCGTTACCGGTTCCACGATCTCCTTCGCGAGTACGCACAGGAGTGTGCGCTGGTGGAGGAGGCAACGCCGGACCGTGAAGCCGCCCTCGAACGACTCCTGATCTGGTACCTCAACGCCATCCGAACCACCGCGGGGACCGGGCTCTTTCCGGAGCTGCCCACCAGCCTCCGCCCCGACAGACACCCGGGCATGCCGTCAACCATCGCCGCCGGACCGTGGCTGGATGCAGAACGGGCGAATCTGCTCGCCGTCATCAACCATGCCGCCCACCACGGCCCCCGCCCCGTCGCCTGGCACCTGACCTCCGCACTGTTCAGCCACTTCTGGATCCATCTGCCACGGAAGACCTGGCAGACCACCGCGCAGACGGCACTGGACGCGGCCGAGACCGATGGTGACCTGTTCGGCCAGGCAGCGATGCACTCCAGCCTTTCAGCGGCGCGGTGGGACCGGGGGCATGTCCGACAGGCGATGGAACACGCCACACGCGCACTGGACATCAGCCGGGAGCTCGGTTGGGCGTCGGGCGAGGCGTCGGGTCTCGGCCTCAGAGGCATGGCGTATTGGAGCATGGCGCGCCTCGACAGTGCGCACGACGATTTCACCGCCGGCCTGCGCATCTTCCGTGAGACCGGGAATCTCTACTTCGAAGGATTCGGGATGGTCGGCCTCGGTATGGCCTGCCGGGATCTGGGTCGGCTGCACGAGGCCGCCGACCACCTCGAACGTGCCGTCGGACTAGAGGCAGAGGTCAGCTGGTGGGACGCCGGCTCGGCCCTGCAGATCCTGGGCGGGGTGTACTGGGAACTCGGCCGTCTCACCGACGGACTCGACCTCCTCGGCCCGGAGGTCGCCTCCGACAAGCGGGCCGGTTACCGCGACGGCCGCGCGATGATGCTCGACGCCATCGCGAAGATCAATATCGAACTCGGCCGCCACGGCGAAGGGCTGGAGCAGGCCGGGCGGGCCTTCGCCCTGGTCGAGGACACGAAACGGCACTGGGTTCAGTCCGGCATCCTCAACACTGTCGCCGCCGCCCGCCGACGACTGGGGCAGCTGGACCGGGCTCTTCAGGCCGGCGAGCAGGCTCTCGCCCTGGCCCGCGAGGCGCGATTCCGGCGAGCCGAGGCGGACAGCCTCCTGTGCCTCTCCCTCACCTACGGGGAAGCGGGCCGGTACGACGAGGCCCGCACCCACGCCGAACAGGCGCTGGCTCTGGCCCGCGCCCATTCGTTCCGCGTGGTGGAGGGCCAGGCCCTGACAGCCCTGTGCGAGACAGCGGAGGCCGAGGAAGCACACGGCACGGCCGTCGAGCTCGGCCAGGCAGCCCTCGCCGTACACCGCGGGACCGGCCACCGACTCGGTGAGGCCCGCACCCTCCTGGCACTCGCCCGCGCCCACTGGAAGACCGACGCCGCCGCCGAACTGATGAGGCGACAGGCGTGGGCCATCTTCTCGGACATCGGCGTGCCCGAGACGGAGTACGCGGATCTCGACCGGTGACGTCTCCTCAGCCGAGCCCGTCAGTCCGTTCCCGAGGTAGCCGGGACATGTGCTCCGGCCGGGGCGCCGCGGGGGTTCTCTTTGATCGCCACCTTCGCCTGACAGCGAGGACAACCCCACAACCTGTCGGGCGGTGAAACGCCTCAGACGATGTCGTGGACGTTGTGCTCGGTCAGGTCGGATGCGTGCCGGGCGACAGTGCCGTAGTCGGCATCGTCGTGGAGGACAACCAGGCCGTGGTGAGCCGCTGTAGCGGCGATGACGAGGTCCACTGCGGCGGCGTACGGGTGCGTCGGGCCGGTGGCGGGGCGAGCGGTCGGGGGCGGGAACGGCTGCTCAGGGCGCCAGTCGGCTCGTCGGTGAGTTGCGCACGCGTCACCCCGCCCCGACGACCCGTACCGCGTGCTCCAGCAGCCGGGTCTCGGTCTCTCGTAGCCGGGTCAGGAATGCCAGGCCTCGTGCGGCCTCGTCGGCGGCCTTCTCGGGTGGGAGGAACAACAGGCGGAGCCTGAACTGCCGTACTTGGCTGTCCAGTTCGCGGTAGGCATGGAGGGTGTCGGCCAGCGGCTCGTGCAGGGCGCAGGTTTCGGCCAGGTGAGCGAGGCGGCGCAGGACCATTCCCTTGTGTTCGGAGAGCAGATGGAACCTGCGGTAGTCGAGGCCCGCCGTCCCGTCCTTCACCTGGGTGAGGTGGAGGACCAGATGGTCGTACGTGCTCACCCCGGCCCTGGTTTCGAGATCGGCCGGGTTCGGTGCCGGCGCGGTGGGAGCGGACCACCAGGTGTCGGTGTCCTGAGTGTCGCCGGGTGTGCCCGAGAGGTAGTCCTGGAGTGCACGGACCAGGCGGGCAGGGCTGAAGCTGTGCGGGACCGTGCGGGGCCGCAGAAGCTGGACGGGGCTGCGGACTTCCGAACGCCCCTCGTGGACGGCCGACTTCGCCTCGCGGAAGGCCCTGGCGAAGTCGTCGTAGGAGATGCGGAGTTCGCGGAAGACGCGGGGTCTGCCGCCGAACCCCACCACGGCGACCTCCCGTCTACGGTCGTCGTATCCGAAGACGAGGTACTCGTGCAGCCGGACGAACGGCCGGCCGCGCAGATGGTCGTCGTCGACGAAGACAGTGCAGTGCTGGCCGGCGGAGATCCGGTCACGGATCAGGTCGATGACCGACGGGCCCGCCGCGGAGACGGCGGCCCAGTCGAGGGTCCTGCACTCCAGGACCTTCCGATAGCCGAAGGAGTCGGCGAAGTCGAGGTGCGGTTGCTCGCCGCTGCTCGGGGAGTGCTCCGAGTGGAGCTGGACGTAACGCTCCAGGTACCAGGGGAAGGTGTCCTCGTGGGCCAGGGCCACGCACAGCGGGAGGGCCCCGTAGAGGTAGGAGGTGTACTCCCGCTGGACGTTGGTCTTCAGGCAGGGCACGGCGGGCTCCCCGGATTTCAGGGTTCAGGGTTCAGGGTTCAGGAGAAGGTACGTACGACGTCCCGGACCTTCGCCACGGTGTCGCCGTACGTCCCGAAGTGGGCCAGCACACTGAGGTGTTCGCGCAGGTGCAGCAGCGGCATGCGGTCGCGCCAGCCGTCGGGCAGGGGGGAGATCTCCTCGTAGGCGTGGAAGAAGCGGTCCGGTGGAGGATCGCAGCAGTACGTCATGCTGAGGTCGGACTCGGCCCACATCCAGCACACCGCCGGGTCGAGGAACACGGGTTCACCGGCCGGGTCGGCGACGATGTTCGCGCGCCAGAGGTCGCCGTGGTTGAGCACGCAGGGAGACGTCGGGACGAGCTGCGGAAGGCGTTCACAGATCCTCTCCAGGCCCGCCAGGTCGGCCGGTTCGAGGGCACGGCGTACCTTCGGCTCGCGCAGGTAACGGCGGATTCGGTGCTCGGCGAAGAACTCGTGGCCGTCGTCGGCCCAGCCGTTCTCCTGGGGAAGCAGGCCGAGCCATCCGTCGGTGTCCCAGCCGAACCGGTCGCCGCGCACCGTGTGCAGGGTGGCGAAGGTCCGGCCCGCGGCCTCCCAGAACTCGTCGGTGTCGGGCCGGGGGTGCAGGGCCTCCATGAGGACGTGGTGCGCACTCACCTCGAACACCTGGGGAGTACGGATGCCCGCGCGTTCTTGGAGCGCCCTGAGTCCGGCCGCCTCCAGCGGGAACAGGTCGGGCGGAGCGTCGACGGATCCCTTGAGGACGTACGCCCTTCCGTCGGTGAGGGTCAGCCGCCAGACGTCGTTCACCGCGCCGCCGGAGAGCGGCTCGGCGTCGGCCACGTCCGGGACGACGCCGCTGGGCAGGCTCTTCCAGCGGGTGTTCACGCGATCAGCTCCGACAGGGCGTCCCACAGGGTGCGGGCGGAATGGAACATGGCGAACATGATCCTGTCGTCGGGGAAGGTGACGGCGAACCGCTGCTCGAGGTCGACCACTATGTTGACCGCGGTGAGCGAGTCCAGGCCGTAGTCCGCGAGGGGTGTGTCGTGGTCGAGCGACCGGTCCGCGGGGAGGCCGAGGTTGGTCTGGAGGATCTTCTCGAAATCCTTCTCGCTGTCAGTGGGCTCAATATCGGTGGAGCGCTGCATTTTCCGTCCTCCTCAGACGATCAGCATCGAGTCGCCGAACTCGTTGAAGAGGTAGCCGTTCGGCAGGACTTCCTCCCGGTACACCCGCAGCAGTTCCGGCGCCCCGGTGAAGGCGGAGGTGAGACGCAGTTCGGAACTCTGCGGCATGTGGAAGTTGGTCAGGAAGGAGTCGCACACCTTGAAGCGGTGGCCCGGGCCCAGGATCAGGTTGGTCCAGCCTGACCCCGGCCACACCCGGCCGGTGCGGTCGTCCGCCACCGTCTCCAGCGCGCGCAGCGCCGACGTACCGCAGACCACGATCCGGCCGCCCGCCCGGCGCCGCTCGTTGAGCGTGTCGGCGGCCCGGAGCGACACCTCGTACCGCTCGGGCCTGGGGAACGGCAGGCTCACGCCGGCCCTTCCGCGCGGCAGGTCGACGCCCTCGTCGTCGGCCCACTCCACGTCCTGGCCGAGCCACTCGCGCAGATAGCCGTGCTGCCACCGCGCGGCGATGAAGTGGGTCACCTCCACGACGGAAACGCCCTGTTCCTCGAGGGAGCCGAGCAGCTCCGGGGTGAAGTGCCGTGCGGCGGACGGGAAGAGGGTGGCGCCGGGGCGGGTGGCGAGGGACGTCTGGTAGTACTCGGGGTCCTCCGGGTCCTTGTCCAGATAGTCGGGATACGCGATCTGTCCGACCCGGGAGAGGACGTCCACGCCTCCAGGTTCGAGGCGCAGCCGCCACACGCCCACGGACTCCTCGTGGAGCAGTTCCCCGGTCACCTCTCCGTCCGCCCCGAACCGGAAGCGCTCGCCCGGCACCGCGATGGGGGCCGGGAGGACCAGACAGTGCCAGGTGCCGTCCTCCATCGGGGAGAAGACGTTCACCACGATGGGCTTGCCGCGGGCGTCGGTGCCGCGCAGGATCGACGGGACCACCCGGGCGTTGTTGACGACCAGCGCGTCTCCCGGGGTGAGATACCGGCCGAGGTCGGCGAAGCGCCGGTGCTCGACGGCGTCCGTACGGCGGTCCAGGACCAGCAGCCGGGCGTCGCTGCGGGCCGTACCCCGCACCTCGGCGGGTTCCTGGGCGATGAGGTCGTGGGAGAAGGGGAAGTCGTACTGGCCCGTTCGCTGCTCGGCTGTCTCGGTCACGTGCGTTCTCCTTGAGTTGCCGGGTCCGGCTGAAACTGGTCGTCGTCGGAGGTCGACCGGATGCGAGTGCGCCGGAGTTCGACGCGGGTCGCCGAGACGGCGGCGCCACCGTCGAGGACCACTTCGACCGGGAGGTCGCGGCTGAGGAAGGCGAGCAGGCCGGCCGTCATGCCGTAGGCGCCGACGTTCGGTACGACGAGGACGTCACCGGCCTCGACCTCGCCGAGCCGTACCTGGTGGCCGAGCACGTCCGCCGGGGTGCACAGCGGGCCGGCCACCGTGACGGGGCCGGGGTCGGACGCCGCACCGGGTGTGCCGCCCCGCCGCTCCACGAAGGGCTCCATCACGGGCCGTAGCAACCGGCCCGAACCGGACATGCCCGCAAGGTGGTTGATGCCGCTGTCGATCAGTACATGGGTCTTGTCCTCGCCCCGCTTGACCTCGACGACGGTGGCGAGGAGCCGGCCGCAGTCCGCCACGAGGTAGCGGCCGGACTCGAAGGCCACGGCTGGACGGCCCACCCGCCAGCCGGGCAGGTGCTCGTCCAGCGCGTCCCCGAGCACCTGGCGGAGCCCCGCATACCGTTCCCGCACGGCCCGGGTCGCGAAGGGCGCCCCGAACCCGCCGCCCAGGTCGACCAGTTCCATCGGCAGTCCCAGTGCGCGCAGCCGGCCGGCCGTCCGCACACTGCCGAGGAACTCCGCCGTCAGGCTCTCCTCGTCCCGGGCGTTGCTGACCGGGAAGAAGTGGGCGCCGACGACACGGGTGCCGGGCACGGTCAGATACGAGGGGAGGTCCCGGGTCAGTTCGTCGAGCGGTACTCCGAACTGCGTCGCCCGGCCCGACATCCGGATGCCGGCGGCGCCCTCCAGGACTCCGCTGACCCGGATCAGACAGTCGGCTCGGACGCCGAGTTCCGTGGCGGCCGTACCGACGCGTCGCAGATCGTCCGCCGACTCCACGGAGAACCTGCGCACGCCGAAGCGGAGGGCCGCGTCGATCTCGGTGGGTGTCTTCGCGGGCCCGGTGTACAGGCACCGCCCGCCCGGCCATCCCGCGAGGGCGGCGGCCCGCAGCTCGCCCGGGGAGCTGATCTCGGCTCCGCAGCCGCCGAGCCGCAGGGTGCGGGCCAGCTCCGGATGCGGGTTGGCCTTGAGGGAGTAGTACAGCTCCGCCGGTTCCGGGAGCACGGCGCGCAGGTCGGCGAGGGACTGCCGCACCTGGTCGGTCTCGTAGACGTACAGCGGGCTGCCGAAGCGCCGGACAAGGTCCCGTGCGGCGGTCGTCACGGGCTCACCTCCGTCAGGAGGGACCGCAGGGCGACGCGGTCCAGCTTGCCGTTCGACTGGCGGGGGAGCTCCGCCACGGTGCGGCAGACACCGGGGACCTTCTGCGCGTCGAGCAGGGTTCTGAGCTGCCTGAGCACCTCCGTCTCGGGCACGGACGCGACGACGAAGAGGGCTGCGTCCCTGCCGTCAAGCGGTGGCAGGACCGCCGCCTCGGTCACGCCGGGGACCGCGCGGGCCGCCGCCTCGATCTCCGCGGTGCTGGTGCGGACACCGAGGCGCTTGAAGACGGAGTCGCGGCGACCGACGACGTACACATGGCCGTCGGTGTCCAGGTAGCCGTAGTCGCCGGTGTGCAGGACCGTCTCCCCAGCGGATCCGTCGGCCGGGCGTCTGAAGACCTGTGCCGTGATCTCGGGGGCGTTCCAGTACCCGTCCATGACATGGGGGCCCGACACCACGATCTCCCCCACCTCACCGGCCTCGGCCTCGTGGCCGTCCGCACCGAGAATCCCGACCCTCGTCCCGGTCAGCGGCGGTCCCACCGAGCCTGGCCGCTCACGGTCCTCGTCCACCGGCGCGATGGAGATCCGCTTGCACTCGGTCGTGCCGTACATGAGCTGGATCCCCGCCCGCGGGAAGCAGGCGCGCAGTTCGCGGATCGTCTCGGCCGGCAGCGCCTCGCCCGTGTTGGTGAAGAGGCGCACGCTCGACTCCACCGGCCGGCCCCGGGCGAGCCGCAGCAGGATCGTGGCGAGTCCCGGCACCAACGGGACGACGGTCGCACCGAGTTCACGGATCCGGGTCAGGACGCGGCCGTCCACGCCGCCGGGGGCAACGACCAGTTCGGCGGTGGCGTGGGCTGCCAGGAAGGTCTGGTAGAGGCCGTAGTCGAAGGAGAGGGGCAGCCGGCAGTAGACGACGTCGTCCGGCGCGTACCGCAGGCGCTCCGCGATCGCCGTGACCGCGAAGAGGATCTGCTCGGCGCGGCAGACGACCGCCTTCGGCGCGGCGGTGCTGCCGGAGGTGTAGATCAGGAGGGCCGGGTGAGCGGCCCGTGCGGTGGGGTCGGAGAGGGCGTCGAGATCCGCCGACGACGGTTCCCCGGCGGCCGGGACCGACGGGATGTCCTGCAGGGTCAGGCTGGGTGTCGCGTCCCGTACGACGTGCTCCAGCTCCCGCCGGGTCGCGGTCGGGCTGAGGGGGATCGCCGTCGCGCCGACGAGGGAGCAGCCGTACAGCGCGGCCAGGGTCTTGCGGTTGCCGGCCGCCCGGATCAGGACCCGGTCGCCGGGGCCGATGCCACGGTCGCGCAGCCAGGCGCCGAATCCGTGGCTGTGGGCGGTGAGTTCGCGGTAGGTCCAGGAGCCCTCGTCGTCACGCAGGGCGGTGCCGTCGGGGCGTCGCTCCCGGGCGGACAGGAGGAGGTCGTGGATCGCGTGCATGGTCATGCGGCGGACAGCCTCCGATGTCATGAGCGAAAGGGAAACACGACAACGTTGTCGTAGAGAGAGGCCCCCTGCCGAGGAGGGAGTGAGGGGGAAGGGTGGGAGCGTCCGTTCCGGGCTCCGAGTCCCCACGATTGAAGCCGTGTCTCGATCTGGCTGTCAATGCCCAACCCCCTTATTCATCCGATGAGTCGGGCGGGCGACACCTCACACAGCACGGCACCCACCGCCTGAAATGTGGAGATGAAGTGAGGGATATGAGATTTATTCGCGCTCATCACCGGACCGTACCCGATGCTGGCGATGCACAGAGCGCATCTTCGGCTCTCCTGCTGGATCAATACATCCGATGTAACGCCGCGCGTGACAGCGCGGGGGAGACGGGAGAGGTATGCCTGCGGCGATCAGCACCGAAGGACTCACCAAGGTGTTCCACACCACCGAACGCGGCGAAGGGTTCCGGGGCGTCATGCGCTCGCTCGTGGCACCGCGCAGGATCGCCAGAACGGCCGTCGAGGATGTGTCCTTCCAGGTCGAGACCGGTGAGCTCCTCGCGCTGCTGGGCCCGAACGGGGCCGGCAAGTCCACCATCATCAAGATGCTCACCGGCATACTCAGGCCGACCTCCGGCCGGGCGGAGGTCGTCGGGGTGGTGCCGTACCGCGAGCGGATGCGCAACGCGCGTGCCGTGGGGGCGGTGTTCGGGCAGCGGACCCAGCTGTGGTGGGATCTGCCCGCCCGGGAGTCCTTCGCGATCCTGCGGGACATCTACGACATCGGCGAGGCCGAACACCGGGCGAGACTGAGGGAGTTCGACGACCTTCTCGATCTTTCGACCTTCTGGGACACCCGGGTACGGCATCTCTCACTCGGCCAGCGGGTGCGCTGCGACCTCGCTGCCGCACTGCTGCACGATCCGCCGGTGATCTTTCTGGACGAGCCCACCATCGGTATGGACATCGTTGTCAAGGAGCAGGTGCGGCGGTTCCTACGGCACCAGGTCCAGGAGCGCGGCCGTACGGTGCTCCTCACCACGCACGACATGACCGAGGTCGCCCAACTCGCCGAGCGGATCGTGCTGATCAACCACGGGCGCGTCGTCCGCGACGGCTCGCTGGAGCAGATCCGGCGCAGTTTCGGCGGCTCCTGGGTGGTGCGCGCCACCGTCACGGGGCCGGCCGACGCCCGCTGTCCCGAAGGGCTGCGCATCGTCCGCGCGGACGGCCCCCACCTCGCCTTCGGCCCGGACCCGGCGGTCCAGCTGCCTGCCCACGAGGCGCTCCGACGGGTCGTCCAGCACTACGACGTCGCCGACCTCGCCCTGGAGGAGAGCGACTTCGAGGACGTCATGCGGGCCGCCTATCTCGACCCGGACACGCCCGGCGCCCGTGAACCGGCGTGAGGGGCGCCGTACGCGATGACTTCCCACGAGACGACGCCGTACGAGCGGACACCGGCCCCCGTCGTGCGCCGGGTCGGCCGGCGCCCCTCCCGGGCCTGGCGGACCGCCCGGATCACGCCGCTCGCCGAGGTGCTCGCACCCGGCCGCACGGCGGCCACTCTCGTCCGGCTGTGCGTGCAGATCCTGCTGGTCGTCTGCTTGTGGCGGGCGCTGTACGCGAACACCGCGAGCAGCGCGGGCCTGGACCGCGAACAGGCCGTCACCTTCGCCGTGCTGGCGGTCCTCATGACGCCGCTGCGGGGCCTGGACCGGCACAACGCACGCGACTCGGTGATCCTGCACCTCCACTACGGCACCGTCGTCTTCTGGTTCCTGCGCACCGTGCCGCCCGCGCGCTACTACCTCTACCGCGCGCTCGGCGACCAACTGTACGGCCTGGCCTGGGCGTTGGCGGGCTACGGCAGCTGCCTCGCGCTCGGTGTGCTCGCGCCGCCGGTGTCGGCGGGAGTCGGGGCGGTGTGTGCCGTGAGCCTGCTCCTGGCGCAGACGGTGCTGTACCAACTGACGCTGATCGTCGACCTGTTGTGCTTCTGGACGATGCGCGACATGGGCGTGTTGCAGATCCTGAACTTCCTGCGGAACCTGCTCTCCGGTGCGTACGCCCCGCTCTGGTACTTCCCGGGGTGGTTCCAGGCGCTGAGCGCGCTGCTGCCCTTCCAGTCGACGCTCAACACGCCGCTGTCCCTCTACATCGGACGGATCCCGTTGTCCGCCGCTCCGGCGCAGCTCGCGGCCCAGGCGGTCTGGGCGGCGGGCCTCGCACTGCTCAGCCGGTGGCTCTGGCGCAGGGCGTCGGAGCGGGTCGTATCCCAGGGAGGGTGAGGAAATGGCAGCGCAAGGACTCCGGTCCTACTGGTCCTACTGGTCCTTCCGGTCCTTCCGGTCCTTCCGCAAGGCGTGGTCGGTCGCCGGGCGGATCATCGGGATCTCGTTCCGGGCGCAGCTCGAATACCGTACGGACTTCGTACTGAGCGTCTCGGTCGGCGCGGTCTGGCAGGTCTCGGTCATTGTGTTCGCCACCGTGCTGCTGGGCCGGTTCCCCGGCATGAGCGGCTGGCCGAGCGACGCGGTCCTGCTCATCGCCTCCATGCGGATGCTTAGCCATGCGCTGAATGTGCTGTTCTTCGGCCGGGCGCACCACATGGCGGGGCTGGTGCAGAGCGGGCGGATCGAGGGGTTCCTGCTCCGGCCGCTGCCCGTGTTCCGGCAGGTGCAGCTGTCGGTGTTCCCCACGAACGCGCTCGGGGATCTGGTGGTCGGGGTGTCGATGTTCGCCATCGCCGTCCTCACCGTGTCCCTGGACTGGACGGCGGTGCGGATCGGCTACCTCGCCGCGGGGCTGGTGGGCGGCACGCTGATGGAGGCGGCCGTGTTCGTCGCGCTCTCGGCGCTCCACTTCCACTATCCGAGCAGCTCGTACTGGAGTGTGTGGACGGAGGAACTCCTGGCCACCTTCGGGAGCTACCCGCTCGCCATCTTCCCCTGCCTGGTCAGCGGCGCCTTCACCTTCGTGCTGCCGCTGTCCTTCATCGCGTACTTCCCGGCGGCCGTCCTGACCGGCCACGACAGCGAGCTGGGAGTGCCCTTCGCGGTGGCCGCGGGGGCACCGCTGACCGGTCTCGCCGCTTTCGTGGGCGCACGACTGCTGTGGAACCGGAGTCTGCGGCACTACACAGGCGTCAACGGGTGACCCTGTCCGCGTCGGGGCGACGCCCGGACGGTTCGCACCCCCGCCGGAGACCGACCGAGCACGACGTGCCCCGCACCGAGGTACTCACGGAGTTCGGCCGAGTGCTGGGCGAGCACCCCGCCCGGCGAGCCGCGCCGTCCGCACACGGGCCGGCCAACCGGCTCGGCAAGGTCATCCGTTCTTGAACAACTGCTAGTATTCGCCCGCTTGTTCGGGGGGATGGGGCCCTCCGTCGGGGAGGGGAAGCAAGTGACTCGTCGTACCTTCATGCGTGGCTGGCTTGCCACGATCATCGGGTTGGCGCTCTCTGTGTCCGCCGTGCCGCTGGTGGCGCCGGCGCACGCGGAAACCGCGACGGAGATCATCGTTCCGGCCACCATGCGCACGACCCCGCGCACGGCGTATCTGCAGAGCGCGGGGGCTTCCGGCTTCCTCGAGTACCGCTCCACCGCCGAGGGTTACGGCCTCTGGTGGACCGGCTACGACGGCAGCCGAAAGCCGGTGGAAGGTGGCGAGGGACTCGGGCCGCGCACTGCGGGGTCGTACGGCACCGGTTCGGACGTCGTCGCGCTTCGCCCGTCCCAGAGCAGTGGTGGGCAGGTCCTGCTCCGGGACATGGGAACCGGTACGACGGAGACCGTGGCCATCCCGGCAGGCCAGAGCTATCTGCAGACGTACGGACGTACTGTCCTGACGAGCACGTCGACCGGTGGGGAACGGACTCAGCTGTTCCTGCTGCGCAACGAGGGCGGCACCACGGTGCAGAAGCCCGTGACCGGATTCCCGGACGGGACGGTCTTCCCCTTCTTTCCCAGGGGTTCCGCCTCCGGCATCCTCGTCAACTACAACGGCCCGGACCATGTCCTCCATTACGCCTGGGTGGATGCCGGGACCGGTGCCGCCACGATCCTGCCTCCAGCGGTGGCGAACACGGACACCGTGGTGGGATCCGACTACCTGGCCAGCTGGTACGGGTCCCGGGTGCGGGTGTATGCCGAGGGTGCCTACGACGCGCCCACGCACGAGGTTGCGTTCCCCCGCACCTCTGACAACGCGATCCTCGGCGTCGTCGGTGACGCGCTCGTCGTCGCGCGGCGCAGCGGCTCCTCCGGCTGGAGTGTGTCCGCACTGCCCTTCGACGGCTCCGCGGAGCGGCCCCTGTTCGAGCGGGCGGATCCCGATACCGTCATGACCCCCGACGGCGGTCTGGTCCTCGCCGGCGGGGAGTCCTCTCTGGACTACGGCATCGCCAAGGTCCAGGCGGGGGCCGACGGTCTGCCCCGGGTCCACCGGATCGTGGACCTTCCGGCCGTGCCCATGGGGATCGAGTCGCTCGACCTGAGCGGCGGTGAGCTGATGACCTACGAGTCCGGCGACGGGGCGACACACCTGTACAGCCGCTCACTGGCCACGGCGGAAGCTCTGACGGCGGGCCCGCACACGGACCGGGGAGCGACCCGGAGGTGTGGGGTCATGGCCGGGGACCACGGGAGCTGTCCCGACCTGATGGGTACGGGTGACGGCCGGGCGGTCATCCGGAGCACGCCCGGGGACGTCTCCCTCCTGGACCGGGGTCAGTCCCTTCCCGGCACCGTGGTGACCTCCGGCCTCCAGGACAACCATGGACTCGTGGACGTCGCGGGCCGGTATGCGGCCTGGCGTGGGCCCTCGCCCGCGGGAGACGGCCTGATGGTGGCGGATCTGGACACACGGAAGGTCGTGCTCACCCGTACGGGCGCAGCCGGTGCGGTCCCCTCCGCCCTGTGGGGGGAAACGCTGTGGGCGGCGGCCGGGGACGGCAGTGTCACGGCCACGGAGGTGCGTTCGGGCAACACGATCACGTCATTCCGGGTGGTCGGCAGCGGCTGCGGTTCGGGCGACTTCCAGGCGGTGGGACGCTGGGTGTACTGGTCCGGCTCGTGCGATCTTCCCCAGGGCAGCGTGCAGAAGGCCTTCGTGTACGACACCCGCAGGAAGACGCTCATCGCCGTGCCCACCGGCGGAGAGGCGCACCTGGGCGACGGCTTCCTGGTCACGCGTGACTCCACATCCGGAGCGCTGATCCTCACGGACGTCACGAGCGGCTCCGCGGTGAGCCGGACCCTGGCGGCCAAGGCCGGACGGTGGGACGTCGATCCGTACACCGGCCTGGTCGGCTACGTGGACCCGGCCTCCCAGGACATCCACGTCCTGCGGAGCGGCGTCCCCGCCACGGACATCGCGGTCCTGGGAGCGAGGACGGAACCTTCGGTCGGCCTGGTGGACTCGTCGTCCTCGTGGGACGGCACGTGGTGGCTGTCGAAGCCGGCCGCGTCGTGGACGCTGGTGCTCAGGAACAAGGCGACCGGGGCCACCGTGCGCACACTGTCCGGTGGCGCCGCCCACGACGCGATCCATACGTCGTGGAACGGCAGGACGTCTGCGGGTGCGTATGTCCCGAACGGCACGTACGGCTGGACGCTGACGGTGGCCCCGGCCGACGGGCACGGTGCGTCGGCGACGGCGTCCGGCTCGCTGAAGCTGACCGGTGGTGCCGCGGTGAGGCGCGACCATGTCGGGTCCGACGGCATCGGTGACCTGCTCAGCCTCACCTCCCAGGGTGCGCTCTCCTTCCATCGGGGTGACGGCGCCGGGAAGTTCTCGACGAAGACGTCGGCTCCGGGATGGCCGGCCTCGATCACGGCGGTGCCGTTCGGAGACCTGAACGGTGATCGCTGCAATGACGTGCTCGTGCGGTTCAGCAGCGGTGCCCTGCGGGCGTACCGCCCGGGGTGCGGCAAGGCCCTGACGACCTCCACGCCGTACACCACGCTGGGAACGTCGGGCTGGAACCAGTACAACGTGCTGACCTCACCGGGTGACATCAGCGGTGATGGCCGGGCGGACCTGATCGCCCGCCAGGCGTCCACCGGTGACATCTACCTGTACAAGGCCACAAGCAGCGGAAAGCTCTCGGCACGGGTGAAGATCTTCTCCAGGTGGTCCGGTTACAAGAAGATCATCGGCGTCGGTGACCTCAACGGCGACGGGTACGGAGACCTGCTGGCGCAGGACACGTCGAACAAGCTGTGGCGGTACGTGGGCACGGCGAGCGGCGGCTTCAGGGCGCGGGTCAAGGTGGCCGACAACTGGGGTGCCTCCTACAACGTCGTGGTGGGCGCCGGCGACATCACCGGGGACGGGAGGGCGGACATCGTCTCCCGCGACACGGCCGGCAAGCTGTGGCGCAACAACGGCGACGGCAAGGGCTCCTTCGGTCCTCGCACCGGGATCGCCGCTGGGTGGCAGGGCTACAAGGCCCTGTACTGACCACCCGTGACAGGTCGCGTCCGCACTCATGTGGCCGGTGTCTCGCCTGCCTTGTCCGCGACCCCGACATTCAGCAGCGCCTCGTCGGCCGAGCCCAGGAAGTCGAGGGACTTCTTGTCGAAGACCCAGACCGTGCGGCCGTCGCGCTCCTTGAAACTCAGGCCGATGCCGGACCGGCCGGCGTAGTCCTTGGCGTCGGCGACGACCGAGACGCCCGGGATCTTCGCGGCCGCGCGGTAGAGCGCGGCGTCCAGTTCGGGCAGGAGCGTGGCGTCGGGCAGCATGTCGCCGATCTTCTCCAGCGCCGCGCTCTCCTCGGTCTGCCCCTCCCCTTTCGTGCCGGCGTAGATCTTCTCCAGCAGCGCATCGGGGTCGGTGGGCAGCGCCTGAAGCTCACGGAACGTGGTGACGTTCGGGTCGGGGCTCAGCCTCATGTCGTGAGTGCCCTTGGAGTACGAGGAGAACGGGTCCCGGGGCCGGAACGGCGGGCCCACCAGCACCGTGACCCGGCGCAGTCCCGCGCGCTTGCCGTCGACGGCGGTCCACCTCGCTTCGCGCAGGATCCGGATGTCGTGGTCGGAGAACTTCATGGAGCCCTGAGAGCGGACATAGATGTACTGGTCGTCGCTGACGGGCACGGACTTCTTCGCGGCGGCGACCTCGGCGATGCGATGGAGGAGGTCGACCGCGTCCGCATCGGTCGTGGCGGTCCTGGACCCGACGGCGCCGGCAAGGACCGCGGCGACGATCGCTGCCGCCGTGGCGAGGGGCACGGCGATGACCGCGAACCGGCGGCGGGCGGCGCGCGCGCGCCGACGGGGGGCCGTCGCGATGTCCCGGAGTTCCGGGGCTTGCTCGGTGAGCTCTCTCATCAGAAGGTCCTTCAGCAGGTCGTGGCGGTCGCTCGTCAGGACCGGCTCACCCGGGCTCGGCAGCAGCCTGGCCAGTTCCTCGCGCTCTTCGGGGTTCATCGGTGCTTCTCCTGAGTCGACCGGGCCGTTCCGGGACGGCCACCCGGTACCTGTCCGGTGCGCGGGCCGAGTCCCGGCTCTTCTTGCTGGGGTGGAACATCCGGTATCGCGGCGGCAGTTGGCTCCCCCGGATACTCGGCCGGCCGTCCGGCGGACGTGCGCCGGGCCAGCTCCGCCTCCGACAACGTCCGCAGCCGCTGCCTTGCCCGGGCGAGCCGCGACCGTACGGTGCTCGCCGGCACGCCGAGGGCCTCGCCCGCGGCCGCGTAGCTCAGTCCCGACCAGACGCACAGGGCGAACACCTCACGCTCGGCTCTGCGCAGCCGGCCGAGCGCGGTCTGCGCGGCGGCGAGCCGCTCGGCTCTCTCCATGCGTCCGACGACGTCGTCGGCGAAGTCGGGCACGGTGTCCCGGTCCGCCGGGCGGTCGGGGAGCCGGGCGAGCGCGGCGCTGTGCCGGCGGGCGGCGCGGCGCGTGTTGCGCAGAACGTTGGTGGCGATGCCGTACAACCAGGGGCGCAGTCCGTCGCCGTCGGGCACGTCGGCGTCCTCGTCCGGGGCCGCGGCTTCGGGTCTCAGCTTCTCCCTGAGCCGCCAGGCTTCCAGGAAGGTCAGGGACACCACGTCCTCCGCGGTGCCCCGGTCCGCCGACAGGCGGGCGGCATGACCGTAGACGGCCCGGGCATGCGCGCCGAACAGTTCGGCGAAGGCTTCCGGATCGCCGGCGCGTATCCGGTCACGCAGGGAAAGTTCCACAACCAGCCCTGTCCGCTCGGCACTCGTCGTCTCTGTGGCGACGATCACATCACGAGGCAGTCCAGGAGATCCTCACCCAGCGTGGACAACCCCGGTCGACAGCGGCGCGGGCCCCGTCACGGCGCACTCGCCTCCCCCATCGTCCTCGTGCCCTCGAAGGTCGCCGCCTCGGCCTCCGGGGCGGCGCCGACGCGGGTGAGAGCCTCGGCCGCACGGCCCCAGGCGGCCGAGGCGGAGGACAACCGGCCCTCCGCCTGGTGCAGCCGGGCCAGGTTGCGGGCCGCGCGGGCCTCGGCGTAGGCGTTGCCGGACGAACGGCAAGGCGGTGCTCTCGGGACCGTCTTCAGCGGTGAGGCGGCCGGCCGGTGCGGCCAGGTCGCGTCGAGGGCGGGGAAATGCTCTCCTGGAAGGAGCCGTAGGAGAACACGCCGATGCGTCACAGCCGGGGTTCCGCTCTCGTAGCCGGCCGGTCGGTCGCCCCGACCGGAACGGGTGGGGGGTTGTTGCCCACGCGGGATCTCGCGGCCGCCTGGTTGCTCGTGGTCCTGATCGCGGTGCCCGCCTGGGTGCTGACGATCGGCCAGGCCCGGGACATGGGGGTCGAGCCCGGCACGATGGGGATGGCGCTGCCGCTGTTCCTGCTGCTCTGGGTGACGATGATGGCGGCCATGATGCTGCCGTCCATGGCGCCGGTGGCCCTCACCTGGGTCCGGGGCATCGGCCGGCAGTCCTCCGGCTGGGCCCGGACCGCCCGTACCGTCGCGTTCGTCGCCGGGTACCTGCTGGTGTGGACGGCGTTCGGGCTGCTCGCCTACGCAGCGCTCGCCTTCACCGGCAGCCTCGTCGGCGACCACCCCGCGGCCGGTCGCTGGATCGGCTCGGTCGCCTTCCTGCTCGCGGGCCTGTACCAGCTGGGCCCCCTGAAGTCCGTCTGCCTGCGGCACTGCCGCGACCCCCTGGGCCACCTGGTGCGCTACTCCGGCTTCCGGGGGCCGGCCCGCGACCTGCGGGTGGGCCTCCACCACGGCGCCTACTGCGTCGGCTGCTGCGCCGGGTTGATGGTCGTCCTCGTTCCGCTGGGCGTGATGAACGTGGCGGCGATGGCGGGGCTGGCCGTGGTGATCTTCGTGGAGAAGCTGTGGTCCCGCGGCCCCCTGCTCGCCCGCGCCATGGGCGTCGTATTCCTCGTCCTGGCCGTGCTCGCCCCCTTCCAGGAGTGGCTGCTTCCCGGGCTGCGGGACTCGATGCCGTCGATGGGCGACATGTGATCCCCTGCCGGTGATCGGGTTCCCCCTCAGGGAAGGGAGGTGCAAGCTGGAAGGGAGACCGTTTCCCGATCCCGGGACTCGGCTCGGGACACGCGGTCTCGCCACTCCGAGTGAGCCTTCTGGGGCTCGGCAGGAGAGAAGCGAGATGACAGAACAGGCCACCACTGCGACGCGCTGGCATCTGACCGGCGACTGGTTCGATGTGTGCAAGTGCGCCATCCCCTGTCCGTGTACGTTCGCCCAGCCCCCGACCTACGGCGACTGCGAGGGCGTGCTGGTCTGGCACATCCGGGAGGGCAGCTACGGCGACGTCCGTCTCGACGGCCTCAACGTCCTGATGCTCGGCTCCTTCACCGGCAACGTCTGGGCCGGCGAGCACAGCGACCCCTACGCCGCCGTCTTCCTCGACGAACGCGCCGACGAACAGCAACGCGGTGCTCTCGGGGCCGTCTTCGGCGGCGAGGCGGGCGGCTGGCCGGCGCGGTTCGGGGAGATGCTCCGCCCCGAGATGCGCGGCATGGACGTCGCACCCATCCACGTCGAGATAGACGACGACCTCGCCACCTGGCGGGCCGAGATCCCCGGCCGGGTCACGGCGGCCGCCGAGGCGCTCACCGGCCCGACCACCGCGGACGGCGCGCGGGTCCAGGTCCACAACGCCCCGGGTGCCGAAGTCGGACCGGGCCAGGTCGCCACATGGGGCCGCGCCACCGTCGACCGCGCGGATGCGTTCGGCTTCACCTGGGACCGCTCCGGCAAGTCGAGCAAGCACTTCCCCTTCGACTGGAGCGGACCGGACTGATCTCAGGTTTTCCGCGCCATTCGGCAGTCCGGCTGCGTCACAGTCGCGCCCCGAACGACCCCTTGGCTTCACGCGGGACGACAGCCTGCCGGAACTCGTCCCCCTGTAGAGGCGGCGAGAACTGGCAGAGGATCTCGCGTCAGGGCGGGAGGTCGTCGGGCAGTGACAGCCTCGGTCACCATCTCACCGCGATGTCCGTGCAGTTGGAGATGGCCTCGGACTTCCAGAGCCTGGACCCCGACGCGGCCCGGCGGACACTGGAGGAGGCACGGCGATCGGTGCGGCTCGCGCTGGGCGACGTACGGCAGTCGGTGCGCGCTCTGCGGGACGAGGCGACGCGCCCCACGCTGTCGGCGGCGCTCGCCGCGCTGGCGCGGGACGGTGCGGCGCGGCCGCGGGTCAGTGTCGAGGTGAGCGGCGACGAGGACGGCTACGGCGTGGCCGAGTTGACCGCGCTGCACCGGGCCGCGCAGGAGGCCGTGACCAACGCGTGCCGCCATGCGCGGGCCTCGCAGGTGACCGTCGTGGTGCGGTTGGCCGGGGGCGCCGCACGGCTGGAGGTGACGGACGACGGTCGCGGCTTCGCACCGGAGGCGGCCGCCGCCGGGTTCGGGCTGCTCGGCATGCGGGACCGGGTACATCTGGTGGCGGGGAGCGTCGACGTCGAGAGCGGCCCGGGTGCCGGCACCCGGGTGACGGTGACGGTCCCGCGCGGGACGACGGCGAAGTCCCCGGTGGACGGGAGGCGGTGACATGAACGACGAGGAGCCCGAACAGGCGGCGCCCGTGCGGGTGCTGGTCGTGGACGACCAGCGGCTCATCCGGGACGGCATCGCCTCCCTGCTGTCCATCCGGCCGGGCATCGAGGTCGTCGGCACCGCCGTGGCGCGGACTCTGGAGATGAAGCCGGACGTCGTGCTCATGGATGTCCGGATGCCGACGATGGACGGCGTCGAGGCGGTCGCCGTCCTGCGGGACCGGGCGCCTGAGTGCCGGGTCGTGATGCTGACGACGTTCGACGACGAGGAGTACGTCGTGCAGGCGCTGCGGGCCGGCGCGCACGGCTATCTCCTCAAGGACCTGCCGGCCGGGGAACTCGCCCACGCGGTCCGCCTGGCGCAGGCCGGCGTCACCCAGCTCGACTCGTCGGTCGCCCGCCGTCTGACCGCCTTCCTGCCTCGTCCCGAACCGGCCGCCGGGGCTCCCGCCGTCTCCCTCAGCCCACGCGAGACGGACATCCTGCGGCTCGTGGCACACGGGCACACGGGCACACGGGCACACGGGCACACGGGCACACGGGCACACGGGCACACCAACAGGGAGATCGCCGCGCGGCTCTACCTCAGCGAGGGCACCGTAAAGAACCACGTCTCGCGCATCCTCAGACGCCTCGCCCTGCGCGACCGCACCCAGGCAGCGCTCCGGGCCCGGGACCTCGGCCTGCTGTGAACCTCCGCCGTCACCGGTGGGCGGTCCCGTGGTACGGCCGCGCAGAGCACCACTCGGTGTCTCCACACGGCCGGTCCACTGCCCGCATGGCGACGTGCGGCGAGGGAGTCGAAGATGGGACTGACGGAGGTGACCGCTCATGTGCCGATGGCTCGCTTACTCGGGAACACCCCTGCTGCTCGACACCATCCTCTACAGACCGGCCCATTCCCTGATCGATCAGAGCCTGCACTCCCGCATGGGAGTCGAGACGACGAACGGCGACGGTTTCGGCGTCGGTTGGTACTCGGAGGAAGACATCGAGACTCCGGCGCTGCTCAGGGACATCGGCCCCGCCTGGAACAACCGCAACCTGAGGGAGATCGCGGACCATGTCCGCTCGCCCTTGTTCTTCGCCCACATACGGGCGTCGACCGGTACGGCGGTGCAACAGACGAACTGCCACCCGTTCCGGCACGGCCGCTGGATGTGGATGCACAACGGTGCCATCGCGGATTTCCACCGCATGCGCCGCGATCTGTCCCTGCTCGTCGACCCCGCGCTGTACTCCGACATCGAGGGGACGACGGACTCGGAGATGATGTTCTACCTGGCGATCACCTTCGGCCTGGACGAGGATCCGCCGGGCGCCGTGGCCCGCATGGTGGGAGTGGTGGAGCGCAGCGGCCATACCCACGGTGTGGAGTTCCCGGTCCAGATGACCATCGCCGTGAGTGACGGCGAACGCCTGTGGGCCTTCCGCTACTCGAGCCAGGGCGCTTCCCGGTCGTTGTTCTACAGCACGCGCGTGGACACACTGAGGGAGCTGCACCCCGACATGACGTTCCTGCGGGAAGTGTCCGACGAGACCCGTCTCATCGTGTCCGAGCCCCTCGGTGATCTGCCGGGTGCCTGGAACGAAGTACCCGAGAGCAGTTACGGCGTCGTAGGGCCCGGAGCCGACGAGTTGCATCGCTTCGTCCCGGAACCGGCGTGACGCGTCAGCAGATCACGGGCTCTTCGCACCCTTGCTCCTGTTGGTGCTCGTACCGCTGCGCCCTGGCTTTGCCGGCACGGTCTTCCGCCCTGCCGTCGGCCACTTGAACTCGATCTCCAGCTCGATCTCCCCCTCACCGATTTCGACCTCCATCTCGCTACGAAGGTCGTCGGGGATCCGCAGGCTCAGCGTTCCGGGGCCGAGTTCCAGTTCGGCATCCCCGCCTTCCCTCAGCGCGGCTGCGAGTGCCGTGAGCTGGTCGGCCGCCTCAAGGCGGGACAGGGAGCGCTTCTGTTCGAACTTGAGGTCCTTCATGGGTGTCTCCGATCCGGATACGGCTTGTTCGGCCGGTCGGGCCACCTCCAATCTCGCCCTCCTGGGTTCGCCGCGCATGTCGGGGTGGCCCGGTGCGACGCGCGTCATGGCGGAGGGGCTGGGATGCTGGTGGAGGAAGCGCCGCCCGTGACGTGACCCCGGCAGACAGGGGTAGTGAGCGACCGTGGCCGAGACCTACGAGAACGCCCCAGAAACCACCGTTCCGGCCGTACCGTACGCCGATCCCCGGGGAGACCCGTTCCTGCGCACCCGGTTCGCGCTCCCCGCGCGGCCCGCCACCTTCCTGCGGCGGCAGCGGCTCCTCCAGCACCTCGATCAGGCACTCGTGACACCGTTGACACTGGTCAACGGCCCGGCCGGGGCCGGCAAGACCTTGCTGGCCGCCGAGTGGGCCACCGGACTGCGGCTGCCGGTCGCCTGGCTCACCGTCGAAGCGGGGGACCGGCGTCCCGGGGTGTTCTGGGCGTACGTCCTTCAGGCACTGCGCGCCTGCGGTGCGTCGGTATCGGAGGCGGTCGCGGCCCCCGCGGACCCTTCACGGGTGGACCGCAAGCTGCTGGCAGCGCTCGCCGCCGAGCTGAACGAACGCGACCGGCCCGTGGTCCTCGTGCTCGACGAGTACGACCGCGTGACCGATCCGGAGGTCACGGAGCAGCTGGAGTTCGTCCTGCACCACGCCGGGCCCGGCCTGCGCCCCGTCCTCGTCGCCCGCACCGAACCGCTGCTGCCGCTGCACCGTTACCGGGCGGCCGGGGAGCTGACGGAGATCCGCGCCGCCGAGCTCGCGTTCACCCCCGAGGAGGCCGTCGCACTGCTGGAGCTGCACGGTCTGAGCCTTCCGGTCCCTGCCGCGCGCGCCCTGGTGGACCGCACCCGGGGCTGGGCCGCCGGTCTGCGCCTGTCCGCCCTGGCCGCCCTGGAGTGCGCCGACCCGGAGCTCTATCTGAAGGAGTTCGAGGCGGCCCGCAGTACGGTCGCGGACTTCCTGCTGGCCGAGGTCCTCAGGGGACAGCCGGAGGAGACCCAGGGTCTCCTGCTGCGGGTCAGCGTCCTGGAGCGTTTCTCCCCCGATCTGGCCAACGCGCTGACCCTCCGGACCGATGCCGAGCCCCTTCTCGCCGGGCTGCACCGCGACAACGCGTTCGTCGAGTATCTCGGGCACTCCTCGTACCAACTCCACCCGCTGTTCCGGGAGATACTCCGGGCCCATCTGCGCGTACGTCTGCCCGGCCTGGAGCCGGAGCTCCACCGGCGGGCCGCGCGGTGGCTGCGTCGTTCCGGATTCCTGCCGGAGACACTCGCCCACGGCGCCGCCGCGGGCGACTGGGACTTCGCCGCCGGCGCCCTCGTCGACGACCTCGCGATCGGGCAGCTCTTCACCGGCCTGCGCTCGGACGAGCTGACCCAGTTGTTCTCCCCCATGGGGCCCGAGGCCCGAAGCCCCGCGGCGGACGTCGTACGCGCCGCCCGTGACCTGTCCCGGCACGACCTCGATCATGGTCTGGCACGTCTGCGCATCGCCGAGGAGCATCTGACCGAGGAGCGTCTGACCGACGACGCGCCCGGCCTGGCAGCCGCCCAGTTGAGCTGTGCACTGCTGGAGACACTGGCCGCCCGGCTGACCGGATGTCCCCCACGGGCCGAAAGGGCCGCCGTAGCCGCCGATGACCTGCGGCAGGAGGTCCCGGCGCATCTCCTGGACAAGCATCCTGAACTCACCGCTCTCCTGCTGACCCATCTGGGCTCGGCCCGCCTGTGGGCGGGGCGTTTCGAGGACGCGCGCGCTGTCCTGACCACGGCGGCCGCCGCTCCCGGCGGAGCCTCCACCGTGCTGCCCCGAGAGGACGCCCTGGAGCACCTGGCGCTGCTCGACTATCTGGACGGCTGGCTCGGCCGAGCGGAGCGCAGGGCCTTGGCGGCGGTGTCCGAGATGGAGCGCGTCGGCCTTCCCCAGCCGTCCGGCTCCGGCATCGGACAGCTGGTCCTCGCCGCCGTGGCCGTCGACCGCCATGAGCTGGGCCGGGCCCAGGCCCTCCTCGACGAGACGGCCCGGCTCCCGGCAGGAACACATGACCCGGTCCCCGCGGCGGGGCGAGCCCTGGCCACGGCACGCCTGCTGTTGGTCAGGGGCAGGGCACGGGCCGCCGTGGAGGCGGCCGACCCGGACGTCTCCGCCGCCGTGGCCTCACCCTGGGCGACGAGCCATGAAGCCCTCGTCACCTCTGCCGCCCACCTGGCCGAAGGGCGGCCGGACGCGGCGGCCGAGGCGCTCCAAAGTGTGTCCGCCGACCAGCCGGGGTGTGCCGTGGAGGCCGCGGCGATCCAGCTCGCCACAGGCCGTACGGGGGCGGCCATCGACCTGCTCGACGGCATCCGCGCCGGGGGCCGCGCCGGGCCGGCGGTGACCGTGCGGGCAGCGCTGGTGAGGGCTCAGGCGGCGGAGGGGGCGGGAGACACCGCCACGGCCCGCAGGCTCGTGGCCCACGCGCTCCTCGACGCTCGGCGGGAGCGGCTGCGGCGTCCGTTCCTCGATGCCGGGGCGTGGCTCCGGCCCCTCCTGGCCACGGCTCCGCTCCACGACCTGGCGGCGGGCTGGCTGACGCCCGGCTCGCCGAGACATGGTGAGCGACCCCGGCCGGAGGCGCCGCCCCCGCCGCTCGTCGCGGTGGAGCTGAGCGGACGCGAACGCGACGTCCTGGAACGGCTGGCCCGGATGATGTCGACGGAGGAGGTCGCCGCCGACCTCTACGTGTCGGTGAACACGGTGAAGACCCACCTCAAGAGCGTCTACCGGAAGCTGGCGGTGAACCGGCGAGGCGACGCGGTGCGCCGCGCGCGCGACCTCCGGCTGCTGTGAAGGGAGGACTCCCTTCCCCCGTGGCGGGTGAGGCACGGGGACCGCGCTTCGGATGCGATGGGAGGGCGGTCGACTCTGCGAGGTGGACACGATGAGGCACTGGCGGGCTCTGATCGTCCTCGGTGCGGCCCAGTTCCTGATGGTCCTGGACACCGCCGTCATGAACGTGTCCATCAGTCAGCTGGTCGAGGACTTCGACACGGAGGTCACCGCCATCCAGGCCGTCATCACCCTGTACGCGCTGGTCATGGCCGCATTCATGATCATCGGCGGTAGGTTCGGGGACATCCTGGGGCGCCGCCGCATGTTCTTGGTCGGGATGGTCGTCTACGGGGCGGGGTCGGCCCTGACCGCCGCGGCACCCACGCTGTGGGTCCTCGCGCTGGGCTGGTCCGTCATCGAGGGACTCGGAGCCGCCATGGTGCTGCCTGCCATGGCGGCCCTCGTCGCGGAGTCGTATCGCGGGAAGGACCGGGCCGTCGCCTACGCGGTCATCGGCGGGCTCGCCGGCGCCGGGATCGCGGTCGGTCCGCTGCTGGGCGGCTGGGTGACGACGTACCTGACCTGGCGGCTGGTCTTCGCCGGCGAGGTCGTGGTCGTCGTGGCCGTGCTGCTGTGCCGCCGGGTGATCGCGACGCCCGCCCCGACCGGGGCGCGCCCCCGGATGGACTGGGTCGGCGCGGTGCTCTCGGCGGCCGGGCTCGGGCTGGGCGTGCTCGGGGTACTGCAGAGCAGTACCTGGGGGTGGGTGCAGCCCCGCAACCCGCCCTTCACCGTCTTCGGCTTCGCCCCGACGCTGTTCGTCGTCGGTGCCGGGGCGGCCGTCCTGGTCCTCTTCCGGCACTGGGAACGGCGGCGGGAGCACCAGGGCGCCGACCCTCTCGTACACCTTTCCGTGCTGGGCAGACCCGCGATTCGGTCCGGCCTGATGACGCTGCTGAGCCAGAACCTCATCCTGCTGGGGCTGTTCTTCACCATCCCGCTGTACCTGCAGGTGGTTCAGGGATTCGACGCCTTCGAGACGGGACTGCGTCTGCTCCCCGTGTCCGCCACCATGCTGGTGACCTCCCTGTCCGCGTCCAGGCTGGGACGGGTGTGGGGGCCGCGCCGGGTGGTCCGGCTGGGCCTGGCGACTCTGACGGCGGCCATCGTGTGGCTGCTGGCCACCATCGACCCCGTCATCGACGACGCACAGTTCGCCGGAGCCATGGCCCTGCTGGGCGTGGGCGTCGGACTGCTCGCCTCGCAGTTGGGCAACGTCGTCCAGTCCAGCGTCGGCGAGGAGGAACGCAGTGAGGCCGGAGGACTCCAGTTCACGGCACAGAATCTGGGCTCCGCGCTGGGCACCGCCCTCATCGGGTCGATTCTCATCGGCGCGCTGGCCCAGGCCTTCACCACGCAGGTGGACGACCATCCGCAGCTGTCCGCGCAGACTCGCGAGCAGGTCGGTGTCGCTCTTGAGGCCGGGCTCACCTTCGTCCCCACCGACCAGGTGCGCTCGGCGGCCGAGCATGCCGGACTGCCGCCGTCCGAGGTCGATGCCGTCACGGATTCCTACGCCTCCGCGCAGCTGAACGGCCTGAAGGCGGCGATCCTGGCCACCGGCGGCATCGCGCTCGCCAGTTTCCTGGTGACATCGCACCTGCCGACCGCCCGGGAAAGGCGTCCGCGGCAGCCGGACGCCGGCAGTCCGGCCGGAGCGACCGGATCGGCGCGCTGAGTCCGGAGGGAGTCGCCGGTGTCCAGAACCAGAACCAGAACCGGTCCGGCCACGGCCCGCGGGGAGCGTCGTGTCGAGCGCCGCGCCCACGCGGACTACACGGGCGGCGTCTACGGATCCATGCTCGCGGCCTCCGTGGTGATCGGCGCCGGGTCCCTGGGCTCCTTCCCGCGCACCGAGCTGGTGCTGCTGCTGTTGCTCACCGGCCTGGTGTTCTGGATCGCGCATGTGCATGCCCAGCTGTTCGGGGCGCGGCTGGCACAACAGGCTCTGGACCGCCGTGTCGTGCTGCACGTGTGCCGTGACGAGTGGCCGATCGTCAATGCCGCTGTCCCGCCGGCCGTCGCGGTGGCCGTCAGCCCGCTCCTGGGCCTCGACGTGCGAGGTGCCGTCTGGCTGGCTCTCTCCGTCGCCGTGGCCGGGCAGGTGGGCTGGTCCGTGGCCGCCGCACGGCGCGCCGGTGCCTCGCGGCGGCTTCTGGCCGCCACCGCATCGGTCAACCTGCTGCTGGGTCTGCTGATCATCTGCTTCAAAATCGTTCTCACGCATTGAGAAGAGGACGGTCACCTGTACCGGGTGAGGCACGCAGGGGCGGGGAGGCGCACGATCGCGGGGAAGGGCGCCGTCCGCCCGTCCCAGGCAGTCCATGGGAGGACAGCTCGTGCGCTACGAGATCCGCGTCGAGGGACACCTGTCGGAAACGCTGGCCAAAGCGTTTCCGGAGCTGGGCCACGTCGTGATGTCCGGCCAGACCGTCCTGTTCGGTCCGGTCGTGGACGAGGCGCACCTGTACGGGCTGCTGGCACGCTGCCAGTCACTGGGACTGCGGGTTCTGGAGATGAGGCAGCTGCCGGAGTGACGAGGTCGACGGGACAGGCGCCTGGAGATCGCCACCCGCCCCCACGGCCGCGCCGGCGGATCACCCCCGGTGGGTGAGCCCGGCACCCGGTGACCGGCGTGACGCTGGAGCGGTCCGGCACACCGTTCCTCGGACACCGCCCCGTCGGCGGTCCAGGGGCGACGCGCTCGATCACGTGAGGAGGAGCCATGACCATGTCGCGTGATCCGGCGCCGCCCCCCGGGCCAGAACCCCCTGCCGCCGGGGCGGCCCCCCTCCCGTTGAGTGATCCCTCGGACGTGCTGGCGCGACTGGGCCGCTCGTGGACCTGGATCCTGTGCTCAGCGGTCGCGACGCTGGTGCCGGGCGTCCTGGTACTGGTCTGGCCGGAGGAGACCCTGCATGTCCTGGCCGTCCTCATCGGGCTGTACCTGCTGGTCACCGGGGCGTTCCGGTTCGTGGCGGTCTTCGGCCGGGAGGAGCACGGTGAACGGATCCCGGGGCTGCTGCTGGCCGTGCTGTACGTCCTGGCCGGGGTTCTGAGCCTGCGGAACCCGCTGCAGACCATCGCCGCCCTCTCGCTGGTCGTCGGCGTCGTCTGGCTCGTCTCCGGCATCCTCACCCTCTACACGGCCCTCGCCGCCAAGGACCTGCCGCACCGCGGAGTCGTCCTGGGCGCCGCGGTGCTCGGCATCGTCGCGGGAATCGTGGTCCTCGCCCTGCCGGCGGAGTCGGCCCGCGCCCTGACCCGGCTGCTCGGCCTGTGGCTCGTCCTGCTCGGCCTGGCCGAGGCGGCGGTCGCCCTCGCGTGGCGGGCCGCACTGCGAAAGACGCAGACCACGGGGCCGCACACCCACGCCGAGACGGTCTGACACCGCATCCGCCACTCCGGCATCCGGCACCGCACCCGCCACTCCGGCATCCGGCACCGCACCCGCCATCCGGCGCGCACACCCGGACCGTGCGGTCGCCTCCGCCCAAAAGGGAGCATGGAGGACCGGGCGGCGGCCCCGTCGGTCATGGCCCGGAAGAAACCCACGAGTCCGGCAGACGGGCCTCGCCCTCGGCGAGTACGTCGCCTCCTCCGACCGGTACCGGACAGCCGCCGCCCCCGCCGTACGCGGGCCGAACCCCCGCAAGGTCACCCGCGCCGGGTGAGGCACCCGGCCCCGGTCGTGTCCACGCTGAGACTGCACGTAACGGCAGCCGGGCCGACGCCCGGGACGGAGGAGAGACATGAGCGCGCAGACGTACCTCGCGTACGACTATCCCCTGCTGAGCGTCTTCTGGAGCATGCTCTGGTTCTTCCTGTGGATCATGTGGTTCGTCCTGCTCTTCCGCGTCGTCGTCGACATCTTCCGTGACGACGACATGAGCGGCTGGGGAAAGGCCGGCTGGCTGGCGTTCACCATCCTGCTGCCCTTCCTGGGCGTCTTCGTATACGTGATCGCGCGCGGCAAGAACATGGGCCGCCGGGAGATGTCCCAGGCCCGAGCACAGCAGGAAGCCTTCGACGCCCGCATCAGGGAGGCCGCGGGCACCACGGACCGGCCCAGCAGCATCGACGAGCTCGCCAAGCTGTCCGACATCCGCGCCCGCGGCGACATCACGGACGAGGAGTTCCGCAGGGCCAAGGAACTGGTCCTGGCCGGCCACGGCCCGGCGGAGCACGCCGGCTCCACCACCGGTCGCTGAGCGTACGTACACCAAGAATCGAGGCACAGGATGACTGCGACACACACTCAGGCACACACGGCGAAGCAGGGATGGGCAACCGGCCTGACCGCCTTCGGTGCCGTGATGCTCTTCCTCGTCGGCCTGCTCGACATCTTCCGGGGCATCATGGCCATCGCCGAGGACGACATCTTCGTCACGACGCGCAACTACGCGTTCGAGTTCGACCTGACCGGCTGGGGCTGGATCCACCTCGCGCTGGGCGCGGTCGCCGTGCTCGTCAGCATCGGGCTGCTGCGGACCTCGACCTGGGCGCGCGTCCTCGGCGTGGCCATCGCGGGGCTCGTCATCATCGCCAACTTCCTCTCCCTGCCGTACTACCCGGTGTGGTCGGTCGTGATGATCGCGATCTCGGGCTTCATCATCTGGGCCCTGTGCGTGGTCCAGCGCGACAACCTCTTCACCATGTCCGACGAGCGTCCGCTGTCCGACGACCGTCAGTCGCACAGGATGTCGTCTCCGCCGCACGGACCCGCGTGAGCCCAGGGGCCGTATGAGCCCAGGGGACCGCGTGAGCACAGGTCAGGGACCGCATGAGCACAGCGGTCTCAGGGAGCGGCCGCGGTCCGGGACCCGGTGGCGGGCGGGGCGGAACCGGTGTCCAGGAACTCACGGATCGCGAAGCCCACCAGCACGACGACCGCGGTCCACACCACGACCATCGTGGTCGGGTAGGTCCAGGTGAACAGGACGATCGCGGCGACCACCAGGATCGCGGCGCCGATCCAGCGCTTGAAGCGGTGCACGAACCGCCCGACCGCCCCGAGTGGAAGCCCTTCGGAGACCGCCACGTCGCGCAGGGCGCCGATGCTCCTGCGGCAGCCGTTGCGGACGAGGACGGCGATCCGGGACGGGCCGCTGAGGAAAGCGCCGACGGCGACGATGAGGGCGACGGCACCCAGCGCCCGGACACCGGCGCGCAGGAACCTGATCAGCGCGTCGTACACCGCACCGGCGGCGGCCGGGGACGCGCCGGAGGGCAGATGGTCGAGGTAGACGTCCCGGAACACGGTGAGGGTGATCCCGAGGACCAGCATGGCCAGGAACACCGCCAGCCCGGCCCCGATCAGCGCGTGCCGGCGGTTGAACGCGGTGTACACCCCCGCCGCGGCCACCAGCAGGGCGAGGAGGGGCAGCCAGCTGCCCATGATCTCCAGGACCCTCATATAGGTCTTGATCTTGCCGATGTCCTTCGACTGGACCACCACGAAGTCCGTGTGGACGTCCGGGATCTTCGCGGCAATTCCGAGGCCGGCGCCGACCAACCGCTCCTTGACCTGGGCCACGATCGGTGCCACGTCGATGGCCACCTGGTCGTTCTTCAGCGAGACCGCGCCGCCGCCCTCGCCCGTCAGGGCCTTGTCGACGGACGAGTGCACCCTGCGGTTGGCGTCCACCCAGACCGTCTCGAAGGCACTGCTGCTGACCACCCGCTCCACGGTCCCGCTGACCAGCTGCTTCAGACCGCTCGTGATCGGCCCGTCCAGATTGCCGACCAGCTGGGCCGCCTTCGGCGGTACGCCCTTCTCCGACACGGCGTCCTGCAACTGTTTGACCAGCGCGTTCACGTCGATCTGTGCCAGCACCACGTCGGTGACCCGGTTGGTGACGGCCTTCTGCACATCCGGATCGGAGGCCAGCGGTCCCACCGTGGCGACGTAGCGGTCCGTGTCCCGCACGATGCTGTTCGCCCAGACGGCGATGACGGACAGCAGCGACAGCAGGGCCGCGAAAAGGATCAGGAGCACGGATCCCGTGGACCGGAAGAAGTGATGCCGTGCCGCTCGCGGGTGGGCGCCACTCTCCAGGGCACCCACGCGGTGCCGCAGTTCGTCCAGTTCGCTGCGTTCCCGGTTCGAGAGCGGCTCGTCGTCTCCGTTGGCCATGGGCACCAGAAGATCCGTGCGACGCAGAACGCGCGACCCGTGTGCGCCCGACGGGTGAACCGCGCACGACGTGCGGCCGTCCCTGTGCGGTGATGCAATGGCACGGGGGAGCAGGCACGAGCCCAGAAGGTGACGCTGTGAGCGACACATTCGATGAAGTCGACACATCCGGCGCGATGGGACCGATCGACTATCTGGTCGTCGAGTTCCCCGGCAACCGCATGACCGGCGAGGGCTTCCCCCTCCTGGTCGATCTGGTGGACCGCGGCCTCATCCGGATCCTCGACCTGACGTTCATCCGGAAGGACGCCGACGGATCGGTGACCGGTCTGGAGATCGGCGATCTCACCGGCGACGGCGAACTCGACCTGGCCGTCTTCGAGGGAGCGTCCTCCGGTCTGCTGGGCCAGGACGACCTCGTGGAGGCGGCCGCCGCCCTGGAACCCGGCAACTCCGCCGGCGTCCTGATCTACGAGAATCTCTGGGCCGCGCCGTTCGCCGCCGCCCTGCGCCGCGGCGGTGCCGAGCTGGTCGCCTCCGGGAGGATCCCGGTGCCCGCGGTCCTGGCCGCGCTCGACGCGGCGGAAACCTCGCCCTGAAGAGCGAGGGCCCGGGGAAACGAGAAAGGAGATCACCATGCCTGGACTCCTCCGAGGGGTTGCCCGTACGGCCGTAGTCGCCGGAACCGCGACCGCCGTGTCGAACCGCGTATCCCGTCGGCAGCAGGGGCGATGGGCGGCCCAGCAGGGGTATCAGGAGCCGGCACCGCAGCCGGCACCGGCGCCTCCCGCCGAACCGGCCGCTCCGCCGGCCTCCGACATGACCAGCAAGATCGAACAGCTGAAGCAACTGGGCGACCTCAAGAGCCAGGGCCTGCTCACGGAAGCGGAGTTCGAGGACCAGAAGCGCAAGCTCCTGTCTTCCTGAGGTGACCGGAAAAAAGTTTCCGGCTCAAAGCAACCCTTTGCATCGCCTGTGACCACAAGGAGTCGGATCCGGCCGTTACGGATCTTGGATTCGCCTTCCTGTGGTGACCGGTATGCAAGGAGAAGCACCTCCCATGAACCACCCCCCGAACGGCGGGCGCCGCGGGCGTCACCGCCGTCGCTGGACCGCGACCGGTCTGCTGCTCGGCGTGCCCGCCATCGTCGTGCCGTACTTCCTGTTCACGCAGGAGGACTCGCAGGCCGCGACGGTCGACCGCGATGCCTACTACCGGCTGGTCTCCGTGCGCAGCGGCAAGGTGCTGGACGTCAACAGCTTCTCCACCGCCGACGGCACCCGTATCCAGCAGTGGACCGACCAGAACACCGCCAACCAGCAGTGGCGGCTGAAGCCCACCGGGGACGGCTACTACGAGCTGGTGAACCGCAACAGCGGCAAGGTGCTGGGGATAGCGGGCGGTTCGACCGCCGAGAAGGCCGCCGCCGAGCAGCAGACCGACCGCTCCGCCACCTCCCAGGAGTGGCGGATCCACGAGGTGAGCGGTTCCGACGCCGTCACCTTCACCTCCCGCAGAAGCGGCCTGGTCCTGGACGTCTCCGGAGGCTCCACGGCCCAGGGTGCGGCGGTCGTGCAGTATCCCGACAGACACAGCACCAACCAGCAGTGGAAGCTCGTGAAATCGGCGGCCCAGCCCCTGGCGGCGGGGTCCGGCGGTGCGCAGACCACGGCCGCGACCGGGCCGTATGTGTGGAACAACGCCCAGGTAGTGGGCGGCGGTTACGTCACCGGTCTGGTGTTCAGCCCGCGCGAGAAGGGTCTGCTGTACGCGCGCACCGACATGGGCGGCGCCTACCGCTGGGACACCGCGGCCGCGCAGTGGATCCCGCTGACCGACCGGTTCGGGGAGAAGGACTGGAACCTGCTGGGCATCGATGCGCTGGCCACCGACCCCGTCGACCCCGGCCGGCTCTACGTCGCGGCGGGCACCTACACCAACAGCTGGGCGGGCAACGGTGCGATCCTGCGCTCCACGGACCGGGGCCGCACCTTCCAGCGCACCGATCTGCCCTTCAAGCTGGGCTCCAACGAGGACGGCCGCGGGGCGGGCGAACGGCTCGCGGTCGACCCGGGGAACCACGGCACCCTGCTCCTCGGCACCCGCAAGAACGGCCTGTGGCGCAGTACCGACAGCGGCATGACATGGGGTCAGGTCTCCTCGTTCCCCGTCAAGGACGGGGCGGGCAGCGGCGCGGGCATCTCCTTCGTGACGTACGGCCCGGCCGGAAGCAGGACGGTCTACGTCGGCGTCGCCGACAAGTCCCGCTCGCTCTACCGCTCCACCGACGGGGGCGGCACCTGGCAGGCCGTCTCCGGGCAGCCCACCGGCCAACTGCCGCAGCACGGCGTGCTCTCCGGTGACGGCTCGCTGTACCTGACGTACACCGACGCCCTCGGACCCAACGGCGTGACCGCGGGCTCGGTGTGGAGGTACACGCCGGCCGGCGCGGGCGGGACGTGGAAGAACGTCTCCCCGTCCACGGGCAGATACGGGTTCTCCGGCCTGGCCGTCGACCCGCGAAAGCCGTCCACGGTGATGGTCACCACCCTCGACCGCTGGTGGCCCGAGGACGAGCTCTACCGGAGCACCGACGGCGGTACGACCTGGAAGGCGCTGGCCGCCAAGTCGGTGCGGGACGCCTCCGCCGCGCCCTACGTCGGTACCGGCATCGGGCACTGGATGACCACCCTGACCATCGATCCCTTCGACTCCGGGCACGTGCTGTACGGCACCGGCAGCGGCATCTGGGGCACCAAGGACGTCACCGCCCACGACAGCGGTGGCACCAGTCACTGGACGGTGGAGGCCCGGGGACTGGAGGAGACCGCGCTGTCGGACGTGATCGCCCCGCCCGGTGGCGCCACCGCCCTCACCGCCATGGGTGACCTGGGCGGTTTCCGGTACGGCGGCTCCCTGGCCAAGGTGCCCGCCGGGCGGCTGAAGAACCCGATGATGACCACCAGCACCGACATCGATTTCGCCCAGTCCCACCCCTCGGTGATGGTCCGCGTCGGCCGTGGCGGCGCGCAGGACGGCGCCTACTCCGCCGACGGCGGCAGCACCTGGAGCGGCTTCACGTCGGAGCCGGTGGGCAGCGCCGACAGCGGCCAGGTCGCGCTCTCGGCGGACGGCTCCGCCATCGTGTGGACCGAGGCCGGTCAGGCCCCGTACCGCTCGACCGACAAGGGGGCGAGCTGGTCGAAGGTCGGCGGCCTGGGCAGCGGCGCCGTGGTCGTCGCCGACCGCGCCTCGGCCAGGACCTTCTACTCACTGGCCGACGGCAGGCTCTACGCCTCCACCGACGGCGGAGCGACCTTCACCGCTCGCGCCACCGACCTGCCCGCCGGCCGGCTCGCGGCCGCCCCCGGCATCGCCGGTGACCTGTGGATCTCCGGCGGCGGCAAGGGGCTGCTGCACTCCACCGACGGCGGCCGCACCTTCACCACGCTCACCACGGTGCAGTCCGCCTCCGCCCTCGGTTTCGGCAAGGCCGCGCCCGGCACCTCCTACCAGGCCCTGTACCTGATCGGCACCGTCAAGGACGTCACCGGAGTCTTCCGCTCCACCGACAAGGGCGCCACCTGGCTCCGCGTCAACGACGACGCCCACCAGTGGGGCAGCATCGGCGGCGTCGGCGTCGTCACCGGCGACCCCGACACCTTCGGACGCGTCTACGTCGGCACCAACGGCCGCGGCCTCCAGTACGGCGACCCGTCCTGACCCGACGCCCGGGCGGGGCCGCAGCCACAGTGGCTCGCGGCCCCGCCTCCTCGGTGAACGCCTAGCGGCGAGCGGGACGCCTGATGCCCGCGCGCCCCGCCTTCTCGGTTCGCTCGGGTCCGGCATTGGCGCGGTCCTCGTCCGTCGCGGCCCAGTCCCTGGGCTGGAGGAAGAGCAGCTCACCGCTGCCCGGCACGATGATCGCGCCGCCGAAGGGCTCGTCGCCGGCGAACCAGACGCCGTCCGTGATGCCGACAGGCCACCGACCACGCCCCAAGGCGTGCTTCGCACGCAGGGTGAAGGGGGTGCCACCCTGATCCCCGAAGCGCAGGAAGAGCGTGTGGGTCGACTCCATGCCGTACTTCTCGACCGGTGTGCGGAATTCGAGCGGGTAGGCCCGGAACACCTTCGAGCACTTCCGGGTAAAACTCAGACGGTCGGAAAGAAGGAACAGCGTCCACAGCATGCCGAACATTCCGACAATGGCCACCGGCAGCAGATATTCGAGGTGGAACACGAACAGCTGGACCCACAGCAGCAGGAACACCGGAAAGAACTTGACGAATTTCTTCAGTGCGACACCGTAGTGGTAGCGCACCGCGCCCCCGAAGTCCGTTCCGTCGGTCGCGTACGGCGCGGGCGGGGTGTCCGACTCCAGACCGTCTTTCCATCGTTCTGGCACTGTCATCCGAACGGGCTCCTTTCGTCTCCCCCTGAGCCGGAATCCGAGAACGAGACCTCGGCAGGGTCCGGGGTGCCCACGGCCAGTTCCACGGGCACGATGCCGTCGGCCGGACCGGTCCCTTCCCCCAGCATCTGGAGAAGCACGGCTTCAGGGCGCGCTCCCGACGTGACCCCCTTTTCTTCGACTGCGAGCGAGGCCCATGCCTTCGGCGCGCGCCACCACACTAAAGTAGAGGCAAAATCCGGGGCGATCACACCGAGTCGAACAAGGCACATCTGCTCCTCCGGGTCCTTACAGCTCGTCCACGGAGTGGGAGCGACGCAGGCGTGCGGTCGGCCGGGTGTCCGGTCGACCGCACGTCGGGGATATGCAGCCGAGGACTACGCCGGTATCAGCTGCCACTGCTGGTTGGTGCCGCCGGTGGGTGTCCACTGCTGCCTGCAGCAGCGCCGCGACCTAGCGGGAGGACCGGTCCATTTCCCTGGGACTCGCACCCCTCACCTGCGCGTCCTGGCGGTGGGCGTGGGCTCCGGGCCGTCGGCTCGCAGAGGGTCGGGGCCGGGCTTCGGGGGGTCGGCGACCACCGGCCCCCTCTTGAGGTGGCGGGGCACCACGTCCTGAGGGAACGTCAGCTGTTGGTTCATCCACTTCAGGGCGGGGGCCATCTCCTGAACCCAGGTCGGGAAGTTGTGGCTGCCGTGCTCGGGCAGGATCGACGCGACCCGCATGGGTGCCTTCACTGCCCTGATGAAGGCCTGCGTCTGCGGATAACCGCGCTCCCCGTGCTTGCTCTCGGCCACCAGGACGGAGACCTGGGGGGCGGGCAGGTGCTTGAGCCGCCACATCAGGTCGTGGCCGTTCATCCGCTCGGTGCGGTCCGGTCCGCTGCCGAAGAGACTGCCGGTGGTCGGATCGTCCTTGACCCGGTAGTCGGGCGACAGCGCGGCCGCCGTCGTGTACACATGCGGATCGCGCATCGTCAGCTGGAGGGCGCAGCTGCCGCCGGAGGAGTAGCCCATGACACCCCAGGCACTGGCGTCGTGGCCCACCCGGTAGGCGGACTTCAGGGCGTCGGGGAGATCCCTGGCCAGGAAGGTCTCGGTCTGCGGGCCGCCCGGTACGTTCACGCACTCGGTGTCGCGCGGCGGGGCGATCGTCGGCCGGATCATGACCATGATGGTCGGCTGCATCTGACCGCTCTTCTGCAGTTCACCCGCGGTCTGTGACACCCGCAGATGCTGCGCGAGGTTGAAGATGCTGCCCGGGTAGCCGCTGAGCGCGACGATCACCGGGAAGCGCTGGCGCTGGTACGCCTTCTGGAAGTACTGCGGCGGCAGGTAGACGAACGCCGGGTCGACCACGCCCGTGCGGCGGCCGATGACCTTCACGGACTCCACTCGCCCGTTCACCGCGGCGGGACCGGTGGGCAGTCCGCTGACCCGGCTCAGCTGCTCGTCGCCGGCGGGCTGCACCAGCGCCCCCTTCACGGCGACGCCGTTCACCGTGCCCGTGCCGCCGTCGTCCCCCGCCTGTGTCACCCCGACGGGGGCCGTCTCGACACGGCCGAAGAGTTCGCCCCACGATCCGAAGAACTGGTACGAGGAGTTCAGCCAGCACGCGAACGCCGCGATCATCACCACCTGGGTGGTCCCGATGGCCAGCAGGCGGCCGAAAACCTGCCACAGTCCCTGCCGGGCGAACCGTGGCCACGACCAGACCAGCAGTCCCACACACACGGCGGCGAGGGCCGCCATCACATACACGGTCGTCTCGCTGGTCAGACCCATGCGGTTGATCCCCGATTTCCTACCTGTGCGGTTTCCTTCACACAGAAGGAGGGTCCTGGAATCCTCCGCGTTCCCCAATTAGTGCAAAAGGGGTGGTGAAACCGCTCACTCGGCGGCGTCCCCCGCCTGCCGCCCCATGGTGCTCGCCCGCGGGACGAGCCGGTGCGGGGCACGGATCTCCATGCCGGGGACCGGGGTGGAGCTGCCTATGCGCTTGAGCAGTCGCTGCACCGCCGTCTCGGCGATCATCTTCTTGTCCGGCGAGATGGTCGTGACGGGCGGGTTCGCATAGCGGGCGTCCTCGATGTCGTCGTAGCCGACGACGGCGACGTCCTCGGGGACGCGCAGTCCGCGGGCGGCCAGCGTGTGCAGGGCGCCCAGGGCGACCAGGTCGCTGTAGCAGAAGACCGCGTCGGGCGGTTCGGGCAGGTCGAGCAGGTGGGCCATGGCGCTCGCGCCGTCGGAGCGGTTGAAGCGCGGGGTGGAGATGACGAGTTCCTCGTGGACCGGTATACCGGCCCGCTCGTGGGCCAACCGGTAGCCCTGGGTGCGCAGTTGGGCCGCCTCACCGGTGCGGTAGGGCTGGTCGCCGATCGCGGCGACGCGGCGCCGGCCGAGGCCGAGCAGATGCTCCGTGGCCTCCCGGGAGGCGGTGACGTCGTCGATGCCGATGTGGTCGAAACCGCCGTCGCTGACCCGCTCGCCGAGCACGACCAGCGGGAGGTCAGCGTCGCGCTCGCCCAGGTCGGACTGGGCCAGCCCCAGCGGACTGAAGATGACACCGTCGAACAGCAGTTGCTGGGAGCGGCGGCTGAGGAACAGCTTCTCGTGCTCCGCGTCGCCGTCGGTCTGGTCGATCAGGACGTTGTACCCCTGCACCCGGGCCGCCCGGATGATGCCCTGCGACAGTTCGGCGAAGTAGGGCGTGTCCAGATACGGCACCACCACCGCGATCTGACCCGACCGGCCGGAGGCGAGATTGCGGGCCAGGACGTTCGGCTGGTAGCCGAGCTCGTCGACCGCCTTCTGCACCCGTGCCCGCATGGTCTCGGAGACCGGTGCGTAGCCGTTGACCACGTTGGACACGGTCCGGCTGGAGACGCCGGCGAGCGCGGCGACGTCGCGGAGTGTGACGCCTCTAGTCATATGTCACCTTCGTCCCGGTTGCCGTTTTCAGCGCTGAAAGTTTCTTCCCGGTTACCTCTTGCAGCGCGGCAAGTTCTCGGTTAACACTTTTGCAGCGCTGCAGAGCGTAGCAGAAGGGGTCCTGATCCAGTCGGTTCGGGAACCCAGGGTCCGTGACGTCACCGCGTCGCGGACCGGACCGTAGGAGCCGCAGTGGGAACAGCCACCCCTCAGGAGCCGGGAGCCGCACCGGCCATGACAGGGCTTCACTCTTTACTCGTGGTGGTCTGACAGCGCCCGTGCGCTGATCACCGAGCTCCCTCTCACCTTTACCGACGTCACGTGCGCCCACCCTCCCGCGCCAGTTGACGTTCGTCCCCTCACCGAGCCGCAGTGCCCGCACGCCCTCGGCCCGTCCGCGCCGTACCCCCGTGTGTCCGGCGTACCTCCGCCTTGCCTCCCTCGTCCCCGCCCTCGGGCACCACACCCAGGAGATTGCTCATGTCCTCCACCAGAAGGCCCACGTCCCGTTCGCTGCGCCGGACCGCGGTCGCGACGACCTCCGCCGCCCTTGCCGGCGTGCTCCTCGCGGCCTGCGGGTCGGGCGGCGGCAGCGGCAGCGGCACCACGGGCAGCGGCCCGGTGCACATCAAGGTGTGGGCCTGGTACCCGCAGTTCAAGCAGGTCGTGGCCGAGTTCAACAAGACCCACAAGGACGTCCAGGTCGACTGGGTGCAGGCGGGCGTCGGCCAGGACGAGTACACCAAGCTGAAGACCGCGCTCAAGGCGGGCCAGGGCGCCCCCGACGTCGTCATGCTGGAGTTCCAGGAGCTGCCCACCATCCAGCTCACCAAGGGCCTGCTCGACATGGGCAAGTACGGCGCGAACGCGGACAAGGGCAACTACGTCGACTGGGCCTGGAAGCAGGCCTCCGACGGCGACCACGTCTACGCGATCCCGGTCGACGGCGGCCCGATGGCGATGATGTACCGCGCCGACCTCTTCAAGAAGTACAAGCTGAAGGTCCCCACCACGTGGGCGGAGTACAAGGAGGAGGCCGTCAAGCTGCAGAAGGCCGACCCCAGCGCGTACATGACCGACTTCGGCAGCGACGAGACGGCCGCCGGCTGGCGCCAGGGCCTGACCTGGCAGGCCGGTTCCCGCCCCTACACCTACTCGGCGAGCAAGCTGCCGGACATCGGGATCAACCTCAACGACTCCGGCTCCAAGAAGGTGTACGACTACTGGGGCGACCTGGTGAAGAACAAGCTGGTCGACACCCAGTCGTACGCCACCACGGACTTCTACAACGGGCTCAGCACCGGCAAGTACGCCACCTACATCGCGGCCGGCTGGGGCCCGGGCTACCTCTCCAGCGTCGCCGCGAAGACCGCGGGCAAGTGGCGCGTGGCCCCGCTGCCGCAGTGGACGGCGGGCGGCAACGCCCAGGGCGACTGGGGTGGTTCGAGCTTCTCGGTGACCTCCCAGACCAAGCACCCCAAGGAGGCCACCGAGGTCGCCCGGGAGCTGTTCGGCACTTCGCAGGCGGCCTGGAAGATCGGTATCGACCAGGCCTACCTGTTCCCGCTGGTCAACCCGATCCTCAACGGGGCGTACTTCCAGGACAAGAAGTACGACTTCTTCGGCGGCCAGCAGATCAACAAGGTGTTCGTGCCCGCCGCGAACGGCATCGGCACCTTCGACTGGAGCCCGTTCCAGGACTACGCCTACAACACCGACACCGCCGAGGTGGGCAAGGCCGTCCAGGGCCAGGGCTCCTGGTCCTCGGTCTCCGACAACGTCCAGCAGCAGGTGAGCTCCTACGCGGCCAAGCAGGGATTCAAGGTCAGCAAGTAACCGGCCCGAGTCCCCGACTCCGACTGCCCCCGCCGGCGCCCGCGCGTCGCACCGCCCGCCGGCGGGGGCCCCGTAAGACGCGCAAGGAGATGTGATGAGCCTGCTCCGACAGCAGGGACCCGCGACGGCCGCGCCCCCAAATGCCGTAAAATCAAAGGGACTTCGCGCCCCCGTGACCGGCGCGGGCGTGGGCCGCCGGAACGGACGGCGGTCCGCCCACAACCGTCACCAGGCCATGGGCCTGCTGCTGATCACCCCGTTCGGCCTGCTCTTCGCGGCCTTCCTGGTGGCACCGCTGGCGTACGCCTTCTGGCTGAGCCTCAGGACCTCCACCCTGGTCGGCGGTGACCACTTCAGCTGGTTCGCCAACTACCAGCAGACCTTCCACGACCCGCACTTCCTGGCCGGTGTGCGCCGCGTGGCGGTCTTCGGCCTGGTGCAGATCCCGGTCATGCTCGGGCTCGCGCTGCTCGGGGCCCTCATCATCGACGAGGTCTCCAGCAAGCTCGCCAAGGTCTTCCGGATGACGCTGTTCATGCCGTACGCCGTCCCCGCGGTGATCGGCGCCCTGATGTGGGGCTTCCTCTACAGCCCCACCTTCGGCCCGGTGAACGCCCTCAGCCACGCCCTGGGCACCGGAAAGGTCGACCTGCTCGGCCACAGCCTGATGCTGACCTCGCTCGGCAACATCGTGACCTGGCAGTGGACCGGCTACAACATGATCGTCCTGTACGCCGCCCTGCAGGGGCTGCCCCGCGAGGTCTACGAGGCGGCCAAGCTCGACGGTGCGGGGCAGATCCAGACGGCCCTGCGCATCAAGATCCCGATGATCTCCTCGGCCATGGTGCTCACCCTGATGTTCACCATCATCGGGACCCTGCAGTTCTTCACCGAGCCGCGGGTGCTGGAGCCGACGGCGTCCTCGGTGATCACTCCGGACTACACGCCCAACCTCTACGCCTACAACCTCGCCTTCCAGTACTCGGAGTTCAACTACTCCGCCGCCATCTCCTTCTCCCTCGGAGCGGTGGTCTTCATCGGCTCCTACCTCTTCCTGTTCGCCGCACGCAAAAGGAGCGGACTGAAGTGACCACCGCCGCTGCCCCCGTCCCCGCCGTCGCCGTCCCGGCGCCCCGCCGTACGTCCTCCGCCAGAGGACGCGTCACCGTCAACGCGGTGATGGTGGCGATGATCCTGTACTTCCTGATGCCGTTCTGGTGGCTGGTCGTCGCCGCCACGAAGAACAACGACGCCCTGTTCTCCACCGCGGCCCTGTGGTTCCACCAGCCCGGTTCCTTCTTCGGCAACCTGAAGCAGCTGTTCACGTACAACGACGGCGAGTACCTGCGCTGGATGGGCAACACCGCCGTCTACGCGGGCGTCAGCGGTGTCGGCGCGACCGCCGTGGCCACCTTCGCGGGGTACGCCTTCGCCAAGTACCGCTTCCCCGGCCGCAACCTGCTCTTCTCCAGCCTGCTGGGCGCCATCATGGTCCCGGCGACCGCGCTGGCCATCCCCACCTATCTGCTGCTGAGCAAGGTGGCGCTGACCAACACGATGTGGGCGGTCATCCTGCCCTCGCTCCTCAACCCGTTCGGCGTCTACCTGGTGCGGGTGTACGTGCAGGAGTCGCTGCCGGACGAACTCCTCGAGGCGGCCCGAGTCGACGGCGCCGGTGAGCTGCGGGTGCTGTGGTCCGTCGCGCTGCCGACGCTGAAGCCCGCGCTGGTGACCGTGCTGCTGTTCTCCATGGTCGGCACCTGGAACAACTTCTTCCTGCCGCTGGTGATGCTCAACAACGACAAGCTGTTCCCGCTGACCGTCGGCCTGCAGTCCTGGTACCAGGGCGCGCTGGTCCAGTCCGGCGCCAACACGCTGTTCACGCTCGTCATCGCGGGTTCTCTCGTGGCGGTCCTCCCCCTGATCGTCGCCTTCCTCCTCCTTCAGCGGTACTGGCGCGGCGGTCTGACCGTCGGAAGCCTCAAGTAAGTCCAGCCGCCCAGCCCCCTCCCGTTCTGCGCACCTCCCGGAGCGACCTTCATGCTGCACGCCTCCCTGACCGTCGACCCCGCCTTCCGCGTCGCCGACGTCAATCCCCGTACCTTCGGCTCGTTCGTCGAGCACATGGGCCGCTGCGTCTACACCGGCATCTACGAGCCCGGCCACTCGTCCGCCGACGAGGACGGCCTGCGCCGTGACGTGCTGGACCTGGTGCGCGAGCTGGGGGTGACCGCCGTGCGCTATCCCGGCGGCAACTTCGTCTCCGGCTTCCGCTGGGAGGACAGCGTCGGCCCGGTCGCCGACCGCCCCACCCGCCTGGACCTCGCCTGGCACAGCACCGAGACCAACGCCTTCGGCCTGCACGAGTTCCAGCGCTGGGCCGAGAAGGCCGGCGTCGAGCCGATGATGGCCGTCAACCTCGGCACCCGCGGCGTCGCCGAGGCCCTGGACCTGCTGGAGTACTGCAACCACCCGGGCGGGACCGCCTGGTCCGACCAGCGGATCAAGAACGGCGCCCGTGACCCGTTCGGCATCCGCATGTGGTGCCTGGGCAACGAGATGGACGGCCCCTGGCAGACCGGCCACAAGACCGCCCAGGAGTACGGCCGGATCGCCGCCGAGACCGCCCGGGCCATGCGCATGGTCGACCCCGGCCTCGAGCTGGTGGCCTGCGGCAGTTCGAGCTCCTCGATGCCGACCTTCGGCGCCTGGGAGGCCACCGTCCTGGAAGAGGCCTACGACCAGGTCGACTACATCTCCTGCCACGCCTACTACGAGGAACTCGACGGCGACCTCGGCAGCTTCCTGGCCTCCGGGGTCGACATGGACCACTTCGTCGAGTCGGTGGTCGCCACCGCCGATCACATCCGGGCGAAGCTGGGCAGGAAGAAGCGGATCAACCTCTCCTTCGACGAGTGGAACGTCTGGTACAACACCCGTTTCGAGGCGCAGGGCAAGCCCTCCGACTGGGCCGTGGCGCCACGGGTGATCGAGGACGAGTACAACGTCGCCGATGCCGTCGTGGTCGGCGGACTGCTCATCAGCCTGCTGCGCAACAGCGACCGGGTCACCGCCGCCTGTCTCGCCCAGCTCGTCAACGTCATCGCGCCCATCCGCAGCGAGCCCGGCGGCCCGAGCTGGCGGCAGACCACCTTCCACCCCTTCGCCCAGGCGGCCCGGCACGCCCGCGGCACGGTCCTGCGCGTCGAGCCGGTCGCCCCGGTGTACGAGACGAAGAGGTTCGGCGAGGTCCCCGTCGTGGACGCCGTGGCCACCCACGACGGCGACGAGCTCACCGTCTTCGCCATCAACCGGCACCAGAGCGACAACGTCGAACTGGCCCTGGACCTGCGGGCGTTCCCCGGTCACGCCCTGGTGGAGCACTCGGTGCTGAGCGACCCCGACGTCCGCGCCGCCAACACCCAGGACGATCCCGACCGGGTCCGTCCCTACGCCGCCGACACCGGTGCGGTCACCGACGGCCGCCTCACCGTGAGCCTGCCGCCCGTCTCCTGGAACGTCGTCCGGCTGCGCCGCACCGCCGGCTGACGACTCCCCCTCGAACACCCGCCGTTCCCTCTCCCCCTTTTCCCCCGGGAGCGGCGGGGCCCGCACCATCCCCTCTTCCCGGACATCCCTTGGGAGCCGCCCATGTCCACCATCAGGGAAGGCGCCAGACACCGCGCCGTACCCCGCACCCAGGCGATCACCCTGCTGCTGGCCCTGCTCGCAGCCGCCGTCGCCCTCGTCCTGCCCGCCTCCGGCCAGGCGCACGCCGTCTCACGCGCCTCCCAGACGATGTACACCCCGCCGTCGAACGCCCCGTCCCCCGGCTCGCTCTACCCGCGCGCCATCCGCCTGCAGAACAGCGGGTCGTCCAACGGCACCCTGCTCGCCACGTTCGAGCAGTACAGCTCGGGCACCCCCGTCTTCCCGATCTACCGCAGCACCGACAACGGCAGCAGCTGGACGCAGATCTCCAGCATCAGCGACACCCACAACGGCTTCGGCAACCGCTACCAGCCGTTCCTGTACGAGCTGCCCAGCGCCATCGGCAACTTCCCGGCCGGCACGATCCTCGCCGCGGGCAACTCCATCCCGAACGACCTGTCGACGACCGAACTCGACCTGTACGCGAGCACCGACCACGGCGCCAGCTGGTCGTACGTCAGCTCCATCGCCACCGGCGGTGAGGCCGACCCCACCAACGGCAAGACCCCGGTGTGGGAGCCGTTCCTGATGGTCTCGGGCAACAAGCTGATCGTCTACTACTCCGACCAGCGCGACCCCAACTACGGCCAGAAGATCGTCCACCAGGTCTCCACGGACGGCCTGACCTGGGGTTCCGTCGTCAATGACGTGGCCACCTCGACGTACGGCGACCGTCCGGGCATGCCCGTGATCGCCAAGCTGCCCAACGGCAACTACGTGATGACGTACGAATTCTGGGGCGCTCCCGAGGGCGGCTTCGCCGTCTACTACAAGATCTCCGCCAACCCGGAGGCGTTCGGCTCCGCCACCGCCATCGCCCTCAAGGCGACCGACGGCACCCAGCCCAAGAGCTCCCCGTACATCACCTGGCTGCCGACCGGCGGCGCCAACGGCACCCTGGTGGTGAGCGCCAACAGCAGCGACGACCTGTTCCTGAACACCCAGAACGGCGCCGCGAACACGTGGACGCGCATCGCCTCCACCGTCCCCGGCGGCTACAGCCGCGGCCTGCTCCCGCTGGCCGACGGCCACAGCCTGCTGGTCCTCAGCGGCGGCCACCTGACCAGCACCGGCCTGAACCCGATCAGCTACGGCACGATCGACCTGGGCGGCGGCATCTCGGACGGCGCCACCTACACGGCGTCGAACGCCAACAGCCACCTGATGCTGACCATCGCGGGCGGCTCCACCACCAACGGCGTGGGCGCCACCCAGCAGAACGCCGACAACGCCACCGACCAGAAGTGGAAGTTCGTCCAGCAGACGTCCGGCTACTTCAAGATCTTCAACGTGGCGAGCGGCAAGGTGCTGGGCGTGACGAACCAGTCCACCGCCAACGGCGCCAAGGTGGTCCAGTGGGACGACAACGGCACCCTGGACCACGAGTGGGCGATCGCCCCGAACCCGGCGGGCGGCTTCACCGCCACCAACCGGATCAGCGGCAAGTACCTGGAGATCCCCAGCGCCTCCACCACCGTCGGCACCGCCGCCGGACAGTGGGCGGACACCGGCTGCGCCTGCCAGCGCTGGAACCTCACCCAGACCGCCCTGCCCGACCTGGCCACCGGCCAGTACCGCCTGGTCAACAAGAACAGCGGCAAGCTCCTGGAGATCCCCGGAGCCTCCACCACCGTCGGCAAGCAGGCCGGCCAGTGGGTGAACACCGCCAACAACTGCCAGCTGTGGACGTTCCAGTCCCAGAGCGGCGGGGCGTGGACCGTGAAGAACGTCAACAGCGGTCTGTTCCTCGACACCAACGGTTCGACGTCGGCCGGCGCGGCCGTCGTCCAGAACGCGTCGTCCACCGCGAGCTCCCAGAAGTGGACGCTCACGGACGCGGGAGGCGGCTACTACAAGCTCGTCGACGTCGGCAGTGGCCTGGTGGCGGACGTCGCCTCGGCCTCCACCGCCAACGGCGCGCTGATCGTGCAGTCGGCGGACAACGGCGCCGATGACGAACTGTGGCAGGTCGTGCGGGTCAACTGACCCGCCGGGGGCCCGGACGCGTCCGGGCCCCCGATCTTCTGCCCAACATCCCGAACAGTGACCGTGATATCGAACAAGAGAGGTGGGCTGTCGTCATGCCTGAAGAACCCTGCGTCGTGGGCGTCGACTTCGGCACCCTGTCCGGCCGTGCCGTCGTCGTCCGCGTCCGCGACGGCGAGGAGCTCGCGTCGGCGGAGCACGTCTATCCGCACGCCGTCCTCGACCGAACCCTGCCCGACGGCACCCGGCTGCCCCCGGACTGGGCCCTTCAGGTCCCGTCCGACTACATCGACGTGCTGCGCACCGCCGTACCCGAGGCGCTGGCCCGTGCCGGAGTGGCGCCCGAGCAGGTCATCGGGATCGGCACCGACTTCACCGCCTGCACGGTGCTGCCCGCGCTCGCCGACGGCACACCCCTGTGCGAGCTGCCCGAGTACGCCTCCCGCCCGCACGCCTACGTCAAGCTGTGGCGCCACCACGCGGCCCAGGGCCAGGCCGACCGGATCAACGCGCTGGCCGCCGAGACGAAGGAGCCGTGGCTCGAGCGCTACGGCGGGAAGATCTCCTCGGAGTGGGAGTTCGCCAAGGCGCTGCAGGTCCTGGAGGAGGACGCGGAGGTCTACCACCGCACCGAGCGGTGGCTGGAGGCGGCGGACTGGATCGTGTGGCGGCTGTGCGGGACGTACGTCCGCAATGCCTGTACCGCCGGTTACAAGGGCCAGTACCAGGACGGTCGCTATCCGTCGCCCGCCCATCTGGGTGCTCTGCACCCGGACTTCGCCGGTTTCGTCACCGACAAGCTGGACCAGCCCATCGGACAACTCGGCGACCCGGCCGGGACGCTGACCGCGGAAGCCGCCGCCTGGACCGGACTGCCCGAGGGCATCACGGTCTGCGTCGGCAACGTCGACGCCCATGTCACCGCCCCGGCGGCGGCGGCCGTGGAGCCGGGCCAGATGGTCGCCATCATGGGCACCTCCACCTGCCATGTGATGAGCTCCGACCAGCTCGGCACCGTGCCCGGCATGTGCGGTGTCGTCGACGGCGGCATCCTGCCCGGCCTGTGGGGTTATGAGGCCGGACAGAGCGGTGTCGGCGACATCTTCGGCTGGTTCGTCCGCACCGGATTCCCCGCCGAGTACGCCGAGAAGGCCGCGGCGGCCGGGCAGACCGCGCACGAGTACCTGACCGAACTGGCCGCCCGGCAGCAGGTCGGCGAGCACGGACTCGTGGCCCTGGACTGGCACAGCGGCAACCGCTCGGTGCTGGTCGACCACGACCTCAGCGGCCTGCTGATCGGCCAGACGCTGTCCACCCGCCCCGAGGACGTCTACCGCGCCCTGCTGGAGGCCACCGCCTTCGGCACCCGCACCATCATCGACGCCTTCGAGTCCGCCGCCGTACCGGTCCGAGAACTGATCATCGCGGGCGGCCTGACGAAGAACGCCCTGCTCATGCAGATCTACGCCGACGTCACCGGCCGCCCGCTCGGCGTCATCGGCTCCGCCCAGGGCCCGGCGCTCGGCGCCGCGATGCACGCCGCGGTCGCCGCCGGGGCGTACCCCGACATCCGCGCCGCCGCCCACGCCATGGGCAAGGTCCACCGCGGCCTCTATCTGCCGGACCCCCAGCGGGCGGCGGCCTACGAGCGCCTGTACGCGGAGTACCGGGTGCTGCACGACTACTTCGGCCGCGGCACCAACGACGTCATGCGCCGCCTGCGCCGCATCCGCACCGAAGTGTCCGCGTCCTCCTGATCCGCGTCCTCCCGAAAGGAAAACCCTCATGGACACCCACGCCATCGCCCACCCCGACCAGGAGATCTGGTTTCTCACCGGCAGCCAGGGCCTGTACGGCGACGACGTCCTGCGCCAGGTCGCCAAGCAGTCCAGGAACATCGCCGAGATCCTCGGCGGCCCCGGCAAGGTCCCGGTCCGGATCGTGTGGAAGCCCGTCCTCACCGACGCCGACGCGATCCGCCGGATGTGCCAGGAGGCCTCATCCTCCGACACCTGCGTGGGGGTGATCGTGTGGATGCACACCTTCTCCCCGGCCAAGATGTGGATCGCGGGCCTCAGCGCCCTCGACGTGCCCCTGCTCCACCTGCACACCCAGTACAACCTGTCGCTGCCCTGGCCGAGCATCGACATGGACTTCATGAACCTCAACCAGGCCGCCCACGGCGACCGCGAGTTCGCCCACATCGAGTCCCGCGTCGGCGTCGACCGCAAGATCGTCGCCGGGCATGCCACCGACCCCAGAGTCGTGCGGCGCATCGCCGCCTGGGCCCGCGCCGCCGTCGGCCGGCACGCCTCCCGCACCCTGCGCCTGGCCCGCTTCGGCGACAACATGCGCGATGTCGCGGTCACCGAGGGCGACAAGGTCGAGGCCCAGCTGCGGTTCGGGTTCTCCGTCAACACCTACGCCGTCAACGACCTGGTCGCCGTCGTCGACGCCGTGGAGGACAAGGCGGCCGCCGAACTCGCCGCCGAGTACGTCGAGTCCTACGACGTGGTGCCCGCCCTGCGCCCGGGCGGCATCCGCCACGATTCCCTCCTCTACGCGGCCCGCCAGGAACTGGGCCTTCGCACCTTCCTCACCGAGGGCGGCTTCACCGCCTTCACCACCAACTTCGAGGACCTCGGCGGGCTGCGCCAACTGCCAGGGCTGGCCGTCCAGCGTCTGATGGCCGACGGCTACGGCTTCGGCGGCGAGGGCGACTGGAAGACCTCCGCCCTGCTGCGCACCATGAAGGTCATGGGCGCCGGACAGCCCGGCGGCACCACCTTCATGGAGGACTACACCTACCACCTCGGCCCGGGCACCCCGCGCGTTCTCGGCGCCCACATGCTGGAGGTCTGCCCCTCGGTGGCGGCCGCCCGGCCCCGCTGCGAGATCCACCCGCTGTCCATCGGCGGCCGCGAGGACCCCGTCCGCCTGGTCTTCGACGCGGCCGAGGGCCCCGCCGTCGTCGTCGGCCTCTGCGATCTCGGTGACCGCTTCCGGCTGACCGCCAACGCCGTCGACGTCGTCGGCCCCAGCGAGCCCCTGCCGCACCTGCCCGTGGCCCGGGCGGTGTGGAAACCGCGCCCCTCACTCGCGGAGTCCGCCGAGAGCTGGCTGCTGGCCGGCGCCCCGCACCACACCGTGCTCAGCTCCGCCGTCGACATCGAGACGCTGACCGACTACGCCGCCATGACCGGCGTCGAGCTCCTCACCATCGACGAACACACCAGCACCGACCGCTTCGCCAAGGAAATCCGCTGGAACGCCGCCTACCACCGCCTCGCCCAGGCCCTGTGACCTCTCACCGGCACGAAGGAGAAACACCGATGACCACCACTGTCCCGGAGAGCCTGCGCCGGGAGGTACTGGAGGCGAACCTCGCCATCCCCCAGGTCGGGCTCGCGACCCTGACCTGGGGGAACGTGAGCGGAGTCGACCGCGAGGCGGGCGTGTTCGTCATCAAGCCCTCGGGGGTTCCCTACGAGGCCCTCACGATCGACGACCTGGTGACGGTCCGTCTGTCCGACGGCGCCGTGGTGGACGGCGACCTGCGCCCCTCCACCGACACCGAGACCCACCGCTGCCTCTACCGCGCCTTCCCCTCCATCGGCGGCGTCACCCACACCCACTCCACCCACGCCGTCGCCTTCGCCCAGGCCCGCCGCGACATCCCCGTCCTCGGCACCACCCACGCCGACACCTTCAACGGCCCCATCCCCGTCACCCGCGACCTCACCGCAGAGGAGTGCGCCAAGGACTACGAGTACAACACCGGCGTCGTCATCGTCGACACACTGCACGAAGACGACCGGAAAGCGAGCGAGGTCCCCGCCGCACTGGTCGCCGGCCACGGACCCTTCACCTGGGGCGCCACCGCCCGCAAGTCCCTCGAACACGCGATCATCTGCGAGGCCGTCGCCGACATCGCCCTCCACACCCTGTCCCTGTCCCCGACCGCCCCACCACCCGCCCACCTGCTCGAGCGCCACTACACCCGCAAACACGGGCCCGGCGCCTACTACGGCAACCCGGAGGCGGCCCTGCCGAAACGCTGACGCGGCAGCACGTCGTGCGGGCCGAGCGCGCGGCAGGCCATCTGCCGAGTCGGCGAACCGGGCGGGTTGAGCGGGTGAAGCTTGGGCCCGCCTTCGCGCGGCGGGGCATGGATAAGGCTCCCCGCCGTATCCGGACGAGTCGGCGGACACGACGCGCTGGAGGCGAGTGATGAACCAGAAACAGGTCCAGACCGGCCACACCACCCACCGGGTCCCGGTCCTCATCGTCGGCGGTTCCCTCGTCGGCCTGTCGACCTCGCTGTTCCTGGGCCGGCTGGGCGTACGGCACACGCTGGTGGAGCGGCACGCCGGCACCTCCATCCACCCCCGCGGACGGGGCAACAACGTCCGCACGATGGAGCTGTTCCGGACGGCCGGCGTGGAGGCGGGGATCCGGGACGCCGCCGCCACGCTGGCCGGCAACCACGGGATCCTGCAGACCCCCACCCTGGTCGGCGACGCGGGTGAGTGGCTCTTCCGGGAGATCGACCCGGGCGGCGGACTGGCCCGCTTCAGCCCCAGCTCATGGTGCCTGTGCAGCCAGAACGACCTGGAGCCGGTGCTGCTCGAACACGCCGGGCGGCTCGGCGGCGACCTGCGGTACGGCACCGAACTGCTGTCGTTCGAGAGCGGGCCCTCCGGCGTCACCGCGGTGGTCAAGAGCCGGGAGACCGGCGAGCACACCACCTTCCTCGCGGACTACCTCGTCGCCGCCGACGGCCCCCGCAGCCCCGTCCGCGAGCAGCTCGGCATCGGCCAGAGCGGTCCCGGTGACCTGTTCAGCAACGTCAGCATCACCTTCCGCTCCCGTCGCCTCCCGGAGGTCGTGGGCGAGCGCCGTTTCATCGTCTGCTATCTGACCGATCCGGCGGCCGACGGTGCGCTGCTCCCCGTGGACAACCGGGAGAACTGGGTCTTCCACGCTCCCTGGCACCCCGAACGCGGCGAGACGCTCGAGGACTTCACCGACGAGCGGTGCGTCGCACACATCCGCCGCGCGGTCGGCGTCGCCGACCTCGACGTACAGATCACCGGCAGGGCCCCCTGGCACGCCGCCCAGCGGGTCGCCCGGCGCTACCGGGCCGGACGCGTCTTCCTGGCCGGCGACTCGGCCCACGAGATGTCCCCCACCGGGGCGTTCGGCTCCAACACCGGTATCCAGGACGCGCACAACCTCGCCTGGAAGCTCGCCGCGGTGCTCGGCGGCTGGGCGGGGGAGGCGCTGCTGGACTCGTACGACGCCGAGCGCCGCCCGGTCGCGGAGGCGACCAGCGCCCGCGCCGCCGCACGGTCGGTCGAGCACAGCCATCCCGGTTTCGCCCCGTCGCCCGGCGCGGGCGGCGGCACCGGCCCGCAGCGCGGCATCCTCAACGTGGCCCTCGGCTACCGCTATCCGCAGGGCGCCGTCGTCGGCGCGGACCCCGCGACCCCGGTGGTCCCGGAGCGCCTGGACCTGTCCGGCGCACCCGGCAGCAGGGCCCCCCACATGGCGGTACGGCACCGGGGTGACCGGATCTCCACTCTGGACCTGTACGAGACGTCGTTCGTCCTGCTCAGTGCCGCCGGTGACCCAAGTGGCTGGCACGAGGCCGCCGTCCGCCTCGCCGGGGAGACATCCGTTCCGCTGACCTCGTACCGGGTGGGCCACGGTTCCGGTGCCGAGCTGACACCCGAGGGCGACGCGGACTGGTCGGCCGCCCACGGGACGACGCCCGAAGGCGCCGTACTCGTCAGGCCCGACGGGTTCGTGGCCTGGCGATCGCCCGGGCCGGTCCCGGATGCCGGGTCGGCGCTGCGCCAGGTCCTGACCACGCTGCTGGGGGCGGTCTGACTCCCGTCCGAACCGGGCGCGTTCACCCGGGTGACCGCCCCGAGTGGTGGCGGGCGAGCGGCTGACTGACGGTGGATCACGTCGGGGGAGGGCCAATTCAGCTGACGAAGCACCAGCTGCCCGGCCGCCGACGGAAGGAACGACACATGCGCTCTGCTCGCATCCTCCTGACCACCGCGGCGGCCTCGGCCGTCCTTGCTCTCGGCGCCCCCGGCGCTTACGCGGCCGGGGACGACTGGGATTCGTCGGACTCCTCCTACAGCAAGGAGAACAGGGACCCCAAGTACGACCCGGAGACCTACAAGGACAAGGAGCACGGCCAGGAATCCGGCAAGCACGACGGCGGCGGCTGGAGCGGCAGCCACGAGAAGCCCAGCGGCGGCATGCACACCGGGGGCGGCGGGCTGGCCTCCCCGGCGATGACCGCGGGCGGGCTCGCCGTGCTGGCGGTCGCCGGAACCGGCCTGTACGCGACACGCCGTAGGAAGGTCGCCGGAAGCATGGCCTGAGCCATGCCGGACGCGATAGCCGCTGTGGCCGCCACGCGCGTGCCGCGTGGCGGCCCGGCCGGCCCTCCCCGTGCCCGTACGTCCGATCTGCTGCCGTCCCCTGGTGAGGTGGTGTCCGATGGCAGTCCCCCCCTCCACGCCCGCAGACAACCCCGGCCACGACGAGCCCGCCCCGACCGGCCAGGGATCCCACACCACGATGATGCTGAGCGCCGTGGCGATCCTGGTGCTGGCCCTCGGACTGTTCGGCGGTCACGAGGAGTCCCCGTCCGACGCCCCCGTGCCGCCGCCGGCCGCACCCGTCTCCACCTCGGCTCCGCCTCCCCGGCAGGCGGCCGGGCAGCCGTCCGGCAGGCATCTGCCGCGATCGCGGCCCGTACGTCTGCTCATTCCGAAGATCTCGGTCGACGCCCCCTTCACGGACCTAGCCATCGGTCCCTCAGGTCGTCTCGAGCCGCCTCCCGCCCACGACACCAACCTCGTCGGCTGGCACGCCAAGGGCGCCTCACCCGGGGAGACGGGCACGGCGATCATCGCCGGGCACGTGGACACGGCGACGTCGGCGGCCGTCTTCGTGAACCTCGGACAACTTGCGAAGGGCGACGTCTTCCACGTCGACCGGGCCGACGGGCGCAGAGCGTCCTTCCTGGTCGACAGCGTGGAGACGTTCGACAAGGGCCACTTCCCCAGTCGGCGGGTGTACGAGGACACGGCCACCGCCCAGGTCCGGCTCATCACCTGTGCGGGTGATTACGACCGTTCGGCCCGGGACTACACGGACAACCTCGTGGTCTTCGCCCACCTCCTCTGAGCCCGCCCCGCCCGGCCGCCGGGCCGGCCGGTCACCCCCACGGTGCATACGAGTCGCGCGCTTGCGGGGGCGGCCTGACGATCGAGGAACGCCGACGTCGTCCCCGTGACCGATGTTCGTCCGCCTCTGCCCCCGAAGGAGATGTACCCAGGATGACCACCACGTCCGACCGTGTTTCGAAAGCGCCTGCGCACCAGGCGTCGCAGCGGGTCTCCCAGTCCGTGTTCGACGGCTCCAGGCTCCGTGTCGTCCTGCTGGTGGACGTCTACGACGGGGCCCAGCAGCAGTTCCTCGAGGCGTACGAGAGTCTTTGCAGCCAGGTCGCCTCCGTTCCCGGACATGTCAGCGACCAGCTGTGCCAGTCCATCGAGAACCCCTCCCAGTGGCTCATCACCAGTGAGTGGGAGAGCGCACCGCCCTTCCTCACCTGGGTGAACAGCGAGGAACACGTGCGGATGGTGGAGCCGCTGCACAGTTGCGTACGGGACACCCGGTCGCTGCGCTTCCACATCGTCCGCGAGACCGGCGGCCCGGCGGTGCCGACCGGGCCCGGTGAGCGCCGGCTCCAGGCGTCCCCCAGGATCGGTGACGGGCTGATCCGGCACGCGCTCACCTTCACGGTCAAGCCGGGCAGCGAGGACAAGGTCGCCAAGATCCTCGCCGGCTACACCTCGCCGGAGCCGCGGGTCGACGACGCCACCCGGCTGTGCCGCACCTCTCTCTTCATGCACGGCAACCGGGTGGTCCGGGCCATCGAGGTGCGGGGCGACCTGCTCGCCGCGCTGCGCCACGTCGCCCGGCAGCCCGAGGTGCGGGCCGTCGAGGAAGCCATCAACCCCTATCTGGAGCAGGACCGGGACCTGGACGACCCCGAGTCCGCCCGGCTCTTCTTCACCCGCGCGGCGCTGCCCGCCGTACACCATGTGACCACCGGTCAGGAGAGCCCGGAGGCCGTGCGGCACGCGCTGTACTACCCGGCCCGTGAAGGGCGCGGCATGCGGCTGGCCGAGTTGCTCGCCCGGCAGGACGAGGCGGCTGCGGACGATCCGCGTGGACCGGTGCTGCGCAGCACGATCTTCCAGCGCGACGACGTCGTGATGCGGCTGGTCGACGTGCGCGGCGCCCTCGACAGCGACCCCGGTCCCGTCCTCGGTCTCACGGACCACGGCCGGGCGGCCGAGCTGACGGCACTGCTCGACGGCGAGGCCCTCGGACTGGACGGCCGGGCGCTGAAGGACAGCACCCCCGCCGACCTCCTCGCGGTCTCCCGCATGGACCTCGTCACCGACCGCCGCGCGCCCGGCGCCTGATTCACCGCCACCGGGCCGTGACCGGCCACGCCCTCATGTCGATGCAGCACAGGTTCGGAGGAACGTCGTGATCAAACGTCATCCCGGAGTAGTGGATCTCAGCGAGGTCGAGCCCAACACCCGGCGTGGAGGCGATCTGCGCGCCCTGCTCACCCCCACCACGGTCGGCTCCACCAGCGGTTTCATGGGCGTGGCCATCGTGCAGCCCGGGGACCGCATCGCCGAGCACTACCACCCGTACTCCGAGGAGTTCATCTACGTCGTCTGCGGACAGCTCGAAGTGGACCTGGACGGCGAGCCGCACCCGCTCCAACCCGAGCAGGGGCTCCTGATCCCGTCCCACATGCGGCACCGCTTCCGCAACGTCGGCAATGTCGAGGCCCGCATGGTCTTCCACCTCGGCCCGCTGGCCCCGAGCCCGCCGCTCGGGCACGTCGACACCGAGGACGCCGACGGCAGGCCGATCCCGGCGGAAGCGGCCCACGCGGGCGCGGGCGGGCCGGCCGAACGAACCCGGATGCGCTCATGAGGAGGCGCGTGGCGGTCACCGGCATAGGAATCGTCGCCCCGGGCGGCATCGGTGTCCCGGCGTTCTGGGACCTGCTGACCAGCGGTCGTACGGCGACCCGCGGCATCACGTTCTTCGACCCGTCCGGGCTGCGTTCACAGATCGCCGCCGAGTGCGACTTCGACCCGGCGGCCCACGGGCTGGACGCGGAGCAGATCGCACGGAGCGACCGCTACCTCCAGTTCGCCCTGGTCGCCGGGGAGGAGGCGATAACGGACTCCGGCCTCGACCTCGCCGGGGAGAACCCGTGGCGGGTCGGGGTCTCCCTGGGCACCGCGGTCGGCGGAACCACCCGGCTGGAACACGACTACGTGCTGGTCAGCGACCGCGGACAGCACTGGGACGTGAACCACCGCAAGGCCGGCCCGCACCTGCAGCGGGCGTTCACGCCCAGCACCCTCGCGTCGGCGGTGGCGGAGCGGTTCGAGGCACGCGGGCCGGTGCAGACCGTCTCCACGGGCTGCACCTCGGGGCTCGACGCGGTCGGGTACGCCTTCCACACGATCGAGGAGGGCAGGGCCGACATATGCATCACCGGTGCCTCGGACTCGCCGATCTCACCGATCACCATGGCCTGCTTCGACGCGATCAAGGCCACCTCCCCCAGCAACGACGACCCCGCCCACGCCTCACGGCCCTTCGACGCCCGCCGCAACGGGTTCGTCATGGGCGAGGGCGGCGCGGTGCTCGTCCTGGAGGAGCTGGAGCACGCCCGGGCCCGGGACGCGCACGTCTACTGCGAGATAGGCGGCTACGCCACCTTCGGCAACGCCTACCACATGACCGGTCTGACCCGTGAGGGCCTGGAAATGGCCCGGGCCATCGAGGACGCCCTCGGCCAGGCCCGGCTCGACGCCACGGCGATCGACTACGTCAACGCACACGGGTCGGGCACCCAGCAGAACGACCGGCACGAGACGGCCGCGGTCAAACGGGCTCTGGGCGCGCACGCCTATGACACGCCCATGAGTTCCATCAAATCCATGGTGGGCCATTCCCTCGGCGCGATCGGGGCGATCGAGGTCGTCGCCTGCACCCTGGCCCTGGCCCGTCAGGTCGTCCCGCCCACCGCCAACTACGAGACCCCGGACCCCGAGTGCGACCTGGACTACGTCCCGCGCGTCGCCCGCGAGCGCAGACTGCGCAGCGTGCTCTCCGTGGGCAGTGGGTTCGGCGGCTTCCAGTCCGCGGTGATCATGACCCTGCCGAGGGAGAGACCCGAATGAGCGCACCGCATCCCCGGCGCGCGGCCGTCACCGGAATCGGCGTGGTCGCGCCCAACGGAAACAGCACCGAGGCCTTCTGGAAGGCCACCCGCGAGGGTGTCGTCGTCCTGGACCGGATCACCCGCGAGGGGTGCGAGCACCTGCCGCTGCGGGTGGCCGGCCAGATCCGGGACTTCGACCCGCCGGCGGCGATCGAGGAGCGCTACCTCGTCCAGACCGACCGGTTCACGCACTTCGCGATGGCCGCGGCCGACCTGGCACTGGACGACGCCGGGCTCAGCCGGTCCGACACCGACGCCGCGCCGTTCTCCGTGGGCGTGGTCACCGCCGCCGGGTCCGGCGGCGGCGAGTTCGGGCAGCGCGAGCTGCAGCAACTGTGGGGCAAGGGAAGCCGTTTCGTCGGGCCGTACCAGTCCATCGCGTGGTTCTACGCCGCGAGCACCGGCCAGATCTCCATCCGGCGCGGCTTCAAGGGCCCCTGCGGGGTGGTCGCCGCCGACGAGGCCGGCGGTCTGGACGCGCTGGCGCATGCGGCGCGGGCCGTGCGGCGCGGCACCGACGTGATGGTGGCCGGCGCGACCGAGGCGCCGCTGGCCCCCTACTCGATGGTCTGCCAGCTCGGCTACGAGGAGCTGAGCACGGTCGCCGAACCGGACCGCGCCTACCGCCCGTTCACCACCGCGGCCTGCGGGTTCGTGCCCGCCGAGGGCGGTGCCATGGTCGTCGTGGAGGCCGAGAGCTCGGCCCGGGAACGGGGCGTGCCGGTGCGGGCCACCCTGGCGGGACACGCGGCGACGTTCACCGGCGCCTCCCGCTGGGAGCGGTCCCGGGAGGGGCTGGCCCAGGCGATCCGGGGCGCCCTGGACGAGGCCGGGTGCGCACCCGAGGAGATCGACGTGGTCTTCGCCGACGCCCTCGGCGTCCCGGAGGCCGACCGTGCCGAGGCGCTGGCGATCGCCGACGCGCTGGGCCCGCACGGCACGCGCGTCCCCGTCACGGCGCCGAAGACCGCCGTCGGCCGGGCCTGCGGCGCGGCGCCGCTGCTCGACGTCGCCGCCGCGGTGCTCGCGATGGAGCACGGGGTGATCCCCCCCACCCCCAACGTCTTCGACATCTGCCACGACCTCGACCTCGTCACCGCCCGCGCGCGAGCCACCGAGATGCGCACGGCGCTGGTCCTCAGCCGAGGACTCATGGGGTCGAACGCGGCGCTGGTGCTACGGCGCGGTGCCGCCGACGCCTCGTAGCGAGGCGTCGCACACCCATCACCCAGCAAGGAGAGGAACCGCATGAGTGACCGAATCACCGTGGAAGAGCTGGCCGAGCTCATGAAGAAGGCCGCCGGGATCACCGTCGCCCCGGAGGAGCTCCAGCAGCGGCAGGAGTCCGGCTTCGACGCCTTCGGCCTCGACTCGCTCGGTCTGCTCGGCATCTTGGGCGAGCTGGAGAACCGGTACGGCACGCCGATGCCTCCCGACGCGGAGAAGAGCAAGAGCCCCCGGCAGTTCCTCGAACTCGTCAACAGCGCGCTTCTGGCGGGAGCCTGAGATGCCCGGACACACGCAGAACGACGTCACCATCGCGGCCCCGTTGGACCTGGTCTGGGACATGACCAACGACGTCGAGAGCTGGCCGCAGCTGTTCAGCGAGTACGCCTCCGCCGAGATCATCTCCCGGGAGGGGAACCGGACCACCTTCCGGCTGACCATGCACCCCGACCAGGACGGCAAGGTGTGGAGCTGGGTCTCGGAACGGGAGCCGGACCGCGACACGCTCACCGTGCGGGCCCGCCGTGTCGAGACCGGGCCCTTCGCCTACATGAACATCGTGTGGCAGTACGAGAAGGTGCCCGAGGGCACCCGGATGGTGTGGACGCAGGACTTCGCGATGCGGCCGGACGCACCCGTCGACGACGCCTGGATGACGGACAACATCAACCGGAACTCCAAGGTCCAGATGGCCCTCATCCGGGACCGCATCGAACAGGCCGCCGGAGAGCGCCGGCCCGTGTCGATGATGTCGGACTGAGCGGGACGGAGGACACGACAATGCATCAGTCCCTGATCGTCGCCCGGATGGCCCCGGAGTCGGCCCTGGACATCGCCAAGGTGTTCGAGGAGTCGGACCGGGGAGAACTGCCGCACCTCGTGGGGGTCGCCCGGCGCAGCCTCTTCCAGTTCGACGACGTGTACCTGCACCTCATCGAGTCCGAGCGGGACCCCGGGCCGGCCATCGCGAAGGCGGCCGGACACCCCGAGTTCCGGGACATCAGCGAACGGCTGTCGGCGTACGTCACCGCGTACGACCCGGCGACCTGGCGCTCGCCGAAGGACGCGATGGCGCGGTGCTTCTACCGCTGGGAGCGGGACGCCGGCTCCTGAACCGCCGCCGTACGACCGCTGTACGACCGCCGCGCGCCGGGCACGCGAACCGTGCGTGCCCGGCGAGCGTCGGTCCACCAGGTCAGGCGGGGATCGTGCAGTCGAACGCGTGCAGATAGGGGTTGACCGGGCGGACGTCGTCGATGACCAGACCCGCCTTCGTCAGCCTGCCGGTCATGCTCTCGGTGGTGTGCTTGGCCCCTCCGACGTTCAGGAGCAGCAGCAGGTCCATGGCGGTGCTGAACCGCATCGACGGCGAGTCGTCGACGAGGTTCTCGATGACCACGACCCGCGCTCCCGGCCCGCCCGCCGCGATGACGTTGCGCAGGACGCGGGTCGTGCTGTCGTCGTCCCACTCCAGGATGTTCTTGATGATGTACACGTCGGCCCGGACCGGGACGGCTTCGCGGCAGTCACCGGGCACCAGGCGCGTCCGGTCCGCGAGCGCCCCTCCCGCGCGCAGCCGTGGGTCGACGTTCTCCACCACGCGCGGCAGGTCGAGCAGGGTGCCGTGGAGCGCCGGGTACTTCTCCAGCAGGCTCGCCACCACATGCCCCTGACCGCCCCCGATGTCGGCGACCGACGTGCTCCCCGACAGGTCGAGGAACTGTGCCACGTCCCGCGCGGACTGCACGCTGGAGGTCGTCATGGCGCGGTTGAAGACGTCGGCCGACTCCGGGGCGTCCTCGTTGAGGTACTGGAAGAACTCCTTGCCGTAGAGGTCCTCGACGACGTTGCGGCCGGTGCGCACCGCCTCGTCCAGCAACGGCCACGCGTCCCAGGTCCACGGCTCGGTGCACCACAGGGCGATGGCGCGCAGGCTGTTCCGATCGTCTTCGCGCAGCAGCCGGGACATCTCGGTGTGCGCGAACGTCCCGTCCGGCTGCTCGGCGAAGACGCCGTAGCAGGACAGGGCACGCAACAGCCGTCGCAGCGTCTTCGGCTCGGTCTTCACCGCGGCCGCGAGGTCCTCCACGGCCAGTGGGCTGTCGTCGAGGGCGTCGGCGACCCCCAGCCGGGCGGCCGCGCGGACGGCGGCCGCACAGGCCGCCCCGAACACGAGCTCCCTGAGCCGCATGGACGGCGGTGGGGCGGTCTGTGCGGTTGTCATGTGACCTCTTCCTTCTTCGCGTTCCTGCATGGTCACGGCCGGTCAGCACAGTCCCGCGGGCTTGGACGCCCCGCAGGTGTTGCCTTCGAAGGTGTTGCTCGTGCCGGTGGTGTCCGTGTTGACGAGGTCCGCCGGGGCGTTGCCCTCGAGCACGTTGTCGGCGATCCGGTTCCGCTCGCTGGTGGTGCCCACGAAGCTCTTGAACAGGACGACGCCGCCCGACATCGGGGAGGTACCGACGTTGCCGGTGATGCGGTTGCCCGTCACGAGCGTGTCCTCGGCACCGGTCAGCACGATGCCGGAGCCCTGCAGCGCGTCCAGCCGGGCCGTCTTCGGGCAGGACTTGTTGTTCCTCGCGATGATGTTGTCGCGCACGGTCAGCGCGCCGGCCTTCGGCTTGTTCTCGTCGCCCACGACGAAGACACCCGCGCAGTTGCCGGTGAGGTGGTTGCCCGCGACGGTGAGGTTCCTCAGGCGCCGGACGGTGACGCCGATCCGGTTGCCCTCCAGGCGGTTGTGCTCGACCACGGTTCCCCCGGTGTCCGCGGCGCCCGCCTCCTCCTTGATCGTGTTCGCGAGGAACAGTCCGGCGTCACCGTTGTCCCGGGCGGTGTTCTGCCGGAACACCCCGTGGACCGAACGCTCCTGGGCGATCCCCCACGTCCCGTTCTTCACCGCGGTGACGTTCCGCACGGTCAGCCCGTCGGTCGCCATCGCGAACACGCCGCTTCCGGTGAAGCCGGTCACGGTGAGGGAGGCGATGGTGACGCCCTCGACGTCGCGTTCCTTCGTACCGATCACGCAGATGCCGTTGCCGGCCTCGGCACACTTGCCGGACTGCTTCGTGTCCGGCTCGATGACGGTGCTGCGGCCCATGCCGGTCAGGGTGATCCCGGGGGTGTTCACCATGACGCTCTCGCGATAGGTGCCGGGGGCCAGGAGCACGGTGTCTCCCGGCTCGGCGGCGTCCACCGCGCGCTGGATCGACTGTCCGGGAAAGACCACGTGGGTCATCTGGTCGGCGGCGACGGGCGGGGCGGCCCCGAACACGGCCCCGATGATCGCTGCGGCGCATGCCAGGCGGGAGATATGAAATCTCATCATATTCGGCACGGTATGGCCTGAATGGTCCGGAAAAGGCTGGATGAGCCATCCGACGGCGTGTCACGGCCGTTCGACGCCCACCTCGAGGACCACCGGCAGGACAGATGTGACTTTCATCGTGCCGGGCCTTCCGGCCGCTGACGCCGGTGACAGCGGGGCAACTCACGTCGTCGGAGGTCACAGGGCTGCGGACGGTTGCGCACGGCAGGAACGCCTGTGCACGCAGAGCAATATCTGTGCCCGTGGTGTGAGAAATAGGCTCGGGGCCCGGCGAGTATTCCCTGGACCGGGGTCGGCTGCAGAATTGGGCGAACCCACAGGTCGGACCCCCCGTGCTACTGTCGATCTCAGTTGCAGGTGTGGTTGCCAGAAGGTTTTTTCCGACGGGTTAATCAGCACGGCGACACGGAGATTCACACAGGGTGAATGTCCGAAACCGCCTCCGAAGGAGAAACAACATGGCTACTGGCACCGTGAAGTGGTTCAACGCGGAAAAGGGCTTCGGCTTCATCGAGCAGGACGGCGGCGGCCCCGACGTCTTCGCCCACTACTCGAACATCGCCGCCCAGGGCTTCCGCGAGCTGCAGGAAGGCCAGAAGGTGTCGTTCGACATCGCGCAGGGCCAGAAGGGCCCGACGGCCGAGAACATCGTCACCGCCTGACACCTGCACCGCCGCGCATATTTCGCAGCTGGGGCCCGCACCGTTCGGTGCGGGCCCCGGCTCGCGGCATTTCAGGGCGCATCACACATCGCCTTCGGCTCGTTCTCGCGATTCTCTGCGCTGCTCATCAGCTGCGGGAATTCCTTGATACGCGCCGTATCAAGGAAGGTTTCGCATGAATCGCACACGTACTAATCCCACCCGTGGCCGCTCCACCGGCCCGCGCCGTTCCAAGCCGCACGGCAATCGACAGAGCGTGTCGGGCGAGTTCGCGCCGCCCAGGACGATCACGCCCGCTCTGCCCGCTGTCGAGGCGTTCGCCGATCTCGACATGCCCACACGGCTGTTGGCGACGCTGGCCCAGGAGGGCGTGACCGTACCGTTCCCGATCCAGGCGGCGACCCTGCCGAACTCCCTGGCCGGCCGTGACGTCCTCGGCCGTGGCCGCACCGGCTCCGGAAAGACCCTCGCCTTCGGCCTCGCCGCACTGGCCCGTACGGCGGGACGCCGTGCCGAGCCGCGGCAGCCGCTCGCCCTCGTCCTCGTCCCCACCCGCGAGCTCGCCCAGCAGGTCACCGACGCGCTCACGCCCTACGCCCGCTCCCTGAGCCTGCGGCTGGCCACCGTCGTCGGCGGGATGTCCATCGGCAGGCAGGCGAGCGCGCTGCGCGCCGGGGCCGAGATGGTCGTCGCGACGCCCGGACGCCTCAAGGACCTCATCGACCGCGGCGACTGCCGGCTGAACGAGGTGGCCATCACGGTCCTCGACGAGGCCGACCAGATGGCCGACATGGGCTTCATGCCCCAGGTCACCGCCCTGCTCGACCAGGTACGCCCCGGCGGGCAGCGCATGCTCTTCTCGGCCACCCTGGACCGCAACGTCGACCGGCTGGTGCGCGGCTACCTGCACGACCCCGTCGTCCACTCGGTCGACCCCTCGGCCGGCGCGGTCACCACGATGGAGCACCACGTCCTGCATGTGCACGACGCGGACAAGCACCGGACGACCACCGAGATCGCAGCACGCGACGGCCGCGTGATCATGTTCCTCGACACCAAGCACGCGGTGGACCGGCTGACCAAGCACCTGCTCAGCAGCGGCGTCCGCGCGGCCGCCCTGCACGGCGGCAAGTCCCAGCCGCAGCGCACCCGCACGCTGACGCAGTTCAAGTCCGGGCACGTCAACGTGCTGGTGGCGACCAACGTCGCGGCGCGTGGCATCCACGTCGACAACCTCGACCTCGTCGTCAATGTCGACCCGCCCACGGACCACAAGGACTACCTGCACCGCGGCGGCCGTACGGCCCGGGCCGGCGAGTCCGGCAGCGTCGTCACGCTGGTCACTCCGAACCAGCGCCGCGAGATGACCCGGCTGATGGTGGCGGCGGGGATCACCCCGCAGATCGCCCAGGTGCGTTCGGGCGAGGCGGAGCTGAGCCGCATCACCGGGGCCCAGGCGCCTTCCGGTGTCCCGGTCGTCATCACCGCACCGCAGCCGGAACGCCCCCGCGGCGCGTCCTCCGCGTCCTCGTCCCGGGGTCGTCGGGGCCGTCGGCCCCAGTCCGGCCAGGGCCGCCCCGCAGGTGAAGCGGCACGCCGCGGCGGACCGCGACGGACCGGCTTCGGCTCCGCCGCCTAGCGCGACCTCCCTCTCAGCTCCCCGTGGGGCCCTGCCGACACATGTCGGCAGGGCCCCACGGGCGTATCGCCACGCAATCCGGCCCACATGCCGACTGCCTCAGGATGTCTGCGTCACTCGAACGCCAAAATCTCCTCTTGTCAGAGTAGACATTGGCCGCCGGCACGGTTACTGTTTTTCCCGTAGACGAGGTCAAGCGAGACCCGCAGACACGAACTGGCGGGTAGCAGTACCGCAGTACGCAGTACCTGTTCAGCACTGGTTCGGAGCAAGGACGGAGGAGCAGACGCCATCAGGATCGCCCGGCCCGAAAGTTCTCGGTCCGGGTACCGCAAGACCCCGGATTGGATGGTGGTCCCCGGTCACGCAGCCGCGATCCCCGCACCCCTCCCGTCATCGGGCCGGGTAGCGGAAACCGAAGGTCGGCGCAGCATGAGGGCCGACAGATGGTGTTGAATTCCCTTCGGGGCCCTGGTGCCGTACGGCATCAGGGCCCCTCGACGCGTTGTACAACGAGGTGACATGGCAGCAGATATCCCCCTGGGCGACCGCCTGGACGACGACGACTACCCCGCGTACACCATGGGCCGGGCCGCCGAGATGCTCGGCACCACGCCGGGCTTCCTCCGAGCCATCGGCGAGGCCCGTCTGATCACTCCGCTGCGCTCGGAGGGCGGACATCGCCGGTACTCCCGCTACCAGCTGCGGATCGCCGCCCGCGCCCGCGAGCTGGTCGACAGGGGAACGCCGATCGAGGCCGCGTGCCGCATCGTCATCCTCGAGGACCAGCTGGAGGAAGCCCAGCGCATCAACGCCGAGTACCGCCGCGCCGCGAACGCGGGGGCCGACAGTTCCGGGCCGGGTTCCGGCTGACCACACGGACGCGGTACGGCCCACGGCGCACCCGGTTCAGAACGCGGCGATCCCCTCCATCCCCGACTCGCCGAAGGCGGGCAGGCCCGTGGCCGTCGTCACCTTGGTGAGGGCGTCGTCGGTCTCGACGCGGAACCCGTCGACGGTGCCGGACGTGGCGTTCTGGACGTAGACGAACCTCTCGTCCCCGGTGACGGCCAGGTCGATCACCCCCTGCGACTTGCTCGACGGCGGGGTGGCGATGCCGACCTTGTCGGTCAGGGAGAGCTTGCCGTGCCTGTCCATGCGGTAGCCGGTGACGGTGGAGTTGCCGGTGTTGCCGCCGTAGAAGAAGTCGCCCGCCCGCTCCAGCCAGCACAGCACCTCCTGACCACTGGCCAGGGGCCGCTGAAGGACCTTCAGCCTGCCGTCCCGCCGGACCTGGTAGGTGGTGACCGTGGACTTCTCGGCCTCGGCGACCAGCATTCGCTTCCCGCTCCGGTCGAAGCTGATCGCGAACGGGACGCCGCCGGCCGACTTGTTGACCACCGGTGCGGCTACGGCCGGGAGTCCGTTCCGCTTCATCGGGAACACCTCCACGGTGTTGTTGCCCTTGGTCGTGACCACCAGGTTCCGTCCGTCGGGGGTGAACTCGACCTCGCCCGGAGAGGTGTCGAAGCGCGGTATGTCCTTGTTGTTCAGGCCCAGGGAGCGGTGGGAGCCGGGAAGCGGCTGAAGTCCGCCGCCGGTGATCCTGAAGCCCTGGACGCTGCCCGCGCCGCCCGCGTTCATGACGTACGCGATCCTGCCGTGCACCGCGATGCTCGACGGGAACCGCCCCCCGGAACCCACGACCTTCCGCTCCCCGAGCCGCTGCCCCTCGACGCGGAACGAGGTCACCGTGCCACTGCCGGCGTTGACCGCCAGCAGCGTCCCCGAGCGGTCGTCGTAGACGAGTGAGCCCTGGGAGGCGAGCGAGTCGGTGGGGGCGTCGACCTGGTCGCCGCCCTTGCCGCCGGTCGCGTAGTCCGCCGCGCGTTCGAGCTTGCCGTCGTCGCCCCGCTTGAATACGTGGATGGTGTTGCCGTCCAGCTCGTTGCCCTGGACGAAGACGGCGTGATCGGCTCCGGCGGCCTTCCCGGAGTACTGACTGGCCGAGGCCAGGGACACGGCCACGGTGGCCGCCCCGGCGAGAGCGAGGGCACCACCGCCGATCATGATGCGCCGAGTCCCGGACCGCGCCCGGTGCCCCCTGCGGGTGCCGGAGGACCGGCTCGTGCGGCGGTGCTCGATGCGGCCGTTGTCCCTGTCGCCATGCCTGCCGGTGTCCATGCCCATGTCCGTTCCTCGGTGTCCGTGCGGTGTCGTCCGCAGCTGCGAACGACACCACAGTGGCCAGCGGGAACGGTGTGCCAGTAGAGAACGCGGTCCGCGTCAGACTCTCGTAAGAGATCACCAGCTGACGGCGTCGTCCATCGACTGCTGCCAGTAGGTGACCTTGAGCGAGTCGTCGACGTACACCCCCTTCGCGGGCAGCGCCGGATGGGCCCCCGCGCCGACGCTCCCGTTGCCGGAGCGGCCCTGGAAGTACACGGTCAGGGACTTCGCGGTGTAGCCGTTCCCGCCGCTGCCGTCGGTGGCGGACAGGTTCACGGAGGCGTAGCCGGACTCGCCGGGCTTGAGCGTGACGACCGCCTGCGGCTGCGAGTCCTCGATGACCGGGGGCACGGCTTGGGCCTCGCCGAAGCGGACGGCCGGGTAGCCGTACAGGTAGCAGCTCTTGCTGCCGGTGTTGGTCACCGTGAGCAGCATGTGGTTCACGGGACGGGTCAGCGGGGCCGCGACCGTCTTCACGGTGGAGCCCTCGCAGGTGACCGGCGTGCCGGAGGCGGCGGGCGCCTTCGGGGCGGGGGTGCGCGCGGTGGTCGTCGTAGTACCGCTGGCGGACCCGGTGCCCGGGGAGTCGGTGGCGGCCGACGGGGCCTTGCCGTCCGAGGAGCCCGAGGAGCCCGAGGCGGCCGGGGAGTCGGAGGCCGTGGTCGGCGAAGGGGCCGCGGACGAGGAGCTCGTGCCCGACCCGCTGCCCTCGTCCTGGGTGCCCGTCCCGTTGTTGCACGCGCTCAGCGAGAGCGTGGCGAGGACGGCGGTGGCCGCGGCGGCGACGAGACGGGTGCGGGAGGTGCGGAGGCTGGACATGGTGTGGTGCCCCTTCGGTGTTCGGGTGGCGGTGGTGATTGGATGACCGAAGCTTGTGAGGTGATCCGTCCCGACCGCCACGTTCAGCGGGCAGTTGGGGATGCTGGAACGCTGAAACGGGCTCTGACCAGGGGGAATTCAGTGACCCTGGAATGCGTGACTGGGACGCGGGGGCTTGAGGGGAACGGGTGTCGGAGGAAACGGGGACCGAGCGGACCGAGGAGTTCGCGCAACTGCTGCGGGAGCTCAAGGACCGGTCGGGGCTGAGTTACGGGACGCTCGCCAAGCGTCTGCACATGAGCACGTCGACGCTGCACCGCTACTGCAACGGCACCGCGGTGCCGGTCGAGTACGCCCCGGTGGAGCGCCTCGCGAGGGTCTGCCGGGCCACACCGCAGGAGCTGGTGGAGCTGCACCGGCGCTGGATCCTGGCGGACGCGGCCCGTGGGCGCAAGGCGGATCAGGGCGCGACGCGGGCGCCTGCCCAGGAAGCCGGTTCGGACGGTGCGGCGGAACCCGGACAGGACGAGGCCGGGGGCGAGAACGGTGAGCCTGTTGTCATCGATACGGCGGCCGTGGCCGTGCCACCGCGTCGTCCCTCGTGGCTCCGTCGTCGCCGTACCGCGCTGATCGCCGCCGTGGCGGTGGTCGCCGCGCTGGGTGGCGTCGCGTACGCCCTGCGTCCGACGACCGTGCGCGCCGGGGACACCACGGCGCCGACGGTCACCGGCACCCTGGACGTCGGCGCGCCCGCGAAGCCCTCCGCCACCCCGTCCCCGAGCGGAAGCGGACACAAACCGTCCGCGTCGGCCTCCGCCTCCCCCGCCGGGACGGCCGCTTCAGCGGATGCCGGGGCCGGCACTTCGAAGGGCGACGGCAAGCAGGGCGCGAACCGGCCCGCCACCGCCGTCCCCCTCGCCGTCGCCGTCCGGCCCTACGTCTACGAGGACCCGTGCAGCCAGCACTTCCTCGTCGACAGCGACCCCGAACAGGTCGGCCCGCCGGCGACCGAGGAGAACGCGCCGCGCTGGTCCGCCGCCTACGGGGCGGTCGCATCCGGCGAGCAGCGGGTCGCGCTCACCGTCCAGGGCACCGGCGAGGACACCGTCGTCCTGAACTCCCTGCACGTCCGCGTCCTCACCAAGGGCGCGCCGCTCGCCTGGAACGACTACTCGATGGGCGTCGGCTGCGGCGGCGGTGTCGGCACCAAGTCGTTCGACGTCGACCTGGACGACGGCAGCCCGACCGTCACCGTCAAGAACGGCCAGCGCGACTTCCCGTACAAGGTCAGCGAGTCCGACCCGGAGGTCTTCTACGTCAGCGCCCACACCAAGGCGCACGACGTCCGCTGGGACCTCAGCCTCGACTGGTCCAGCGGCGACCGCAGCGGCACCGTCCACATCGACAACGCCGGCAGGCCGTTCCGTACCAGCGCCGATGCGGGCCGCCCGGGCTACGACTATCCGCTGGGCAGCAGCGAGTGGATCGAGCGGGTGGGCGGCTGACCCGGGCGCAATCGGCGCCTCACAGCAGTTCGGGCTGCGGCTGTGGCTGCCGCGTCGGCGCCGTCGCCGGTTCCCACCGGGCGACCGTGCGGACATAGCCGTAGATCACCGAGGCCATCGCCAGCAGGAGAAGGGGTCCGGCCAGCCAGGGGTACTCGGCCATGCGCACCGGCAGGAAGCGGTACGCCACCAGGAGCGCGACGAAGACCGTCGCGCCGTAGCCGGTCAGCCGGAGCCCGGACCGGTCCCAGCCGCGGTCGAACGAGCGCAGTCCCGCCTCGATGGTGAGGGTGAACACCACGCCGGCGACGAGGTCCACGCCGTAGTGGTAGCCGAAGCCCAGCGTGGCGCAGAGCGTGGCGATCAGCCAGAAGGTGCCCGCGTGGCGCAGCAGGCGGGGGCCCTTGCGGGAATGGAGGAAGATCGCGGTGGCCCACGCCGTGTGCAGGCTGGGCATGCAGTTGCGGGGGGTGACCCCGTCGAACGGTATGGAGTGCGGGGCGGATATCGGCGGCGGTGTCTGCGGCCACAGGTTCGCCACCGCCCAGTGCCCGTCGCTCGGTATCTGCGGCGACCACAGGGCGATCGACGCCCAGTGGTCGGTGCCGGTGCCGTAGGCGAAGACCGGGCCGACCACCGGGAAGATCATGTAGACGGCCGGTCCGAGCAGGCCGATCAGCAGGAAGGTGCGCACCAGGTGGTGGCGCGGGAAGCGGCGTTCCGCCGCCACGTTGCGCAGTTGGTACAGCGCGACGGCCACCGCGGCCACCGCGAGCTGGCCGTAAATGGTGTCGAGGAAGTTGAAGCCGACCGCTCCGGTGGCCGTGACGATCCGGCCCATGATCCACGAGGGGTTGCCCAGGGCGTGGTCGGCGTTCGCCAGGTATGGGTCCAGCACCTCCGGCCGGCTCTTCGCGGTGATGAGGAGCCAGGTGTCACCGGTCTTGCGGCCGGCCACCAGCAGCAGACCCAGCCCGACGCCCTTCAGCAGCAGGACGCGTTCCCGGCCGGTGCGGCGGGTGACGGCGAAGACCGCGCAGCCCAGGAGCACCCACAGCGCGCCGTTGCCGAAGGGGTGGCCATGGGTCACCTTGACGTCGAGGATCCACCGGGCCACCGCGAAGGCGAGGTCGATGCCGACCGCGGCACCCGTCACGACGAACCGTTGCCGCCAGGTGAGCACCACCATCATCAGGGCCAGGCCGGCGTACAGCATCGGGCCTGATTTGGGCGGGCATATCAGCTCTCGCGCCTGGGTGGTGAGCGGTCCCGGCAGACCGTAGTGACGCGCGGTGAGCTCCAGCGCGACGAAGAACCCGAGGGCCACGACAGCCGCCACGGCCCAGAGTCTCGCCCGCGAATCCATCCGCGGTGGCATTTGTATCAATTTCGGCCAATTTCACTAGATGCTCGTCAGAAAACCGCCCGCCCGACTGAGGAAGAGGGAAGGATCGCGGTCCGGGTTCCTGTGTCCCCCCTGAGAAGCCCGGCTCACCGAAGATGCAGGGTATGGCATGACGCCAACAATCGAACACCGTGCGGCGGCGGTCCGATTCGAGAGCGGTGGCGTCGGTCTCCTGTCGGGGCTGCGCTCACCCGGTGCGCTGCATCGCCCCCGGCCGCCGGGGGGCGTTCGCGTCAGGAGATGGCACGGAGTCCGCCGTGGGCCGGACGGCGGAGCTCGTCGACGGCCTGGGCCGTCGCCTCGTCCGCGGCGAGGAGGACGACCAACTGCTGTGCGTCCGCGGAGAGTTCGAGTGTCTCGCGGACCAGCCGGAGCTCGCGTCCGGAGGGATGGTGCAGCCGGAGATCCCCGCGCCGCGGAACGACGTGCCGACTCAGGCGCCGGGTGAGGTCGGGGCCGGCGACGGGTGCGAGTTCCGCGGTGAACCATTCGTAGGTGTCGAGGGACGGGCCGAGCCACAGGTCGAAGGCCCGTTCGTCCGCGACGTCGTCCCAGTCGGGGAAGAACGACCGGGCGCGGGGATCGGTGAAGACGTACCGGGTGAGATTCGGGGTGTCCGAGTCGAGCAGTCCCGTCCCGCTCGTCACCGCCTCGAACGCACTGGTGTGGGCGAGGACGTCGCCCATCCGGTTGGTCACCAGCGCGATACCCGGCTCCAGGAGGCGCAGCGTCCGCAGCACGGAGGGCCGTACCTGGCGCGGCGGCGGGGCGGGCCGGGTGTGGGCGACGCACTCACCGCCGCTGATCTTCGTGAGATAGCGCAGGTGGTTGCGCTCGGCGGGGCCGAGGCTGAGCGCGTCGGCCAGGGCGTTGACCACCGCGATCGAGGGGTTGCGGTCGCGGCCCTGCTCGATCCGGGTGAGGTATTCGACGCTGATGCCGGCCCGGGCGGCGAGGTCCACTCGCCGCAGACCCGGTGACCGGCGGCGGCCGCGGTCGGGCAGGCCCAGATCCGCCGGCTGGGTGCTGTCCCGCTTGGCACGGATGAAATCCCCCAGAGGTGTCCCCATGGCCCGAGCATAGGACCGCTCCCGCCGCCCGCGGAGAGCTCAGGGTGGCCCTGCGGGGGCCAGCCTCGACCCGGTCTGGCTACGGCCTCGGCGGGATCCGATCGTGGTCGGCATGGAAAACGACAAGCACAAGCTGGTGGTCATCGTCGGAAGCGTCCGGGAGGGACGGTTCGGGCCGGTCGTGGCCTCGTGGGTGGCCGAACAGGCCGCGGCGCACGGCGGTTTCGAGGTGGAGGTCGTCGACCTGGCCGGGATCGACGTTCCGTTGTCACTGCCCGCGGTGTCGCCGAAGTACGCCGGGGACGACTACCCGCGGCCGGCCGGGATGGAGTCGCTGACGTCGGCGCTGGAGAACGCCGACGCGTTCATCGTGGTCACGCCGGAGTACAACCACAGCTACCCCGCCTCCCTGAAGGCCGCGATCGACTGGCACTTCACCCAGTGGACGGCCAAGCCCGTCGCCTTCGTCAGCTACGGCGGCGCGGCGGGCGGCCGGCACGCCGTGCTGCATCTGGAGAACGTCCTGACCGAACTGCACGCGGTGACCGTCCGCGACGGTCTCGCCTTCCCCAACTACTTCACGGCCTGGCAGGACGGCCGCCCCCTCGACCCCGAGGCCGCCGGCTACGCCAAGACCCTCCTGGAACAACTGTCCTGGTGGGCAGGCGCCCTGCGCTCAGCACGCGAGACCACTCCCTACCCGGCCTGAGCAGGCGGCGAGGGCGTACGTCCCGCTCGACGACCGCGGTTCGCCGGCCGGCCGGATACCGGTGGGCGGCGGTTGTCCCGGTGCGTCAGTCCCTCCCTGTGCCTGCCTCCCGGCGGGCACGGGGACATGGGGGACAAAAGGAACAGGGCGTCACCCCCGGGAAAGATGCGTTGCGGATCACTCCACGTGTCGCGGCCGCTTCCCGGGATCTTCGGCAGGCCGCAAAAGTCTGCCGCGGTGGCGTCACATATGCAGGCCCGACGCCGTTAGGGTTGTGACCACGGACGCGCCCCCGAAACGAAGGTGCCATGCCCGCCGAGACCTCTCCCGTCGGCCATCTCGACGACGACGACTACCCCGCCTACACGATGGGGCGGGCCGCCGAGATCCTCGGCATCACCCCCGCCTTCCTCCGGGCCGTCGGCGAGGCGGAGCTGATCACGCCGCTGCGCTCGGAGGGCGGTCACCGCCGGTACTCCAAGGGCCAACTGCGTATCGCCGCCCGGGCCCGTGAACTCGTCGACCAGGGGACCCCCGTCGAGGCGGCCTGCCGCATCATCACGCTGGAGGACCGGCTCGCCGAGGCGCTCCGCGTGAACGAGGAGATGCGCCGGCGGCCGAACGAATAACTGTCACGGCCGCAACAGATTCATGTGCAGGGCGCGGCGAAGTTTTCAGCCCGGTCGCCACCAGAATTCGGGACGACGTAGATCCGCCCACCTACCGTGTGTTACCGTGATAAAAGTTGCAGTTTTGGTTTCCGGAGAATTTCTATGAAGTTCCCCGGCGTCTTTCCGGTCTTCCGGAGGGGAGTCCATCGCGGCGACTCGGGGTCCGTACAGTGCGGGTCCCGGCACTGCCCCCTAGGGAGATTCAATATGGCATCTGGCACCGTGAAGTGGTTCAACGCGGAAAAGGGCTTCGGCTTCATCGAGCAGGACGGCGGCGGCGCCGACGTGTTCGCGCACTACTCGAACATCGCCACCTCCGGCTTCCGCGAGCTTCAGGAAGGCCAGAAGGTTACCTTCGACGTCACGCAGGGCCAGAAGGGCCCGCAGGCCGAGAACATCGTTCCCGCCTGACGCTGACGCGTATCTTCACGGCTGGGGCCCGCACTCTTGGGGTGCGGGCCCTGTCCCATTGTCCCGAAGAATCTGATTGTCCCGAAGAATCTGATTTTCTTCGTTTCTCCCCGGCTCTTTCTTGCGAATTCTCGTGCGGTTTCGCCGCGCCCCGGAGGAATTCCTCGACACGTGCCGCACGCATCGAGGAGGGTTCCGCTCCCATGAACCGCACCCGTCGCACCGGGAACAGCACCGGAAACAACGAGAACAACACGTCCCGTTTCCGCTCCTCCCGTGGAGCGAGCCACCAGCGCTCGCGCCCCGCCGCCCCCGGCGGCGAGTTCACCCTCCCCACCACCGTCACCGAGGCGCTGCCCGCGGTGGAGGACTTCGCCGATCTCGACCTGCCCGAGCGTCTGCAGGCCGCGCTCGTCGCCGAGGGCGTGACCACGCCCTTCCCGATCCAGGCGGCGACCCTGCCGAACTCCCTGGCCGGCCGTGACGTCCTGGGCCGTGGCCGCACCGGCTCGGGCAAGACGCTCGCCTTCGGTCTGCCCCTGCTGGCCCGCCTGGACGGCCGGCGGGCCGAGCCCCGGCATCCGCTCGCCCTGGTCCTCGTACCGACCCGCGAACTGGCCCAGCAGGTCACCGACGCGCTCACGCCCTACGCGCGGGCGCTGCGCCTGCGCGCGGCGACCGTCGTCGGCGGCATGTCGATCGGCCGTCAGGCGTCCGCGCTGCGGGCCGGCGCCGAGGTCCTCGTGGCGACCCCCGGACGGCTCAAGGACCTCATCGAGCGCGGCGACTGCAGCCTGAACCAGGTGACGATGACCGTCCTGGACGAGGCCGACCAGATGACCGACATGGGCTTCATGCCCCAGGTCACCTACCTGCTCGACCAGGTCCGTCCCGACGGCCAGCGGATGCTGTTCTCGGCCACGCTCGACCGCAACATCGACTTGCTGGTGCGCCGCTATCTGCACGACCCGGTGGTCCACTCGGTCGATCCCTCCTCGGGCACCGTCACCACCATGGACCACCATCTCCTGCACGTCCGCGACGACGACAAGCACGCCACCGCCACCGAGATCGCCGCCCGCGACGGCCGCGTGATCATGTTCCTGGACACCAAGCACGCGGCGGAGCGGCTGGCCAAGCACCTGCTGTCGGTGGGTGTACGGGCCTCGGCGCTGCACGGCGGCAAGTCCCAGCCGCAGCGCACCCGGACCCTCGGCCAGTTCAAGGACGGCCAGGTGACGGTCCTGGTGGCCACCAACGTCGCGGCCCGCGGGATCCACGTCGACGACGTCGACCTCGTCGTCAACTTCGACCCGCCCGGCGACCACAAGGACTACCTGCACCGCGGCGGCCGTACGGCACGCGCCGGCGAGTCCGGCACGGTCGTCACCCTGGTCCTGCCGCACCAGCGGCGCGCGATGGACCGTCTGATGTCCGACGCCGGCGTCACCGCGCAGACCACCCGGGTCCGCCCGGGCGAGGCCGAGCTGAACCGCATCACCGGCGCCCGCACACCCTCCGGCGTGCCCGTCGTCCTCCCCGTCCCGGCCACCGCCGAGCAGCCCAAGCGCTCCGGCGCCGGGCGAAGCCGTAGCGGTCGGCCCGCGCGTGGCCGCCGCCGCTCCACGCCCACCAGCCGCTAGCCGTACGACCCACGGACGGGGTCCGGTGGCCGCGCCGCCGGCATCCCCGTCGAGAAGGAGACGAACAGGGCCGCACCCTGGCCGTTCTCACCCTCACGTCCCGACCGCTCCCCGTGGAGGCACCATGCGCATCGTCATCGCACGTTTTCCCTTCGACCTGACCATGAGCGAGGTCGAAAGGTCGATGGAGGGCATCCAGCCCGAACCCGCCACCGGCACGTGTGTGACCGTCGGCCGCCACGTCTACCCGGTCAAGCAGGTCGGCCAGGTGATCACCCGTCAGGACCGCCGCGACTTCACCGCCAACGAGGTGAGCAGGGCCCTGACCCGGCTCGGCTTCACCTGCCACGAGGTCCAGCCGCCCCGCCCGGAGGCCTTCAACGACCCGTCGGCGTCCCTCCCCTGGGCCGACACCCCGCTGGGCTGACCCCGGCCCCCATACACACGGTCAACAGGGCCTCGCCGGCCGGCAGGCCTGGACCAGCGCACTCCGAGTGCCGAGATCGCTCCGTTCCGTTCCCCGCCCCCGCCACCCCGTGCAAGACTGCGGCTCCGCACGGCAGGGCCGCCGTGTGCCACCTGTCCTCGCGTGTCTCCTGTCATCGCTTGAGCGGGGAGCTGCGCGGCGGGACGCTGGGGGCATGGACAGCAGGGGCAGCACACCCGGAGGCACCGTGGACGAACGCGTACCCGAGGACCTCGCGGTCGTCGTCGACGCGGGCGGGACGGTCACGGTGTGGAGCGCCGGGGCGCGGCAGCTGCTCGGATACGAGGCCGAGGAGGTCGTAGGACGTCCCGCGGCCGGACTGCTCGCCGCCGACCTGCCCGAGTCCGCGCGGCGCCATGTGGCCGTGGGCCGGCGCTGGGCCACCGAGGTGGCGCTGCGGCACCGGGACGGCGGCCGTGTCGTCGTACGGCTGATGGGGACACCGCTCGCGGACGGCGACGGCGGGCGGCCGTGGCTGGTGACCGCCGCCGCCCCCCAGCATGTGGCCGGGCCCGTCGAACCGGAGGCGGAGGCCCTGTGGGACCTCACGCTCGCGCAGCTGCCCGTGCCGGTGGCGGTCTACGACCATGAGGCCCGGCTGGTGTCGGCCAACGAGACCATGACCCAGGTGATGGGCCGCAGCGTCGCCGAGATGCGCGGTCTGACCCTGTGGGAGATAGAGCCGAACCCGCCCTTCGACGAGTACGACCGCCTCCAGCGGCAGGTCCTGCGCACCGGCGAGCCGGTCTTCCACGAGAACTTCGGGCAGGCACCCGGCGAGGTCCGGGGCCACGCCTGGTCGATGTTCCTCTCGCCGCTGAAGGACGAGAGCGGTGCGGTGCGGGGCGTGTCCGCGGCCGTCTTCGACACCACGGAGCAGTACTGGGCCCGCCGTCGCCTCGCCATCCTCAACGACGCCAGCCTCCGCATCGGCAGCACACTGGACGTGACCCGGACCGCCGACGAGCTGGCCGAGGTGGCGGTCACGGGCTTCGCGGACTTCGTCACCGTGGACCTGCTGGAGTCGGTGACGCTCGGCGAGGAACCGGAACCGGTGCCGCCGAACCGGCCGGTCACCCTGCGCCGTACGGCCCAGCGGTCGGTCCTCGCCGGCTGCCCCGAGTCGGTGGTCCCGGTCGGCGGGACGACGTTCTACCCGGTGGACACACCCCCGATGCGGGCCCTGGTCGCAGGCCGCGGCACCCTGACGTCGTCCGGGGACCCCGGGATGCAGAGATGGATAGAGTCCTCCCGGGGCCGTGCCGAGGCCGTGACCAAGCACATGATCCACTCGGTGATGATGGTGCCGCTGCGCGCCCGTGGGGTCACCCTGGGCCTGGTGCACTTCCTGCGGCACCGTACGGCGGAGTCCTTCAGCGAGGACGACCGGCTGCTCGCGGAGGAGATCGTCGCGAGGGCCGCGGTGAGCGTGGACAACGCCCGCCGCTACACCCACGAACGCCGCACCGCGCTCACCCTCCAGCGCAGCCTCCTCCCCGACCGCCCGCCGGACCTGGCGGCCATGCAGGTGGCGTACCGCTATCTCCCGGCGGGCTCGGGCGCGGACGTCGGCGGGGACTGGTTCGACGTCATCCCGCTGTCCGGCGCCCGGGTCGCCCTGGTCGTGGGCGACGTGGTGGGCCACGGCATCCACGCCTCGGCGACGATGGGCCGCCTGCGGACGGCCGTACGGACCCTCGCGGACGTGGACCTCGCCCCCGACGAGCTCCTCACCCAGCTCGACGACCTGGTCGTCAGGCTCGACCGGGAGGAAGGGCCGGGGACCGGCGGGCGCGAGGATGCCCCGACGCCGGGCGAGGTGGGGGCCACCTGCCTGTACGCGGTCTACGACCCGGTCTCCCGCCGCTGCACGATGGCCCGCGCCGGCCACCCCCCGCCGGCCGTGGTCACCCCCGACGGCGAGGTCCGCTTCCTGAACCTCCCGACCGGACCCCCGCTCGGCCTGGGCGGTCTGCCGTTCGAGTCCGTCGAGGTGGAACTGGCCGAGGGCAGCCTCCTCGCCCTCTACACCGACGGCCTGGTCGAGACGGCCGACCGTGACATCGAGGTCGGCCTGAACCTGCTGCGCGGGGCGCTCGCCGACAAGGCGGGCCCTCTGGAGGAGACCTGCGACCGGGTCCTGCGGACCGTCCTGCCGGCCCGCCCCGCCGACGACATCGTGCTGATGCTGGCCCGCACGTCGGCCCTGGACACCGCGAGGGTCCGCACCTGGGAGCTCCCGCGCGACCCGGCGGCGGTGGCGCGGGCGCGGAAGTCGGCGAGCGAGCAGGTGACGGCGTGGGGGCTGGACGACGCGGCCTTCGCGACGGAACTGATCGTCAGCGAGCTGGTCACCAACGCCGTCCGCTACGGCGACGACCCGGTCGTCCTCCGGCTGATCCGGGACTCGACGCTGATCTGCGAGGTGTCCGACGGCAGCAGTACGGCTCCGCATCTGCGGCGGGCGCGGGTGTTCGACGAGGGGGGGCGGGGGCTGCTGCTGGTCGCGCAGATGGCGGAGCGGTGGGGGAGCCGGCAGACGGCCACGGGGAAGACGATCTGGGCGGAGCTGGGGTTACCGGTCGATTAGGTTGCCCGGGTTGCCCGATGCGCACGGGACGGCAAACGGAACTCTGGATTCACCCGCCTGTGCGACGATGCGCCCGTGAACGCACCCTCCAGCCCTACCTCAGGCGGACCCCCTACGACCCCCGCCGCCAAGTCCCCTGGTTTCGCAGCGGAGTTCAAGGACGCCGTGACGTTCAGGGCCTTCGGCCTGGTTCTCGGCGGTCTGCTGGTCCAACTGGCCTTCGTCGTCTCCTACGTCGGCGCCTTCCACTCCCCCACCCCCCAGCGGATCCCCGTGGCCGTGGTCGCCCCCCAACAGGCGTCCACGAAGATCGTCGCCCAGCTGAACGCCCTGGACGGCGACCCGGTGAAGGCGACGGCGGCTTCCAGTACGGCTGTTGCCCGCGAGTGGGTCCTGACCCGCCGTACGGACGCGGCCTTCCTCTTCGACGCGGCGGGCACCCATGACACCCTGCTCGTCGCCTCGGCGGGCGGCCCGTCGGTCTCCCAGACGGCGACCCAGATCGCCCAGAAGATCGAGGCGTCGGAGAAACGCCGGATCACGGTGACGGACATCCGTGCCCCCAACTCCGGCGACGGCCGCGGCATGACCTCCTTCTACCTGGTCCTGGGCTGGGTGATCGGCGGCTACCTCACCGCGACGATCATGGGCATGGCGTCCGGCTCCCGCCCGGCGAACCGCCCGCGCACCCTGATCCGCCTCGCGGTCCTGATCCCGTACGCGGTGGTGTCGGGCGTGGCCGGAGCGGTGATCGTGGGTCCGGTGTTCGACGCGCTGGGCGGCCACTTCTGGGCACTGAGCGCGATCGGAGCCCTCACGGTCATGGCCTCGGCGGCGACCGCGCTGGCGCTGCAGACCCTGCTGGGCCTGCTCGGCACGGGACTGGTCGTCCTGCTGTTCGTGGTCCTCGGCAACCCGAGCTCGGGCGGCGTCTACCCGGCGCCCCTGCTCCCCGCCTTCTGGAGCGCCATCGGCCAGGCACTGCCGCCGGGCGCGGGGACCACGCTGGTCCGCAACACGGTGTACTTCTCCGGGCATGCGACGAGTTCGGCGCTGTGGGTGCTGGGGGCGTACGCGGTCGGGGGAGCGGTCTTGGCGTGGGGGGCGTCCTGGTGGCGGGAAGGCCGGGGGGCGGACTCGGGGGCGGAGGCGTCGGTGGCGGTCTGACGGGGCGGCAGGACGGCACGCGGTTCGCTCCTCGGCCGTCGGGTCAGTGGTGCCGCCCGTGCTGTCCCGATCCCCTGGTGACGAGTCCACCGCGCTGTACGGATCGCGGACAGTAGGTTGAATCCAGCGGGATCGGGCCCGCGACTCAGTGTCCGGGAGGTGCTTCGTGACGGCCGAGATGGTGGCCCCGGCGTGGATGCATGAGCAGATCACGGCGGAGGAGTACGAGTCCTGGTCCGAGGAGCAGTGCGCCGGCATCGAGATCGTGGACGGCATGGTCGTCGTGAGTCCGAGCGCGTCCAAGCGGCACCACCGGCCGGCCCGGATTCTGGCGAACGCCCTGGATGCCGCCGCGGGCCCGGAGTGGAACGCCGACACCGCCTTCGATGTCCGTCTTCAGGACGTCCCGCTCACCAATCGCCGCCCGGACGTCGTCGTGTACCGCGCGGACACGATCGACATCACCCCGACCCGACCCGAGCACGTGCTGCTGGTCGCGGAGGTGGTGTCGCCGGGCTCGGAGACCACCGACCGGATCGTGAAGGTCGACCAGTACGCCAAGGCAGGCATCGGCTTCTACTGGCGGATCGAGCAGGCCGCGACGGGCGTCCCTCTCGTGTACACCTACGTTCTCGACCCCGCGACGCAGACCTACCGGGACGGAGACGTGTTCACCGGCGTCCTCAAGGCAGCGGCCCCCTTCCCGGTGGAGATCGACCTCGGGCAGGTCTGAGCCTCGAACCCGTCCGGGGTGTGAGGAGACCGGCTACACCTCGTCCGTGGCGAACAGTTCGAGGTGGCCGCACTTGGGGCAGCGGAACGCCGCTATCTGCCGCCGGGGGCGGCCCATCCGCTTGGCGCCCCCGAAGATCCCCCGCTCCAACGCGCCCTCGACCCAACGCGCGTACCCGCGCGAGTGGTCACCGGTGTCCTCGATGAAACCGTCCGTCAGACCGACGGTGCCGCAGTGGGTGCATGTGTAGTTGTTCACCCCGCGAGTGTAGGAAACGGCCCCCTACGTCACCGCAAGGGCCGGCGCCGGCGTCGGCACCTTCCCCGTCCGCGCCCTCCGCAGGAACGGCTTCTCGACGGCGTAGTACGACAGCAGGGCCATGAGCAGTGTCAGCACCACCGTCGCCGCCAGCCGCCCCTCCTGCACACCGAGGGAGGCCAGGAGCCGTACGACCGGGTAGTGCCAGAGGTAGATGCCGTAGCTCAGGTTGCGGCCCACCCAGGCCAGCGGGGTCAGGGCCAGCAGGCGGGCCATGCGGGCCTCGGGGCGTAGTTCGAGCGCCATGACCAGGATGGCGGACAGGGCCGCCACCGCGAGGAAGCCGACCGTGTACCACGCGGCCGTCCAGGCGCCGAGGTCCTCCGTCACCGGTACCTGCCAGGCGACCAGGCCGAGCAGGGCGAGCGCCGGCCACGCGAGGCGGCCGGACCAGGTGCGCAGCAGGGCCAGGCGGGGGTCGTCGGACCGCAGGCGTGCCAGGGCCACGGCGACCAGGGCGCCGGCCAGCAGCTGGTCGGCGCGGGTGTCGGTGCCGTTGTAGATGCGGTGGGCCGCCTCCGGGTTCCACAGGACGCAGCGCCACAGCAGTGGCAGCACGCACAGGGCCGCCGTGCACAGGAGGACCGTACGGGCCCGGAACCGTCGGAGGACGAAGAGCAGGGCGAGCGGCCACAGCAGGTAGAACTGCTCCTCCACGCCCAGCGACCAGGTGTGCGCGAGCGGGCTGGTGAGGTCGGAGTAGGGGCCGGACTCCATGGCCCGTACGACATTGGTGAGGAAGGCGGCCGACAGGCCCGCGGCCTGGAGCGAGCCGTCGAAGCCCCACAGGGAGGTCGTCGACGCCAGCAGCACGCAGACGGCGCACAGGGCCAGCAGCGCGGGGACCAGCCGCAGCCAGCGGCGCCGGTAGAAGGACATGAGGGAGATGCCGCCGCGGCGGACGTACTCGGCGAGCAGGAGGCGGGTGATGACGAACCCGCTGATGGTGAAGAAGACGTCCACGGCGACCGCGCCGCCCGGCAGCACGTCGGGCTCCACGTGGTGGACGATGACCAGCGCGACGGCGAGGGTGCGCAGTCCGTCCAGTCCGCTCACCCGGCCGGTGCGGGACACCGCGGACGGAAAACCCCGGCTCGCACGGGGTGCGACCGGGGCTGGAGGTCTGCCGGCGGCGACCGCCGTGTCCGCTCCTTCCTGCTCCTCTTCCGCCACGGCCGTCGAGTCCGGTGCCTTCGCCATGAAAGAGATCTCTTCTCACCTGCCCGCTGAATCGAGTAATCCCGGTGCGCCTAACCGGAAATCACGCTCGCATGCCTGTCTGGGCGTGGGCTGTGAGGATGAATGGCGTATGCATGAATGACGTGTTCATGACAAGAGAACTCGGTGACCAAAAAGACTGAGCCCCCTGGCCGACGCGTGCGGCGCGGGCCAGGGAGGCGGCCCGACCCAGAAGCGCGTCCGAACGAGCTAGGCCGCCTCGGGTCGCGGGAAGTCCTCGTCCTCGTCCTCCCCGAAGTCCGGGGCCTGGAACGGGTTCGTGGTGGGAGGCGGCAGAGCCACGGGGGTGCGCTGGGGCTGCCCTTCCGGAGCGGAGAACAGCGAGGTCAGATCGATGAGAGAGGGTCCTTTCTCCTACAGCTTGGTCATCTTGGAGTACGGACTCAGGATCCGCATCTGCGACGAGCCGAAATCCACGAGCACGGCGATTCCGTCCTCGACGCCGATCACCCGGCCGAGACCGTACATGTCGTGGGTGACCTGGTCGCCGACGGCGAAGTGCTTGGGTGCGGGGGCGACCGGGGCTTTGAAGGGACTGGTGGGCAAATGACGCTTCGGTGCAGCAGGCTTTGTCATCCTCCTCAGTATGCGCCTACGGCGGCCCCGCCCGCTCCGTCTGTCCAGGTCCCGATTCGAACACGGACGGGCTACGGACCGCGGACGCGTCGCGGAGACGACCGTGCGGCTCACGGATCAGGAAGTCGGTAAGCACCCCTTCCCGCCTATACCTTTCGTCCCAGCCGTGCCGTCCCACTCGTGCCCGATGCCGGATCACCGTGCCGGAGTCCTGCTGTCCCATGTGAGGCATGTCACGAGTTCTGTCTCCGTCGGGCGATCCAGGCGCCGTACGAGCCGACGGCCCCCTCATCCCCGTACGCTGCCCATCTCCGCCATGAACCCCGTCGGGTTGCTGTCGAACCCCCGGATCAGCTCCTTGAGACGCCATGCCCCGGACGCGTCCCTGGTGAACTCCGCGATGGTCGCGGCCGTGGCGTCCGCGACGCCCGCGAAGTCGTCGGCCAGCAGCCGGCGGTAGCCCTCGACGACGAGCACCCCGGCGTGGGAGAGGTCGCCGAAGGTGCGGGGGCCGCCGGTCTGGTGGATGGCGACGCCGACCACCACCCGCCCGTAGGCGGAGGACAGGCGCTCGAACTCCAGCTCCATCACCTCGACGAACCCGAGGCCCAGGCCGGTCTCGCTGTGCCGGGTCATGGTGATGGTGCCGTCCGGCGAGCGGCTCTCGGTGTGCACGACGTACTCCGGCCGCCCGTACGGGTCGCCGACCGCGTAGGTCGCGGCGACGATGTCGAGATGCCGGGCCGGTTCCCCGTAGGGGCTCGGGTCCCACCTGAGCCGCACCTGGACCTTGCCGAGACCCACACCGTCGCCATGCATCAGACCGCTCCCCGTCAGAGTTCCCCCGGGACCCTCCCGCTTGCTGAAGTATGTGCTCCGATCAGCCTCTTGACGCCTCACTGACGGTTATCTCCTGGTCAGATCTCGACCAGGAGGCCGTCAGCCGGCCGCCGCCCCCGACCTGCGCCAGAGGTCGGTCGTCTCCTCGGCGGCACCGGGCGCGACGAGCAGCAACGGCTGGTTGTGGGACGGCAGTTCCGGCAGTGCCACCGCTCCCGCCTCCTGGGCGATCAGCAGTGCGGGGAGTCCGTCGACCGCGTGGAAGGAGCCGATCGCGGCCGCGGTCGCCCGGCCCGCCGCGACCTGCGCGAGGGAGAGGGCCGTGGAGCCCATCACGCGCACCGTGCAGTGCCGGTCGGCGAGTCCGGCGAGCAGGACGTCCATGCCGGGCCAGTGGGCGTGCGCCGCCCACTCGGTGAGGAAGACATGGCCGGTGAGGGTGGTGTGGGCGGCCGCGTGGACCCGGGTGCCGTTCAGATACGCCCCCCTGCCCCGGACCGCGGTGAACGTCTCGCCGCGCCACGGGTCCGCCACCACGCCGAGCAGCGGGGTGCCGTCGGCGGCGGCCAGGCCCAGCGAGAAGGAGCACCAGCCCAGTCCGTGGGCGTAGTTGGTGGTGCCGTCGACCGGGTCGATCACCCAGTGCGGGGCGCCGGCGGAGCCCTCCGTCGTGCCGTACTCCTCGCCGACGATCCCGTGGTCCGGGAAGGCCCGCCCGAGCACCTCGCGGGTGTGCGTCTCCACCGCCTCGTCGGTGGCGGTCACGATGTCCGCGGGGCCGTCCTTCTCCCGCACCTCGGCCCCCGGGTCCCGCGGGCGCCGGATCGCCTCCGACGCCCACGCCGCGAGTTCCTTCGCGACCTCCAGCGCCCGGTCGAGATCCACGTCAGCCATGTCCGTCACCCTACGGGCACGGGCCCGGCGGCCGGCGACCTCCCGGTGAATCCCGCATGGCTCCTGCCCCACCGCGAAGCCCCGCCCCTCACGCCGTCTCCTGCCCGCTCACCGACGGCTGCAACGGCAACGCGGATCTCACCTCGAAGCCGCCCTCGGGCCGCGGCCCCGCCCGCAGTTCGCCGCCGATGGAGTGAGCGCGTTCGCGCATGCCCATGACGCCGAAGCCCTTCACGGGCTCGGAGACGGCCGCGGTGGGCGAGCCCTCGTCGGTGACCGTGATGAGCAGGCGGGTGCCGGAGTAGACGAAGCGGACGTGCGCGGTCTGGGTGGCCGCGTGCTTGGTGACGTTGGTGAGCGCCTCCTGCACGATCCGGAAGGCCGTCAGGTCCACGCCCGGTGACAGGGGCTGCGGCTCTCCCTCCGTGGCGACGGTGACGGTGATGCCCGCGGAGGCGCACGAGGAGACCAGTTCGGGCAGCCTCGCGAGACCGGGGGCCGGTTCGGGGGGTGCGGAGCCCTCGTCGTCGGTCTGCCGCAGCAGGCCCAGCGTGGCCTTCAGCTCACGCAGCGCGGAGGAGGTCGTGCCGGTGAGGTCGTGGAGGATCTGCTGGGTCTGCGGCGGATTGACCAGCGCGAGGTGCTCGGCGGTGCCGGCCTGGGCGTTGGCGAGGGCCAGGTGGTGGGCGACGACGTCGTGCAGCTCGCGGGCGATCCGCATGCGTTCCTCGGTGACCCGGAGCCGCGCCTCCTCCTCCCGGGTGCGTTCGGCGTGCTCGGCGCGGGCCTGGGTGGCCTCGAGATAGGCCCGCCGCAGCCGGGTCATGGTGCCGGCGGCCAGCGGCAGCAGCAGCCAGAAGACCGGGCCGATGGTTCTCAGGATCAGCGACACATGGTCCATGGAGTCGCCGAAGGCCGCCGCGAGCGTCAGCACCAGCATGGTCGTGAAGCCGTAGACGCGGATGACGGGGCGCTCGGCGAGGGTGGCCAGCCAGTACAGCGACACCATGACGGGTCCGAGCAGCAGGGGGGTGAGGAGGTACCCCTCCGCGATCACGACCGTGGCGCAGACCGCGTTCACCACGACGGTGCTGCGCGGGTGGGTGCGGTGCTTGAGCAGGGCGAGGCAGGACACGCCCATGAGGATCACGGCGATCCGGTCGTCGTCCGGCGGCTCGGCGCCCGGGAGCGTGAGCGAGGCGCCGAGGGTCGCGGAGCCCATCAGCGCCATGACCACCGCCAGGTCGATGAGGAAGGGATGACGGTCCGAGAACCCTTCCAGGCGGTCCGTGTAGCGCCGTTCCGGGCTGGTGGTCATCGTGTCTTCTCCGGTGGCTGGGCAGGGACCCATGGTGAGGGAACGGGGCCGCCCGTGCCGTACGACACGGGCGGCCCCTGGTGGGGGGATCAGACGTGTGCGGCCTCCCGGTCGGCGGGGGCGGGCTCGGGGGTGTCGGCGCCCCTGGTGAGCGCCTCGCCCTCCACGTCCACCCGGGGCAGGATCCGGTCCAGCCACTTCGGCAGCCACCAGGCCTTGTCGCCGAGCAGGGCGAGTACGGCCGGCACGATGGCCATCCGGACCACGAAGGCGTCGAGCAGGACGGCGGAGGCGAGGCCGAAGCCGATCATCTTGATCATGGAGTCGCTCTCGCCGATGAACCCGGCGAAGACCGCGATCATGATCAGCGCGGCGGCCACGACCACCCGGGCGCTGTGCCGGAATCCGGAGGTGACGGCCTGGTGGGACGTCTCGCCGTGGACGTACGCCTCACGCATCCGCGAGAGGAGGAACACCTCGTAGTCCATGGCGAGGCCGAAGACGATGCCCACCAGGAAGATCGGCATCAGGCTCATGATCGGGCCGGTGGTCTCCACGCCCAGCAGTCCGGCGCCGTGCCCCTCCTGGAAGACCACGACGACCGCGCCGAGGGAGGCCAGGACGGAGAGCAGGAAGCCGAGAGCCGCCTTCAGCGGGACGAGCAGGGACCGGAAGACCACCAGCAGCAGCACGATCGCGAGGCCCACCACGACGGTCAGATACGGCACCAGCGCGGACTGCACCTTCTCCGAGATGTCGATGTTCAGCGCGGTGGTGCCGGTGACCTCGTAGGTCGCGCCGGTCTCGGACTCGATGCCGGGGCGCTCGCCGCGGATGGCCGTGACGAGGTCCTTGGTCTTCTCGTCGGTCGGCGCGGTGGACGGCACGACCGAGAAGACCGCGGTGTCGCCGGCCGCGTTGAAGCGGGCCGGGGAGACGGACACGATGCCCTTCGTCGCACCGATGTCCTTGGAGATCGCCGCCGCGGCCGCCTTCGCGTCGTCGTCGCCCTTCGCGTCCACCACGACGGTCAGCGGACCGTTGAAGCCCGGGCCGAAGCCCTCGGCGAGCGCGTCGTAGGCCCGGCGCTCGGTGGTGGAGGTCGGCTTGGCCTCGTCGCCGGGCATGCCCAGCTGGAGGGAGGTCATCGGCAGGGCGAGGGCACCCAGGGCGACCACGCCGAGGATCAGTACGGGCAGCGGGCGGCGCAGCACGAACCGGGCCCAGCGGGTGCCGCCGTTGTCCTTGGACGCTTCCTCGACCCGGCCTTGCTTGCGGTCCTTGCGGCGCAGCACCGCGTTCGGCCAGAAGCCGAGGAACGCCGGGACCAGGGTCAGCGCGATCAGTACGGCGACGACGACCGCGCCCGCCGCGGCCAGGCCCATCTTGGTGAGCATCGGGATGCCGACCACCGCAAGCCCGGCGAGGGCGATGACGACGGTGAGACCCGCGAAGACGACCGCGGAACCGGCCGTGCCGACCGCGAGGGCCGTCGCCTCCTGGGGTGCCCTGCCCCTGGCGCGTTCCTCCCGGTACCGGGAGACGACGAACAGGGCGTAGTCGATGCCGACGGCGAGCCCCAGCATCATCGCGAGAGTGCCGGTGGTGGTGGACAGGCCGAGGGCGTCGGAGAGGGCGAGGATCGTGGCCATGCTGACGCCGACGCCGATGAGCGCGGTCAGGAGGGGAAGTCCGGCCGCGGCCAGTGAGCCGAAGGTGACGAGGAGGACGACCGCGGCGATCGCGACACCGATCAGCTCGGCCGAACCGCCCGCGCCACCGCCGTCGGCCATGGCGGAGCCGCCCGCGTCGACGGCCAGCCCGGTGTCCCGGGCCTCCTCGAGCGCGTGCTCCAGCTGCTCCTTGCTGGCGTCGGTGAGGTCGTCGGCGGCGACCTTGTAGGTGACGGTCGCGTACGCCGTCGTACCGTCCTTGCTCACGGCCTTCGCCTGGAACGGGTTCACGGCGCTCGCGACCTGCGAGCCGTCGGCCAGGTCGGCGACGGTGTCCTCGACGGCCTTCCGGTGGTCGGCGGCGGTGACCTTCTGCCCCTTCGGCGCGACGAAGACGACCCTCGCGGTCGCGCCGTCGGCCGTGGCGCCCGGGAAGCGCTGTTCCATCAGGTCGAACGCCTTCTGGGACTCGATGCCCGGCATGGAGAACCCCTCGTCGGCGGCGCCGGGCGCCTTCAGGGCTCCCAGTCCGACGGCGGCCAGGACGGCCGCCCAGACCAGGGCGACGTACCAGCGTCGCCGGAAGGCAAGGCGGCCCACGCGATAAAGGAAAGTAGCCACGGCGGGGGTCTCCACATCTGGTGCCGGACGGTCCGTCCAGACTGGCCGGACGACACCCGCCGAGTCGTCGTGCGCCTGCCGACAATCCCCGCTACTGAGAACGCAGTACGCGGCGGCCCCCGCGTCCACCTCCGGGACTACGGCCTTTTCCGTTCCCTCACGGCCCGGTGGGAACCGGAACGCGTGTTCCCCTGTGTGTCTTCTGTGAGACCACCAGTTCTTTGAGGCTCGACCAGCCCAAGGGGGAACAGAAACAGTGAAGTTCAGACGACTCAGACTCGCCGGAGCCGCGGCGAGCGCGCTCGCCGTGGCCTGCACCGGGCCGCAGGCGTGGGCCTCCGAGCAGCACGAGACCGCCCCGGTACCGACCCTGACCTGGTCGGACTGCCAGGGCGGTTTCGAGTGCGCCGACGCTCAAGTGCCCCTGGACTACCGGGAACCGCAGGGCAGGACCCTCACCCTGGCCGTCATCCGCAAGAAGGCCGCCGACCCCGCCAAGCGCAAGGGCACGCTGTTCCTGCAGCCCGGCGGCCCCGGCAACTCCGGTGTGGATTTCGTGCGCGGCAACTACGACGACCTGCCGGCCGCACTGCGCGACGACTTCGACGTCTTCGGGTACGACGTGCGCGGGGTGGGCCGCAGCTCCCAGGTGGTGTGCTGGGACGACCCGACGTACACGAAGGCCGTCACCGCCGCCAAGGGCGCCCCGGGCCCCGGCGCCTACCAGCCCGCCGTCCAGCAGGCCGCCGACTTCGACCAGGCCTGCCAGGACAACGCCGGCGACCTGCTGCCGTACGTCGGCACCCAGTACGTGGCCCGGGACATCGACCTCCTGCGCCAAGCGCTCGGCGAGGACCAACTCACCTACTACGGCCGCTCGTTCGGCTCCTACATCGGTACGGTCTACGCCGCGATGTTCCCGGACCGGGTCCGCGCGCTCGCGCTCGACGGGGCGTACGACCCGGAGCACTACACCAACAAGCCCTACGCCTACGACCGGCCGCAGTACCTCGCCCTGGACGGCGCGATGGGCCGCTTCCTGGACTGGTGCAAGGCCGACCAGGCGACCTGCGGTTTCGGCGACGGCGATCCGCGGGCCGCGTTCCAGAAGCTCAAGGCGGACCTGGACGCCAACCCGGTGCCCACCGCCAACGGGGGCCAGGCCAACGGCTACACCCTCGTCTACCGGCTGATGTTCAACATCAACGAGGGCAAGGTCATCTGGCCCTCCTTCGGCGAGGCCCTGCGCAAGGCGCAGCAGCGCGACAACACGTCGTTCCTGCTGCGGCCGCCGTCCCCGGCCAGCTTCGACTTCCTCAACCCGAACGTCGTCGTCGAGTGCGTCGACAAGAAGTACCCGACCGACCGGGACCGGCTGAAGCGCGAGGTCACGACCAACGCCAGGCTGGCCCCGCTGCTGGGCCCGGCCATGGCCTACGGCCCGCCGACCTACGACCACCAGCACGCCACCGCGTGCGTGCAGTGGAAGGGCGAGCACGTCAGCCGCTACGCCGGTTCCTTCCGTGCGAAGGGCTCCGCACCGATCCTCGTCATCGGCAACACCGGTGACCCGGACACCCCGTACCAGGACGCGGTGGCCCTCTCCCGTGAGCTCGACAACGGCCGCCTGCTCACCTTCAGGGCCGAGGGACACACCGCCTTCGGCCGCAGTGTGTGCGCGTCGGACGCGATCACGAGCTACCTGGTGGACCTGAAGGTCCCCGCTCGCGGCGCGAGTTGCGCGGACGAGACCCAACCGCCGTCGTCCACCCCGACGGTGGCTCCGCCCGGTACGACGCTCACGGAACTCCGCAACGGAGTGAGCGACCGGGTCGACCGCATCGGCTCGCTGCGATAACGGCGTGAGGGCCCGGGTCTCAGGGGGAGGCCCGGGCCCTCTCGCGTCACAACAAGCGGGTCAGTACAGGGCGACCCTCGGCTGCACGGTGCCCTGGGCGTCGGGGTCGACGACCGTGATCCGGTAGACCTGGGTGAGGGTCTCGCCGGCGCGGAGCGTGTGCTGAGCGGTCGTCAGGTCGGTGAAGAGCGTGCCGGTCTGGCTCGCGGTCTCCACCGGCCGCCAGCAGCCGTGCGCGGTGCGCTGCTCGACCACGACGTCCGACGGGGTGAGGAAGGGGCCGGCGTCCGGCGACTCCACGAGGAGCTGCGGGGCGACGGTCCGGTCCGCCGAGGAGTCGTTGCGGTAGGTGACGGTGACCTCGTGCCGCTCGCCGTCCGCCACGAGGGACGTGGTGGGCAGGTCCACGAAGTCGACGGGTACGGCGGTCTGCTGGGCCTGTGCGGTGGCCGCGGCCGGCTTGGCAGGAGAGGCCGCGGCGGCGGGACCGGCGGCTGCCAGACCCGCGAGGGCCACGGCGACGGAAACGAATGCGATCTTGAGACGTCTGGTGCTCTTCGACACGTTCACTGTTCCTCGTGATGCGTGGGGGGTTTCAGGAGTTACCTGTAGATGAGACCTCAACGAGGAGTAATACGTTGCCTGGATCTCGTGGATATTCCGTGGATACCGCCCGGTAGCCCACCTCGAACTCCCGTTGCCTTCATGGCGGACTGATAACTTCCGCGTCACCGGCCTGGGGGAACGTTGCCGGTACCCGACCTTCACAAATGAATCCAGGCGGAATTCCTTGCGCACCACTCGTGAATATCCAGGAGGAAGGCACCGCTGGGTGCCGAAAAGCCGGCGCGGGAGAATACTCGCGGCCTCGGGCATGTCCGTACTGGCCTTGGCCCTCGTCGCTCCTCTCGCCTCCGCGGCCCTGACCAGCCCCTCGGACCCGGCCACCCCGACACCGGGGAACCGTGTCACCGACACCTCCCAACTGCCGTCCGGCTGGCAGAAGTCCGGCGACCGGATCGTCACCTACGACGGTGACGGCACCGGACTGCACGTCCTGGTCGCCGACGCGGCCGACGCCTACACGTGGCACACCGCGGCCACCCTCTCCGAGCCGGGCATCGACACCGACCAGTGGATCGGCCAGACCTGTGTGACCGGGTCCGGCGACCGTGCCGTCGTGGTCTACGCGCCCCGGCAGGCCGTGAACGACCAACAGGGCTTCCAGCAGGGCGCGTTCGCGGCCGTGGTCGACCTGGCCGACGGCACCGTGACCAAGCTGCCCGAGCTGGTCTCCCTCGCCTACTTCAACCCCGGCTGCGGCGACGGCGAACAGGCCGTCCTCACCCGCCCCGAGGGCACCGGCACGCAACTGCTCACCGTCGACGCCCAGAAGGGAGAGCTGGTCCGGCAGCAGACGGTCGCCGGTCAGCTCACCTCCGCCGTGCCCTTCGGGAACGAGATCGCGGCCGCCCGGGGCGACTCCGTGGTCTCGGTGGACGCCAAGGGCTCGACCAGCACCCTGGCCAGGACCGACGGCACGCCGTTCCGGCTGGTGCCGGACGCGCACAGCGGGCTCGCCTACCAGGTCCCGGCCGGGAAGAAGGTGCAGGTCCGCCGGGTCACCTCGGCGGGCGCCGACAAGCTCCTCGGCTCCGGCGCGCTCGGCGCCCTCGCGGTGCACGGCAACGGCGGCCGGGTCTTCGTGACCGGCAAGGACGCCGGGGACGCCGTGCCTGCCCTGCCGAAGAGCTGGCAGACGCTGGACGTGCCGGCGTCCGCCGAGGTCTCCACCACCGGCGACCTCGCGCTGACCTCCGTCGGCAACGGCACCGAGGCCGCCGGCGGCAGGAAGGCCGCCGCGGACATCGCCCAGTCGGTCGGGATCAGCGCGGTGGTGCCCGGCTCCGACACCGCGTTCGGCTTCCGTGTGAAGCCCAAGGCGTCGAAGGGGACTCAGGGCGATGAGCAGTCCCCGGCCCTGACGGACGGCATCCACACCAACAGCATCACGCCCGGCGACGACGATCCGTCGACCTCCACCACCGACCCCGACCGCGCCTGCGCCGTCACCCGCAACGACCCGAAGCTCCAGTCGCTCCAGCCCTCGACCGCGCAGGCCGAGTGGGCGACGGACCTCGCCGTGCAGGGCAAGCTCGACGTGCGCCGCCGCAGCGGCTGGAACGGCAGCGAACTCCCGTCGTACACCCCGCAGGGCCTGTTCCCGTCCACCCCGCTCAAGGGCGGCGGCCGGGTGCCCGCGCAGATCATGCTCGGGGTGCTCTCCCAGGAGTCCAACCTGCTCCAGGCCAGCTCGCGGGCGGCCGCGGGCGAGAGCAGCAACTTCATCCAGGGCGGCTACTACGGCAACGCCGGCAGCGTCCACACCGTCAACTGGGCGGCCGCCGACTGCGGTTACGGCATCTCCCAGGTGACCAGCGGCATGGCCGACGCTGACACCACCTACACCGCCGTGCAGCAGCAGGCGATCACCGTGGACTACGCGGCCAACATCGCCGCGGGGCTCCAGATCCTCCAGGACAAGTGGAACCAGCTGTACGACAAGGGCCTGCTCGTCAACGGCGGCGACCCGCAGTACCTGGAGAACTGGTGGCTCGCGCTGTGGGCCTACAACAGCGGCTTCAACCTGCCCAGTGCGACCGACGCCACCGCCCCCTGGGGCCTGGGCTGGTTCAACAACCCGGCCAACGGCATCTACCCGGCCGACCGCAAGATGTTCCTCTCCTCCGGCTACGACGACGCCCGCAACCCCAACCTGTGGTCGTACCCGGAGCGGGTGCTCGGCTGGGCGGCCTACTCCCAGCAGAAGACCGACCCGGCGACCGGGGCGACCGTGCGGGCGTTCACCGTCGGCGACTGGCCCACCGGCAACGCGCCCGACGCCCAGGCGCCGCACGACACGTTCTGCAAGCCCACGCTCAACGACTGCGACATCAGCAAGCCGCGCAAGGTCGAGGGGTCGAGCCAGCCCGAGGGGCCCTGCCAGCGGGACGACTTCAAGTGCTGGTGGCACCAGCCGGTGAGCTGGACGGACTGTACGGCCACCTGCGGCACGGAGGTGCTGAAGTACCAGGCGACCGACCCCGAGCCGGTGGTCGTGGCCCCGCATCCGGCGGCCTGCGCCTCCACGCTCCCGGCGGACGCGCTGATCGTGGACGACGTGCCGAACACGGTGAAGTTCCGGGTCGGTGGCGTCAACCCGTGTGCGGGCCAGAAGAACTGGACCAGCCGGGGGACGTTGACGTTCACCTTCGGGTCGGCGCAGCAGAACGGTGCGACCGTGTACCCCTCGAAGATCGACTTCCATCAGCTGGGCGCGGGCTTCGGCGGGCACTTCTGGCTCACCCACACCCGGGTGCCGAGCTACACCGACTCGGTCGTCACCGGCACCTGGACGCCGGACCGGAAGATCGGCGGCTGGGCGGAGATCATGGTGCACCTTCCCGACCACGAGGCCAACACCCCGTCGGCGACGTACCGCATCGACGTCGGTGACGGCACGGTCGTGGAGAAGACGATCTCCCAGGACACCGGCGGCAAGAACACCTGGGTCTCCCTGGGCTCCTACGAGTTCAAGGGCACCCCGAGCGTCTCCCTGAGCTCGGCCACGGCGGACGGCACCGGCGACGCCTCGATCGCCTGGGACGCGCTGGCGTTCGTACCGCGGAAGGGGGAACCGGCGGACGCGGCGAGCCCGTCGCCGTCGAAGTAACCCAAGTAGCCGCGTCCGCCGACCGATTCGGCGGACGCGGCCCACTCCCAGGGACGCGGGCAACGGCAGCCCCGAACGGAAAGCCGACGAACAGGGCACACCCCCCAGGGACGCGGGCAACGGAAAGCCGACGAACACGGCACACCCCCCCAGGGGCGCGGGGAACTGCGCGACCAGCCACAAAACACCCGCAGCCGCCCGACGACCTCCCCCGACACCCCCGTAGACGCCCCGCCCAGCCCAGCGCAGCTGCCCGGCCCCCGGAGACTCACCCCGAGGCGGCGGCCCCCGCCCGCGCGGCCTCGACGAACGCGGCGATCAGGGTCGGGTCCTTGACGCCCCGGCTCGCCTCCACCCCGCTGGAGACGTCGACGCCCCAGGGGCGGGTGACGTCGACGGCCTCCCGGACGTTCTCCGGTGTGAGGCCCCCGGCCAGGAGCCACTTCTCGCCGGCCCCGGCCACCTGCTTGCGCGACCAGTCCCAGGCGATGCCGGACCCCGGCACCGGGGCGTCGAGCAGCAGCATGTCCTCGCCCAGTTCCCCGCAGCGCGGCACGGAGTCGCCGAAGGCGGCCGCGCGGATCAGGGTCCAACCGCCGGACGCGAGTTCGGCGTAGTAGTCGCGGTCCTCGGGGCCGTGCAGCTGGACGGCCCCGATGCCCGACTCCGCGGCCACGGACCGTACGTACTCCAGGGGTTCGCGGCGGAACACCCCCACCGTCACGACGCTCTCGGGCACCCTGGCGGCCAGCCGCGCCGCCGTCGCGGGGTCGATGCGGCGCGGGCTGTCGGAGAAGACGAAGCCGATGGCGTCGGCGCCGGCCTCGACGGCCGTGTCGACGTCCTGCTCGGTCCTCAGGCCGCAGATCTTCACGAAGAGCGTCATGCCGCCACGGTATCCAATTCGTGTCCATGAACAACGATCACATACATAACCGTTGACGCGACCATGGCAAGCGCTTACCTTCCGAACGATACGTGCCCCCGTCGCCGCACACCATGGAGACGAACGATGCACCTGAGACCAGTCATCACCTCCGTCGGCCTCATCGCCGGCACGCTCGTCGCACTGTCCGGCACCACAGCGCAGGCCGCCACCACCCGCTACGAGGCCGAGTCCGCGCCCGCCACCTGCACCGGAGCCATCGAGACCGAGTACGCCGGCTACTCCGGCAGCGGCTTCTGCAACGGCACCAACGCCACCGGCGCGTACGCCCAGTTCACCGTGTCCGCACCCGCATCGGGCACGGCGACCCTGAGCGTCCGCTTCGCCAACGGCACCACCACCGCCCGCCCCGCGGACATCATCGTGAACGGCTCGACGGTCTCCTCGGCGTCCTTCGAGTCCACCGGTACCTGGACCGGCTGGACCACGAAGACGCTCACCGTCCCGGTGAACTCGGGCAGCAACACCGTCCGGCTGAACCCGACCAGCGCGAACGGCCTGCCCAACGTCGACTACCTGGACGCCGAGACGTCCGGCACGACGACCCCGCCGCCGTCGAGCAGCGCCCTGTACGTGTCACCGAGCGGCACAGACAGCGCGGCCGGCACGGTCACCGCCCCGACCACCCTCGCCTCGGCGATCAGCCGCATCTCCGCCGGCGGCACGATCTACATGCGGGGTGGGACGTACGCCTACTCCTCGACGGTGACCATCCCGGCCGGCAGCAACGGCACCTCGTCCGCACGCACCACGCTGTCCGCCTACCCGGGCGAGACTCCGGTGCTCAACTTCTCTGCGCAGAGCGAGAGTTCGACCAACCGCGGGATCCAGCTCAACGCCAACTACTGGAAGATCTACGGCCTCGTCGTCGAACGCGCCGGGGACAACGGCATCTACGTCGGCGGCAGCAACAACGTCGTCGAGCGCACGGTGACCCGCTTCAACCGTGACACCGGCCTCCAGCTGGGCCGGATCGCCTCCTCCACCCCGGCGAGCCAGTGGCCCGCCAACAACCTGATCCTGAGCGCCGAGTCCCACGACAACGCCGACTCCGACGGCGAGGACGCCGACGGCTTCGCCGCGAAGCTGACGACGGGTACCGGGAACGTCTTCCGTTACGCGGTGTCCCACAACAACATCGACGACGGCTGGGACCTCTACACCAAGACCGACACCGGCGCGATCGGCCCGGTGACCATCGAGTACTCGCTGTCCTACGGCAACGGCACCCTCACCGACGGCTCCCAGGCCGGCAACGGCGACCGCAACGGCTACAAGCTCGGCGGCGACGACATCGCGGTCAACCACGTCGTGCAGCACAGCGTCGCCTACGGCAACGGCCATCACGGGTTCACCTACAACAGCAACCCCGGCTCGATGACCATCACGAGCAACGTCTCCGTCGCCAACACCGAGCGCAACTTCAACTTCGAGACCGGCACCTCGGTCTTCCGCGGCAACACCTCGTGCAACAGCGGAGCCAACGACCGGTACGCCGGTGACGCCGACAGCTCCAACCAGTTCTGGTCCGGCACCAACGGCTCCCGCTGCTCCACCTACGCGGGCGCCCTGGGCTGGTCCTACGCCTCCAACGGCAGCCTGGTCGTGACCTTCGGCGGCAAGCAGATCACGCTGTAGGGCACCGCGGGACCCCGGGCCGCGTGTGATCCGTGCCCGGGGTCCCCTAGCCGTCACTGCTTGGGCGCGGCCTGCTGGACGACCTCGAAGGTCCACAGCGTCGAGCCGGAGGCGGCGGGCCTGGGGCGGCCCTGCTCGCCGCCGCCCCCGTGCGAGGCCTGCGACATCCCGGACATCCACTTCTGGAAGTCCTCCTCGCCACGCCAGCGTGTGTACACGAGGTAGGTGTCGGTGCCCTCGACCGGGCGCAGCAGCTCGAACCACTCGAATCCGTCCGAGTTCTCGACGGTCCCCGCGCGGGAGGTGAACCGCTTCTCCAGCGTCTCGCGCTGCTCCTCGGGGACCGTGAGTACGTTGATCTTGACGATGCTCATGGCGCCCATTGTGCGCCAAAGGGCATCAGCGGGACGTCAGCGTGCCGCCGCCCGGGCGGGCACCTCGCCCTTCCCGCCGACGACGGCGGTCTCCATCACGGCGCTGGTGCCGGCCAGGGTCTCGGTCGTGATGCCCCGGTCCGGGTCGGTGATGTAGAAGCGGGAGCCGAGCAGGGCGAGGGTCTCCTTGTCGAAGATCCACTCGTCGCGGGTGGCGAAGCCGGTGTCGTCGAGGGTGATGGCGATCCCGTGCCGGCCGGCCGCGTCGACGGCGTCGGGGATCTCCCGCACACCGGGCAGCTTGGCGGCCGCCTTGTAGAAGGCGGCGGCGTTCGCGGGCGGCATGATGGTGCCGCCGATCAGATCGCCGATCAGGGAGAAGACCGCCTGGTCCCGCGACTCGCCCTCGACCGGCCTGGCCAGCTTGCGGAGCCTGGCGAGCAGGGCGTCGGGATCCGTGGGCAGCGAGGCCAGCCACCGGTAGGTGGGGTGGTCGACGCCCGCCGGACGCGGATCGGGGGACTCGACGGGGAGCATCTGGTCCGGCATGATCGCGTCCTTGCCGCTGGCCTTGATCCACCCGGTGACCCGGAGCGGGCCCGGGTCCTGGGAGGTCCACCGCTCCTCGGTGTGCAGGGCGCCGAGCCGCACGGGGCCGGTGAAGCTGCCCGTGTTCTCCCGCACCAGCGTCCTGACGTACACGAACTGGTCGTCCCGCACCCGGACCGTGTCGCTCGCCATGGCGGCCGTGGCGATCCGGTTGAGGGTGACGGAGGCGCCGGCCGTGGTAGCGGACGGGTCGGGTCCGGTAGCCGGGCCACGGCCGTCCACGGAGAGGGTCACGAGCAGGGCGCCGGCCAGGGCCGCGGAGGCCAGCGGCACCAGTACGGCGGGCCGCAGGAACCGGTTCCGCCGGGGCGTGACCGCGGTGTCGTGATCGATCTGCTGCATCAGTACGTCCTTGAAGTGACGGTGGCGCTCCGGCGGGAGGTCCCACTCCGCCGGGGTCGACAACAGCTCCTCGGCCTCGCTCATCGGGTCTCCTCCCGCAGGAACAGGGCCGCGAGCGCGGCCTCACTCTCCATCTCTCCGTGGACCCGGGGTGGTTCCGTCCCGGTTCGCCCCGGTTCCTCGGCTTCCTCGGCACTCAGTCGCGCGAGCCGGGCCCGGGCGCGGGACAGCCGGGAGCGCACCGTGCCGACGGGGACGCCGAGCGCCTCGGCGGCTTGCCGGTAGTCGAGCCCGGCGGACACACACAGCGCGAGCACCTCACGGTCCTGCCGTCCGATGCGGCTCAACGCCCGGTGCACGACGGCCAGTCGGCGGGCGTCGTCGATACGGCCCGCCGTCTCCTCGGCGAAGTCCTCGACCGGGCGCGGCTCAGGACTGCGGGCCAGGAAGGCGAGCCTGCGCCGCAGACCCCGGTTGGCGTTGTACGCCTTGTGCGTGGCGATGCCGAGCAGCCAGGGCTTGAGCGAGCCGCCCTCCGGCTCCACCGTCTGTCTCGTCCGCCAGGCGGCGAGGAAGGTCTCGGACATCGCCTCCTCGGCCTCCGCCCAGTTCCCGGTCAGCCGCAGGGCATGGTTGTAGACCGCCCGCGCGTACCGGTCGTACAACTCCCCGAACGCCGCCCGGTCCCCGGCCCGAATCCGCGCCCGGTCCGGTTCCGCCACCTCTGTTTCCCTCACACCCGTAACGCTCCGCACCTCGCCCCGCAGTTCCTGTGCTCTGCGCCACACACACGCCTTGCGGCACACGCTGCCGGCATCGCCCCGCACCAGCGTCGCCGCGGAGCGCTTACGCTGCGTCCATGGAGCAGCGAGAGGTCATGCAGAACGTCGTCGGCATCCTCACCGAGGCACTGGAGATGCGACGGCAGGTCCGCGAACACCCCGACCGGCAGGCCTCGCTGACCGGGGCGATCTCCGCGCTTCTCGTGGAGACCCTCCCACGGATCCACCTTCCCGCGGACGCCAGTGGCCTCGCGGCGGCGGACGCCGTGGCCGAGGAGCTGGGGCCCGCCATCGCGAGCATCGCCAACTGCTTCGCGTTCGCCTTCGTCCAACTGGCAGAAGTCCACGACGCGGGCCGCACCGACACCTCCGCGGAGGTGCTGCGGCACATCTCCCTCCAGTTCGCGGGCGGCACGCAGAAGTAGCCGCGAGCCCCGTCGACATTTGTGCAGCGACATTTCTGCGGTGACATTTGGTGCGGCGAATCGACATCCGATCCGGCGCGAGCGACGAACAGCACCAGGGGAAGCACCGGAACGGGCTCCCGGGGCGACGAGGGAGGCGCCGGGGGCCCGTTCGTGTGCGGTGCGTGGGCGGTGGTTGCGGGTCACCTTTTGGGCAGGCCCAGCCGGCCCCGGGTCGCGGCCAGCAGGATCAGGGCCGCCGCCGTCGTGCTGAGGAGCAGGGCGTGGGCGAGGTCGCCGTCGGACAGCGAGGGGAACATGTCCGACCAGGCGATCGAGAAGAAGTTGTTGACGCCGGTGTGCAGCAGCATGACCAGCGGCATGCTCTCGCCGGACGTGTTGAACACCCAGGTCATCACGCAGCTGAACGTGATCGTCATCGCGATGAACTCCACCGGCACGGTCCACGCCACGTGCGGCCCGCCGCCCCACTCCGTGAGGAACAGCGGCAGGTGCCAGCAGCCCCACAGCGCGCCGACGAACAGGGTCGCGGTCAGGGGGCCGTAGCGGAGCTGCATCCGCGGCATCGCGAACTCGCGCCAGCCGGGCTCCTCCGCGAGACCGGTGGTGATCATCTGGATGAGCAGTCCGGGAAGAAAGGCGGCGAGGACCATCACGGGCGGCAGTGCGGGACCGCGGCCGGCCAGCACGGCCGAGGCGAGGGTCAGCGTGGCCGGCACCGCGAGCAGGACGACCAGGTACCAGCGCCAGCTCACCTTGAACTTCGTCATCCTGGCCCGCCAGGTCCGCAGGCCCGCGCGTCCCTCCGTGATCCCGGTGACCAGCAGGGCCGAGGCGATCGGGCCGAGGTAGGCGCCGGGCAGGACGCCCGTGACCTGGGTGGCGCCGCCGGAGCCGGGGAAGGCGAAGTGCCAGACGCCGAGGCCGTTCTCGGAGAGGACGTACGGCGTCCAGGCGGCCCAGCTCAGCGCGAAGGCCAGCGTGAAGAACCAGGTCAGAGGGTTACGGCGGATGCTGCCGCGCAGACCGCCGTCCGCTTGCGGAGCGGGTCGGGTCTCAGTGCTGTCGGTGCTGCTGCCGGTGTTCACGGGGACGTGGACGCTCACCGCGGATCCCTTCGGAGGGGCTGATGTGATGGCTCCAGCACATCAGCGCGGCGCCCCCGGATCATTGCCGCGCACGCCCCGACTCCCGGTACAGCAGGCTGTACCTCAGCGGGCTCGGCGCGCGTCCTCCAGGTAGCGCAACACCGCCGCCACCCGCCGGTCCACCTGGTCCGTCGGCGCCAGGTCCAGCTTCGCGAAGATGCTCCGGATGTGCTTGTGCACGGCCCCGTCGGTCACGAACAGCCTCTCCGCGACGGCACTGTTGCCCAACCCTTCGGCCATCAGGGCGAGTACGTCCTTCTCGCGCGGGCTGAGCCGCTCCAGTCGCGCGTCCTGACGTGACCGCGTGAACAACTGCGCGACGACCTCGGGGTCGATGGCGGTGCCGCCGGACGCGACCCGGCGCAGCGCGTCGAGGAACTCCTCGACCCGGCCGACCCGTTCCTTGAGCAGATAGCCGAGCCCGCCGACCCCGCCGGTCAGCAGCTCGGTCGCGAAGCTCTGCTCGACGTAGGCGGAGAGCACGAGGACGGCGAGTTCCGGCCTGCGCCGCCGGGCCTCGACGGCCGCGCGGATCCCCTCGTCGGTGTGCGTGGGCGGCATCCGTACGTCGAGGATGGCCACGTCGGGCTTGTGCGCGTCGATGGCGTCGAGCGCCCCCTCGGCGGTGTCGGCGGTGCCGACCACGTCCAGCCCTTCGGCACGCAAGAGGAGGGCGAGCCCCTCCCGCAGCAGAGGATCGTCCTCGGCGATCACGATCCGCATGACAGTTCCCTCTCCAGACTCATCGGGCCACCCGACGCACTCGCCGGACGAACAGCGTCCTCACACGGGGCCGCGCCCCACCGCGCACCACCACTCACACACCGCACGGCAGATCCGCCTCCAGTACCGTCGGGCCGCCCGGTGGGCTCGTCAGGTGGAGGGTGCCGTCGTGGGCGGCGATGCGGTGGCGGATGCCGGTGAGGCCGGAGCCGGCGTGCTCGTCGGCGCCGCCCCGGCCGTCGTCCGTGATCCGCAGCAGGAGCCGTGAGCCGGGGGCGCGGACCGTGATCGTGGCCCGGGACGCCCCGCTGTGCTTGGCGATGTTGGTCAGCGCCTCGGCCGCCACGAAGTACGCGGTCGCCTCGACGGAGGCCGCACATCGCCGCGGCATCTCGACATCGACCGTGCACGGCACCGCGCTCTCCGCCGCGAGCCCGGTGAGCGCCCCGGCCAGCCCCCGGTCCGCGAGCACCGGCGGCAGGATGCTGCGGGAGACCGTCCGCAGCTCGGCCAGCGCCTGTTCGGCCGCGGACTGGGCCCGCTCCAGGAGTTCGTCGGCCCCGGCCGGATCACGGGCGACCATGCGGCGGGCGGCCCCGAGCAGCACGGTCACCGTGACGATCCGGTTCTGGGTGCCGTCGTGCAACGAGCGCTCGATGCGCCGCAGTTCGGTGGCGTGGGCGTCCAGCGCGGCGGCCCGGGTGGCGGTCAACTCGGCGACGCGCAGGGAGAGATCCGCGTCGGGACCGGCCGACAGGAGCCGGCGCCCCGGACTCGCCTGCAGCCGCGCCATGCCGGGCGTGAGCCCCAGCATGATGGCGATCCAGCCCGCACCGAGCAGGCACACGGCCAGGGCTTCCGGCCACGAGTGCGCGACGCCGATCCCGATGGACGTGGCGGTCGCGTCCTTCGGGGCGAGCTTCCAGTACAGCGGAAACGCGGTGTCCCGTACGGCGAGTACCGGCAGGACGAAGCCCAGCAGCCCCAGCGGCAGGCCCACGACCAGATGCCGGACCAGCCACAGCAGTTCACGCCGGGTCGTGGGGTCGGCGAGGGCGGGCCACAGCCGCGTCGGCGGGGGCTCGGGGGCGATGACCTCGGGGCCCCACCGCGCGAGCCGGACGCGTTCCATGCCGGCCAGGGCGTGCAGCACGCGCACCCCGCCGGGCGCCAGCACCAGCCACAGCAGCACGAACGGCGTCAGGACGGCCGTACCGAGTCCGGAGACCAGCTGGCCGAGCGCGGCGGCCGCGGTCGTGGCGGTCCCCACGGCAAGGCTCTTGACGTCGGCGGTGGCCATCCGAACCCCCTCTGGCTGGAGGACAACGACCCTAGGCGGAAAAATGGTTCGGAGTACGGCGGGGAGCCGGAAAGTACAGCCTGCTGTACCCCGTCCCCTACTTGAGGCCGATGGCCGCACAGTCCGCCGCGTACTCGGCGGTGCAGATCTGCTTCACGGTGTACACGTCGTCCTTGATCACCGTCTGCTGGATGTTGTCCCTGGTCAGCGCGACCACCGGCACCAGCAGGGACGGGATGTTCTTCTGGGTGGGGCTGTCGACCTTGTCGCGGATGAGCGCGTCGAACTGGAGGTCGCGGCCCTGGATCTTGTACACCGCGATCTGCGCCGCGTTGGTCGCCTCCAGCAGGAACGACTTGTACACGGTCATGTACTGCTCGCCCGACACGACCCGCTGCACCGCGGCGAGGCTCGCGTCCTGCCCGGTGACCGGCGGGATCTTCGTGGCCCCCGCCTCCTTGAGTTCGTCGATGACCGCGCCCGCCATGTCGTCGTTGGCCGAGTAGACGGCGGCGATGTTGTTCAGTCCGAACGAGGCGATCGCCGCCTTCATGTTGGCCTTGGCGACCGACGGCAGCCAGTCCTTGGTGTCGTACTGCTTGGCGATGACGACCTTGCCGTTGAGCTCGTCCAGCGCGCCCTTCTTGAAGAGGGCGGTGTTGGGGTCGGCGAGGGAGCCGTTCATCATGACGATCTTGCTCTTCTCGGCCTTGTCGCCGAGCGCCTCGACGATGGCCCGGCCCTGCACCTCGCCGACGAGTTCGTTGTCGTGCGAGACATAGGCGTCGATGGGGCCCTGGGCGAGCCGGTCGTAGGCAATGACGGGTATGCCCGCGTCCTTCGCCTTCTGGACTTCCGGCTCGATCGCCTTGGAGTCCACCGCGTCCACCAGGATCACGTCCACCTTGTCGGCGACCATCTGCTGGAACTGCTTGCTCTGCCGCTTCTCGCTCGCCCCGGCGTTGGCGTAACTGACCTTGCCCTTGCCGCGGGTGAGGGTCGCGACCTCCTTCTTGATGAGCGGGTAGTCGAACCGGTCGAAGCGGCTGGTGTCCCGGTCGGGGAGCAACAGACCCAGCGTGATGTCGTCGCCCTTCTTGGGGCTCACCGCGGTGTCGCTGCTGCCCACTGAGCAGGAGGTGACCAGAAGGGCCGACACGCAGACGGCCATGACGGAGGGGATGGGGCGCATGGCGATCCTGTGGGTGGGGGGCTGTCACGTAGGCGCAACAGTAAGTGCCCTCAATCCCGATCAAACACCCTGACGATTTCCTTCAAGGGATCGCCACTCGGCGTACGCAACTGATCGGCGATGTACACAAGTTGTACGGCGGTCAGCGCGCGCACCATGAGGATCCCGGCGACGGCCGCGCCGGCGACGGCGAGGTCGGCGACCAGCAGTGTGGTCACGCCGTGGTAGGCGCGGGCGATGAGGTCGTCGGTGTCGCCGTCGTACATCAGGCCGACCCCGGTGACCATGCCGACCAGCCACAGCGCCCACCACACGTTCACGACGACGGGCAGCTTCCGGTCCGGGGCGCTCTTGTGGTGGATGTCGGCGACGATGCCGCGCGGGAACCACAGGTTGACGATCGGCACGAACCAGGCGGCGTACACCCAGATGCCGGCGTAGCGCGGGCGCTCGCCGGACAGTGCCCGCGCGTTGTCCCGCATCCGCCACAGCCAGCCGATGAAAAGGGCCGCGCACACCAGCGTGAGGATGCTTCCGGCCGCGCTGACCAGGTGGTACGAGTCCTCCAGAGCGTTCAGCGGCCGGTGCCTGCCCTCGCCCTGGTCCGGCGGCCCGGAGGCGGGCTCCCCCGCGACGGCGAGCCGGATGTCCCACACGGCCCGCAGCGCATAGGCGGCACCGGCGAGCCCGAGCCCGGCGACGGCCAGGCGGGCGGAGCCACGCGCCGAACGCACAGCGGGCCGGACGGTGTTCTCACTCACGGAGTCCCCCTTCGGAACGATCGCTTCACCCCCTCATCGTCCCGAACCCGGCGATCGGTTCACGCGGATGTTCTCGGGCGGTCCGGCGGAGAAACGGGGTGGCTTGGCCGGCCCTGGCGGGAAGCGGGGTGACCCGGCGGGCCCCGGCGGGGAAAGAGGGTGTCTTGGCAGGCCACGGCGGGGAAACAGGGTGTCCTGGCAGGCCCCAGCGGGCAAACAGGGTGTCTCGGCAGGCCACGGCGGGCAATCAGCTGACCCCCGCAGGCCCCTGGTGGTGGAACGGCGGTGGAAACAGGAAGCCCGGCGGCCCTGGGCGAAAGGAAGGGCGCGGCAGGTCCCGCGGTAGGGCAGGAGGCGTGCCCCGGCGGGCCCCGCGGAAGGGCAAGGAGCGCCCCCCGGCGGGCCCCGCGGAAGGGCAAGGAGCGCCCCCCGGCGGGCCCCACGGAAAAACGGGATGCCCCGGCGGGCCCCACGGAAAAACGGGATGCCCCGGCGGGCCCCACGGAAAAACGGGATGCCCCGGCGGGCCTCGCGGAGAAGCGGGATGCCCCGGCGGGCCCGAAGGCGAGAAGTCGGGAGGAAATCCGGCGGGGCGAGGATCGTGGGAGCCATGGACGGACAGCGATACGACGTGTGGGCGTCCGGCGCCGCCTACGACCGTTACATGGGCCGCTGGAGCCGGGCGGTCGCGCGCGAGTTCACGGCCTGGCTCGGCCGTCCGGACGGACTGCGGTGGCTGGACGTGGGGTGCGGCACCGGAGTGCTGTCGGCGGTGATCCGGGAACGCTGCCGACCCGACCTGGTCCTGGGCTGCGACCGTTCCGAGGGCTTCGTCCGCGCGGGCCGGGCCGGGGTCGTGGCGGACGCCATGGCGCTTCCCGTCCGGGACGGCGCCTTCGACGTGGCGGTCAGCGGTCTGACCCTGAACTTCCTGCCCGACCCCGCGGCGGCGGTCACCTCGATGGCCCGCGCGGTCCGGCCGGGCGGCGCCCTGGTGGCCGGGTACGTCTGGGACTACGCCGACGGAATGCGCCTGTTGCGCCTCTTCTGGGACACCGCCGCCGAACTCGACCCGGCGGCGGCCGAGTGGGACGAGGGCCTGCGGTTCCCCGACTGTCGTCCCCAACCCCTGCACGACCTGTGGACGACCGCGGGACTCACCGACGTGATCGTGCGCGCGATCGAAGTCCCCACCGTCTTCACCGACTTCGCCGACCTGTGGGGCCCCTTCCTGGCCGGCCAGGGCCCCGCGCCGGGCTATGTCAGCACCCTCCCCCCGGCCGCCCGGGACGACCTGCGCGAAGCCCTGCGCACGGCCGCCCCCACCGCCCCCGACGGTTCGATCCCCCTCTCGGCACGCGCCTGGGCCGTACGCGGACGAACCACGTGAACCAACCGCCGATCGAGGCCCACGCGACACCTCACGCCCCGGTTACTTTTCGCTCAACCTCTGGTTGCGAGGCGGTGAGCGGGCGACGATGGGCACATGACTCTGGCCGAGCGTGCCCTGGAGCGCCTGGAGGCGTGGTCCGACCTCAGCACGGGCCTGCCCAGCTGTGGAGCCGGGCTGGCCCTGCGGTCCGCGCACAGCGAGATCGTGCACTTCCATCCGGGGCGGGACGTCGATCTGCACCTCACCGAACCGGCCATCCGCCGATTCCACGACGACCTCCAGGAATCGACCGCGGTCCGGCTGCTGCCGGGCTCCCGCTGGGTCACCGTCCACCTCGACTGCGAGACCGACGTCGACCTGCTGATGAGCCTGGTCAGCATGGCGCTGAAGGCCCACCAGGCGGGGCCCCGGCCCGTCGGCCCGGCCGTGTGCAACTTCCACCGGGTCACCGTGGTCCCCCGGGACTCCCCTTTCGTCCCGATTCGGTGATAATCGGAGTATGAGTACCGCGACGTTTGTCCTGGCGGCCTCGTCGAGCGAAGTACTCAACGTGATCGCCGCCTTCGCCGGTGGACTGTTCATCGCCGGCGCGCTGGTGTTTGCCGTGGTGTTCGGCATGCGGGTCCAGGACCGGGAGCTTCCACGGCCGCTCAGCGACGAGCAGCCGCACCTCCCGGAGACCGGGCCGATCCGTGAGATGCGGGAGATGCGCGAGCCGGACGAGCTGCCGGCCACCGCGGACGGGCAGGAACGGCTGATGCCGTACCAGCTCCATCACTCGGGAAGCAGACGAGGAGAGGACCAGAACCGCAAACGCTGGCTGCCCGGCTCCAGCGGCGGATTCGGCAGCGGCGGCCTCGGCCACGTATGACCGGGCCGGGCCGGGCCGGGGGATGGGCCACCAGCACGCGGCCCTGCCCGCCCTCCCCAGGTCAGCCCCACGCCGGGGGCTCGCGTTGCAGTGCCGCCCCTCGTAGTGCCGCTCCCTCGCTCGTGATGCCACCCCTTCGTGGCGCCACCGGGGAGTCGCGGTACTCCGCTCCGCGCGGGAGCGGACGACCCCGTCGTCGACGTCCCCGGCGGGTGAGGCGGCGGGCCGAGGGCGATACGGCTCTGCTCTCGCCGACGCCGACGCCGCCGTCGGCCCCGGCGGCGTCGACACCGCCGCGCCGCTGTCCGCCCCGTTCGGGATCAGACCCGCCTCTCCGGCTTGTACACCGCCAGCGCCCAGATCACGAAGAAGTCGAGGCCGACCATGATGAGCGACCAGAACGGGGCGTAGGGCAGGAACAGGAACTGGGCGATCATGCTCAGCGAGGCCAGGAAGATGCCGGTCATCCGGGCCCAGGCGGCGCCCCTGAGGACGAACGCGCCGGTGACGGCCGCGAGGGCGCCCAGGCAGAGGAGGATCACGCCCCAGCCGGTGAGGTTGATCTTGTAGACGTAGTCGCCGACGCGGGTCCAGACATCGTCCTTCGCGAGCAGGGAGATGCCCTGGAAGATCGCCAGGATGCCGTTCATCATCATCAGCACACCGGCGAAGACGACGCCGCCGGTGGCCCACGCCATCTCGGTGGGCGTCGGGCCGAGACCCGGCGCGGGGGTCGGGGCCGGGGCCGGAGGTGTGCCCGCGGACGGCTGTGTGGCGTGCGGTTGCTGCGTCATGACCGTGTCCCACCTTTCGGGTCGATGTGCTTCGACCATCGGGCGCGGCGGGGGCGCCCACCACGGGAGTGGGCCGTTCGGGTGAGGCTGGGCGTGCGGCCGTAGGGACAGAGCCCTTCACTGGAGGGACACCCGCTGGAGGCGAGATGACACGCTGGACGACTGCCGCGCTGCTGACGACGCTGGCCCTGACCGGCCTGGCCGGCCTGACCGCCTGCTCCGACGACGACAGCCCGTCGTCGGTGGCGAGCAAGGTCGCGTCGGCCGCCTCCCGCGCCGGGGACGCGGTGTCGTCGGCCACGGCCGAGGCGGGCAGGCGGTTCGACGACATCAAGAACGGCGTCGACGCCAAGGACGACGTACGGCTCGGCACCCCCGCCACCGCTTCGGACGGCCGTACGACGGTGGAGGTCACCGCCACCAACTCCGCGGACTCGGCCAAGTCCTTCACCATCCAGGTCGACTTCACGGACCGGAACGGCAAGCTGCTGGACGCGGTGGTGCTGACCGTGTCGGACGTACCCGCGGGCGGTACGGGGAAGGGGACCGCGCGCAGCACGCACGACCTGTCGGGGGACGTGCGGGCGAAGGTGCCGAGGGCGGTCCGCCACTAGGTCCTGTCCGCCGGACGGGCACGGGTCGTGGTCACGCCATCCGGTCACGCCATCCGGTCACGCCGTCCGGTCAGGCCATCCAGAAGAAGACGGCCGTCATCCGCTTCTCCTCCAGCGTGCTGCCCGAGTAACCGCTCGCGCTGTGCACGAGGTTGGCGTTGTAGAGGAGCAGCCGGTTGTACCGGTGCGGCACCCGTACGTCCTCCTCGAAGGCGTCCGGCGCGACGAACCGTGTCCCGAGCGCCTCGACGAGGTTGTTGTGCGGGGCCTGCACCACGTTGCCGCCGAGCCGTCCGCCGGGCATGGCCTGCCGGTAGAAGCTGGTGCCGCAGTCCTTGGGGACGCCGGGGTTGAGATACAGCACGGCGGCGTACCGGCACAGCGCCCGCGAGTCGGTGTGCGGCCGGGGCTCGCTCTCGCCCTCCCCGACGACCTGCACGCAGTTGTGGTTGAGGGTGCCCCCGCCGGGCGCCCGCTGCACCCACAGCTCCTTGGCCCCGGTCGCCTGCCTCACCAGCCGCTCGACCCTCCCGAGCTCGGCGGGTTCGAGCCCCGGCATGGTCCGCAGTCCCGGCCAGGTCTCCGCGGTGTACGGATACCCCTTCACCCAGTCGTCCTTGGCGAGACAGCGTTCCCGTACGGCGTCGACGTCCGGGAGCACGTCGTCGATCACCCAGTAGTCGCGGCCCTTGGTGGGCTTGCGGTAGGGGAGGACGGGAAGGGGCCGCTGCGACCGCTGTGGCATGGACATGCAGCGAATCTAGGTCCGGGGCCCGTCACGTCTCTCCCGCGTTTTCCCCCGGACTTCCCCGCGAACCGGTCAACGAACGGTCAACCGGCGGCGATCGGTCCGTCCCTGACGGCGCGTCTGTGAGCCCGGTCATCCTCCGGAAGAGGTGATGAACAACTACGGCCCCGCGTGCGTACTCCTGTGCGTCCGACCCGCCTCCTGGCGGGAAACCCCTACCGGGCAGGAGGCACGGTGCCACTCTCGCGCAACGCGATGGGAACGCTGTTCGTGGGCGGAGCCCTCACACTGACCTTGGGCGCTCTCGCGTACCCGTCCATGTTGAGTGTCAGCAAGGCTTCGACCGCGCAGGACAGAGTCATCGCCCAGACGCAGTGGGGCCCGCTGACCGAGCAGGACCGTGACTTCGTCGTCAAGGTGCGGGCGGCGGGCCTGTGGGAGTACCCGCTGGGGCAGGTCGCCCTGCAGAAGGGCACCACCCCGGAGGTCAAGGAAGCCGGAAAGCATCTGATCGACGGACACGCGGCGCTGGACGATGCCTGCCGCAAGATCGCCCCGATGCTCAACATCACCATCCCGAACGTGGCGAGCCCGCAGCAGGTCGGCTTCGTGAACACGATCGAGTCGAGCAACGGCCAGCAGTTCGACACGAACTTCGCCAACATCCTGCGGGTGACGCACGGTTCGATCTTCAACACGATCTCGAAGATCCGCTCCACCACCAAGAACTCGCTGGTGCGGTCGCTGGCCGACATGGCCAACGACACGGTGCTGGACCACATGACGGTCATGGAGAAGACCGGCTTCGTCAACTTCGACCAGGCCCTCTTCATGCAGACCACTCCGCCGAAGCTGCCCGACACCGACCTCACTCCGCCGGCCCCGCAGCCCGGCGCGCCGATGGTCGTGCTCAGCCCGCCGGCGAACCCGACGTCGACGCCGCTCGGTATCCCCGGCGGGAACGCGAACGGCGCCACCCCGGCCGGGGGCGCGACCCCGTCGCCGACCATCGGTTAGCCCTGGGACCTGCCCTCCCCGTAGGGCCTGTTGCGAAAGCGGCCCTAGCCGAGCCAGGCGGTCGTGTCCGGTCCCAGCAGCCCGTCCTCCAGCGGGCCGCTGGTGAGCAGTACCTCCCCCGCCGGGAGCGGGACGGCCCGGTCCGACAGATTGGTGACGCACCGCCAGCCCTCGTGCCGGACGAAGTCCAGCACGTCGGCCGGGGAGGCGTCCGCCCAGGTGAGGTCCTCCCCCTGAAGGAGCTTGCGGCGCAGGCGCAGGGCGGTGCGGTACAGCTCCAGCGTGGAGCCCTCGACACCGTCCTGGGCCTCGACGGCGTACCCGGCGAACCACTCCGGCTGCGGCAACCAGGCACCGCCGGCTCCGAAGCCGTACGACGGACCGCTCGTCGTCCACGGCAGCGGCACCCGGCATCCGTCGCGCCCCTTGCGGACTCGGCCCGTCTGCTCCCAGATCGGGTCCTGGAGCACCTCGAAGGGCAGGTCGGCGACCTCGGGCAGACCGAGTTCCTCGCCTTGGTAGACGTACGACGATCCCGGCAGCGCGAGCATGAGCAGCGTGGCCGCGCGAGCGCGTCGCAGGCCCTGGTGTCCGTCCACGGCGGGCGCGTGGCCGCCGGACAGCAGCCAGGCGTTCTCGTCGGTACCCGGCGGGAGGACGAGGCGGGAGGCGTGCCGTACGACGTCGTGGTTGGAGAGCACCCAGGTGGCCGAGGCGTGGGCGGTGCGGGCGGTGGTGAGGGAGTCGGTGATGACCTGGCGCAGCTCGCCGGCGTCCCAGGCGGTCTGGAGGTACTCGAAGTTGAAGGCCTGGCCGAGTTCGTCCGCGCGGGCGTACAGCGCGCGGCGCGGGCCCGGGACCCAGGCCTCGGCGACGGCCATGCGGGGCGGGATGTAGGAGTCGAGGATCGTGCGCCAGTCGCGGTAGATCTCGTGGACCTCGTCGCGGTCCCAGTAGGGGTGGCCGCCCGGCGGCAGGCGCCCCAGGGCCTCCTCCGCGACACCGGGCAGGTCGCCGAGGTCGCGCAACGGCTCGGTCAGGTCCTTGGCCAGCGCGTGCGCCACGTCCACGCGGAAGCCGTCGACCCCGCGGTCGGACCAGAAGCGCAGGGTGGTGCGGAAGTCCTCGCGGACCTCGTCGTGCGACCAGTTGAGGTCGGGCTGCTCGGGGGCGAACAGATGCAGGTACCACTGCCCGTCCGGCACCCGCCGCCAGGCGCTGCCGCCGAAGACGGACTGCCAGTCGGTGGGCGGGAGTTCGCCGTGCGCGCCGCGTCCGTCCCGGAACACGTACCGCTCGCGCGCCGCGGATCCGGGACCGGCGGCGAGCGCCTCCTGGAACCAGACGTGCCGGTGGGAGGTGTGGTTGGGGACGAGGTCGACGATCACCTTGAGCCCGAGCCGGTGCGCTTCGGCGACCATCGCGTCGAAGTCGTCGAGCGTCCCCAGGCGCGGGTCGACGTCCCGGTAGTCGGCGACGTCGTAGCCGCCGTCGGCGAGTTCGGAGGGGTAGAAGGGGCTCAGCCACAGGGCGTCGGCGCCGAGGGCGACCAGGTGCGTGAGGCGCTCGGTGACGCCCCTGATGTCCCCGAGGCCGTCACCGTCGGCGTCGGCGAAACTGCGGGGATAGACCTGGTAGACGACAGCCTGCCGCCACCAGTCGGGGTCCTTGCCGGAGAGGTCGGGCGTGGTGGTGCGCGCGGTCACGCGGGCTCCTCTGCATGCGTCCGTGCGGGAGACAAAGGGGATATCTGCCCACTCGCCGGAAACATGAACCCGGGGTTATGCGGAGCAGATAGTTCCCTGTGTGTCGAAATTGTGATGGCCGATGAACTCACCTTGCATCACCGCAGGTTGACAGCGTTCCACAAGGAGATCCACCATGTGCGGACACCGTGGCGCATGTGACCAATGAGCCCAGTGTTTCTGATGCTTGCTGTTACCACTCACTCTCATCCTGACGGGATACGTATGTCCATAGCGAGACGTGTCACCCTGCGACGCCTGCTGGGGACGGGCGCCGCGACGCTCGCCTTCTCCGCTGCCCTCGCCTCCGTCGCCTCGGCCTCCGACTGCCCCGGCGGCAAGGGCTGGCAGGACGGCGGAAGCTACAAGCCGGGCACGGGCGCCGGCTCCAAGACCGAGACCGACCGCTGCGAGTTCTCCCTCGACGGCAAGAACTTCTTCGCCTCGGTCAAGGTCGACGACCTGAACCTGAAGCCGACCGACGACGGCAAGGTCCACGTCAAGGTCCGCGCGGCGGGCGACGCGTCCACCTGCACCGCCTCTCTCGCGTCCTACCGCGCGCACGGCCCGACGTTCGCCACCTCCGGCGAGCAGGCCTTCCACGACTTCGACACCGTGACCGTCAAGGCCGGCGCCGTCGACTCCCTCGACATCTCGATCCCGGACCTCGGCTGCTACGCGCAGATCGACCTCTACCGGGGCAACACGAAGTTCGACGGCAAGCTGGACGCCAACGACGGCTTTACGCACGGCGACCTCCCCAAGGGCCCGGACCACCCGGTCATCAAGGACAAGCTGATCGCGGCCTGGAACGGCGGCACGAAGGACTGCACGGCCACCCCGCCGACGACGCCCCCGGCCACGCCTCCGGCCCCGGAGACCACTCCGCCGGCCTCGGAGTCGACCCCGCCGGCCTCGGAGTCCACCCCGCCGGCCTCCGAGAGCACGCCTCCCGCCTCGGAGACCCCGTCGACGTCCACGCCGACCCCGTCGGCCTCGGAGTCCACGACGACCCCGGGTGCGCCCACCCCCAACGGTGGCGGCGGCGACAACCTCGCCGAGACGGGCGCCAGCAGCAACACCCCGCTGATCGCGGGCGGTGCGGCGGTGCTGCTCGCGGGTGGCGCGGGCATCGTCCTGGCCACGCGTCGCCGTAAGGCCTCGCGCGCCTGACACCTTTCTGACTGACGGGGCCGTCCCACCGTTCGCGGTGCGGGCGGCCCTTTCGGTTGTCTGCGGGTGTCTGCGGGTGTCTGCCGGTGTCTGCGGACCGCCGGCGGGTGGCTCAGTGAAGGGTGGGCCGGTAGACGAGCTCCTGAATGCGACCGTCGAGCGTCCGGCTCTCCAGCAGCTCCAGATCGAAGTCGGCCGCACCCTGGAAGACCGGGTCGAGGCCGGTCCGGCCGGTGATGACGGGGAAGAGGGTCACCTGCAGGCGGTCGACCAGACCTGCGGCCATCAGCGCCCGGTTCATCGACAGGCTGCCGTGTGAACGCAACGGCACGTCGGACTCCTTCTTGAGCCGCGCCACGACGTCGACGGCGTCGCCGCTCACGACGGTCGCGTCCGGCCAGTCGAGGGGACCTTCCAGCGTCGTCGACACCACGGTCGCCGGCAGGTTCCTCATCCGCGTGACCCAGGGGTCACGCACGTCGGAATCCTCGGTGCTCTCGGCCAGCATCTGCGCGAACGCCCGGTAGGTGGTGGCCCCGAAGACCATCCGCTGCTCCTCGCCGTAGAGGGCGAGGCGGTGGTCGAGCAACTCGGGCCCCTGCTTGCCCCAGTACCCGGTCCAGTCACCGCCGGCGGCGGCGTAGCCGTCGAGACTGGAAAAGACGTCGAAGGTGTAGGTGGCGGTCATGTCGCTCTCCGGTCTGCTCGATGGACTAGTCGATGGACTTGCCGATGGTCTAGTCGATGGACTTGCCACTTGCCGATGGTCTTCCGTCATCCCGGTAGACCCGGCCACTCTCCGGAACTCATCGCCCTGGCCGCCACGCCCACCATGGCCCAATAAATCGAACACATGATTGAATCCGGGCATGCGATCGTTCCCCGACGACCTCGCCCGTGCACAGCGGGAGTGGAGCGCCATCTACCACCAGCTCGCCGAGCGCCCCGGCCACACCGAGCTGCGCCGACGCCTGCACCGGCTGTCGGCCCAGGTGTACTTCCATCCCCACTGGCAGAGAGGGCGCCCGCGCCCCGCCGAGTGGCGGGAACTGCGTGACCTGGGACGGCCGGGCACCGGCACCATGAGCGAACGGCCCGAGCGATGACGGACCGAAGTGCGGGACCGTACGCCCCGGACGATCCTGAAGACATGTCCGGACCGATCCGCGTGATCGTGCACCCCCCGTCCCCCACCGGCGGCCGCCGCGTACGCGTGGACGGCGAGATCCTCGGCCTGGCCCACAACCTGACCGACGTCGCGGAGTTCCTCCGCCGAGCGGGCCTGGAGATGGACGCGGCGGAGGTGGCGCAGTCACCGTGGATCGAGTGGAAGGGGGGCGGGCCGGAGCGGTGGGGGGCGGAGGGGTGAGGGCCGGTGACACCTGGTTTCTACTGACCCAAGGGGTGGCCCTGCAGCGCCGCGTATGCCCGCTCGACCTCGCCCAGGTACGCCTGCAGGCGGAAACGAACCTCCCCGATGGGCTGGCCGTCGAGGCCCGGGTACATCAGGTCGGACCAGATGACCGTCCCGCCCCGCAGCCGGACCCGGATTGTCAGCCTGTCCGGCCCTGGCTCGGGCCGTTCCCGCGTTGCCACATCCACCGTGCACGGCATGTCCGTCGGACAGAGCGGTCCGCCTGGGCGGAGCAGTCGCCTCGGATCGACGCCGGCCATCCGGCTGTCGCTGCGCGCAACGACGTCGAGACCATCGACGAAGAGGTACGTGTGAACGGCAACACACGCGGGCGGCCCAGGACACGCACCGATGAGCAATGTGCTCACCGCACCATCGCTTTGCCCATCGGGCACGGTGGCCCTCATCTCGCGCGATGACCTACGCGGCATCCGCCTGATGTCACGTCATGAGCCGATGCCAGCCGCCGACCACGAGGAAGCTACCGGGGCTTCCCCCTTGATCGTGGACACCGATTGTCATGCAGCCATGGTCGGCGTAATGGATCTCTGGTCGTAGGCGATCGGGCTGCTCTGCTGGGCGACCGGATCAGCGACGGACGCGGTAGCGGATGTGGGTGGCCTCCGGCGTGTCGATCACCTGGGCGATCTCCAGCTCGATCTCCGAGGGCAGGACGTCGAACAGTCGTCGTCCGCGGCCGAGCAGCACCGGGATCTGGTGGATCTGCACCTCGTCCAGGACTCCGGCTTCCAGCGCTCGTTGCCCCGTGTACGCACCGCGCACCTGCACGTCCTTGTCGCCGGCGGCGGCCTTGGCCTGGGCCATCGCGCTTTCGATCCCGTCGTTCACGTAGGTCACCAACGGATAGCCCCAGCGGGCGGCCGGGCCGGGTGGGCGGTGACTGGGCACGAAAATCGGGAGACCTCCATGATCACCGCCCCAGTGATCCATGAGTTCGGCGGTCCGCCGCCCCGCGAGTACCGCACCGGCCGCGTTCCATTCCTCCTGGAACCGCGCGGCGGTCCGAGCGGACTCGCCTTTGGCGTCGGCCCACTTGTGCAGCCGTTCGCCGTCCTCACCGCCGAGGAAGTCGTCAGGGTCGGCGATGTACCCGTCGAGAGACACCGACATGTCGAGCACTGATGTGGACACTTCGATCTCCTGTCGTATCGATCCGGACTGGTTTCAACGCTGTAGACCTGGCATGGCTGCCTTACTCATCGGGCGCAACGTATTGGATCCTTGCTCGTAGGCGATCGGGCTGATCTGACCGATGCTGCGCGAGACCACCATGTGGGCCTTGAGGAGATCGATCGCGTCGGGCACGACGGGCGGCAGCGCTTCACCCTCGCCGGCGTCGGGGTACCGCGCCCGGTTCTCCGCCGCGCACTGTCGGCCCCTCCGGGCTGAGGTCGGGCACGATGAACAGCACGAACTTGTTGTCACTGTTCATCTGCAGTTCCGTCGCCGTGGACCACCGGGCTCAGGCCACCTGCGTCAACAACCCCCGCACCGCCTCGTCCACCACCCGGTACCGCACCACCCGCCCCTCCTTCTCCCCTGCCACAACTCCCGCCGCCCGCAGCAGCCGTAGCGCCTGCGATACGGCTGGGTCGTTCATGCCCGTCGCGATCGCGAGGTCGGAGACGGCCAGTGGGCCGGTCCGGTGCAGGGCGAGCAGGAGTGAGAGGCGGTTCGGGTCGGCGAGGAGGGCGAAGCGGTCGGACCAGGTGCGGACGTGTCCCGGGTCGCCGATCGCGGCGATGGCGTCGCACACCCGGTGTCCGTCGATCGTGCGGCGGTCGGCTCGGTCGGCCGGGACGAGGTGCATGGGGCCCATCCTCGCAGGCGGCCCTGTGTGATCTTCCATACCTGCGCAGGTGTGCAGCTATGCAGGAGACCCCGCGCCCCCCTACGGTGGACGGGCCGTGGTGCTCGGGAAGCCGGTGACGACCCCTCAAAGGTCCATTCCGGTGCGGCCCTCGCCACTGTGATCGGGGAGTTTCCCTCCCACGTCCCTCGCGGGACAGCCACTGGCCGTCACCATCAGGCCGGGAAGGCGGGCAGGGAAACGCACGACCCGTAAGCCAGGAGACCGGCCACGGCAGCTCACGCGTTCATCCACGAGGTGCTGGAGTGACCACCGTATGACTGATCCTGTGCTGCCCAAGACTGCCCTGTCCGAGACCGCACCCGCCTCCTTCCGCTGGCGGCGCGAGGACACCGTCAAGACGGTCGGTCTGATGGCCGCGATAGCCGCCCTGCACGTCGTCGCCTTCGGCATCCTCTTCCTGCTCGTCGTCCCGGAGCACTACGAGGTGGGCGACAAGGCCTTCGGCATCGGACTCGGCATCACCGCCTACACCCTCGGCATGCGGCACGCCTTCGACGCCGACCACATCGCCGCGATCGACAACACCACCCGCAAGCTGATGGCGGACGGCAAGCGGCCGGTGTCCGGAGGGTTCTGGTTCGCGCTCGGGCACTCCAGTGTCGTGGTCGTGCTCGCCGCGCTGATCGCCGGGGGCACCCAGCTGGCCGGCAAGGTCATGAACGAAGGCTCAAGTACCCACCAAGTGCTGGGATTTCTCGGTACGACGGTCTCCGGGTCGTTCCTCTATCTCATCGCCGCTCTCAACCTGGTCGCCCTGATGGGCATCCTGAAGGTCTTCCGGGCGATGCGGGCGGGGACGTACGACGAGAAGGAGCTGGAACAGCACCTGGATTCCCGGGGCTTCATGAACCGGATCCTCGGGCGGCTCACCAAGTCCATCACCCGGCCGGGGCAGATGTTCCCGCTGGGCTTCCTGTTCGGGCTGGGCTTCGACACGGCCACGGAAGTGACCCTGATGGTGATGGCCGGGTCGGGTGCGGCCGCGGGTCTTCCCTGGTACGCCATCCTCTGTCTGCCGCTGCTCTTCGCCGCCGGCATGAGCCTGTTCGACACCCTCGACGGCACGTTCATGAACTTCGCCTACCAGTGGGCCTTCTCCAACCCCGTCCGCAAGGTCTTCTACAACCTCGCCATCACCGGGCTGTCCATCGCGGTCGCCTTCTTCATCGGCACGATCGAGCTCGTCGGCGTCCTGCACGACAAGCTCGACCTCACCGACGCCCTCACCACCTGGATCGCCGACATCGACCTCGACAACGTCGGCTACGTCATCGTCGGCCTGTTCGTGGTGGTGTGGGCGGCGGCGATCGCCTACTGGCGGCTCGCGAAGGTGGAGCAGCGGTGGGGCGTCAGCAGTTCTTGAGGGACCAGATGGGGCTCCAGTTGTACGAGTTGCTGCTGCCACCCGGCCCGACGGACGTGACGGTCCCGCCGTCCTTGCCGTAGAAGCGCGCGGTCACCCCACCGGTCTGGGAGTTGCGGTACGAGCCCGTGCCGACCCAGTTGGACAGGGTGTAGGTGTCGCAGTAGTAGAAGAAGTAGACGACGTAGTCGCCCCGCGTGGGGTCGTAGGTCGCGGTGCACAGGTTGCCGCTCTCGCAGGTGAGGGACTCACGCGCGGCGATGTGCAGGATCTTGTTGGGCTTCGGCCAGGCCGTCGGAGGCTCGGCGGCCGCCCCCGCGGGCAGTGCCGAGGCGGGCGGCGCGGCCGGCATGGTCAGGATCTGGCCGAAGTCCCGGTTCTCCGGAGCCGCACCGGCCGAGGCCGCACCGGCGGGGCCCGCCGTGAACACGGCCGTCAGCGCCAGCCCCAGGGCGCCGAGGCCCGCGAGCAGAGAACGTCGTATGTCGCGCATGTGATGTCGTACCCCCTGTGGAAAAAGGACATCCTTCGCGAACACAGGCTTGCTTCGACCTGCTGGTCCCCGCCACACCCTGAAGCCCTGCCTTAAACGGAACCCGTCCCGACGGAACCCGTCCCAACGGAACCCGCCCCAACCGAGCCCGTCCCTTCGAGCAGGGCGCTCCCCGCCGGCGTGATGGTGTGCAGCACGTGTCTGCCGCGGCGCACGCTCAGCAGCAGGCCCGCCCGGCGCAGCACCGCCGTGTGCTGGCTCGCGGCCGCGCCGGAGATGCCGAGGCGGTGGGCGAGTTCGCCGGTCGTACGGCCGGTGACGACCTCTTCCAGGATCGCCGCGCGGGTCCGGCCGATGAGGGCGGCGAGGTCACCGCTGGATGAGGGGCGGCCGGGCGGGCGGGCCCAGCCAAGGGAGTGCTGGATCGGGTAGACGAGGACGGGCGGCAGGTCGGGGGCGGCGAGGGTGACCGGTCTGCGGAGACAGAACAGGGACGGCTGGAGCAGCAATCCCCGTCCGCCGAGCCGGAGTTCGCGCTGGACGGGGTAGTCGGCCTCCAGGACGGGTGGCCGCCAGCGCAGGACGGGACCGAGGCTCGCCAGCAGTCCGTCGGTGCCGTCGCTCAGCACCGCCCGGGTGCGGACCGCCCGGTCGGCGTCCACCTGCGCCCGGACCTGCGGCCAGAAGGGGGCGAGCGCGGAGCGGTGGTAACCGCGCAGGGCGGCGCCCAGGCGGCGCAGCGCCGAGGGCTCACCGTCGGCCAGGGCGCGGGCCTCCGACGGCAGCGGGCGAGCCCGGCGCGGGGAGGCGGCGAGCGTGGTCAGGTCTCTGCGCAGGACGGTGCGGGGCGTGCGCAGGACGGCGTCGACGGCGCCCTCGAGGTCGTAGGAGTCGCCGAGGTCGGGGGACCCACCGAGGCCGGGTAAGCCACCAAGGCCGTAGGATCCGCCGAGGTCGGGGGTGAGGAAGTCCGGCGTGTAGCCGCGCGGAGGCAGCAGCGCGGCGAGGAGTCCGAGCAGCCCCTGCGCCGGGCGCAGCCGTGGCCGTACCAGCCGCCGCCAGTCGCCGAACAGCAGGGGCGCGTCCGCCCCGGCCAGCGCCTGGAAGCTGTTGGTGATCTCCCAGAGGGGGTCGGGAGCGGTGGCGACGCGCACGCGCGCGATGTCGTCGGTGGTGAAGTGCACCCGCAGCATGGGGGTTCTCCGATGGTGGTCGGTCATCGGGTGGGTGGCGGTGCCCCCTGACAGTGACGGAGCCGCACGTGCCGGGGCAAGGCGGCATTCGGTCACCCCTGGTGCTGCGAGCGCTGCGAACGCTGCGAACGCCGCGAGTGGCTGCTAGGCCCCCTCCACCGCCGTCAGCCACAACTTCACGTACCGCTCCACGTCGACGCCCAACCCCACGTCCACGAGGGTCACTTCACGTTCGCCCTCGTGGATCTCGGACTCCCCGGGACGGCGGCGGCGGTCGACGACGGTCTGGCCGCGGGTCGGGCCCGGAGCCAGGCTCACCTCCACCGGCAGGAGCTCGGTGGTCAGCCCGCCCGGGTCGACGACCGCGCAGACCGCGCCCGCATCGCCGAGGCCGCCGGTGGGGGTGGGGTCACCGGAGGTGGCGGGGTCGCGGTGGGCGAGGAGTTCGCCGGCCATGCGCAGGCTGGGCTCCGAACTCGCCCGCAGCCGCTGGACGTCGGCGGCGGGGACGACGACCCGCTCGAACACGTCCAGGCCGTACATGGTGATCGGCACGCCCGCGGTGAGCAGTACGGCGGCCGCCTCGGGATCGTGCCAGACGTTGAACTCCGCGACGGGCGTGGCGTTCCCGGTCGCCACCGCGCCGCCCATGAACACGATCCGCTCGATGTTCCGCACGACGTCGGGGTGGGTGCGGAGCAGCAGGGCGATGTTCGTCAGCGGCGCGGTGGGGATGAGGATGACCGGCGTCGGGGAGGCGAGGATCTCCCGCCTGAGCAGGGTCACCGCGTCCACGTCCACCGCGACCCGGGTCGGCGCGGGCAGCCCGAGGTCGCCCATGCCGTCCAGCCCGTGCACATGGTGTGCGACGCGCACGGGCTCGATCAGCGGCCGCGCGGCACCCCGGGCAACGGGGATGTCCCCGGCCCCGGCCTGCTCCAGGACGGTCAGTGTGTTGCGCACGACGCCGTCGACGTCGGTGTTCCCGGCGACACAGGTGACCGCGCGCAGATCGATGCCTGGATGCCGTACGGCGAACAGCAGGGCCAGGGCGTCGTCGACACCGGTGTCGCAGTCGATGATCACCGGAATGGGCTGACCGGTCACGGCGGGGGTCCTTTCGTCACTGGCGTACGTCACTGACGTACGGAACCGACCTTACGCAGCCGCCCAGAGTTCGGCCCCGCGATCACCGCTCCGGGCAACGATCCGTTCCAGCAGCTCGTCGACCGGCACAGCTCCTGGCCTACGGCCGTCCCGCAGTCGTACGGCCGCACAGCCGGCGTCGGCCTCCCGCTCCCCGATCACCGCCTGGTACGGCACGAGGCGCGCGGCACGGACGCGGGCGCCGAGAGTGCCGTGGCCGGGGCCGGAGAGTTCGGCCCGGATGCCGCGCGCTTCGGCCCTCCGTACGAGCTCATGGGCCCGCTCCTCCTGTTCCTCCGCCACCGGGAGGACCACCAGCTGCACAGGCGCGAGCCACACCGGGAACGCGCCGCCGTGCGCCTCGATGAGATGGGCAACCGCCCGTTCCACACTGCCGATGATGCTGCGGTGGACCATCACCGGGCGGTGTTTGCCGCCGTCGGGGCCGATGTAGTGGAGGTCGAAGCGTTCGGGCTGGTGGAAGTCGATCTGGACGGTGGAGAGGGTGGACTCGCGGCCGGCGGGGTCGGTGATCTGCACGTCGATCTTGGGGCCGTAGAAGGCGGCCTCGCCCTCGACGGACTCGTAGTCGATGCCGTCCAGGACCTCTTCTAGGAGGGCGGTGGCGCGGCGCCAGAGCGCGGGGTCCGCGACGTACTTGCCGGAGTCTCCCGGGAGGGACAGGCGGTACCTGGTCGCACGGATGCCGAGGTCGTCGTAGGCGCGCCGGATGAGTCCGAGGGCAGCGCGGGCCTCTGCCACGGCCTGCTCCGGGGTGCAGAAGATGTGGGCGTCGTTGAGCTGGATGGAGCGGACGCGGGTGAGACCACCGAGGACGCCCGACAGCTCCGAGCGGTACATGCCGCCCAACTCGGCGATACGGAACGGAAGTTCACGGTAACTGTGGGACCGTGACCGATAGATGAGGGCGTGGTGCGGGCAGAGGCTGGGCCGCAGCACGACCTCCTCGCCCTCCCCGCCGCCCAGCCGCATCGGCGGGAACATGTCGTCGCTGTAGTGGTCCCAGTGCCCGGAGATCTCGTACAGCTCCCGCTTCCCGAGCACCGGCGAGTACACATGCCGGTACCCGGCAGCGCGCTCCACCTCCCTGACGTACTCCTCCAGGACATGCCGTACGACGGCCCCGTCGGGCAGCCAGTACGGCAGCCCCGCGCCCATCAGCGGATCAGTGTCGAACAGCTCGAGCTCACGGCCGAGCCGGCGGTGGTCGTGCAGGGGGTTCACGGGGTTCTGGTTCATGGGGTTCTCCCTCGCGGTGGGGCGGAGCGAGGAACCGACGGGAACGACAAAGCCCCGGGGCACTCGCCCCGGGGCTTCGGACTGCGTCAGCTGTCAGCGCGCCGGGACCTGCTCCGGCGTCGTCGTGATCGACGGGATGGCGATGGCTTGGGCACGCTGCATGGGGTGAGGGTAGGGGGAGGGGCGGGGGTGGGGCGAAGGGTTTTTGGGAGCGTCTGCGGTGGTAGTCCGGAGTGGATCAGGTCAGAGCCCGGTACTCGGGGGACGGATCGGCCAGTTCGGGATGCTCGACTGGGTATCGCTCGCCATGGATCCGGCTCATCGCCCAATGCCAGGCCTCATCGTGGAAGACCAGGCCGCGGTGGGAGTCATCGGCCGGTTCATAGGGGTACGCCTCCAGGGCCGCCGCCCGTGACGCGGGCAGTGACATACCGCCGTGCTGACGCATGACCCAGGCGTAGGCACGGCGCTCGGCCTGGAGGAGGTCGAGGTATTCGGCTTCGGTCCAGGCCATGGGGACCAGTCAGGGGTGTTCGGGGTGCAGGGACCTTCTGAAGGTGGTCCAGGTGCCGGGGACGACCTGGAGTATCGGTCCACCGGGGGTCTTGGAGTCGCGAACGGCGATGGTGCCAGGGCGATTGCGGGCGACTTCGACGCACTCGCCGTGCGCGTCACCGCTGCTGTACGTGGACTTCCTGAACTCGTAGTCGGACACGGGCCCTACATCTCCTTACGGATGCTGTCGATGAGTCTTACGGAGTTGCTGTGCGCGAGTCCGAGCCGCGTGATCCGATCGAAGGTCGCGTTGTGGTGTGCGGCGTCAGTCTCGCTCTCCAACCAGACCTTCGTCGACGAAGTATCCACCTGTGCGACGTCCAGAGCACCGGGCTCAGCGAAGGAGACGACGGTGAAGGCACAGGTCATCCCGGGGTGGGCGCCGGCGATGAAGGGGACCACCTGCACCCGCACGTTGGGCAGGTGCGCCGCCTCCAGCAGATGCTCCAGCTGAGCCCGCATGACGTCTCGACCACCGACCAGTTGGCGCACGGCCCCCTCGTGGAGCAACGCCCAGAGCTGTAGCGGGCGTTCGCCGCCCAGCCTCGCCTGCCGGGCCATCCTCGCCTCGACGAAGGTCTCGATCTCGTCGAGGTCGTCCCAGGATCCGTTCCCGACCGCGAGGGCACGGGCATAGTCTGCGGTCTGCAAGAGGCCGGGCACAAAGGCGAGTTGCCAGGTGTGCCGCACGGCCCGATACGTCGTGTCGGCGACACGTCAGGTTGATCGCGAGCTGCTGATCGCGTACGGCGTCGGTGATCCGCACCCGCGTCGAACACTGGCTGTCCTGGCTCAAAAGTGTGATGTAGAGCACTGGAACTCGCCCGCGCGCACAGGCAGTTCATGACGTGACCACAGATATGCGAACCCGGGTGCGAGCTGGAGATCCGGACGCCTTTGCCGAACTCTTCGACGCATACGCCCGCGCGGTGTACAACCACGCTTTCCGGCTGACCGCCGACTGGTCCGCGGCCGAGGACGTCATGTCGGCGACGTTCATGGAGGCGTGGCGGCGCCGTGCGTCGGTCGAGACCGAAGGGAGTTCGCTGCGACCGTGGTTGCTGGGCATCGCGACCAACGTCGCCCGCTCCCAGTACCGCAGCAACCGGCGCTACCGGAACGCGGCCGAGGCGGCGGCAGCCGCGGGCGCCGCCGAGGCGCAGGTCGAGGACCACGCCGAGGAGACCGCCGGACGGCTTGACGACCGGCGTCGGATCGCCGCCACGCTCACCGCGCTCAGCCTGCTCAAACGTCCCGAACGCGAGGTCCTGACGCTGTGTCTGTGGGAGGGCATGGAGTACTCCGAGGCCGCCCGCGCTCTTGGGATCCCCGTCGGCACCGTCCGTTCCCGGCTGTCCCGCGCCCGCGGCAAGCTCCGCAAGCTCACCGACGCGGAACTGCTCAAAGGGAGGAGCGCGGAACTGCTCGGAGAAAAACGGGAACTCACCGCCACCAACCGGCAGATAACAGGTGATCGCGGATACGTGATCCGGTCCGCACAGGAAGGAAACCGATGAACGCCAGCCCCTCCCAGCCGCACCCGGCTGAGTGGACGGAGACCCAGGGCCTCCTGCCCTCCGTCGCACGGGACCTGCCGGCGGGCCGTCACCAGTTCCACAAGGAGCAGATGATGACCCAGATCCACGAGGACCTCCGCACCACCCGCACCGACGGCCGGCCGACCGGCGCTCCGCGTCCCCGCAACCCGTTCCTGCGCCGGGCGATCCTGCTGCCCGCCGCGGCCTTCGCCCTGGCCGGCGCAGTCGTGGCCGGCGTCGCCCTGTCGGGCGGCAACGGGGGCGGCGACAAGGCCGCTTCGGCCACCGGTCCCGCGCTGACCACCCAGGTCGGCGCCGCCGACGCCAAGGGCGCCCCCCAGCTGCTCGACCGCATCTCCCTGGCCGCCGCCGATGTCTCCGGGCCCACCCCGCACGCCGGCCAGTTCGTCTACATCGCCTCGAAGGTGGCCAGCACCTACCCCCACACCGTCGACAACAAGACCACTGTGGTCAGCCAGGGTCTGCACTCCCGCCAGGTCTGGAACTCCCTCGACGGCAAGGACGGCTGGCTGATCGAGGCGGGCGAGACGAGCGACAAGGGCATCACCCTGTCCAGCGACACCCCGCTCGACTCGGCCTACGACGCCCTGGCCGAGCTGCCCACCGACCCCGCCCAGCTGTTGCAGCGCATCTACCGCGACTCCGACGCCGTCCGGGACCCCGAAGTGCCCCGCGACCAGGCGGCCTTCGTCGCCATCGGTGACCTGCTGACCGAGAGCTACCCGCCGGCCGATCTCACCGCCGCCCTTTACAAGGCCGCGGCCAAGATCCCCGGGGTCGTGGCGGTGGACGACGCGGTCGACGCCACCGGCCGTCACGGGGTGGCGATCGCCCGGCAGAACGACGCCGCCGGCGAGCGCACCGAATGGATCTTCGACAAGAAGACCCTGCAGTTCCTCGGCGAGCGCAACGTCGTGGTCAAGAAGGTGGCGGACAGCCCGTTCAAGGTCGGCACCGTCACGTTCACCAGCGCGATCACACAGCGCGCCATCGTCGACGCCAGCAAGCAGGTCCCCGGGCAGGTGGGCTGATGCGTATCGGATCCTCATCGGCGGCGCTGGCCGCCCTGTTGGTCGCCGGAGTGATGACGGGCGTCTCGGTGGCGGACACCGGCACGGGGCTCGGGCTGCGGACCGCGGACACCAACACCGCCTCCGAGTTCGGCGCGCGAGCCGTCGGCGCGGCCACCGCCGCACCGGCGGGCGCCGGATCCCCGGCCCGGTTCGTCACCCTGATCACCGGCGACCGGGTCCAGATCGACGCCCGGGGCCGGGTGACCGGCGTACAGCAGGCGCCGGGACGCGAGAATGTCCCGGTGTCCGTCCGGCGCCTCGGCGGCAAGCAGTACGTCGTGCCGGCCGACGCCGCCGCCCGCATCGGCCAAGGCACCCTGGACAAGCGGCTGTTCGACATCGGCGCCCTGATACGCGCCGGATACGACGACGCCCGGCGCAGCACGCTCCCGCTCATCGTGTCCTACGAGGGGAAGAGCGCCCGGCGCGCGAACACCCAGAAGTCGCTGGTGGCGGACGCGCACGTCACCGTACGCCGGAACCTGCCCAGCGTGGGCGGGGCCGCGCTCACCGTGCCCAAGGCCCGGGCCGGCGACGCCTGGCACGACCTCACCTCCGCCCCGGGAGTCGCCCGGGTCTGGCTGGACGGCCGGTTCACGGCGCGGGCGGTGCAGCCGGAGGCGAGTGGCAACGTCACACAGATCGGCGCGCCGGACGCCTGGGCCGCCGGTTACGACGGCAAGGGCGTCAAGGTCGCCGTCCTGGACACGGGCGTCGACACCACACACCCGGACCTCGCCTCGGTGGTCACGGAGTCGAAGGACTTCAGCGGCACCGGCGATACGGACGACCGTAAGGGCCACGGCTCGCATGTCGCGGCGATCGTGGCCGGTTCGGGGGCCAAGTCCGGCGGCCTGTACAGGGGCGTCGCGCCCGGTGCCGAGATCCTCAACGCCAAGGTGCTCGACGACAGCGGCCAGGGCAGCACGTCCAGCGTCATCGCCGGCCTGGAGTGGGCCGCGGCGCAGGGCGCGAGGGTGGCCAACCTCAGCCTCGGCCAGGAGGACACCCCGGGGAACGACCCGGTCGAGACGGCCGTGAACGCCCTCTCCAAGAGCACCGGCATGCTCACCGTCGCCGCGGCGGGCAACGACGGTCCCGGGCCCGGGACTCTCAGCTCCCCGGGCACGGCGGAGTCTGCGCTCGCGGTGGGCGCGGTCGACGGCAAGGACGCTATCGCCGAGTTCTCCAGCACCGGCCCGACCGCCGACAGCGCGCTGAAGCCCGACCTCACCGCGCCGGGCGTGGACATCGTCTCGGCGAAGGCGGCGCACGGCGAACTGGGCGACCCGGCGGCTGACGGCTACGTCTCCTTGTCCGGTACGTCCATGGCGACGCCGCATGTCGCGGGGGCCGCCGCGATCCTGGCACAGCGGCACCCCGACTGGACAGGAGAGCGGATCAAGCAGGCACTGACCGCCTCCGCCGCCCCGACGGCCGGCCTGACCGGCTACCAGCAGGGCACCGGCCGGGTCGCCGTGGCGCGGGCGCTCACCCAGACCGTGGTGAGCGAGCAGACCTCGGTGTCCTTCGGCGAGCAGCGGTGGCCCCACTCCGACGACCAGCTGCTCACCCGGCGCGTCACCTACCGCAACGACGGCGACGGTCCGGTCACCCTGGACCTCGCCGCCACCGCGACCGGCCCGTCCGGGCAGACCGCGCCCGAGGGCATGTTCAGGCTCAGCGCCTCGCACCTCACCGTCCCCGCGGGCGGCACCGCGAGCGTCGACCTCACCGCGGACACCCGCACCGAGGCGGCGGACGGCGCGTACTCGGGCGCGGTCATCGCCACCGAGCCGGGCACCGAAACGGTCGTACGGACGGCTTTCGGCGTCGTACGCGAGGCCGAGGCACACGATCTGACCCTGAAGTTCCTGGACCGCGGCGGAAAACCCGTCAGCTCGCCGCTGACCGAGATCTACAGCCACTCGGGCGACTACTCGACCACGGAACTGGACGACTCGCAGCAGATCTCCAAGGGCGTCTACAAGGTGCGCGTCCCACGTGGTGACTTTGTGGTCGACACGGTGATGCTCGCAGCCGAAGGCGGAACCGAAGCCGAGGGCGCCACGGCCCTCGTCCGGCCGAGGCTCTCGATCACCAGGAACACGACGGTCACCTTCGACGCCCGCAAGGCCAGACCGGTCGACATCACTCCGCCGAGGGGTAGCGGGAAGATGCTGGACGGCCGGATCAACTTCGGCATGGGCGCCGGAAGGGAGGCGCACAACTCGACTCTGATCTGGCGCCCGCTCACGAATGTGCGCACCGCGACGCTGGGGCCGGCCGCGACGCCCGGGAAGGTCAGCACGCAGCTCGGCGGCCTGTGGCAGAAGGGCAGCACCACCTACAACCTCCTCTACAACCTGCCCGACCGCTTCCCCACCGGCTATCGGCACACGGCACGCATGAGCGAACTCGCCCTGGTGAAGCGGCACTTCGGCTCCTCCGTCGCCCACCGCAAGGGCATCGTCAACGCCCTGTGGCACGGACCCTCCATGTTGCTGGGCACGGTGAGCGCCCCGTTCCCGCTTCCGGCGACGGCGAAGACCTACGTCACCACGCCCAAGGGCTTCCGCTGGACGGTCGGCCTCGGCCAGCGGAACGCCTCCGGGGACGATGACGACGTGTTCTACGGCGAGGAGCGCCCGGTGTCCTACCGGGCGGGACGGACGTACGAGTCGACGTACAACGTGGGCGTCTTCAGCCCCCTCGTCGGCGGCGCGTACGGCGCGCGGCGCAGCGGTGACACGCTCGACCTGTGCGTCCCCGACCTGGCCGACGGCGCCGGCCACCCGGCGTCCTCCGTGGCCACCCGGCACACGACGGTCACGGCGGGCGGCAGCACCCTCCTCGACAACGACGGCGACCTCTGCCAGACCGTCGACAACCTCCCGGCCGGCCCGACCCGTTACACGATCCGCACGGACCTGAACCGTCCGGCCACGGTGGCCGGCACCACCAGCCGCTTGACCGCGGCCTGGACCTTCACCTCGAAGCGCACGTCACAACCCTCGGACACCTCCGCCCTCCTGCCCCTCTCCACCGTCCGCTTCCATCCCGCCATCACCCCCACCGGCACGGCCGCCTCCGGCCGCCGCACCACGGTCCCGCTGTCCATCGAGGGCCCGGCCGCCAAGCACCTGAAGTCCCTGGTGGTGAAGGTCTCCTACGACGCCGGAACGACCTGGTCCGCCGCCCGCATAAGCACCTACCACGGCAAGAAGACCCTTGTCCTGAACCACCCGGCCAAGGCGCACTCGGTCTCCTTCAAGACGACCCTGACCGACAAGGAGGGCAACACCTACGCGGCGACGATCCTGAAGGCGTACCTCCTCACCTGACCCACAGGGCGCAGCCCGCGAAACACTCGTCAGCTCTCCCCGCCTCTCGTCCACACGCGAGGTAAGGCCGACGAGTGTTCGTTTCTGTCCGGATCACCACTGCTGCGTCGAGCCCGATGCGTCAGGACGCCGGTTCCGCAACGGTAACTGTGGGACCGTGACCGATAGATGAGGGCGTGGTGCGGGCAGAGGCTGGGCCGCAGCACGACCTCCTCGCCCTCCCCGCCGCATCGGCGGGAACATGTCGTCGCCGTAGTGGTCCCAGTGCCCGGAGATCTCGTACAGCTCCCGCTTCCCCAGCACCGGCGAGTACACATGCCGGTACCCGGCGGCCCGCTCCACCTCCCTGACGTACTCCTCCAGGACATGCCGTACGACGGCCCCGTCGGGCAGCCAGTACGGCAGCCCCGCGCCCATCAGCGGATCAGTGTCGAACAGCTCGACCTCACGGCCGAGTCGGCGGTGGTCGTAAACGGGCTCCATGGGCTTCATGGGATCTCCCTCGCTCATCGGGGGCGAGGAACCGACGGGAACGACAAACCCCCGGGGCACTCGCCCCGGGGCTTCGGACTGCGTCAGCTGTCAGCGCGCCGGGACCTGCTCCGGCGTCGTCGTGATCGCGGGGGACGGATCGGCCAGTTCGGGATGCTCGACGGGGTAGCGCTCCCCGTGGATCCGACTCATCGCCCAGTGCCAGGCTTCGTCATGGAAGACGAGGCCGCGGTAGGGCTCATCGGCGGGTTCGTAGGGATAGCAGTCGAGTGCTGCGGCCCAGGACTTCGGAAGTGACATGCCTCCGTGGTGACGCATGACCCAGGCGTAGGCACGGCGCTCGGCCTGGAGGAGGTCGAGGTATTCGGCTTCGGTCCAGGTCATGGGGACCAGTCAGGGGTGTTCGGGGTGCAGGGACCGTATGAAGGTGGTCCAGGTGCCGGGGACGACCTGGAGTATCGGTCCGTCGGCGTTCTTGGAGTCGCGAACGGCGATGGTGCCAGGGCGATTGCGGGCGACTTCGACGCACTCGCCGTTGCCGCTGCTGTGGCTGGACTTGGCGAACTCGAAGTGCGGCACGGTCACAGCTCCTTGCGGATGCGTTCGATCAACTCGACGGAATCGTGAAGAGCGAGTCCGTTCCTTGCGATCCGCTCGAACTTGGTGTTGTGCCGTGCGGCGTCCGCCTCGCTCTCCAGCCACAGCGTAGACGAGGTCGTATCCATGTAGACCACGTCCATCGCGCCGGGCTCGGCGAAGGAGACGACGCTGAAGGCGCTGGTCATGCCGGGGTGGGAGCCCGCGAGGAACGGGACCACCTGAAGCTTGACGTTGGGGAGCCGGGATGCCTCGACCAGGCGCTCCAGCTGCGCCCGCATGACCTCACGGCCGCCGACCAGTTGACGCAGCGCCCCCTCGCCGACAACGGTCCACAGGTCGAGTGGGTTGCTGTCCGTCAGCCGCCCCTGCCGGGCGACCTTCGCCTCCACGAACCGCTCGATCTCACCCGGCTCGTCCCAGTCGGCGTTGCCGATCGCCAGCGCCCTGGCGTAGTCCGGCGTCTGCAGCAAGCCCGGGACGAAGGCCCCTTGCCAGGTGCGGATGCTGGTCGCGATGTCCTCCAGGGCGACGTACTCCACCAGGGAACGCAGCTCGGGGTACTGGTTCCACCACCCCTTGGCCTTGCGGCGTTCCCGGTCGGTCCTGGCGAGGCTCAACAACCGCTCCACGGCCTGCGGATCGGTCACGCCGTACAGCTCGCACAAGATCTTGATGTCGGGATCGCGGAACGGCACCCACCCGCGCTCCATCTTGGCCACCTTGGCGGCCGTCGCCGACAGCGCCTCCGCAGCCTGCGGCTGGGTCAGGCCGGCGCGGTCCCGCAGCCTCAGCAGTTCACCGCCCAACTTGCGCGCGAGGACGGTGGATACGCGGGTTCCGCGCGTGAACTGGCCTGTGGACACCTCGGGTCACCTCCTGATCGTGGCCAGTGTGCTGTTCACCGGAGCCACAACACAAGCGAAACTGGAGACATATTTCCCCGAGACTGCTTGCGCGGTAGGCAATCGCATCACTACGGTCAGTACTCGACCGCACACACAGCGAACCCGGTTGGCGGAAGGGCACCGTGCTGCCCGCACGGCGGAGCCACCCCAACTCCCCCACTCCCCGGAGGATCCCGTGACCGACTCCTGCCCTCCCGGCCCGCCCAAGTTCTACGACCGCCACGACGAGGTCAGCTACACCCCGTACCCGCGCAGCATCCCCCTCGCCCGCAGACGCGTGGCCGGACTCGCAGTCGACTGGGGCCATCCGACTCTCGCCGGCGACGCAGCCTTGGTGGCAAGCGAGTTGTGCACGAACGCCCTGCTGCACGGCTGCCTACGAGACCGCCTCTTCCGCGTCGAGACGACCCTCACCAGCACCGCCCTCCGCATCGCGGTGACCGACCCGACTGGAGAACGCCTCCCCGGCACCCGACCGCCCCACCCCGACGACCAGTTCGGCCGGGATCTGCTCATCGTCCGAGTGCTGGCGGGTCGTTGGGCGGTGGAGAGGCTCACGGTCGGGAAGACGGTATGGGCGGAACTGGACCTCCCGGAGAAGCGCGAAGCGTAGCCACCCGGAGGCGAGGAGAGACGCGACAGCTTCCCCTTCACCCTGGCTTTCTGTCCGCAGGTGCTCGCGTTGCCGGTGAGGGACGACGGCGGACGACCACGATGCGCCTGGCGCCGCTCTGGGACCGCTTCCCGAGGCTTAACTCTGTAGGCGGTGGGGCACCTCACCCCCATGCGACCGCACTGGAAGCGAGCAGGATTAGCTGTTGGGCTCGTTCTGCTGTTGTCCGGTTACGTCATCCTGCTGTGGCAGGGGCCCTGGTGGTTGGACGGTCGACACCTGAGAACAGACAACTTGCAGCCAGCAGACGGCGTTGTAGTCACAGGAGTCCGTACAGCATTGGTTGCCCTCGGGGCAGGAGCGGTCGCAGCAGCAGGCCTCTACTACACCGATCGCAGCTTGCGGCACACACGAGATCGGGACCGCGAGCAAGCCGAGTTATCGCGAGAAGCACAGGTGACTGACCGCTATGTGGAGGCCATCAAACTCTTGGCTTCGGATCGGACTGTCGAGCGCCTGGGCGGCATTTACGCTCTCGAACGCATCATGCGGGACTCCCCCAAGGACCACCTGACGGTCGTCGAGGTTCTCGCCTCATTCATCAGGGAGCACACACTGATGGCTACAGACGAAGAAGAGCCGCTCCAAACAGACCACCACCCGACCGAGCCCGTTCAGGCAGCGTTGACCGTGTTGGGGCGTCGGCCCATAGCGCACGAGCCTTTCCGCATCGACTTGCGGGGGACGGACCTGAGAGGCGCTGACCTTAAGCAGGCTCGATTGGACCGCGTCCGTCTGGGCAGTGCGAGAATGGACGGCTCGGATTTGACTGAAGCCCGGCTGGAAGACGCATGGCTGCAAGAGACCCGACTGGAAGGTGTCTGGCTAGACCGCGCCTATCTGAGCGCGGCTAATCTACGCGCTGCCAACCTGCGGGGGGCAAGCCTTGTAGATGCCAATCTGACGCAAGCCAAGCTGATAGGGACAGATCTATCGACGGCGATCGGTTGCACGGCTGAGCAAATCCAAGCAGCTGCGGTGCTGGACGAATCAACCAGGCTACCCGCGGTTGAGTGACTGCAAGAACCTGATCATCAGCCCCTGCCTGCACACAGGACTGAGTTACAACCTTCTCTACTGGTTCAAGGCGGCTCGCTCCGCTCCCCGCGCGCGGCCCGGCCGGCGCCCGTGCCGCACTCAAAGCATGTAGCCACCTGATGCCACAGAAGGGGTGCGTCGCGGCTGGGGCGGTCGACTCCGCGGCTTTACGGAGCCACTTTGGCGCGAGCCTCGAAGATCATGGCCCCAACGTCGTGCTTTACCAGGCAGGTCCACAGACTGCCCGACGTGCCGGAAACTTACGTGGCCATGATCACTCGCGCCAAAGCAGCGCCACCCCAAAGCCGTTCCGCCGACCTGGTATGACGCCGTGCAGACTCTACAAGGCACCGCCATCGGTATGGAGCAAAGCACTTACAGCCTCATGAAGGTCGCCATTATCCTGCTCATCCCTCCAACGCGAAAACTCCACCTTGATGCCCCGCCTACGAGCGGCGGACAACAGTTCGGCGGCCGGGCGTGTCAGCGCTCTATTACTGACAAGCAAATGACCTTCCACGCTAATGCTAGCCATTCCGAGCAACTGCCATACATATTGCGCTGAAACAAAGCTTTTCTGAGTCAGATACTTCATTTTAATAGAAACTGATCTCTGGTCCGGCGTAACGACCCGCAAGTCTGCGCCGAGGTCTACGCCCTGCTCTAGGACACCATACTCAGGAAAGAGTCGAGTGAGTTCGGCCATGATCAGACGCTCGTAAACCAGCGCAGAGGTCTGCATAAAGTTGACATCGCTGCCTGCGCCAGGATCCACCGTCCTTAGGACATCAAGCGCTCGGCGAGCCTCCTGAGGAGATGCCTCGCGAGCCTCTTCGATAGCTCGTTCCCGTCTCCGCTTGGTCGCGAATTTCATTTGAGTATCGCCGTGTCCGAAGCTAAGAAGCGGATTACCGCTTACAAGTATGAGCAGGAACACGATCCCACCCAGAATGAGCGCGACGGAGCCCGCCTGATTATTTGTTATAAAGACGGCTGCTGCACCAGTACCAGATAAAGCTATTCCCGCAACTCCGGCTGCGAACCGGCTCCAGCCAGATAGAGGATCCCCCTCGGGTTCGTTGACTATTTCGCTTTCATCGTTCGACTCGGAAACATCAGACATAGCGCCACCACTTTCCGCCTTTATGCAGCTGCCTAAGCTTGGCGATCTAGTAGCGTGGCCGACATTGCCAACCAGCGTAAATGTCGCCTGGCGTTTCGGGCCCCTCCGGGGGGACCCATTAAGCACCAGTCAGGTTGACGAATTACCCGACGCGAGGAGAGCAAGCACGATCAGAACAATGGGTGCTGTTCTGAGCTTGGGGAACCAGCGTTCCTCTCGACGACCTCCATGGGAATGAGTTCGATTTGTTCTGGATCGTAGAGCCAGTAATAACGCCCCTCGATCTCTTGCCGACCAGTGATCTTAAGCGCCATGTTATCTCGGTGCGCATCCATAGCGAGGTCATAATCTTCGGCATTTAGCCTAACCCTCATCTTCCGCGCCGAAGTTCCCGCCAGAACATCAAGCCTAATCAGACCTGGCCTGCCCGGATTAGGTCGCTCCAAGAGGGTGACGGAGCCCAATACGGTCACTCGCTGAGGCCTTGACGTGGCTGCCAGCACATTGCCAGCTCTTTCGAGAATCGGGTAATCGGCAGGCGAAAATTCCAGACTGTGAGACTCGGTGTGCACTTCTTCGAATAGATCAGCCGCTACTGTCATCTCAATGCGAACCTCACCACCGCTTGAATCTCTAACCAGATCCCGCACGGCATGTGTAATCTCGTAACAAAAACCACGATCCACGCTTTCAATAAATCCAGACGTGGATCCAGTATCTGCAAAATGATCCACGACCTCACGGGTAGTCTCAAGCACGTGCACCAAACCACGTGTGATATCCCGGCCGGTGTGGGTGCCCGTCAACGGTCTCGTGTCGCCTGGTTTTAGCTTCTTCTCGGTAAAAACTTCGCCTGGTGGCGCATAGGCGGTAACAACGTAGCTTCCGACTTCCGTCTGCCCCATTAAAACTGAATCCAGAAACGAGCGAGCGAGGTGAGAATTTGAATTCCCGAAATACGCAAGCTTCGATTTGCGGGATTTCGCCGCCACCACCATTGACTTGCGGGCGGCTGAATACAGGTCCTCCCCTGCCAGCCATTGAATGGTTCCGTGATGCGTTTGCGCTTCCTTCTGGAATCTAATCTCGTCACCGAGGGTACTGGTGACAACGGCCTTTTCAAGAAGAGATCGAACCCGATCATCTCCAAGCTTCCACGCTTGAGCTACCGCCTGGGCGAGTAGTTCCGCATAATCCGCAACTCTCGAGTCTTGCGGTAGCAGCAGTCCACTGACGCCCCTCTCACCACTCGGGCGCCAGCGACTGTATAGGCTCCCCTGCCCTCCGAATTTTTCCCAACCGCTGCGCTCCAAAATTAACGCCAGCTGAGAATCTGAGATGCTAGACGCGATCTCCTTGTAGCTCGGGGAAGTCATGGCATTCCCCCTTTTCCGATCCTTTCCATTATGCCGCAGAGCGCGACATCATCAAAAATATTCGACGTAGTTACCCGGACCGCCGTGTGTTCTCTTCCGCTTGGCACTTCACCGGATAAGCTCCGCCAGTAGGCGCAATGGCGAAGCGCGAAGTAATCGTGACTCGCCTCCACCCAGCGGGCGATCTCCTTCGGCACAATCATGGCGACTAGGATTCTGTGCACCATTACCGGTGTTCGTGCCATCATCTCAAGTCGATCATTACTAAGATTCACGGACACGAACCCGCTAGACGGAGAAGCGGGAGAGGTCCAGGTGCTCTTTAATTGTATTTTGAGGTCAATTTGACAGTCGACTTCATGTGAGTCTGAAGAGTGTGTGAGTTGCCAGTCGATGCCATCATCCGGCTCAGGCTTCGCCATGGTGCAACCGGCAGCTGCCGCTACGGCCCGCAGATAGCCCTCCTGAAGCATCTCCATGCGGTCCTTCTCTCGCAGGTCGCCTCTCAGCGGCTCTGCTGGCACCTCCGCACTTGTGCTCAACATGTGTTGCCCTCCCCCTGAAGCTAGGTGCACACGCTATGAGGATCTTTCACCAACCGATAGATCGTCTACCCCCGCTGCAACGAGAAGGTAGCTCTCCGGGTTCGGGATGATCAGTACGCAGGCCCAAGCGCAGCCCATGCAGCCCTCTTGATGCGATCAAACTGGACGCCACCCACAGCGCAGGCCCTGGTGTGCTCAGCGGAGTACAGCGTCTGGCACACGCCAGCCACCCGCGAATTCCATGACGGCCTGGTGGACAGCCCACCGGGTCCCAACGGCCTCAGCAGCGGCTCAGACGATGAGGTCAGTACCAGACCCGTGCCAGATCGTGCGGGGAGCCACGGGGAACACCGGGGAGCCAGTCGACGAGCCACCAGGGGCCCAATCCACTCCGCCGCAGATCAGCAGTGCTCCCGTGCCTAGAGCACCTAAGCTTCCCAAGCTCGTGGCGTGCACACTCCTCGCGCGCACGGTTGATCCTTGACCAGGATCACCAGCCAAGCCGTCTCGCACGGGCATGGTCATGTTGGGCCTGCGGTACGTGCGGGAGCTCAGTGAGCAGCATCGGTCCCTACGCAAGCGGCATTAGCGCTGGCCACTACGAGTAGGGAGCACAGGACGTACTCCGCGGCCAACGGCGTTGACACCGCGCAACGCCAGGACGACAGTCACAACGCTTGGCCACGATGTACAGCAACGGTGATCCAAGCTGGCCAACGGTGACTCCCGAGAGCTGTAGGTCGGGGAGAGGAGTACGTGATGACGTTCTCACAACTCGAGTTCGGGGAGACGCTGGCGGCAGGAGCAGTGAACGCGTTCGTCACGGCGTTCTTCATCGGGATCGTCGCCGGCCTCATCGTGAAGAGGTACGAAGCAGTCCACGAACTTCGCCTGCAGACATTAGAGCTGGAGCACCAGACCAGGGCAGCGTTGCGCGCTACTTACTCACAGCTCCTTGTGGCCCAACGTCGGTCTCGACAAGCTTCGGCCCAACTCGCGCAGGCCGGTGGCGAGAAATCAGCGCCAGAGCTAGCGACGAAGGCAGGTACCGCTCACGACGAGTTCATCAGCCTCTATCACAGCCTCAACCTCGACGCATCGAAACAAATGTGGCTTGACGTACGTGGCTTGAGGAAGATCCTTGACGCCATGCTGGAGCGTGCCCGGAGGGGCGATGCCGCAGGCTGCGCCAAGCTCGTGGGCAAAGCACGTGCCGCACGCCAGAACCTTGAGCGGAGCTTTCGCGATCGGCTCGGGCACGAGCCCCTTCAAGAGAGGAAGGCATTGGGTGAGTACGACCGGGGACTCGCTGATTGATCACCAGCAAGCTCCGCAGGGCCACCCGCACCCGTGCACTCGTGACAGGCCCGCAGCGTCTCAGTTTCCGTCTCATTCAGCCCAGTTCACGTCCGTTCATTGCAGACCCGAAGCTATCTCGACGCCAACGACAAGCTACCCATGAACGCAGGTGAACGTCCCTGCACTCAGCCCAGCGCCTAACCACCACAGTTGGAAAGCGTGCGTCTGCTTCAGCGGCGCGTGCGGTGCGCGGCCGGCGCTGGCAGGTCTCTCCTTAGCCATCGACGAAGCCCGACCGTTGGTTAGGTCCCGGGTCCTACCCGGGCCACCCCCAGACAGAGTCGGGGATGCAGCTGCTCTATAGAGCTGGACACCTCGGAAGCCGGCCGCGCGACTGAGACCCTAGCCATGCCCACTGACAACGCGCCCGATGAGCGTGGCCTATGACGCACCCGCACCGGCTGCAGCACAAGCCCACCAGATCGAGCAGCGAACAGCGCGGATTCACAGTGGAAGCCAGTGCGGCCGACGAGGCTCCAGCGCGACCGTTCGCCCAGGTCAGCAACGATCTTCCCGTCTACGGGCTTGACGTGCGACACGGTGGCCTTGTCGAGCATCTCGTAGCGGCGTCGCTGGTGCCGAACCAGGTCGGTTCGCTGTCAGAAGTGGGGCGCAGCGGACAGGAGTTGAAGTAGTGCATCCACCGGGCAGTTACTCCCCGGCGTGGCGCCGGGCGGTATGCGCCTCAATGAGGCGGACCGCCATGTCATGGCGTGTCTGGAAGGCAATGTGCAGCGGGGTAAGTCCGTCCCGGGAAGGACGTTCGGGGTCGGCGCCGTACGCCAGGAGGATTCCGGTGCAGGCGGCTTCGAGAGGTTCTCCCGTCTGCACCGCTCCGTCAGACTCACCGTCGATCGCCCGGAGCAGTGGAGTCCAACCACTGTAACCATCGAACTCGTCCGGGCCGACACCAGCGTCCAGGCGGCGTGTCAGCTCCGCCAAGTCGTCCGTCTCCACGGCTACATGGACGGGAGACATCTCGTAGCGTTCGGAGTTCGCAGGCTGCTTGTCACCGATTCAACCAGCCCGCCCCGGGCCAGCCGTACAACAGCGAAGTACAGCAGCCCAGCAGCCGATCACGACCGACAGCGGCCCTAAGGCACTGAGCGGCGGGTCTGCCGCAGTTCGGAACAGCCACCGCTCACCGAGACCCCGAGCATCCCAAGCTGACGGCACCGCCGCATGCCTGCCTAGAGAAGGTCCCGCCAGAAGGGGGCCGTCGCTCGCGGGTTCCAGCCATCGTCGACCTCGCCCCGCGCCTCGTCGAACTCCCGATGCATGTAGTCGGCCAGGTCCAGGCCGTAGTAGATGATGTCGGTCTGCCACATCGAGAGCACCGGATGCCCGAAGCTACTCCGGCCGGCCGGCAGGTATCGGTGGGCATACACGGGCACCAGCACCGGCGCCTCCGCCAGATGATGCCGCGCCGTAGCCAGTGCCGCCGTCCCGTCGGCTGGACGCTCACCCCAGCCCTCGTACCAGAACCCGTTGTGCTCAACGCTGAGCAGGACACCTTCAACTGGCCAGTCGAGCTGTCGACGCAAGCTGTCCAAATCGCCGCCCCGCCACTCCGGCCAGGGCCTGGACCAGGTCTGCCCCTCCTCGGGAGGAACGTTGACGGGGAGCCCGGCCGCAAGGAATGTCCGGTGATCGTCCGCGAACTCGAAGCCGTACTCGCGCTCGATACGCGTGAACTCGGCGTCCGTCAGACCCGGCTCGAACTCATAGAGGCCTGTCTGTGCCAGACGACGTGCGGCCTCCGCACCCAGGCGCGCTCCCTCATTGCTGATCACCGCCGCACGCTAACGCCGACCCCAGCCAACCGTCACCCGAGTTAAGCGCGCGCTCGGCCTCAGTGCCCTCGGGCCCGGGCAGCCTCCGCCTCCCCCGTCCGGGCGCCCGCCCCCCGCACCACCGCCACCGCCGTCAACGCGACCGCCAAGCCCACCCCCGTCTGGACGGTGAAGGGTTCGCCGAACATCAGCGCGCCCCAGACCGCCGTGACCGGGGCCATGAGGAACATGAGGGTGTTGACCTCGGTTACTCCGGAGCGTTGGAGGACGAGCCAGTACAGGCCGTAGCCGCCGAAGGTGGAGAGGGTCACGAGCCAGAGCGTGGCCAGCCAGAAGGAGCCGGTGGTGGGCGGGGCGGCAGTGCCGGTCGCCACCGCGGCGGTTGTGAAGACTACGGCGCTCGTGGCGCAGTGGACAGTCAGCGACACGGCCGGGGTCACCGCGGTGCGGGAGCGCCGGTCCAGGAATGTTGCCGCGACCAGCGAGAGCATCCCGGCGAAGGGGACGACGTAGGTCCACCAGGCCACCCCTGTCGTCGCCGCCGCGTCGGCCGTGGTGACCAGGGCGACCCCGGCGAGGCCCAGGCACAGGCCGAGCCACTGCCGGGCCGAGACGTACTCGCGCAGCAGTGGGCCGGCGAGCGCGCCCGCGACCAGCGGCTGGGTGCCGTCGATCAGGGCCGTCGTACCGCTGGAGACGCCGAGCTGGATGGCGTAGTAGACCGTGAGCAGGTAGCCGCTCTGGGAGAGCAGTCCGATCAAGGCCTGGCGGGCGAGGTCGCGGGGGACCAAGGCGCGCCATCCAGCCCCGCCCCGATAGACGGCGAACGCGATCAGTACGGCCGCCAGTGGCAGGAACCGCCACATCAGGAGCGTCGTCGCTCCGGCGTCCTGCGTGCCCAGCTTGGCGCCGACGAATCCCGAGCTCCAGCACACGACGAAGGCGGCGGAGAGCAGGACGTTCATGGGAGTCACCAACCAAAACTATACCGGTCTGTATACCTCCTTGCCTTGACTACTATACAGATCGGTATAGTTGAGAGCGTGGGAGAACGTACGCAGCAGGTACGGCGGGTCAGCATGACCCCGGGCGCCCGGCGCGCCCTCACCGCGGCGTCCCGGTTGTTCTACGAGCGGGGCATCCACGCGGTCGGCGTGGACCTGATCGCCGCCGAGGCCGGGGTGACGAAGAAGACGCTCTACGACCGGTTCGGCTCCAAGGAGCAGATCGTCGTGGAGTATCTCGCCGACCGGGACGAGCGCTGGCGGACGTATGTCATGGAGCGGCTGGAGGCGGCGGGGCCGGGGGCCGTCGACCGGGTCCGCGCGGTCTTCGACGCCTCTCGGGCGTGGATGGACGACAACAGCCCCAAGGGGTGCGCCATGGTCAACGCCCACGCCGAGATCAGCGACCCCGCCCATCCGGCGTACGCGATCATCACCGGTCAGAAGGCATGGATGCTCCGCCTCTTCACCGATCTGGCCCCCGACCACGCCCGCACACTCATGCTCCTCCACGAGGGTGCACTGGTCGCCCACGGGCTGCGCGTCTTCGCCGACCCGATCGCGGTCGCCCGTGAGGAGGCGACCGCGCTGGTCGGCGGCGGGCAGGGCGCGTAGACGCGGCTCGACGCCGGGTACCGCTTCTTCAGGCCCTCGTCCTCCGGTACCGCGTCAGGACCGCCGCGCCCGTCCGTTCCGCGGAGAGGCACTCCAGGTGGACAGGGGACCCGTCCGTGGGGAAGAGGCGGTCGCCGGTGCCGAGGATCGTGGGGAAGGTCAGCAGGCGGTACTCGTCGACGAGGTCCTCGGCCATCAGCGCATGGACGACGCTCGGGCTGCCGATGACGATCATGTCGCGCTCCTCGCGCTTGACGACATCGACGAGACCGCCGTCCATGACGCGGGAGTTCCCCCACGCCGAGGTGTCGGTCAGCGTGCGGGAGGCGACCAGCTTGGGCGCGGCGTTCATCCGCGCGGCGAAGGGGTCGTCCCGCCCGGGCCAGATGCGCGAGAACAACTGCCACGTCGTACGACCCAGCAGCAGGACCCCGTCGTCGAGGGTGCTGCCGAGCCGGAACTTGTCCCCGGCGACCGTCTCGGGGCCGTGCCGGAAGGCCCAGCCGCCGGCCGGCGTTCCGGCGGAGCCGTCCGGGTCGGTCACGATCCCGTCCAGGGTGACGAACTCGATCACGATGACGCTCATGGTGGGAGTCCCTTCGGTCGATGCCTGCCTGTACCTACCGGCGGCACCGGCCCGACTCATCGCTCCCGGCGAAACTCCCGGAGTTCCCGGCTCTCCCGGCTCTCCCGGAACTCCTCGGGAGAAATCCGCCCGGGCAGGCCGAACGCCTCGAACACCCGCGGATCGGCGAACACGACGTTGTGCGCGACCCGGCCTGCGGAGACCGTGAACACCTGAAGCGTGTGCAGGCGACGCGAGCCGTCGGGCTCGGGTGCGTACGCGGCGAGCGCGGGCTGGCCGTTGGCGGTGAGGGGGGTCGTGGCCCAGCCCGTACCGCGCATCGCGAACACGCGATCCATGAACCGGCCGTAGTCGCGGCTGCCCCGGTACCAGAGCGGCACCGGCGGCATCTCCAGGACCGCGTCCTCCGTGAGCAGCCGGACGAGCGCGGGGACGTCGCCCGCCTCGAACGCCCGCACATACCGCTGGATCACCGCGCGTGCCCCGGCGTCGTCCGGTTCCACGACCTCCTCCACGGCACCCGCCTCCGCGAGGGCGCCACGGGCCCGCTGGAGCGCGCTGTTGACGGCCGCGGACGTGGTCCCCAGCTGCTCGGCGACCTCGGCTGCGGAGAACTCCAGCACCTCGCGCAGCACCAGCACGGCACGCTGCCGCGGTGGCAGGACCTGCATCGCCGCCACCAGCGCGAGCCGCATGTCGGCGCGTACCTCCAGGTCGAACCGTGCGTCGGGGAACGGCTGGAGCCAGGGAATGTCGAGGGCCGGAGTGAGCGGCGCCCCGGGGTCCTCACTCGGCGCACCGAGCCCGGACGGCAACGGCCGCCGCGTCCGCCCCTCCAGCGCGGTCAGACACACGTTGGTCGCGATCCGGTACAGCCAGGTCCGCACCGAGGCGCGGGTGCGGTCGTACCGGTCCCGGGCCTTCCAGGCGCGCAGCATCGTCTCCTGCACCAGGTCCTCGGCCTCGTGGAACGAGCCCAGCATCCGGTAGCAGTACGCCACCAACTCACCCCGGTACGGCTCGAGATCCACGGGACCAGCATGGCGCACCCGGCGCCCGGATCGGAGGCCACCGTGCAATCCGCTCCATGGACGGCACCAGGCGTCCCGTAACCCATACGGCCCGGACCACTGGTGACCTCCGCAAACCCGGTGATCACTGGAGGCATGACCCCGCCCCGCGCCGCCGCCCGCGCTCTCGCCCTCTGTGGGATCCTCGCCGCCACCGCCTGTTCCGCCCTGTCCACCCCGCCCACGGCTCCCAGGCCGCCGATCTCGCGGCCCACCAGCGCGCCCCCGCCGTCTTCCAAAACGTCTGCTGCCGCCTCCTCCGGCCTCACCGAGGCCATGGCGCAGGCCGCGCTCGTCACCGACGTGGACCTCGGTGAGCCCTGGACGCCGACCCAGGGGGTGGCCACCTGGCACGACGGGGTGCTGAAGGCGAAGGCCGACCGGCGGGAGTGTCAGCGGCTGCTCGACGCGCTGTACGCGGACGAGTTGTTCGGGGCCGGGGCTCAGCCCCTGGCGGTCGTCGGCATGGACGACGAGTGGAACAAGGCGCAGATGCGGTATCAGGTGCTCGCGCGTCCGCCGGCGGAGATCGACAAGACCCTGGCCTGGCTGAAGGGCCTCCCGCGGACGTGCGCGCAGTTCGGGGCCACCACGACCACGGGGGCCGTCTTCGGGGTGCAGGTCACCGAGGCGCCGTTGCCGGAGGCGGGGAACGCCCGGCAGGGGCTGCGGGTGTGGCTGACCGGGCAGTCCCCGGACGGTGACCCGACGACGCTCACGCTGGACGTCGCCGCCGTCCGCGTGGGGGAGGACGCGATCAGTGTGACGAACGGCGGCCTCGGTGACGTACAGACGGAGGCCACGCAGACCGCCGTACAGCTGGGGGCCGAGCGGCTGACGGAGATCAGGAAGCAGGGGCGGGTGGAGATCTGAGCGGTCGGGTCCGCTGAGCGGTCAGGTCCCGGTCAGTCCCGGTCGAACCGCTTCTGGTGCCCGACCACGTCGTGCGCCACCTCGAGCGCGGTGCGGCTGTCCGCGAAGGCGTCCGCGCGCAGCCGGGCCAGCGCCTCGTCCGAGTCGACGCCCAGCTGCACCATGATCATGCCTACGGCCTGGTACACCTCGTCGTGGGCTTTGGCCAGGCCACTGAGCCAGCGGTCGTCGCCCTCGGAGCCGTTCTCCTGCCCCCGGGGCAGTGCCGTCAGGGCCACGGTCATGACGCTGGCCACGAGTTCGGCGATGCGCACCTCCCGCAGGGTGAGTTCGCCGGGGACGTCCCGGTAGAGGTCGAGGGTGCCCACGCACACGGTGTCGTTGCCGAGCGGCATCGAGTACACGGCCCGTACCCCGGCGGCGGTGGCCTGCTGGGCGAAGACCGGCCAGCGGTCGGCGTCCCGGCCGGCCGTCAGATCGGTGGCGAGCACGGCGGCGCGGGTCTCCGCGGCGGACGTGCAGGGCCCGTCTCCCAGGGTGGCCTGGAGCTCCGACAGATGCTCGGCGCGGGGGCTGCTGGCGCTGAGCTGGACGGGCATGCCGTCGCTGCGCAGCGACACGCTCGCGTCGGCCACCGGCAGCAGCCTGACGGCGGCCACGCACAGCTTGCCCGGAATCTCCGCGAGGTCGGCACCCCGCACCCCCTCCGCGATGACATCGGAGACCCGCACCTGATCGGGCTCCCGCTCGCGTCCGGGTTCGCGGTCGGGACCGGCCTCGCGGGAGCGGCCGACATCACGGTCGGGACCGGCCTCGCGGGGACGGCCGACATCACGGTCGGGACCGGCCTCGCGGGGACGGCCGACATCACGGTCGGGACCGGCCTCGCGGGAGCGGCCGACTTCACCGTCGGGACCGGCCCGGCGGGGGTGGCTGACTTTGCCGCCCGCTCCGGGGAACGGACCCGGCTCGTCGCCGTGGGCGTTGCCGCGGTCGTCCGTGGGCCGCACGACCACCGCCTCCTTCGGTCAGCGCGGGCCTTGTCCATCGTCGCCCCCAAGCGGGCTCGCCGGAGGCGGGGGGCGCCGCTCGTGGCGTACCCGCCCAGGGGCACCGCCCGGCTACCCCTCGTCCACCGGGCGAAACGCCCAGGACGGACACGGCGGATCGGCATGCCCCCCCGTCCAGACGGCCTACGGAAACACCCTGGACAGGCACTGTTTCGGGCGGCCGGGTCACGGCGAGTGGTACGAGCGTCAGGCAGGCGTCGGTACGAGCGTCACGCAGGCGTCCCCTTCGGCAGTCCGGCCCTCGGAGCGACCTCATGCTCTCTTCACAGACCGCCCACTCATTCATTACGGTCTTCGGTGACGGTCAGGGAGCGGCCGCACAGCGTCGAAGTGCCGGAGTCGCCCATGTCCCTGTCCCGCCCTCTCGCACGACGCTGAGCGATGCCGTACTTCCGTCCCTGTCCCGCGACGCCGACCGGGGCGCCTCCCGCCGCCCCGAGCGGGCCGAGGACCTTCCCGGAGGACCGGGTGAGAGAAGCCGCGCGTCCTCACCGGGGCGGCCGCCGCCGTCCGGACAGCGACGGCCGCCCCGACACCGGTTCAGCGCTCGTCCTACGGATCGGCCGGGCGCCGTCGGCACCGGTCGACCAGTACACGCGCGCAGAGTGCCCCGCCCGCCCTGCGATGTCCCCGCGCAGGCTGACCGGACACACCTGTGCACAAGCCGGGAATCGTCATAGAGGAGGCTGTGCGGGTGGGGGTCCGAGGGTGGTGGTGCCGGGGGCCGTACGGTGCCCGAGGCCCGTCCGGTACGCGTCCAGTGCCGCCTCGACCCGTCCCGTACGGCGCAGCAGATCGCCCAGCAGCCGGCACAGGTCGGCCAGGTCACCGGCGGCGCCGGCCCGCTCCAGGAGGCTCAGGGCGCGGACGTAGTGCTCCTCGGCGGCGTCGGTGTCCCGGGCGTCCTCGGCGATGATCCCGAGGAGGCGGTGGGCGGCGGCGGAGTGCAGGGCGCCGCGCTCGGAGCTGAGGTCGCTGAGCACGTCGTGGAGCAGGGCGGCGGCCTCGTCGGACTTGCCGCGCCGGTGCAGCACATCGGCGAGCTCGACGGCGGCCTGGCTGGAGTAGAGGGCGGCCCGCTTGGCGGAGAGCATGTCGAGGGCCTGTCTCAACTCGTCTTCGGCGCGCTCCAGTTCGCCGTTCTGGGCGTAGACGTATCCGCGCATCCAGTGGCAGTTGGCGAGTTCGGTACGGATCTGGAGCCGGCGGTAGAGCTCGGCGGCCTTGGCGAGGGAGGCGTCGGCCTCGGCGAGGCGGCCCTCGGCGAGCAGGGTGCGGGCGACGGACCGGTGCATCCGGGCGACGAGGGCGGGGTCGCCGGCCTGCGGGGCGAGCGCCAGGGCGAGTTCGGCGGCCTGGGCGGCGCGGGCGTGGGCGCCCATGTCCATGTAGGGGCCGATGACGCTGGCGTAGAGGAGGAGCAGGGCGTCGGGGTCGTGGAGGCCACCGCGGTTGAGCTCGTCGATGGTGGATTCCAACAGGTAGACGGAGTAGCGGAGTTCACCGGTGAGGTAGTGGGCGAGGGCGCGTCCGCGCAGGGCGGGAACACGGGCGGGCAGGGGCACGTCGTCGCCGAGGGCCTTCTCGGCCTGCTCGAAGTACTGGCGTGCGGCGCGGAGTTCGCCCGTCTCCACGGCGCACTCCCCGAGTCCGAGCAGGGCGGCGGCGCGCACCTCGGCGAGGTCGAGCGTGTCGGCCTCGGCGAGCAGGCGGCCGTACTGCGCGGCGGACTCCTCGGCCTCCCCGGTGGCGAGGGTGCGCTGGGCCTCGGTGAGGCGCAGGCGCAGATCGGTGACGAGACGGGCCGGACGGCCGGTGGCCAGTTCCTCGAACCCGACACCGAGCCGGTCGGCGAGATGCCGGAGCGCGTCGTCGGAGGGCCGCACCCGCCCGGACTCCAGAGTGGAGATGTAGGCCGGTGTGTACGCCGGTTCGGCCAGCTGTTTCTGCGTCAGCCCGCGGTCGGCCCGCAGCTGCTGCACCCGGCGCCCGATGACGCCCGGGTCGTCCCGCTCCGACATGGCCAACTCCCCAAGCCCCTCTTGCCGTTCGGCTCTCGCAGCCCCTAGGTTAAACGGCGTATTAACCCTGCTTAATACGCCGTCACCGCCATGGATGCTCACCGCCACCGCTGCGAGGTCGCCGTGCTCGAACGCACCAGTACCACCGCGCGCTACGCCAGGGGTTTCGCCGCCGCTCTCGTGGCCGTGGCCACCCTGGTCCTGGCTGCCAACGCGGGGCCGGCGAAGGCGTCGGGGGAGCGGCCGGCCGAGCAGGCGGATCAGGTCCAGCAGGTCAGCCGGCACTCGTCGGAGTGAGACCGGCCGAGGAAGCCGTCCTCAGAGCTGGAACTCCGCGGGCTGCAGGTTCAGGGGCGCGCAGGCCTCCCGCAGGATCGACTGCTCCGCCTGGGAGAAGTGACCGTCGGCACCGGCGATGACGATGCCGGTCTGGATCACCGCGCGCGCCTCGGTGGGCTTCTTGGCGGCCTTGGCGATCTCCTGCAGCGCCTCCGCCTTGCCCTGCGGGAAGTTGCGGGTGAGCTGGTCCACATGCTTGTGGAAGCGGGTGCGCAGCTGCTCCGGCGGGAAGTTCTGCAGCACCTCGTTACCGAGGATCAGCGATTCCATCTGCTGGATCTCGGCCGCGTCCACGTGGCCGTCCGCCGCGGCGACCAGGGCGCACATCGCCATGCTGGCGTCCCGGTAGGCGCCGCTCTTCAGCTCGGTCTTGAGGGAGCCGAGCTGCGTCTTCAGCACACCGACGAGCTGGGCGCGCGAACCACCGCGGGAGCCGCCCCGCGAAACGCCGTGTCCGGCCCCACCGGTCGTCGTGCCGCGCCCGCCCTGCGCCTGCTGCTGCAGGTTCTTGGCCTGGTCCTTGAGCCGGTCGAACAGTGCCATTGACGTCACCTCGGTACTCGTCTGAGTGATCTCACCCGGTGAACGGCCGGGCCCGGGTAAAGGTTCCACCAAGTCAGCCGCAGATCTCCCGGTACTCCGCGTCGGGAATGTACGTCCGCCACTGCGCCCTGGTCAGACCGCCGCCCGCGCGGGCGCAGACCCGCGTGATCGCGTGGCCGGCGGTGATGACATACCGCTGGAGGGGGACGTGCGCGCTGCCCGCGTACAGCGAGCCGCCGTCGGGGCTGAAGGACAGGGAGTCGATCCGCTCGCCCGGGGTGGTCAGCGGGCCGCCGAGCGGCTGGAGGGTGGAGACGTCCCAGAGCTGGAGGCTGCCGGCGTCGCCGGCCACGGCGAGGGTGCGGCCGTCGGGGCTGAAGGCGAGGGCGGAGACGGCTTCCGCAGTGTCGCCGAGCGGGGCGGGGAAGACGTTGCGCAGCACGCCCGCGCGGTGCCTGAGCGTTCCGTCCCATAGCGCCACCCGGCCCGTCTGGTCGCCCGCCGCGAGCCGGGAGCCGTCCGCGCCGAAGGCGAGGGCGCCGACCTGTTCGCCTTGGACGAGGTCGAGGCGGCTCACCCCGGCGGACGGCAGATGGGCGGCGCGGCCGTCCCCGACCAGGAGCCGGCCGTCCGGGGCGACGGCCAGGTTCATGCTGGTCATCCCGTCGAGGACCGCAGTCCTGCGGTGGCTTGCGGTGTCCCAGACCTCGTCGCGGATCCGGCCGCCCGGCTCGTCGTAGCTCGGGGTGCGGGCGGCGTACAGGGTGCGGCCGCCGGGGCCGAGAGTGAGGGCGGAGACCGCCCGTCCGGGCAGGTCCACCGTGGAGCGGGCCCTGCCGTGCCTCAGGTCCCAGAGGGTGAAGGGCTGGGTCCTGAAGTCCCTGCCGGGGGCCGAGACGCCGTAGCCGAAGGTGCCACCGTCCGGGCTGAACTCCATCAGCGGGAGGGCGTTCGCCGCCTCGACCGGTGGGCCGGGGTCGCCGGATATCGGCAGCCGCACCGACGGCAGGGTGCGCGGAGGGAGGTCTGCGGCGGTGGCGAAGAGCCGGAAGACGTAGTGGTCGCCGGAGCGCCGGACGGTGGCGTAGGTCCGCCCGTCGGGGCTGAACCGCACGTCGTGCACGGGGTCCTGGCGCCAGTCGGAGGTCAGGGCGCTGCCCAGGTCGAGGCTGTGGACGGTACCGCCCTCCAGATAGCGCAGGACCGGCCGGCGCGGGTCCCAGACCGGACCGCCGCGCAGGTGCTGGTTGTTGAGGGAGGCGCGGAAGACCGGGGTCCCGGAGTCCGAGAGCCGCCACACGCGCAGTTCCTGGCCGTCGGCCGTGGCGAGGAACGCGCCGTCCCGGCTGAAGGCGGTGTACGTCACGCGCTGGTCCTTGATCTCGGCGACCTGTTCACCGGCCGCGGTGTCCCAGACGCGGACCTCGTCCGCGGTGACGGCGGCGAACCGGGTGCCGCTGCCGGCGCCGGCCACCACCATCGAGGTCTCCCAGTCGGCGCAGGCGTCGGCGGCGGCCGTCCAGTGGCCGGGCACCACACGGCCCGCGGTGTCCCGGACCCAGGGCGTGCGCTGACCGGACGGGCAGACCGCGACCCGTAGGCCGTCCGCGCTCACGGCCACGTCGGCCAGGCTCGGCGCACGCGTCTCGAACAGCACCCGCCCGTCGGTGACCGAGCGCAGGGTCACCGTGTCGTTCTCCATGCGGTCCGACACATAGCCGCGGCCGTCGGCGGTGAAGCGGACGTCGACCGTGTCGTCCGGCAGGGCCGGCGCGGCGCTCCAGCGTCCGGTGGCCGTGTTCCACAGCCGTACGCCCTTCCGGGCCACCTGCACGGCGAGCAGCCCCGCGTCCGGGGAGACGGCGAGCACCGAGCCGCCCTCGGGCAGCGGTCCCGAGGCGATACGGCGGTGCCTGGCCACGTCCCAGGTGCGCCAGGTGCCGTCCTCGGCGCTGAGCAGGACACGGCCGGAGTCGGTGAGGAGGCGGCGGGGGGAGTCGCCGGGCGCGGGGTCGGTGAAGGTGTCGGTCTCGGGCTGGGTGAAGGAGCCGAGCAGGGCCCGGCGGGTCTCGGGCAGCTCGGCCACCTTCCAGGCGGCGGCGCCCAGGAGCTGGGCGGTGCGCGGGTTGGTGGTGCGCATCGCGTCGGCGATCTCGGCGATCCGGCGGGCGACGTCCTCGGTGCGCCGCCGCTGGTTGTCCCGGTGCTGCTGGAAGGCGGCCAGACCGCTGACCAGGGCCACCACCAGCAGGGCGGACAGCGCGGTTCTCAGCCGTCGGCCCCGGCGGGCGGACGCCTCGGCGGCCCGCTCGTCGGCCTCGCGGGCCTCACGCGCGGCGGCGAGAAAAGTCCGTTCCCGCACCGTGAGGAGGCCTGCGCCGGTCTCGTCCGTCAGCAGTTTCTCCGCCTCGTCGAGCCGGGCGCCCCGGTACAGGGCGCCCGGGTCGCGGCCTCCGGCCAGCCAGTCGGCGGCGGCGTCGCTCAGCCGGTGCTGCCTGCGCAGCAGGTCACGCTCCTGTTCGATCCAGCCGTGCAGCCGCGGCCAGCAGGTGATCAGTGCCTCATGGGCGAGCTGCACACCCTCCTCGTCCACGGTCAGCAGCCGGGCCCGGGCCAGCCGGTCCACCACGACCGGCACCTCGGGGTCGGCCCACTCGTCGAGTTCGGCCCGGCCGAGCGGGCGCCGGGTGTCGGGCGTGCCCTGCCCCGGCTCGACCATCCGCAGCAGCAGCTGCCGCGCGGTGCGGGCCTGGGCCGCGGTCAGCCGGCCGTACACCTCCTCGGCAGTCGCCGCGACCGCGCCGCGCACTCCGCCCGCCGCCTCGTACGCGGCCAGCGTCAGCAGCCGCCCCTTGCGCCGCCGCCAGGTCTCCAGCAGGACGTGGGAGAGCATCGGCAGCCCACCGGGCTGGTCGAGGATGTCGTCGACGAGCCGCGCGGTCAGCTCCCGTTCGACCAGGTGCCCGACCGCCTGCGCGGGCCGCACCACCGCCTCCCGCAGCTCATCGGCGGTCATGGGACCCAGCAGCAGTCCGGCCTCGCCCAGGGCGTCCGCGAGCTCGCGGTGCTCGGCGCAGCGGGCGTAGAAGTCGGCCCGTACGGTGATCAGGACCCGCAGTCCGCTGTCCGGAGCGCGGGCGGCGAGCAGCAGGTCGATGAAGTGGGAGCGCTCCCCGGTGTCGTGGCAGAGGGTGAAGACCTCCTCGAACTGGTCGACCACGACCCAGCTCTCGGGCTCGCCGGGCCCAGGCGTCAGCAGATGGCCGTAGGTGGCCGCGGGCCGGGCTCCGGGGGTGAGCACGCGCAGCACCGCCGGGCGGTCACGGCGGGCGATCTCCTCGCGCAGGTGGGGGATGAGCCCGGCCCGCAGCAGGGAGGACTTGCCACTGCCGGACGCGCCGAACAGCACCGCGAACCGGTGGTCGTACGTCAGCCGCCGCAGCTGCTCGATCATCCGGTCGCGGCCGAAGAACAGCTCGTGGTCGCGCGGCTCGAAACGAGCGAGGCCGCGGTAGGGGGGTGCGGCGTCCTCGGGTTCCTCCCGGCCCCGCTCGTCGAGCCGGGCCTCCGCCTCCTTCCAGCGGGACTCCCACTCACCGGGGTCGCCCCCGCAGGACCGGACGTATCCCTGGACGACGGCGAGCGACGGCAGCCGTTCACCGGCGGCGGCCTGTGACAGCGTTGTCGCCGAGAAACCGGCGGTCGTGGCCATGGCCCGGTACGACGGGCTGCCCGCCTCCCGGCGCAGTTCCCGCAGTTCGTGGGCGAGGCGCTGGACGGGACCTGCCCCCGGGTCCAGCGGTCTTTCAGGACGTCCCATGGGCGACAACGTACGTTTCCGCATGATCCGTCGTAAACGAACACCAGATGTGAGATTGATGACGGGTCCGGAACGCGGCCCCGATCATCCGGGTGCCCTCACCCCCTGGTTGATTGCTTTGTTTGCCCTGATGGAAGGGGCTGCCCATCAACGCTCCGGTCGCCAGGCTCGGTCCCGCCAGGCCGGATCACGGCGTGGCACCACCCCACACACAGCGATCATCCGGAGCACCCGCATGTCACAGACCCGCAAGACGAAGTCCCGCCTCGGCAAGGCAGCCCTCGTGCTCGGCAGCGCCGCCGCCCTGGCCGTCGGCATGGCGGGCAGCGCCAGCGCAGGCGTCCTGAACCCCCTCCCGTACAGCGGCAGCACGTTCCAGGCGAAGTACCAGCCGTACTTCGACTACGACTCGGACAGCTGTTTCCCGGCGGCGGCCGTCGATGCGAACGGCAACGTCAACGGCGGCCTCAACCCGTCCGGCTCGCTCACGGGCGGGTGCCGCAAGAATCACCTCGGCAAGGCCAACACCTACGCGCAGTCGCAGTGCAAGAACGGCTGGTGCGCGTACGTCTACGCGCTGTACTTCGAGAAGGACCAGGCCGACCCCACCGGCATCTCCGGGGCCGGGCACCGCCACGACTGGGAGTCCGTCGTGGTCTTCCAGAAGCAGGGCGAGGAGAAGCCGCGCTACCTGGCCGCGTCCCGGCACGGCGGCTACAGCACCCACCCGATCAACGAGGTGCCGATGAACGGCAACCACGTCGAGATCGTCTACCACAAGGACGGCCCGAAGGACCACCCCTTCCGCTTCGCCAAGTGGGGCGAGAAGCCGGTGGCCTGGGGCAACGGCGGCTGGGACACGCCCGCGCTGGTCAACTTCCCCGGGCTGAACAGCACCCTGCAGGGCAAGCTGAACAACACCGACTGGGGCAGCGCCAACTTCCAGATCGGCAAGAACTTCATCAGCAACGTCAACAAGGCCCGGCCCTCCGCGGTCCCCGCCTTCTGACCCACGGACCCCCGCGGACCGCGGCCGCCGACGCCCACTCCCCCTTGGCGTCGGCGGCCGCTCGCTCGCGCCCGGCGTTCACGTGCCGCCAAGACCCTCATGTCGGCGCCGCCCGGCAGGCCTGTCCGCTTCCGCACCGTGCTGCCCCTGGCCCGCATCGACGGTTCCTCCGCGGTCTGTATCCACTCCCCGCGCTGCCTCATCGACTGGGTCGTCTCGTCGCCGACGCCGGGACCCGGTCTCGGGACCCGCCCCCTGCCGGTGACTCCCCCCGGCCCCTACGCTGCCCGCATGAAGTCTTCCGCCGCCCGCACCGCCCTGGAACTCACCGCCGACCTCCCGGTCCCCGACCTCGAGGACTTCTACCGGGACCTGCACCGCCACCCCGAGCTGTCGTTCGAGGAGCACCGCACGGCGGCCCGGCTGGCCGAGCGGCTGAAGGCGGCCGGATTCGAGACGGCCGAGGGCATCGCCGGCACCGGCGTCGTGGGCCTGCTGCGCAACGGCGACGGGCCCACCGTCCTGCTGCGCGCCGACATGGACGCGCTGCCGGTCGAGGAGCGGACCGGGCTGTCGTACGCCTCGGAGACGCCCGGGGTGATGCACGCCTGCGGGCACGACCTGCACGTGACCTGGCTGGCGGGGGCGGCGAAGGCGCTCGCGGACGGCCGGGACGCCTGGTCCGGGACGCTGCTCCTGGTGGGGCAGCCCGCCGAGGAGGCCGGCGGTGGGGCGGCCGCGATGGTCGCCGACGGGCTCTACGACCGTGTCCCGCGCCCGGACGTCCTGCTCGGCCAGCATGTGGTGCCGGGGCCCGCCGGACTGTACGCGCACGTGCCCGGCCTGATCATGTCGGCGACGACGGACGTGGAGATCGTGGTGCACGGCCGGGGCGGCCACGGCTCGCGCCCCGAGACGACGGTCGACCCGGTCGTGACGGCCGCGTACATCGTCACGCGGCTGCAGACGGTCGTCAGCCGGGAGATCAAGCCGCGCGAGTCGGCCGTGCTGACCGTCGGCCGGATCGAGGCGGGCACGGCGCCGAACATCATCCCCGCCACCGCCCGTATCTCCCTGAACCTGCGCACCCAGTCCGAGGCGGTACGGGACCGGATGATCGCCGCGATCCGCCGCATCACCGAGGGCGAGTGCCATGCGGCGGGCTGCCCGCGCGAACCCGAGGTGACCCTGGGCGGCTCGTTCCCGGCCACGGTCAACGACCCGGAGACCGACCACCGGATCGCCGCCGTGCACCGCGAGGTCTTCGGCGCCGACACCGTCTTCGACCCCGGCCCGGCGATGGCCAGCGAGGACTTCTCGAAGCTCGCGCTCGGCGAACTCCCGTACTCCTACTGGTTCGTGACCTCCACCCCCGCCGCGACCTGGGAAGCGGCGCCGGGCGCGGACCTGATGGAGAAGTTCGACGCCGTCCCCAGCAACCACAGCCCGCACTTCGCCCCGGACCTGTCGACGGTGGCGCCGGGGGTGCGGACGCTGGTGTCGGGGGCGCTGGCGTACCTCGTGTGAATCGGTGTCCTAGAACGGTGTCGCCTGCAGCTCCCGCAGCTGCTTCTGTACGTTCTCCAGGGCGCCCGGGCGACGGCCGGGAACGCGGGTGCGCAACTGCGCGAGCAGGGAGCCGAGTTCCTGGGCCCGGGCCTTGTCACGGACCTGCCCCCACTGGTGGTGGGCACGGTCCACGGCCTTCTCCACGGCCGGCGCGTCCGGGCTCTGCCCGGCGGTCAGCCGCGTCTCCGCCACGGTCAGCCAGATCCCGCAACTGCGCGCCGAGTCCCGCGCGAACATCGCCAGGTCCGCCCGCACCTCCGACCAGTGCAGGGCCTGTTCGGACGCCACCCCGTGCGCACGCGTGGCGGCCTGCTCGTGCGCCAGGGCGAGCGCGTCGGCGTCCTGGTACCGGCCGGCCTGGACGGCGGCGGTGATCTGGACGTGGGGGTCCTGCGGCTGGGGCGGACCGACGGCCGGCACTTGAGGAGCCCCTCCTGCGCCCACCAGCCCCCCGTCCGGCGTTTGCGGACGAGGCCGTTCAGGCCGATAGGGGGGTCTGGGGGCGAAGCCGCCGGGGACGGCCACCGGAGCGGGCGGCACCGTCAGCACGACGTCCCCGTAGGCGTCAGGGCCCAGCCGACCGAACGCCTGCTGATGCAACTGCTCCACCGGCGGACGCCACCCGCTGCGCAGAATCGTCGCGATCGTCTTCATGTACGCCGGCACGGCCACCGTACGCCGGGAGGGCGGCGGCGCGATCCGCCCGAACACCGCGTTGTTGCGCCCGGAGTCGAGTGCGTGCGTCCGCAGCCATCCCCACGCCTCCGCGTCGGCGTGCAGGTCGACCAGGAGGGTCGTCGAACCGGGGGACCGCAGCCGGAACTCCTCACGGATCCACTGCCAGGGCAGCGCGGTGTAGCGCACGGTGGCCGGGGTGGTGCGGGCCAGCGCGAGGTGGGGGAGGTGCTGGCGGCGGTCCAGGGCGAGCTGGCCCGCGATGAAGACGGTGAGCGGGCCCGGCGTGGCCGCGACGGCGCGCAGCCGGGTCAGGACGGCCTGCGGTTCCAGGGGGTCGGCGAGCTCCACGACATTGGCCGTGTCGGTGCCGGAGAGTACGGCGGGCGGCACGGCCGCGAGGACGGGAAGCACGGACGCCGCGTCCACCAGACGGCTCTTGCCCACCGGTGAGGCGGCGAGCAGCAGCACGGTTCCGGGCATCGGTCCCTCCCCATCCCCCGTCGATCACGTACGGCAGCACGGTAACCGCTGTGGCTGCGAAGGGGAGTTCCCAGGGCGGCAAACGTCCCATTCCTGCCCGCTCGTCGGCCCGGCGGATGGCGAACACGGCATCCGACTTGCCAGGGCCCCTTCCCAGGTGTGCTCTGGAAGGCGGGGGCGTATCGGGGGGTGGAGAGAGAGGAGTGCTCTCATGGCTCATACGGCACCCGCGGGCGGATTCGCCCGGACACCCGCGGTCTTCGGCGCCAAGGTGCACACGGCCGCCAGGTACGGCATCCCGGTCGTGCTCGGGCTGGTCTACGGCTACTGGGCCGCGGCGAACCGTCGTGACGGCGGGCCGATCACCGGCTGGAACGTGCTGTTCGGCTGTGTCACGGCGCTCGCGTTCATCGTGCTGTGCATCGCCGTGGCGACGTTCGCCCCGCTGCTGAAGCGGGAGCTCCACTCGGCCGTGAAGTCCGGTTTCGCCGGGGCGGCCGTCGGGTTCCTGTACAGCCAGGCGGGACAGAGCGTGCTGCGCTCGACGGCGCTGGGGATGGCGGTCGCGGCGGGGATCTTCGTCGTGTTCTTCTACCGCTACTACACGCGCGAGGACGGCGAGGGGAACCGGATCCGCTAGCGGACGCACGTGGACCCCGGCCAGGAAACGGCCGGGGTCCACGGCATCCCTCATCCCACGTTCTTCCACTGCGGACACGGATCCGCACAGGCCGGCACGGAACGCCGACCGGTGTCGACGAATGCGGCGCTGACCCAGCCCCGGGCGCCGGTGAACCAGTACCAGTACGGGTTGCCGTTGACGCTCTGTCCGCGGACCATGCACGTCACCCGGTCCTGGCTGCCCGGCGAGAGCCGGGCGACGACGGCGGAGTGCGTGGTGGGCGCGGCCCGCACGTCGATCGGGGTGCGGGAGACGACGGTGCCCCGGATCGGACCGCCGTGCCCATGGCCTTCGGCGTACGTGGGCGGGGCCGCCGCCGCGAAGCCGCCCACCGCCGTGACGGTGAGCGTGGTGCCGGTGAGCATGGCCAGGGCCAGGGTCCGCAGGCCCGTAGTGGTGCGCATGGATCGGCCTCCTTCTCCCCGAATCTCCCCCTGACCTCCCCTGATCTCCCTTCATCTCCCTTGATCCATGAGACACCCGTTCGGGTGAACCCTCCACCGGAGGGCCGAATCCGCGGCTCCACGGCTCGCGCGGCCGCCCGCCGTCGTTTTGCCTTGAAGGGTGACCTCTCGTGTCCGCGGCGCCCTGTCGGCCGCCCTGATCGCCCTGGCCTGCCTGCTCGTGCCCTTCGGCGCGGTGGCGGCCTGGGCGGCGTACGGCCTCGCCGACACGGGCCGGTACGTCACGACGATGGCACCGCTCGCCACCGACCCCGCCGTGCGGGACAGCGTCGCGGACGCGGTGGAGGGCGAAGTCGGCGAGCCGGTACGGCCCTTGGTGCGCTCCTTCACCCGGACCCCGGCCTTCGGCACCGCGTGGGACGAGGGCAACAGAGCCGTCCACCAGGCCGTGTTGAGGGCCGTCCGGGACGGTGGCCACCACGAGGTGACCGTCGACATCGCCCCGATCGCCGCCCGGGTGGAGCACCGGGTCACCCTGCCCCCCACCGAGGTCACCGTGCTCCCGGCCTCCCAACTCGACCGTCTCCGGAAGGGCTACGACGTGCTCGAAGTCGCCGGTTTCTGGCTGCCCGTCTCGGCCGCCGTCCTCGCCGCCGCGGGGATCGCGGTCGCCGCCTGCCGCCGCCGCGCCCTCACCGCGACCGCCCTCGGCACGGCACTCGGCGGCGCGCTGCTGAGCCTCGCCGTCGCCGTGGGCCGCCGGCTCACCCTCACCGATCTGCCCGACCCGGTGCACCGCCCGGCCGTGGGCGCCGTCTACGACGCCCTGACCGCCACCTTGCGCACGGTCTCCTGGCTGCTCGTGGCCGTGGGTCTCGCGGTGGCTCTGACCTGCTGGCTCACCGGTCGGTACGGCCGGCCGCGAGCCCGGCGAGGGCCCGCAGCGCCCGTTCCAGATCCGGCACGGCAGCCGACGCGAGCCCGAGCCTGACCGCGTCCGGGGTGCGGTTCGGGTCGACGGCGAAGGAGGGCCCGGACGCGAGGGCGATACCGAGCGCCGCGGCGGCGGCCGTGAAGGTGTCCGCCCGCCAGGGGGCCGGGAGCTGCCACCAGGCGTAGTACGCGCGCGGATCGGACCGTACGTCGAACCCGCCCAGGCACTCGGCCAGCACCCGCTGCCTGCGCGCCGCGTCGGCCCGCTTCGCCTCGACCAGCCGCGCCACGGTCCCGTCCGCCGTCCACCGCACCCCCGCCTCCAGCGCGAACCGCCCCGCACTCCACCCACCGGAACGGACGGCGTCCGCCACCGCGTCCACCCGTTTCTCCGGTACGACGAGAAAGCCGACGGTGAGCCCGGGCGCGACCCGCTTGGAGAGACCGTCGACGACGTGGGTGAGGTCGGGGGCGAGGGCGGCGAGCGGATCGTCGTTCTCCGCGAGGAACGACCAGATGCGGTCCTCCACGACGGGAAGGTCCAAGTCGCTCACCGCCAGGGCGAGTTGACGCCTGCGCTCGCAACTCGTCGTCACCGACGTCGGATTGTGCAGGGTCGGCTGCACATAGAGGGCCGACAGGGGCGCCGTGCGATGGGCGGCGGCCACCGACTCGGGGCGCAGGCCCTCCTCGTCCGTGGCCAGCGGTACCAGCGTGATGCCGAGCCGGACCGCGATCTCCTTGACCACGGGGTACGTCAGCTCCTCGACGCCGACCCGGCCGCCCGGCCGTACCAGGGAGGCGAGGGCGGCGGCGACGGACTGGCGGGCGTTGCCCGTGAAGAGGATCCGGGACGGGTCGGGGCGCCAGCCCGGGGTGGCGAGGAGCGCGGCGACGGCCTCGCGGGCGGCCGGGGTGCCGGTGGCGGCGGCCGGGCGGAGGGCCTCGGTCAGGACGTCGGGGCGCAGCAGGGGCGCGAGGGCGTCGGCGAGGAGCTCGGACTGGCCTTCGGCGGACGGGTAGGTGAGCTCCAGGTTGACGGGCGCCCCCGCGTCCTCGATGAGCCCCCGGCCGGGCCGCACCGGCGCGGTGGCCTTCACGAAGGTGCCGCGCCCCACCTCCCCGACGACCAGGCCTCGCCGTACGAGTTCGCCGTACGCCCGCTCCGCCGTCGACGCGGCGATCCCGTGCCGGCGCGCGAACTTCCGCTGCGGGGGCAGTCGTTCGCCCGGCCGGAGCCGTCCGGTGGTGATGTCGGCGGCTATGCGGTCGGCGATACGGCGGTAGTCGTGCACCAAGGCCCCCTGTGATTGCACTGAGGGCAAAGATTTTATTGCACCGAGAAGTCGGGCCGATCTAGGGTCGGCGTCATGACGGCGATCCCCCTGGTCCTGGTCCACGGCCACCCCTTCGACCACACGATGTGGCGCCCGCAGATCGAGGCGTTCTCCGCCTCCCGCCGCGTCATCGCCCCGGACCTGCGCGGGTACGGCGCCGTGGTGCCGCCCGCGCCGGTCGAGCGCTTCGAGCGGTTCGCCCAGGACATCGGGGCGCTGCTGGACGAACGGGACGTGACGGCGTGCGTGCTGGCGGGCCTGTCCATGGGTGGCCAGATCGCCATGGACTGCTACCGGCTCTTCCCGGGGCGGATCCGGGGTCTGGTCCTCGCCGACACCTTCCCGGCGGCGGAGACCCCCGAGGGGGTGCGGGTCCGGCACGCGACGGCGGACCGGCTGCTGCGCGAGGGCATGCACGGGTACGCCGACGAGGTGCTGGAGAAGATGGTCGCGCCGCACGCCTCCCCCGAGGTCAAGACGCATGTGCACGGCATGATGACGGCCACCCGGCCGGAGTCCGCCGCGGCGGCCCTGCGCGCCCGCGCCGCCCGCCCCGATTACCGCGAGCTGCTGACCCGCGTCACCGTCCCGGCGCTGGTGGCCGTGGGCGCCGACGACACCTACACGCCGGTCGCCGACGCGCAGGCCATGCACGCGGCGCTCCCGGAGTCGGAACTGCACGTCTTCGAGGGGGCCGCTCACCTGCCCAACCTGGAACGGCCGTCGGAGTTCAACGCCGTGCTCGGGGAGTTCCTGGCGAAGCTCGACGCCCGCTCGTAGGCTCGGGACGGTGACCCGCCGAAGGCTCGGTATCTGGAGCGCCGCCCTGCTCTTCGCCGCCGTGAGCGTGATCCTGGGCTGCCGGCTCGCCGACACGGACGGCGTCACCCCCGTCCCCCAGCTCCTCGCCTTCCTCCCGTGGCTGCTCGCGCCCGCCGGAGCGGGCCTGGCCCTCACCCTGCTCACCCGGTGGTGGCCCGGGACGATCTGGGCGGGCGTACTCCTCGGGCTGCTGGCGTGGTTCATCGCCCCGTACGGACAGGGCGGCGAGCCGGACGGCCGGGTGCTCGCCTCCTTCCGCGTCCTGACCTCGAACGTCGAGTTCGGAGGGGCCACCGACGCCCTCACCGCCGCCGTCCGCGAGGAGAGACCGGACGTCGTGTTCGTGGAGGAGTGCGACTACGGCTGCTCGGCGGCCCTGCGGCGGTCCCTGTCCGAGGACTATCCGTACCGGCGGTCCGTGGAGGGCGCCGGCTCGACGGGGTCCGTCGTCCTCAGCCGCTTCCCCCTGAAGCCCGCCGCCGGGATCCCGGGGAGCACCATGGGCATGCCCGGGGCCGTCGCCGACGTGCACGGTCACGCCGTACGGCTGCAACTCGCGCACCCGATGCCCCCGCTGCCGGGCCAAGTGGACCTGTGGCGGCGGGAGTTGGGCATGCTGCGCGACTTCGCCGCCGCCATGGGCCGCACCCCGACCGTCCTGGCCGGCGACTTCAACGCCTCCCAGGACCATGCGGCCTTCCGCGCGATCCTCGACACCGGGCTGCGCGACGCGGCCCGCCTCGCGGGCTCCGGCCGCACGCCCACCTGGCCGGCCCGCACCGCCCCGGCCATCGGCGCGCAGATCGACCACGTGCTGGTGTCGGAGGACTTCTCGGCGGGCGACGCCCACTTCCTGGACCTGGCGGACACCGACCACCGTGCCCTGCTGGTGGACATCGCGCTGCACGGGCCCGGGTGACCCGGGTGCCCGTGTCGCACCTGGACTGTGGAGGTGCCGCCCTGTTCGGCCGTGTGCCGCCGTGTGCCGCCGCTACAGCCCGATATCGGCACCGTCCTTGCGCCACACCGCCACGACCGCCGGCCGCACGATCTTCCCCGGGCCGTCGGGCCAGGTGCTCGCCGGCGTCTCCACCGTCGCCCCGCTGATCTCCCCCGGGTGCTGCACCGCCACCAGCACCCGCCGGTCCTGCACCAGCGGGCCACACGTCTCGGCCCCCGTCGGCACGGTCAGGAACTGCTTGAGCTCACCCCGCCGCTCCCCCTTCGTGGCGACACCGAAAAGCCCGTCGTGCGACCCCAGCTGGTTCCCGTCCGTGGAGATCCACAGGTTCCCGTGGGGATCGAAGGCCACGTTGTCCGGGCAGGAAATGGGGCTCACGGCGTCCTTCGGGAAGCCCGCGAAGTAGGTGGCGGGGTCCTCCGGGTCCCCGGCGACGAGGAACAGCGTCCAGGCGAACGTCGTGCTGTCGGCCCGGTTCCACCGCTCGGTGAGCTCGAGGATGTGCCCGTGCTTGTTGGCGTTGCGGGGGTTCGCCTCGTCGGCGGGGGCGTTGGTGCCGACACCGCGGTTGGTGTTGTTGGTGAGCGCGACGTACACCTTGCCCGAGTGCGGGTTCGGCTCGATGTCCTCGGGCCGGTCCATCTTGGTCGCCCCGACCTTGTCACCGGCGAGCCGGGTGAAGACGCACACCTCGTCGGCGGTCATCCCCTCGACGTGCGACACGGCACCCTTCGTCGTGGCCGTGACCAGCGGAATCCATTCCCCGCCGCCGTCGAACTCCCCGTCGGCGGGAAGCTTCCCGGTTCCGTCGATCTCGAGGGCGGGGGAGTCACCGGTGAGGCGGGCGACGTACAGGGTTCCCTCGTCGAGCAGGGAGAGGTTGTGCTCCCGTACGGCCCTGCCGCCGCCGTGCTTCATCCGCTTGCTGCCGACGAACTTGTAGAAGTAGTCGAACCGCTCGTCGTCCCCGGAGTACACGACCGGCCGCCCGTCGTGCGTGAGCCGCACGGTCGCGCCCTCGTGCTTGAACCGGCCGAGCACGGTGTGCTTGCGAGGCGTGGAGGAGGGGTCGTAGGGGTCGAGCTCGACGACGTACCCGAAGCGGTGCACCTCGTTTGGCTCCTGGGCGACGTCGAACCGCTTGTCGAACCGCTCCCACTTGCGCTCGCTGGCGCCCGTCCCGATCCCGTACCGCTTGTCCGTCGCCCGGCCGGCGTTGGCGAAGTACTGGTTGAAGTTCTCCTCGCCGTGGAGGGTGGTGCCCCAGGGGGTCGTACCGCCGGAGCAGTTGTTGAGCGTGCCGAGGACCTTGCGGCCCGTGGGGTCGGCGGAGGTCCTGAGCAGGTCGGACCCGGCGGCGGGCCCGGTCAGCCGGAACTCGGTGGTGGCGGTGACGCGCCGGTTGAGGTGGTGCCGGGGTACGAGGGTGAGCGCGCCGTTCTTCTTGTTCTCCTCCACCACGACGACGCCGAGACCGTGCGCGGCCCAGGCGATCTCGACCTGCTCACGGGTGGGATTGGCGGCGTCGTAGCCACGGAACATGAGCACTTCGTCGGTGTACTCGTGGTTGGCGACGAGTACCTGCTGGCCGCGCTCGCCCGGGAGGGGCAGCAGCGCGAGGAAGTCGTTGTTGTACCCGAACTGGCCGGCCTGGGCGGCGGCGGTCTGCCGGTCCGGGTCGAAGGCGGGGGCGCCGCGCAGGATGGGCTCGCCCCAGCGGACGACGACGTTCTGGGCATAGCCGGCCGGGACGGTCACGGTGTCGGCGGTGTTGGGCGCGACGGGGGTGAACCGGAGCCCGCGGGCGGCCTTGCCCTGGGGCCTGGACTTGGCCGTGCCCTGCTGGGCGGCGGCTTCGGCCGACGGGGCCGTGACGACGGTGCCCGCGGTGCCGGCCGCGGCGGCGACCGTCACGACGGCGGCGGCACGCATCATCGAACGGCGGCTGAGCGCGGTGGCGATGACGTCGCCGACGTACGGGTTGGAGGAGGTGTTGGGCGCCGGGTGGAAACAGGCGTCACCACACCGGAAACGGCAGGTCAGGGCGGACCGTCCATGGACGGTGTTGATCAACGGCAGCTCTTTGCGCACTTTTGCTCTCCCCTTGCTTCCCCTTGAAGCTCGCTTGACGGACGGTAGGTGCGCGTCCGTGCGAGAGCGGGGCGGGGCGGTGAACGGTGCATGAACCCGGGGTGGACGTAGCGGAGTTGACGCCACGCGCGGGTGAAGTCCGGAAGTAGGTCTTGACGCCCGGAGCCCCGGGTACCTGCCCCTGCCGAAGATCGCCTTCCGGGGCCGCTAACCTTACGTGTCCGTCCTGGCCAGGGATTGACGGGCTACAACTCATGCGAAGGGTTGCGCACATGGGCATTCTCTCTCTCCTGCGGAACGCGTTCGGCGGCCGATCACGCAAGGGCGCTGCCACCGAGGCAGAGGGTGCGGAGACGACTCCTTCGCAGGAGGCGGCACCGAAGCTTCCCTCTCCGGCGCCCGAGCCGACGCCTGCGAAGGCGGCCACGGTCCCCGAACCCCGTACCTCCACCCTCTCCACCTCTTCCGAGCACGAACTGGTCGCAGCGGCCTTCGACAAGGCGGCGGCCGCAAAGCCGACGTCTTCGGCGGAGACGCCGGCGACGGAGGGCGCGGAGACTCCGAAGCACGCGGAGATCCCGGCCCAGCCGGTCCCGGACGAGGCGGCGCCTGAGACGCCGGTGGCCGAGAAGCCGGTACCCGGGGAATCGACGCCGGAGAAGCCGGAGGCTGAGTCCGGGGGCTCCGCGGAGGAGCCGGGGGCGGAGGACGCGGCCGTCGAGGCGACCGCTGCCGAAGAGCCGGCGACCGAGCAGTCCACCGCTGAAGAGCCGGTCGCGGTGGCGGAAGAGCAGCCGCTGGTGGCGGAGGTCGCACCGGAACCGGAGCCGGTCGTCGAGCCCGAGCCCGAGCCGGAAGCCGCTCCGGAACCCGAGGCGAAGCCCACCGCGGAGGCCGCTCCCGAGCCGAAGCCCGAACCGGCGGCCGAGGTCACACCCGACTCCACCGACGAGGCCGAGGCAGAGCCGGTCGCCGAGGTCACGCCCGACGCCGCCGCCGAGCCCGAGCCGGCTTCCGTCCAGGAGCCCGAGCCCGTCGGTATCGAGGCCGCCCAGCCGGTCGCCGAGGTCACGCCCGAGCCCGAGCCGGCTTCGGACCCGGAGCCCGAGACCGTCGTAGAACCGGAGCCGCAGCCGACCGCTGAGGTCAGCCCTGAGCGGGAGCCGGAAGCGGCTGTCACCCCCGACACACCGGCCCCTGCGGCAGCCGCAGCGGACGACGAGACCGTCACGGGTGGTGCGGGTGGGAACGACCACGCCGTACCCCCCACCCTCCGCACCGCCTACACCGCCGCCGCCACCGCCCTCACCACCCACGGCCTCACCGGCACCACCGCCACGACCTACCTCGTCCTCGACCGCTCCGCGAGCATGCGCCCGTACTACAAGGACGGCTCCGCCCAGGCGCTCGGCGAGCAGACCCTCGCCCTCGCCGCCCACCTGGACCCCGAATCCAAGGTCCACGTCGTCTTCTTCTCCACCGAACTCGACGGCACCGGCGAGCTCACCCTCACCGACCACGAGAACAAGATCGACGACCTCCACGCGGGCCTCGGCCGCATGGGCCGTACCAGCTACCACGCGGCCGTCGAGGAAGTCCTCGCGCACCACACCAAGAACTCCCCCGACACCCCCGCCCTGGTGGTCTTCCAGACGGACGGCGCCCCGGACGCGAAGACCCCCGCCACCCAGGCCCTCACGGAGGCGGCGAAGACCCACCCCGCCGTCTTCTTCTCGTTCGTCGCCTTCGGTGACCCGGAGAACAAGGCCTTCGACTACCTCCGCAAGCTCAAGCTCCCCAACACGTCCCACTTCCTCGCGGGCGCGACCCCGAAGGAACTCACGGACGCGGAGATCTACGAGGGCATCCTGGCGAACTGGCGCCCGTAGCAACCAGTACGACGCTGGACGGCGGGGCCCGGAAATCACCGGGCCCCGCCCCCGTGGCGTAGGTACGCTTCCGCCCATGGCGGCCACCGGATCCGAGCAGCGGGGCGGGAAGGCGTACTACGTCTCCACCCCCATCTACTACGTCAACGACGCTCCTCACCTGGGCCACGCCTACACGACCGTCGCGGGCGACGTGCTCACGCGCTGGCATCGTCAGCGCGGCGAGCGGGTGTGGTACCTCACCGGCACGGACGAGCACGGTCAGAAGATCATGCGCACCGCGGAGGCGAACGGCGTCAGCCCGCAGGAATGGTGCGACAAGCTCGTCACCGAAGCCTGGCGGCCCCTCTGGGAGCACCTGGAGATCGCCAACGACGATTTCATCCGCACGACGGAGAAGCGTCACACGGACCGGGTCCGGGAGTTCGTCCAGGACCTCCATGACAAGGGGGAGATCTACAAGGGCGGGTACGAGGGCCCGTACTGCGTCGGCTGCGAGGAGTACAAACTGCCCGGCGACCTCATCGAGGCCGAGGACGGAACGCAGCTGTGTGCCATCCACAAGAAGCCGGTGGAGCTCCTCAAGGAGGAGAACTACTTCTTCAGGCTGAGCGAGTACGGCGACCGGCTCCTCGCCCACTACGAGGCGAACCCGGGCTTCATCCAGCCCGAGTCGGCGCGCAACGAGGTCGTGAACTTCGTACGCCAGGGCCTCCAGGACCTCTCCATCTCGCGCTCCACCTTCGACTGGGGCGTCCCGGTCCCCTGGGACGACCAGCACGTCATCTACGTGTGGATCGACGCCCTGCTGAACTACGCGACGGCGGTCGGCTACAACGAGAATCCGACGAAGTTCGAGAGCACCTTCCCCGCCGACGTCCACCTCGTCGGCAAGGACATCCTCCGCTTCCACGCGATCATCTGGCCCGCGATGCTGATGGCGCAGGGCCTCCCGCTCCCCGGGAGGATCGCGGCCAACGGCTGGCTGATGGCCGGCGGCGAGAAGATGTCCAAGTCGAACCTGACGGGCATCAGACCCCAGGACCTGACGTCCCACTTCGGTGTGGACGCGTACCGCTGGTACTTCCTGCGCGCGATCGCGTTCGGCCAGGACGGCTCGTTCTCCTGGGAGGACTTCTCCGCCCGCTACACGAGTGAGCTGGCGAACGACTACGGCAATCTCGCGTCACGGGTCGCCGCGATGGTGGGCAAGTACTTCGGCGGCGTGCTTCCCGAGCCCGGGACATCGGCGGCGGGCGAGGCGGAGAAGGCGGTGCGCGCCGGGCTGGCGGAGGCCGTCGCCCAGGCCGACCAGCGCATCGGCGACGACCTGGACTTCCAGGGCGGAATCCTCGCGGTCTTCGACTTCGTCAAGCAGGTCAACGGCTACCTCACGGAGCAGGAGCCCTGGAAGGTGGCCAAGGACGGCTCACCGGAGGGCCGGGCCCGTCTGGCGACCATCCTCTACACGGCCGCGGAGTCGCTCCGTGCGGTGGCGGTGCTCCTCAACCCGGTCATGCCGGACACCTCTCAGAAGCTCTGGGACTCGCTCGGCGCGGAGGCATCCCTGGGCGCCCTCGCGGACCAGAAGGTCCAGGAAGCGGGCGAGTGGGGCCGGCTCCGGCCCGGCTCGAGAGTCACGAAGGGCGCGGTGCTCTTCCCGCGTCTGGAGGAGAAGCGGAGCACGTAGTAGCTCAGGACTCGGGCTCGGACAGCCAGGCGGTCGGCTGGCCCGTCCGCCCGGCGACCGTCTCGAAGTCCCGGTCGTGGTGGAGCAGGGTCAGGCCCGACAGCTCGGCCGTGGCGGCGAGGAGTAGGTCGACCGGTCCGGCGGAGCGGTGCTCCCCGTTGTCGGTGAGAAGCTGCTGCACCTCGCGGGCGCGCTGGTAGATGCCGTCGGGCATGAGGGTCCAGCTGAACAGTTGCCGCAGTTCTTCCTGAATGCCTTCGCGGTCCGCTCGTCCGCGCGCGGAGAAGAGGATCTCCAGTTCGGTCAGATCGCAGAGCGCGACCAACCCGTTGTCGAGCGATTGCCCCCACTGCTCGTCGTACGCGTCGCTGCTGAGCAGGCGCACGGCTGCCGAGGTGTCGACCAGATACGAGACGTCACTCATCGGCGGTAGTTCCTCTTGTCCAGGAGAATGTCGAAGTCGCCGCGCGCCCCCCTCTCACGGAGCTTGGCCAGCGCTATGGCCCGGCTGCGGCGCTTGGCGACTTCCAGCAGCGCGGTGTTGACGGTGTCCTTCTTGGTCTTCGTGCCGAGCAGAAGCTGGGCTTCCGCCAGAGCCTCGTCGTCGACCTCGATGAGCAGCTTCGACATGGCAGACCTCCATATATAAACGATCCGGATCAGGATATACCACCGGTCCTCGCGATCGCCCCGGTCGACTACGATTTCAGAGTTCGTACGACGGCCGGCCACGCAGCCGGAACAGACATCCGTCACCGCACGCAGCGACCTGGGAGCAGCCCCCGATGGCTCGACACCTCATCACCAGCGCCCTTCCGTACATCAACGGGATCAAGCACCTGGGCAACATGGTGGGGTCCATGCTCCCGGCGGACGTCTACTCCCGTTACCTGCGCCAGCGCGGCCACGACGTCCTCTACATCTGCGCGACGGACGAGCACGGCACCCCGGCCGAGCTGGCCGCGAAGGAGCAGGGCCTGCCGGTCGACGAGTTCTGCGCGCAGGCGCACGACGCCCAGAAGGCGGTCTACGACGGCTTCGCGCTGGCCTTCGACTACTTCGGCCGCAGCTCCAGCGAGCAGAACGTCGAGATCACCCAGCACTTCGCCCGCCGCCTGAACGAGAACGGGTTCATCGAAGAGCGCGCGATCCGTCAGGTCTACTCGCCCACCGACGGCCGTTTCCTCCCGGACCGCTATGTCGAGGGCACCTGCCCGCACTGCGGCTACGACAAGGCCCGCGGCGACCAGTGCGAGAACTGCACGCGCGTCCTGGACCCGACCGACCTGATCAACCCGCGCTCGGCGATCTCCGGCTCCACGGACCTGGAGGTCAGGGAGACCAAGCACCTCTTCCTGCTCCAGTCGAAGCTGCAGCACGAGGTCGAGGAGTGGGTGGCCGCGCACGAGGAGGAGTGGCCGCAGCTCGCCGCCTCCATCGCCCGCAAGTGGCTCAACGAGGGCCTGCACGACCGCGCGATCACCCGTGACCTGGACTGGGGCGTCCCCGTCCCGTCCGACACGTGGCCGGAGCTGGCCGCGGAGGGCAAGGTCTTCTACGTCTGGTTCGACGCCCCGATCGAGTACATCGGCGCGACAAAGGAGTGGGCGGATCTGGACCCGGAGAACCGGGACTGGAAGTCGTGGTGGTACGACGTGGACACCACCGTCCGCTACACCGAGTTCATGGCGAAGGACAACGTCCCCTTCCACACGGTGATGTTCCCGGCCACCGAGCTCGGTGTGCGCGAGCCGTGGAAGAAGGTCGACTACGTCAAGGCCTTCAACTGGCTGACGTACTACGGCGGGAAGTTCTCCACCTCCCAGAAGCGGGGCGTCTTCACCGACCAGGCCCTGGACATCCTCCCGGCGGACTACTGGCGCTACTTCCTGATCGCCAACGCCCCCGAGTCGGACGACTCGTCCTTCACCTGGGAGCACTTCACGGCGACGGTGAACAAGGACCTGGCCGACACCCTCGGCAACTTCGTCAACCGCGTCCTGTCCTTCTCGAAGAAGCGCTTCGGCGAGGAGGTCCCGGCGGGCGGCGAGCCGGGCGAGGCGGAGGCGAAGTTGGGCGAGGAGATCGCCCGCCTCCTCGCGGAGTACGAGTCCCAGATGGAGGCGCTCCAGTTCCGCAAGGCCGCGGCGGCGCTGCGCGCCCTGTGGTCGGCGGGCAACTCCTACCTGGAGGAGAAGGCCCCCTGGCTGCAGATCAAGACGGACAAGGACGGCGCGGCACTGACCCTGCGCACGGCGATGAACCTGATCCACCTGTACGCGGTGGTCTCGGAGCCGTTCATCCCCGCGACCTCGGCCGCCATGCGCCAGGCCTTCGCCCTCGAGGACGACACGGCCACCTGGATCACCGCCGACGAGGCCCGCGCCCTCACCGCCCTCACCCCCGGCACCCCCTTCACGGTCCCCCAGGTCCTCTTCGCCAAGCTGACCGACGAGGACCTGGAGACGTACAAGGAGCGCTTCGGCGGCTCCCCGGAGTAGTACCGGGGCAGTCCGGAGCCGTCCGGATACCGACCCGGGCATCGCCGTGTCCGCGCCAAGCCGTATGGTTTGCGCCATGGCAGTGCCCGGGGTCATTCCTGTCGCGTACGAGCCGAAGCACCGCACCGAGACGATCGGGCGGTATGCGGAGGGTCAGTTCCTGGCGTCGATCACATATGCCTTCCCCGAGGGGTTCCACCTCGAGGAGGGCTGGGAAGAGCAGAAGCGTCTGTACGCGGTCCTGCACACCTTCGACGCCGAGGGCAATTACCGCGACTCGGACATCTGGTGCGCCGGTACCTGGGCGGAACAGCAACGCGACCCGAGCGGTGACGCCTCCCCGCTGACCCGGGCCCAGGTCCACCGCGGGTCCCTGCTGCGCAGCCTTCCCCGCCGCTCCTACACGGACATCGCGATCCGTCCCTTCAGCATCACCCACGAGGGCGTCCGCTTCGGCCTGGTGATCCGCGAGGACGAGGGCGAGCAGTGGGCAGAGCTCTACCCGGACCGCCTCGCCTTCGCGGAACCGTGGGACGGGACCTACGACACCTGAGCTAGGAGAGCACTCCGGCCCCCGTCGTCGTGGCCAGCGACATCGGCAGGTTCTTCACCGCGGCTGCCGACGACTCCAGGCCGGACGTCAGGGTCGGCGTCCAGTTCACGCTCGTCTTCAGGTCCTTCGAGGACGCGGCGTTGTAGGCCGCGACCAGGTCCGTCGTCGTGCCGTTGACCAGGTTGCCGGAGCCCGCGATCGCGCCCGTGCCGTCGCCGGAGAGAAGCTTGGAGATCTTCACCGTCGACGGGACCTTCCAGTAGTTGTCCGCGGCGACGACCTGGGCCTTGGCGCGGGAGTTGATGCTGTACAGCAGCGCGTAGCCGTTCAGGGTCGTGACGTCGTAGTAGTTGTTGTAGATGTGGATCTGGCCGACGCGGGACAGGGGCGCCCGCTGGACGATGCCCTTCCACACGTTGTGGTGGATCGAGACCCGCAGCTTGCCGCTCGGCTCGCTGTCGCTGCTGCCGATCAGCATCGTCTTGTCGTGGTTGGTGAACTGGTTGCGGGAGACGGTCACCAGGTCCGAGCTCTTGGTGATGTCCAGCGCCCCGTCGTGGATCTGGTACTCGCGGCCGTAGTACTTCGGGTTCGCGGAGTCCAGGTGCGGTGCGTCCGTGAACGTGTTGTGGTCCGCCCACACATGGGTCGCGCCCCGCAGCGTCACCGAGTCGTAGTTCGAGTTCCAGTTGCCGGAGTCGCCGTCCGTCGGGTCCCACTGCGGGAAGCAGTCCTCGGTGCCGGCGAAGGTGAGGTTGCGGACGACGACGTTGTCCACGTTCTGGATCTGGAGCATCCCGCCGGAGATACCGGCCTTGGTGCCCGGCACCCCGACGATCGTGGTGTTCGCAGGCACCTTGAAGACGATGTTCGCGGCCTGCTTCTTCTGCGCGGCCACGCGCGCGGTCTCCTGCGTGCCCGACGGCAGCTTCGAGCGGCCGTAGGTGGCCGGGTCGAACGCCTTCAGGTAGGAGGACAGCGAGTAGCCCGTCCCGGACGCGTAGTTCGCGCAGGTCAGCTTCTTGCCGGCGCCGTCCGTGTTGGCGTCGATCGTGCCCTTGACCTTGATGATCCGCGGGGTGGTCTCGGACGCCGACCCCAGCGCCTTCACCAGCTGTGCCCGGGTGGAGACGGTGAAGGTGTGCGCGGAGTCGGCCTTCGTGCCGCCGGTCGTGCCCGTGCCGGAGGAAGCCCAGCCGTCCTTCGCGGCGAGCGTCTGGTGGAACAGATCCACGGGCTGGGCGTTCGCGTTCATCACGACGGCACCGGCGCCGACGCCCGCGGCCCCCACGGCGGCTAAGACGACCAGGGTGCGGCGGGTGCGGAGAGAGCGGCGGTGGGAGGCAGAGGACACGGGGATTCCTTACGAGCGGGGGTGGGACATGTGCGTTTCGTGGAGCACCCGTGAAGGGCGCTTCCGTCCTCAAGTAGCCGCCGGGATCAAAGGGGTTGCCGTGACCGGTAGGAAATTTCTGAACCCCGCGCCCTGCCCGACGTGTCGGGCCTTGACGCTGATAACGTCCGATCACTTGTGCGAGGGCAGGGGTCCTCGCGGGGGAGGGAAACCCACATGGGCAGATACGCCCTGCCACGCCGCCGTCTGGCGGTCGCGATCTCCTCGGTGGCACTGGCCCTGTCGGGCGGCGCCGTGCTTCCGACGACGGCCGAGGCGGCCCCGGCCGTCCCGTGGACCTCGGCCACCGCCGTCACAGGCGCCGATACCGACACCCACGTCAAGGACCTCGTGACCACCGCCGACGGGTCCGCCGTCGCGGTGTGGAACCAGTTCGCGGACACGGACAGCACCGAGCGCAAGCTGTACGCCGCCGTCCGCCCCGCCGGCAGTGACACCTGGGGTGCACCGACCCTGCTCACCACCACCCCGGACGAGGCGGGCGGCGTCAAGCTGCACGCCTCCGCCGACGGCACGGTCACCGCGCTGTGGACGGAGTACCCGGACGAGACCTCGCCCGGCGCCGGACCCTTCGACAGCCGGGTCGTCAGCTCCGTGCTCAGCGCCGACCACTCGGCCTGGTCGACGCCGGTCGAGCTCGTCGGCACCGACACGGCCTATGGTGACGGCGGCATCGACCTCGCGGAGGCCCCCGACGGCACGCTCACCGCGGTCTGGAGCGTGCGCACCGACTCCGGCGGCACTCCGTGGGAGGTGTACGCCGCCACCCGCGCCACCGACGGCACCTGGTCGGCGCCCGCCCAGCTCAGCGACACGGTCAAGGACGGCGCCGACAGCGCCCACACCCCGAGCGTCGCCGTCACCTCCGACGGCACCGTCGTCGTCGTGTGGAAGCAGACCGACGGCCCGTCCGCCTCGGTACGCACGGTCTCCCGCGCGCCCGGCGCCACCACGTGGACCGCGCCCGCCGCCGCGACTCCGAGCTACCAGTCGATCAGCGACCCCGAGGTCAGCGCGGCCGACGACGGCACCCTGACCCTGGCCTGGGACGGCAGTGACGCGTCCGAGCGGCAGACCATCCTCACCGCCGCCCGCTCCGCCGACGGCACCTGGGCCGCGCCCGAGGCGGTGACCGGCACCGAGGACCTCGCGGGCACCCCGCAGCCGCTCATCGCACCCGACGGCGATGTCACCCTCGTCTGGGTCGACTACACGACGACCTTCAGCACCCGCACCGCCACCCGCGACGCCGCCACCGGCAGCTGGTCGGCCGTGCAGACGCTGTCCACGTCGTATGTCTCCGAGGCCTGGGACACCGCCATCGCCGACGACGGCACCGTGCACGCCCTGTGGCCCCAGACCGTCGGCGGCAAGGTCGCACTGGTGGAGTCCGTGCGCAGCGACGGCCGGTGGAGCAGCCCGGCCGCGCTGCCGGGCTCGTCGTTCGCCTACGTCCTCGGCCAGGTCAGCGTCGGTGCGGACGGCAGCGCCAGTGCCGTCTGGTCAGGCGCCACGAGCGACTCCTCGAACTCGCAGCTGTTCGGCAGCCGCACCGCCTGGCCTGCGCTCGCCGTCAGCGGTGCCGGCGTCCCGGCGACCGCCCCGCTCAAGGGCACCACCACCGCGAGCAACGCCTGGGCGCCCACCTGGACGCTGAGCCGGCCCACCTCGTCCTGGTCCGTGACCCTCACCGACACGGCCGGCCGGACCGTCCGCACGCTCACCGGCTCGACGACCGACCTGAGCGTCACCGCGAGCTGGAACGGCCGTACGACATCGGGGAGTTACGCCGCCAACGGCGCCCTGACCTGGACCCTGCGAGCCACCCAGGAGGGCGCGGCCTCGGCCGTGAAGCTCGCCTCCGGCACGGTCACCGTCACCGGCGGCGCGGCCGTCGCCCGTGACTTCGGCGGCGCCTCGGCCACCCCGGACGGCACGGGCGACCTCCTCACCCTCAACTCCTCGGGCGCGCTCACCTTCCAGCTGGGCAAGGCGTCCACGGGAGCCTTCTCGGCCAAGGTCAGCGGCAGCGGCTGGCCCACGACCATCAAGGCGATCCCGTTCGGCGACCTGAGCGGGGACCGCTGCAACGACGTCCTCGTACGGCTGAGCAGCGGCGCCCTGCGCCTGTACAAGCCCGGCTGCGGGGCCGCCGTCAAGCCGTCGACGCCGTACACCTCACTCGGCACCAGCGGCTGGAACCAGTACGACGTCCTGACCTCGCCCGGCGACATCAGCGGCGACGGCCGACCCGACCTGATCGCCCGCAACTCCGCCACCGGGACGGTCTACCTGTACAAGGGCACCAGCTCGGGGAAGCTCTCCGCGCGCGTGAAGCTCTACGACAACTGGAAGACGTACAAGAAGATCGTGGGCGTCGGCGATCTCAACGGTGACGGCATCGGCGATCTGCTGGCGCAGGACAAGGCGAACAACCTGTATCGCTACGACGGCACCGGCCAGGGCATCTTCAAGGCCCGCGTGAAGCTGTTCACCAACTGGGGCGGCTCCTACAACGTGATCGTCGGCGTCGGTGACATCACCGGAGACGGCAAGGCCGACCTCGTCTCCCGCGACACCGGCGGCACCCTGTGGCGCAACAGCGGCAACGGCAAGGGGTCGTTCGGGGCGCGGGTGAAGATCGCGACCGCCTTCGGCGGCTACAAGTTCCTTTCGTAGAGGGGTGTTCACGTGCGCAGATGGAGTGCGGCCGTACTGGTGGCCGCGAGCGTGACGGTGGGCGCGTTGCTGCCCGCCACACCGGCGGCCGCCGTCCACGGAGGCGTGCCGGGCGACTTCAACGGCGACGGCTACAAAGACGCCGTTCTGCAGGCTCCGGGGGCGAACGTGTCGGGCAAGGAGGCAGCCGGGGCGGTGGTCGTGCTGTACGGCTCCAAGTCCGGGCTGTCGGCGGGCAACCGTAAGACGATCACTCAGAACAGCTCCGGGGTGCCGGGCACGGCCGAGGCGTACGACCGCTTCGGCGCCGCCACCGCGACGGCCGACCTGAACCGGGACGGGTACGCCGACCTCCTGGTGGGGTCGCCGTACGAGGACACGTCGAAGGGGACCAACGCCGGTGCAGTGACGGTGCTCTGGGGCAGCAGGAGCGGGCTGACCAGCGGGACGGATCTGCCGTCGCCGTCGGGCTCCACGACGTACTACGGGCTGGACCTCGCCGCACTCAGCCTCGGCGCGGGCACGAAGACCAGGGTGGCGGTGGGCGGTTACGACGCCTCCGTGCTCATCACAGGGCCGTTCACCCGCGCCGGCGGCTACGGCTCCCGCACCCTGAACATGGACACCCCCTCCGTGGAGTCCGTCGCGCTGGGCGATTTCGACAAGGACAGCGTGCCCGATCCGGCCCTGGCCACCTCCCGGCTGAGCGACCTGAGCGGCGGCGAGGTCTACACGCACGCCGCCTACGGCGAGGCGCTGAAGGGCAACGGCCTCATCGTGGCCACCGGCGACGTCAACGGCGACGGCTACGCAGACCTCGTGGCCGGCGACCCCGACGAGCCCGAAAAGGCGGGGGTGGACGGAGAGTTGGGCGGCCGGGTCCTCGTCTGGTACGGGTCGGCGAGCGGCATCACGAAGGACACCGCGCCCGTCGCCATCACGCAGAACACCGCCGGAGTCCCCGGCGCGAGCGAGAAGGGGGACGCCTTCGGCGGATCGCTGGCCGTGGCCGACCTCGACCGGGACGGACTCGCCGACATCGTGGTCGGCTCGCCCTACGAACGCCTCGCCGAGATCCACGCCGGCCAGGTGACCGTGATCCCGGGCCGCGCTTCGGGCGCCCTCGGCACCGGCTCGTACTCCTTCTCCCAGGACACCGCAGGCGTTCCGGGCGCCGCCGAGATCGACGACTTGTTCGGTACGACGGTGTCGGTCGGCGACGTCGACAAGGACGGCAGACCGGAGCTGTTCGTCGGTGCGGTCGGTGAGAACAACTTCACCGGCGGGGTCTGGGTCTTCCCCGGCGGCTCCACCCGGCCCACGGCCACCGGCAGCAAGCTGTTCACGGCGGCGTCCGTGGGCCTCACCCAGGGCAACGGCACGCTCCTGGGCGGCAACGGACTGCTCTGGGTGATCTGACCCCGCCACGTACGACAAAGGCGCCCGGGACTTCACCGTCCCGGGCGCCCTCGTACGTGGTCGCGGAGTTACCTCAATTGTTGTCGTTCGTCGCCTCCGGGTCGACGCCCATGGTGAGGGAGCCGATGACGCCCTTGGCGATGTTCTTTTTGTTGTACGTCAGCTTGAGCAGGCCCCCGGTCGTGCCGCTCTGGTCGTAGATCGTGTCCTCGGTGAGCGTGGTGCGCTCGGTGGTGCTGGTGGAGTACGGCTCGACCTCGGCGGAGGCCAGCACGGACGCCTCGTCGAAGAAGAACTGGCCGGTGTGGCAGGTGTTGCCGCCCTCGTAACCGGCGTCCGTCCACTCGCCGTTGACGTGCACCTTGGTGTGGATGTGCACACAACGGCCCCGGTACCAGCCCGGGAAGACCGTCCTGAAGGTGACCTGGCCGTGCTTGTCCGTCTTCCAGGTGCCGCGCAGATAGCGCTCGTCGTCGGTGGGCTCCTGGTGGACGCCGCCACCGGTGCCACCGGTCGGCGCGCCCGTCGGCGGTTCACCCGTCGGGGTACCGCTCGGCGTCCCCGAGGGCGCGTCGGTCGGGGCGGTGCCGCCGCCGGTCGACGAGGACTCGTAGCCCGAGTAGATGCCGAGCGCGTCGCAGTGCCAGATGTCGACGGCGGCGCCGGCGACCGGCTTGCAGGTCTCGGAGTCGATCACCTTGAGCCTGAGCGTGAGGGGGATGCCCTCCTTGTCCTCGGTGATGTCCTGGCGGATCTTGTCGGCGTCGATGTAGTACGGCCCCTCGGTGGTCTCCGAGGTGAGCTTGTAGCAGGCCTCCGACGCGGTGGAAGTGCTGCTCGCGGCGGCACTCGTACCCGTCTCGCCCGCGAACGCACCCGACGCGGCGAGGGTGCCGCCCGCACCCACCGCCACGGCCGCGCCCGCTCCGGCGACGACGACCTTGCGCCGCGTCAGGTCCTTCTTGTGTTTCGGCTGGTTTCCCGTCATGGAAGGCGAAGTTAGGTAAGAAGACTGTCCTCAGCGTGGGAGCGGGCTGTGGCTTGCTGTGGGCTCTTTCAGGTCCGCGCCGGCCCGGGCGCCCCGCAGGTACTTCGCCGCGATCACCGCGAGCAGCGAGGCCGCCGTCAGGATGTAGAGGCCGCCGTTGGTGCTGCCGGTCGTGTCCTTGAGATAGCCGAAGAGGAACGGGGAGACGAAACCGCCCAGATTGCCGATGGAGTTGACGAGGGCCAGGCCAGGTGCGGCGATCCGCAGGTCGAGCCCGGACTGGGCCATGGGCCAGAACAACGTGGCCGCGCACTTCGAGCCGACGCCGGCGAGGGTGATCGCCGCGAGGCCGAACCAGGGGCTGCCGAGGGTGGCGAGATAGGTGCCGCCCGCGGACAGGACCAGGGTGATGGCGAGGTAGGGGCGGCGATCCGGGGCGCGGTCGGTGAAACGGCTCATGGAGTACATGGCGATCATGGAGCAGACCGCGGGGATCGCCGACAGGACGCCGACCTCGAAGGAGGACAGTCCACCGATCTCCTCGACCAGGCTGGGCAGCCAGAAGGTGATCGCGTAGCCGGTGAGAGTCATGGCGAAGAAGGCACCGGTCAGCAGCAGGACCTGCGGGTGGAACAGCAACTTGAGCCGGGACACCTTCGGCGCGCGGCTGCGGACCTGCTGATCCTCGGTGACCGCGGCCCGCAGCGCCGCCTTCTCGTCGGCGTCGAGCCAGCGTGCGTCCTCGATCCGGGAGACCAGGAAGAATCCGGCGGCGATTCCGACGAGCACCGAGAAGGTGCCCTCCAGGCCGAACATCCAGCGCCATCCGGCGATCCCGCCCGCGCCGTGCAGTTCCAGCAGGGCGCCGGTGATCGGGCCGGTCACGATGCCGGCGGCGGCCGAACCACCCAGGAAGATCGCGGTGGCCCGGCCGCGGCTGGCGTCGGGCAGCCACTGGGTGATGTAGAGCATCGCGCCGGGGAAGAAGCCCGCCTCCGCGACACCGAGCAGGAAGCGCAGGACGTAGAACGTCGTGACGTTGTGGATGAAGCACATGGCCACGATCACCAGACCCCAGGTGATCATGATGCGGGTCAGCCAGACCCGGGCGCCGAATCGTTCCAGCAGCATGTTGCTGGGCACCTCGAACAACGCGTACCCGACGAAGAACAGCCCCGCCCCGAAGCCGTACGCCGTCGCGCTGACGCCGACGTCCGCCTGGAGGTCCTCCTGGATGAAGCCGACATTGGTGCGGTCCAGGTTGTTGACCAGCAGCATCAGGACCAGCAGCGGCATCATGCGGCGCAGGAACTTGGCCACGGCACGACTCTCCGCCTCGGGGACGAGCGGCTCTGACATCGTTGTCTCCCTTGCTGTTCATATACATGACCACGCGTCACGTACCTGAGCCCGGAGGACGATACGGAGGGCCATCCTCCGGGTCAATGGGCTGACGCGTGGACATGTATGTGAACTTGGTGAAGACGGGACCGACTCCCCGTCGAAGAAGAACCGGCCGGAGAAAAGCGAAGTGGCTCGGAACCGACCTCGGTTCCGAGCCACCTGCAACCGCAAAGCCCTACTTCGGCTGCGGCTTGCGCACCGACAGGTGCAGTTCCCGCAGCCGGGCCTCCTCCAGCTCCGTCGGCGCGCCCATCATCAGGTCCTGGGCGTTGCCGTTGAGCGGGAAGGAGATGGTCTCGCGGATGTTCGGCTCGTCCGCGAGGAGCATCACGATGCGGTCGACGCCCGGGGCGATACCGCCGTGCGGCGGGGCGCCGAAGCGGAACGCACGCAGCATGCCGGCGAACTTCTCCTCGACGGTCTCGCGGTCGTAGCCCGCGATCTCGAACGCCTTCAGCATGATCTCGGGCTCGTGGTTCCGGATCGCGCCGGAGGACAGCTCGACGCCGTTGCAGACGATGTCGTACTGCCAGCCCAGGATGTCCAGCGGGTCCTGGGTCTCCAGCGCCTCCAGGCCACCCTGCGGCATGGAGAACGGGTTGTGCGAGAAGTCGATCGCGCCGGTCTCCTCGTCCTTCTCGTACATCGGGAAGTCGACGATCCAGCAGAACCGGAACACGCCCTCCTCGAAGTGCCCGGCACGCTTGGCGGCCTCGACCCGCACCGCGCCCATGATCTTCGAGACCTCGTCGAACTCGCCCGCACCGAAGAACACGGCGTGACCGGCGGCCAGCGACAGGCGCTTGGTCAGCTCGGCGACGTTCTCCTCGGTGAGGAACTTCGCGATCGGGCCGGTGAGGGACCCGTCCTCGGCGACGCGGACCCAGGCCAGGCCCTTGGCGCCCTGGGAGACGGCGTAGTCACCGAGCTGGTCGAAGAACTTCCGCGGCTGCGCGGAGACGTCCGGCACCGCCAGCGCCCGCACGTGCTTGCCGGCGAACGCCTTGAACTCCGAACCCTCGAAGACGTCGGTGATGTCGACGAGCTCCAACTGGGCGCGCAGGTCCGGCTTGTCGGAGCCGTACTTCAGCATCGCCTCGCGGAACGGGATCCGCGGGAAGGGAGACGTGACGTGACGGCCGTTGCCGAACTCCTCGAACAGCTCCGTCATGAGCTTCTCGATCGGCTGGAAGACATCCTCCTGCTCGACGAAGCTCATCTCCACGTCGAGCTGGTAGAACTCACCCGGCGAACGGTCCGCGCGCGCGTCCTCGTCACGGAAACAGGGCGCGATCTGGAAGTAGCGGTCGAAGCCGGAGATCATCAGCAGCTGCTTGAACTGCTGCGGTGCCTGGGGGAGCGCGTAGAACTTGCCCGGGTTCAGCCGGGACGGGACCACGAAGTCGCGGGCGCCCTCGGGGGAGGTCGCCGACAGGATCGGGGTCGCCATCTCGTTGAAGCCGAGTGCCGTCATCTTGTGACGGATCGCGGAGATCACCGCCGTACGCAGCATGATGTTCTTGTGCATGCGCTCGCGGCGCAGATCGAGGAAGCGGTACTCCAGGCGCCGCTCCTCGTTGACCCCGTCCTCGGTGTTGATCGTGAACGGCAGCGGGGCGGCCGCGCCGAGCAGCTCCACCTCGCCGACCTCGACCTCGATCTCACCGGTGGGCAGGTCCGCGTTGACGTTCTCGGTACCGCGGGAGACGACCTTGCCGTCGACGCGGACCGTGGACTCCTTGGTCAGCTTGTCGAGGGCCTCGTACGCGGGGGTGCCCGGGCGGGCGACCAGCTGCGTGATGCCGTAGTGATCGCGCAGATCGATGAAGAGGATGCCGCCCAGGTCGCGCCGATTGTGCAGCCAGCCACTCAGTCGGACGTCGGTGCCGACGTCAGAGGAGCGGAGCTCGCCGCAGGTGTGGGACCTGTACCGATGCATCGTCGTTCATCCAGCCTTCGCGGATCGGGGTTTGTTTCACGTGAAACTCCCCCAAGCCTACCGGGGCCCCCAGGACCGTCTCCCACCATTACGACTCGGCCAACAGTGGCACTCCGGGAACTCCTGTTCTTAAAGTAGGGCAATGCGCACTGGTGAGCCCCTGCCCGCCGTGGGGGACGTCCTCACCGCCCTCGCGACCGGCCTGTGGCACTGGGACACCGCCACCGAGCTGGTCACGGTCGACGCCGAAGCAGCTCGGCTGCTCGAGCTGCCCGCCGAGCGGACCACCCTCACAGAGGCCCAGGCACGGGCCCGTCTCCACCCGGTCGACTGGAACGAGATCATCAGCGTCGTCGGGCTCGCCGTCGCCGAGGACACACTCGCCGAGGTCCGGATCAGGATCATGGACGAGCGGGGCCGGGTGATCCGTACCGTGCGCAGCCGCTCCAAGCCGTCGTACGACAAGGACAAGAAGTCGTTCCAGCTGATCGGCACGCTCCAGGAGGTCACCGAGCCGACCCCCGGCACCCCCGCCGGACGCACCGCGGTCACCGGCGACTGGCGGCGCTCCCGCGAGGCCTTCCTGCTCGACGCGGGCCGCGCCCTGGCCGAGGCCCGCTCCACCGCCGAGGTGCTGCGGGTGGCCGCGGGCCTGTCCATGCCCGGCTTCAGCCCCGACGGCCTGGCCGTCTTCGGCGTCGAGGGCGACCGCCTGACGATCATCGGCCACCACGGACAGCAGCCCGGAGACGAGAGCCCCTTCTCCCACATGTCCCTGGAGACGGACTACCCGGCCGCCGAGGTCGTGCGCACCGGCCGTGCCGTCTATCTCTCCAGCCCCGAGGCCTACCGCTCCCGCTATCCGGTCACCTGGCCGCTCGCCCAGCGCTTCGACCGCCAGTCCTGGGCGTTCCTGCCGCTGACGGTGGCCGGCCGCACGATGGGCGCGTGGATGGCGGGCTTCGCCTACCCGGTCGCGTTCACACCGGACGAGCGCTCGGTCCTCACGACGGTGGCACGGATGCTGGCCCAGGCCCTGTCCCGCGCGGGCCTCGCCGAGTCGGAGCGCGAGCTGACCGACGGCCTCCAGCGCTCGATGCTCCCCACCCTCGGCCCCGAGATACCCGGCATGACCGTCGCCGCCCGCTATGTCCCCACCGGCGGCGGCCTCCAGGTCGGCGGCGACTGGTACGACATGATCCCGCTTCCCAACGGCAGGTTCGCCCTGGTCATCGGGGACGTCCAGGGCCATGACGTGCGGGCGGCGGGCCTCATGGGCCAGCTCCGGATCGCCCTGCGCGCCTACGCCGCCGAGGGCCACCGCCCCGACGCGGTCCTCTCCCGCGCCTCACGCTTCCTGAACGGCATGACGTACGGCGCCGACGACCCCTCCGACACGCGCTTCGCGACCTGCCTGTACGTCGAGGCCGATCCGGTGACCGGCGTCCTGGAGGTGGCACGGGCCGGGCATCCCGACCCGGCGATCCGGATGGCCGACGGTACGGTCCTGGCCCGCCACACCGAAGGCGGCCTCCCGCTGGGCATCGACCCGGACGCCGACTACCCCACGACCCGGATCGTCCTGGAGCCCGGCGAGACGCTCATGCTCTGCACCGACGGGCTGATCGAGACCGGCGGCCACGACTTCGAGACCGGCTGGAAGCGCATCCGCACCATCCTGGAGAACCACGACGGCGGCCTGGAGGAACTCGCCGACGCCCTGGTCCAGGCCGTCCACGGCCCCTCCTCCCACCACACCACCGGCCCCCTCGCCGACCGCCGTGAGGACGACATCGCGGTCGTGCTGCTGTGCCGGCAGGGGGAGGGCTGCGGTTGCGGGGACACGGCCGTCGCGGCGCCGCCGGTCCGCCGCACGATGCTCTCCGTGGCCCAGGCGGAACCGGAACGGGTCGGGGTGGCCCGCCGGCAACTGCGCGAACTGCTGCACGACTGGCCCTCGGCCGACCAGGTCGACTCGGCGGTCCTGCTGCTGTCCGAGATGCTGACCAACGTCCTGGTCCACACCGACGCGGACGCGCTGCTGCTCGCGGAGATCCGCGGCGAGGCGGGCGACCGGCGCATGCGCGTCGAGGTCACCGACACCAGCGACGACCTCCCCCACAAGCGCCGCCCCGGCGAACTGGCCTCCTCGGGCCGCGGCCTGATGCTGATCGAACTACTGGCGGACCTGTGGGGGGTGGACCCCCAGGGCGAGGGCAAGAGCATCTGGTTCGAGCTGTACGAGTCCTCCGGGGGGACCGGCGAGTAGCGCGGCTGGAGCAGCGGCTCCGCGAGAGCGACCGAATCGATACTTCTTTCGCTATATCGGGTGAACGATCTTCCTTCGGACATCAGTTGCACGCGCCGGTGCCTAGCTTCCGGAGCGGAGGTGATGCTCGATGGACGAGCAGAACAGCACGGAACAGCGAAATGACGCGATCGACATCAACGACTTCGTGTTCGCGGCGACAGGGGCGCGGGTGCGGAGGCTGACGATGCCGGATGGGACGCACTGGTTCCCGGCGGTGGACGTGTGCAAAGAGCTGGGGTACACGACCACTCGAAAGGCACTGCTGGATCACGTTCCTGAAGAACACCGAGAGGTTCTGGAGAGTGTGACTGGAAGGCACACTCTCAGCATTCCCGCAGGTCGGGAGTGGCGACGAGACATGAACCTGGTGGATCTCCAGGGTCTGATCCGGTTGGTCAACGGCTGCACAAAGCCGGCGTCCCGGCACTTCAAGGAGTGGGTCTCGGGGGTCATCGCCACCATCCAGCGCGACGGCTCCTACTCCCTGGAACCGGCCGCCGTGCAGCCCGCCCCCTCCGGCTGCACGGCCTACGCCATGCCCCAGCAGATCGCCGATGCCCTCGTCTCGCTCGAACAGCGGAGCATCCGGACGGAGGAGCTGCTGAGGCAGATCAACAACGGCCAGACCGTGATCGTCGAGGTGCTGCGGGACATCGCCCAGACCCTCCGACGCCCCACCGATCGAGCCCGCCCCGTCCAGGCACCAGAGTTGACGCCCGAGCAACTCCTGATCAACTGGAAGACCAGGAACCTCATCGTCACCGAGGACATCCACACCGTGGCCGCCCACCTGGCCCCGGCCCTGCTGCACGGCGGGGCCGACTACAGCGTGGAGGAGATCGCCGTCTGCACCGGCCTCACGCCCGACCGTGTCCGCGATTGCCTGGAGCTGCTGTCCGAGCACGGATGCGTACGGCAAGTGGGCCGTGCACCTGACGGCGCACCGTTCTACGTGCTGCCGTAGTCCGCCAGCCCAGCCCATGCAGAACAGGCCCGAAGCCGCAATCCAAGCTTGCGGCTTCGGGCCTGGTCGTACCGTACTCGTCCTCGCAGCCCCTACAGGCCACCCTCGGACATCCCGTGCACGGCGGGGATCGTCCCCAGCCGGCCCTTCTGGAAGTCGTCGAACGCCTGCTGCAGCTCGTCACGGGTGTTCATGACGAACGGGCCGTAGTGCACCATCGGTTCGCGGATCGGCTGTCCGCCCAGGAGTACGACCTCCATGTCAGGCGTGTGGGAGTCCTGCTTCTCGTCCGCGCGCACCGTCAGGGAACCGCCGGCTCCGAAGACCGCCGTCTGGCCCAGCTGGATCGGACGGCGCTCCGCGCCCACCGAACCGCGGCCCGCCAGCACGTACGCCAGTCCGTTGAAGTCCTCACGCCACGGGAGTGTGAGTTCGGCGCCGGGTGCCACCGTCGCATGGATCATCGTGATCGGGGTGTGGGTGATACCGGGGCCTTGGTGACCGTCCAGCTCACCCGCGATGACACGGAGCAGCGCGCCACCGTCGGGGGTCGACAGGAGTTGCACGTGGCCACCCCGGATGTCCTGGTACCGCGGCGCCATCATCTTGTCCTTGGCCGGCAGGTTCACCCACAGCTGGAGGCCGTGGAAGAGACCGCCGGACATGACGAGCGCCTCCGGCGGAGCCTCGATGTGGAGGAGACCCGAGCCGGCCGTCATCCACTGGGTGTCGCCGTTGGTGATGGTGCCGCCGCCACCGTTGGAGTCCTGGTGGTCGAAGATCCCGTCGATGATGTAGGTGACGGTCTCGAAGCCACGGTGCGGGTGCCAGGGGGTCCCCTTCGGCTCGCCGGGCGCATAATCCACCTCGCCCATCTGATCCATCATGATGAACGGGTCGAGGTTCCGGTAATGGATCCCGGCGAACGCCCGTCGTACCGGGAAGCCCTCGCCCTCGAAGCCACTCGGCGCCGTGGTCACGCCGAGGACGGGACGGGCCACCGCGTCCGCCGTCGCGGCCACGCGAGGCAGGGTCAGCGGGTTGTCGACAGTCACTGCAGGCATGTCGGTACCTCCTTGTGGTTCGAGTTTAGTTGAGCATTGAACTTTCTGCCACCTCTAACGGCAGAAGCCCGGAGGACATTCCCTCCAGGCTTCCGCGAGACGCCGCACCCCCTGAAGAGGTCAGGCGGCGAGCTCCGGTTCCCGATCAGCCATCTTCTCCGGCGTCCGCCGACCGTCCCGCATCACGAGCGTCGCCAGCAGTGCCGCCGCCAGGACACCGATCGCGCTGACGGTGAAGGTCATGGACATGGAGGCGGTGAAGGCCTCGCGGGCCGACGCCACCAGGCCCGGATCCTTCAGGGCCACCACCGCGGCTATCGAGTGCCGCGCCTGCTCCGGCGTTCCCTCGGGCATCCGGGCCGCGAAGCCGCTCGACAGGAGCGAACCCAGGATCGCGATGCCCAGCGCGGTGCCGGCCTGCTGGACGGTGTCGTTCAGGGCCGAGCCGACGCCCGCTTTGTCCTCGGGGATGGTGCCCATCAGGGCCGCCACCGCGGCCGGCATCGCCAGACCCGCGCCGAGCCCGAGCAGTCCGAGCGCGACTGCCGGGACGGTGAATCCGGAGTCCGCCGTGACCGTGGTCAGCAGGGCGAAGCAGGCCGCCATCACCAGCATGCCCGCGAGGATCACCCACCGGTTGCCGTACTTCGCGGCGAGCTTCACGCCCACCCCGTTGCCCAGCAGGGCCGTGATCGCCAGGGGCAGGAAGGCCAGGCCGGCCTTGACCGCTGAGTAGCCGAGCACGAACTGGAGGTACTGGGTGAGCACGAGCAGCAGACCGCCGTTGCCTGTCTGGACCAGGGCCAGCGAGAGCGAACCGCCGCTGAAGTCGCGGTGCTTGAAGAGGACCAGCGGGACCATGGGGGACTTCGTGACGTTCTCCCAGATCACGAAGCCGGCCAGGGACACGACGGCCACGGGCAGGGCAGCCGTCCACACCCCGTGCTGCGGGAGCTCGATGATCCACCAGACCAGGGCGGTCATCCCGGCCGCCGACAGCACGGCGCCCAGCGGGTCGGCCTTCTGCCAGGGCGCCTTCGACTCCGGCATCAGCGTCAGACCGGCGACGATCGCCAGGGCCACGACCGGCACGTTCAGGTAGAAGATGGACTGCCAGGAGAAGTGGTCGATCAGGACGCCGCCGAGTACCGGACTGCCGACCAGCCCGAGCATCGCCACCGAGCTCCAGGCCGCCATCGCCTTGCCGCGCTCGTCCTCGTCGAAGACGGTGATGAGGATCGAGAGCGTGGACGGCATGATCAGCGCCCCGCCGAGGCCCATCGCGATGCGTACGGCTATCACTTCGCCGGGGGTGGTGCACCAGGTCGCGGCCAGTGAGGCGGCCCCGAAGAGCAGGAGCCCGATCAGCATCACCTTCCGGCGGCCGAACCGGTCGCCCAGGCTGCCGGAGGTGAGCAGGAGGCCGGCGAAGACCAGGATGTAGGAGTCCAGGATCCATTGGGTGTCCTGGGCGCTCGCCCCGATCTCCTCGGTCATGACCGGCACCGCCACGGTCAGCGCCATGCTGTCGACGACCAGCACGAGGCTGCTGAGGCAGAGCACGACCAGGATCCACCAGCGGCGTGGATTGCGGGCTTCCAAGGCGTCGTCCATGACAGTTCCCCTCCGACTTCGTGAACACCGTTCGTTCGTTGCGAACACTGTACGCAGACAGGAACATCGTACGCAAGCCCCGATTGATGTACGCTCGATGCGAACGACGTACGCAGCAGGACGGGTCGCGGAAGCAGCGGAAGCAGCGGAAGCAGCGGAAGCAGCGGAAGCAGCGGAAGAAGGAGTATCGATGACGACGAAGCCGATCCCCATCCCTTCCGTCTGGGCCCGCCCGCAGCGCGAGTCCGACCAGCCGGCGCTCAGCCGTGCCGCGATCGTGCGCGAGGCGATCGTCATGCTGGACGCGGAGGGCGTCGAGGCGCTGAGCATGCGCAAGCTCGCCACCCGGCTGAACGCCGGTGCGGCCTCCCTCTACCGGCACGTGGCCACGAAGGACGAGCTGATGGAGCTGGCGGTGGACGAGGTCGCCGCGGAGATCCACGTCCCGTCGGCGGACGGCCCCGAGTGGCGCGCGGCCGTCACGGAGGCGGCCCGGTCCTTCCGTATGACGGCTCTGCGGCACCCGTGGCTGCCACCGGTGCTCGGCCAGGCGGGCCTCGCCTATCTCGGCCCCAACCTCATGTCCTACTCGGAGCGGCTTGCGGCCCTGTTCACGGCCGCCGGATTCGCCGATCCCGGCACGGCGATCGACGCGGTGCTGTCGTACGTGATCGGTATGAGCACCACGGAGGCCGCCTGGCTCACCACGGTCGCCCGCTCCGGCGACTCCGAGTCGGGCCTGATCGCCCGCCTCCTGCCCGCGGTGCAGCAGGCGACGGCCCCGCACAGCCACCTGTCCCAGGGCTACGCCGAGACGGAGGAGGCGGCGACCACGGACCCGGCGGCGCTGCGGGACGCGAAATTCGAGGCCGCCCTGGACATCGTCCTGGACGGCCTGTCACTGCGCCTTGGAACACTGGGCTCCTGAAGCCCCGGGCACCTGAACCCGCGGGGCGGTGAGCGTGCTACCCGTACATCCTGCGCATGGCGAACTCGACCATCTGTTCCACCGCCTTCGCGTCGAAGACGATCCGGTGCTCGCCCTCCATGTCGAGGACGAACCCGTACCCGGTCGGCAGCAGGTCGAGGACCTCGGCGCCGGTGATCACGAAGTACTTGGACTCCTTGCCCGCGTACCGCCGCAGTTCCTTGAGCGTGGTGAACATGGGGATCACCGGCTGCTGGGTGTTGTGCAGGGCCAGGAATCCGGGGTTGTCGCCGCGCGGGCAGTAGACCTTGGACGTGGCGAAGACCTGCTGGAAGTCCTCGGCCGACATCTGGCCGGTGGTGAAGGCGCGCACCGCGTCCGCGAGGGAGGGCGGGGACGGCTCGGGGTACAGCGGCGGCTGCTGGCCGTACCCGCCCACACCGCCGGCCATGGGCTGCTGCGGCGGGACGCCGTACTGCTGCTGGGCACCAGCGTTCTGGTCGTAGCCGTACATGGGCGTAAGAGTACCGAGGGGGTGAGGGCGGTGGGCGGCTGCCGGCATCCGGAAAACCGACAGCGACCCGACAGCCGCCGGCCCTGGGCTTGTGGCGACCGCCGCTCGTAGCGTCGGTTCATGCGCCGACATCACGACGACGAGGTCCATGAGGACGAGATCCACGAGCACGACAGGGGGCTCTCCTATGACCTTCCCGTGCTCGCCCGCCGCCGGATGATCCGGCTCATGGCGGGAGTGGGGGCAGGTCTGGTGCCCCTGGTGGGGTGCACCGCCGACGACGGCTCTTCTCCCTCGGCGAGCGCCGCGGGTTCAGCGAGCTCCGCGGGTTCCGCGAGTTCCGCGGGTTCGGCGAGCTCCGCCGAGTGCGTCACCGTCCCCGAGGAGACCGCCGGGCCCTACCCCGGCGACGGCTCGAACGGCGTGAACGTGCTGAAGGAGAGCGGGGTCGTCCGCGGCGACATCACCAGGAGCTTCGGTGACTCCGCGGGCGGGACCGCCGAGGGCGTCCCCCTGACCTTCACGCTCACGGTCGTGGACGCCGCCTCCGGCTGCGGGACCCCCAAGCGGGGCGCGGCCGTCTATGTGTGGCACTGCGACCGCGAGGGCGGCTATTCGCTGTACACCGAGGGCGTCGCCGACGAGAACTACCTGCGCGGTGTCCAGGAGACCGACGAGCAGGGGCAGGTGACCTTCACCAGCGTCTTCCCCGGCTGCTACACCGGCCGTTGGCCGCACATCCATTTCGAGGTCTACGGCAGCCTCGCGGACGCCACCACGGCCACCGCGATCACCGGCACTTCGCAGCTCGCGCTCCCGAAGGACGTCTGCGACACGGTGTACGCCACCGAGGGCTACGAGAGCAGTGTGGACAACCTGGGCCGGCTCTCGCTGGAGTCGGACAGCGTCTTCAGGGACGGTTACGACCAGCAGCTGGCGGTGGTGAAGGGGAGCGTGGTGGAGGGGTACACCGCCACGTTGACCATCGCGGTGTGAACCGTCACAGATGGCCGGATCGGGGTTGCGGCTTATTACCGACGGGTAGCATCATCGGAGCTACTTGTTGGTATGTGAACTAGCGCGAGGAACGACGTGCCTCGCCGAACTCTTAACGGAGCCGTCGCCATGGGGCACTACAAGTCGAATCTGCGCGACATCGAGTTCAACCTCTTCGAAGTACTCGGGCGGGACAAGCTGTACGGCACCGGCCCGTTCGCGGAGATGGACGTCGAGACCGCGAAGAGCGTCCTGGAGGAGCTGACCCGTCTCTCGGAGAACGAGCTGGCGGAGTCCTTCGCGGATGCCGACCGCAACCCGCCGGTCTTCGACCCGGAGACGAACACCGCGCCGGTCCCGGCGTCCTTCAAGAAGAGCTACAAGGCCTTCATGGACTCCGAGTACTGGCGGCTCGGTCTGCCCGAGGAGATCGGCGGCACGACGGCTCCGCCGTCCCTGATCTGGTCGTACGCCGAGCTGATCCTCGGCGCGAACCCGGCCGTGTGGATGTACTCCTCCGGCCCGGCGTTCGCCGGGATCCTCTTCGACGAGGGCAACGAGGTCCAGAAGAAGATCGCCCGGATCGCCGTGGAGCGGACCTGGGGTTCGACCATGGTGCTGACCGAGCCCGACGCGGGCTCCGACGTCGGCGCCGGCCGTACCAAGGCGGTCCAGCAGGAGGACGGCTCCTGGCACATCGAGGGCGTCAAGCGGTTCATCACCTCCGGTGAGCACGACATGGAGGAGAACATCCTTCACTACGTGCTCGCCCGGCCGGAGGGTGCCGGTCCCGGCACCAAGGGGCTGTCCCTCTTCCTCGTCCCGAAGTACCTGTTCGACGTCGAGACCGGCGAGCTGGGCGAGCGCAACGGCGTGTACGCGACGAACGTCGAGCACAAGATGGGCCTGAAGGCCTCCAACACCTGCGAGATGACCTTCGGCGACCGGCACCCCGCCAAGGGCTGGCTGATCGGCGACAAGCACGACGGCATCCGCCAGATGTTCCGGATCATCGAGTTCGCGCGGATGATGGTCGGCACGAAGGCCATCTCCACGCTGTCGACGGGCTACCTGAACGCGCTGGAGTACGCCAAGGAGCGCGTCCAGGGCCCGGACCTGGCGAACTTCATGGACAAGACCGCGCCCAAGGTCACCATCACCCACCACCCCGACGTGCGCCGCGCGCTGATCACGCAGAAGGCGTACGCGGAGGGCATGCGCGCCCTCGTGCTCTACACCGCCTCCATCCAGGACGCGATCGCCGTCAAGGAGGCCGCGGGCGAGGACACGAAGACCGAGCACGCGCTGAACGACCTGCTCCTGCCGATCGTCAAGGGGTACGGCTCCGAGAAGGGCTACGAGCAGCTCGCCCAGTCGCTGCAGACCTTCGGCGGCTCCGGCTTCCTGCAGGAGTACCCGATCGAGCAGTACATCCGCGACGCCAAGATCGACACCCTGTACGAGGGCACCACCGCGATCCAGGGCCAGGACTTCTTCTTCCGGAAGATCGTCCGCAACCAGGGCGCGGCCCTCAACTCCCTCGCCGAGGACATCAAGAAGTTCCTGGCGCTGGGCACCGGCGGCGAGGAGTTCGCGGGCGCCCGTGAGCACCTGGCCAAGGCGGCCGTCGAGCTGGAGGCGATCGTCGGTCTGATGCTGACCGACCTCGCGGCCACCGAGCAGGACGTCAAGAACATCTACAAGGTGGGCCTCAACACCACCCGCCTTCTGATGGCCTCCGGTGACGTCGTCGTCGGCTACCTGCTCCTCAAGGGCGCGGCGATCGCCGCCGAAAAGCTGGAGACGGCCTCCGCGAAGGACAAGGCCTTCTACACCGGCAAGATCGCGGCGGCGAAGTTCTTCGCGGCCAACGTCCTGCCCGGCGTGACCCTGGCCCGCAAGGTCGCCGAGGGCGTCGAGCTGGACCTGATGGAGCTGGACGAAGCCGCGTTCTAGGACACACCCGTACAGCTGCACACGTCCTCACGAGGGCCCGCTCCCATCGCCGGGAGCGGGCTCTCGTACGTCGTTAAGGTGAACCCATGAGCGCACCCCACCGCCTCGACCGCGGCCACACCGACGACCTCATGACCTTCCTGGCGGCGAGCCCCACGCCGTACCACGCGGTGGCGAACGCCGCCGAGCGGCTGGAGAAGGCCGGCTTCCGCCAGGTCTCGGAGACGGACGCCTGGGACGCGGAGACCGCGGGGGGTTCCGCCTCGGGGAGCGGCGGCAAGTACGTGCTGCGCGGCGGCGCGATCATCGCCTGGTACGTCCCCGAGGGCGCGGCGCCCCACACGCCGTACCGCATCGTGGGCGCGCACACCGACTCCCCGAACCTGCGGGTCAAGCCGCTGCCGGACACCGGGGCGCACGGCTGGCGCCAGGTCGCCGTGGAGATCTACGGCGGGCCGCTGATGAACTCCTGGCTCGACCGCGACCTGGGGCTGGCCGGCCGGCTGACCCTGCGGGACGGTTCGACGCGGCTGGTGAACGTGGACCGGCCGCTGCTCAGGGTGCCGCAGCTGGCGATCCACCTGGACCGCGCGGTGTCGGCGGAGGGGCTCAAGCTCGACAAGCAGCGGCATCTGCAGCCCGTCTGGGGTCTCGGCGACGACGTGCGCGACGGTGACCTGATCGCCTTCCTGGAGGAGGAGTCGGGGCTCGGCGCGGGCGAGGTGACCGGCTGGGACCTGATGACGCACTCCGTGGAGGCGCCCGCCTACCTGGGCCGGGACAAGGAGTTGGTGGCGGGCCCGCGCATGGACAACCTGCTGTCCGTGCACGCCGGGGTGGCCGCCCTGACCGCGGTGGCCGGCGGTTCGGAGCTGCCGTACATCCCCGTCCTCGCCGCCTTCGACCACGAGGAGAACGGTTCGCAGTCGGACACGGGCGCCGACGGGCCGCTGCTCGGCGGGATCCTGGAGCGCTCGGTGTTCGCGCGCGGCGGGTCGTACGAGGACCGGGCGCGGGCCTTCGCGGGGACGGTCTGCCTGTCCTCCGACACCGGGCACGCCGTGCACCCCAACTACGCGGAGCGGCACGACCCGACGCACCACCCGCGCGTCAACGGCGGCCCGATCCTCAAGGTCAACGTCAACAACCGCTATGCCACGGACGGTTCGGGCCGGGCCGTGTGGGCCGCCGCCTGCGAGAAGGCCGGCGTGCCCTTCCAGTCCTTCGTCTCCAACAACTCCATGCCCTGCGGCACGACCATCGGCCCGATCACCGCGGCCCGGCACGGCATCAAGACCGTCGACATCGGCGTGGCGATCCTGTCGATGCACAGCGTCCGGGAGTTGTGCGGCGCGGACGACCCGCATCTGCTGGCCAACGCTCTGGTGGCGTTCCTGGAGGGGTAGTTCGCGGGAAGGAGGGGTACCCGCAGGTTCGGGCCGGAACGACCGGACCTGACAGGGAGGCGACACTCATGGGCCTCGGCGGGTGCATCATTCTCATCGCCGTGGGAGCAATCCTCACGTTCGCCACCGACTGGCACATGCAGGGGGTCAACCTCGACCTGGTCGGTGTGATCCTGATGATCGTGGGACTGATCGGCGTGACGACGTTCAGCAGCATCGCCCGGCGGCGGCGCGTGGTGGTACCGCCCACCACGCCGACGGTCGTCGAGGAGGAGCGGCATGTCCGCCGGGACGGATACTCCGACGGATACGGCGTTTAAGTCGCATTCATAGGACAACCTTGAGCAATCTGTGATCTGGGTTGACTTGTGCGCTTGTGTGAAAGTCGTGAAGACTCGGGATCCTTGAGAGCCCGGGGGGTCAGCAGTGCCGGGCGTGAACCACCAGCACACCCGGGAGCTCCCCGTGCTCCACCCCACGACGACCGTCGCGGCCCCCCTTCCGGGACCACCGCGCCCTCACCGGCACGCCGCTCGCCGCGCGCACGCCGCCCCCGACGAATTCGACGGCCCACAGCGCCTGGTGGCGCTGATACCGGCCCACAACGAGCAGGACCGCATCGCCGACGCGATCCAGGGCCTGTGGCGGCAGACCCGGCGTCCCGACCTGATCGTCGTGGTGGCCGACAACTGCACCGACGCCACCGCCGAGATCGCCGTCGCGCACGGCGCCCAGGTCTTCGCCACCCAGGGCAACACACACAAGAAGGCCGGCGCCCTCAACCAGGCCATCGCCTGGGTGCTGCCCCATCTCGAGGACCGCGACCTTTTGTTGGTGCAGGACGCCGACACCGTGCTCAGCCCGTGGTTCAGCGAGACCGCGCTCGGCACCTTCAACCGCAAGGTCGGCGCCGTCGGCGGCGTCTTCTACGGCGAGGACGGCGGCGGTCTGCTCGGACTGCTCCAGCGCATGGAGTTCCACCGCTACGCCTGGGAACTGGAGCGCACCGGCGGCAAGGCCCAGGTGCTCACCGGCACCGGCACCATGTTCCGCGCCCGCGTCCTGCGCGAGGTGCGCGTCGCCCGCCGCGACGGAGTGATCGGCGGCGGCCACGCCTACTACAGTCTCGCCTCGCTCACCGAGGACGACGAGATGACCAAGGCGGTCAAGACCCTCGGCTACCGGACCATGTCGCCGGCCGGCTGCGCGGTCACCACCGAGGTCATGCCCTCGCTGGGCAAGCTGTGGCACCAACGGCTGCGGTGGCAGCGCGGAGCCCTGGAGAACCTGCGCGACTACGGCTGGACCCGTGTCACCGCCCGCTACTTCCTGCAGCAGTTCCTCATGGGGTTCGGCGCGCTGTCCTTCCTGGTCTATCTGACCTACATGGTCACGTACAGCGCGCTGTACGGCTGGCCCGGCTTCTCGCCCTTCTGGACCGCGATCGGGCTCGTCTTCGTGGTCGAGAAGACGGTCTCCGTGCGCCGGGCCGGGCCGCGTGCCGTGCTGGTGGCGGCGCTGATGATCCCCGAGATGCTCTACGACCTTTTCCAGCACGCCGTCTACTTCTCCTCGCTGTGGGGCCTGTTGCGCCGCAGCGAGGAGAAGTGGGTGGCCACGTAACCCTCACGTCCCTCAAGGAGAAACATCATGTACGGAAGAGTGATCGGCGCGGGAACGACCGGTGCCGGGGGCGCCACGCTCGCGGCGACCGGGCTGTGGCTGAACAGCATGGCGATGGTGGTGACCGCCACGACGTTGGTGGCGGCCGGGGTCGCGCTGTACAAGCTGGTGCCGCGGAGGCGGCGACCGCAGCACTCCTGAAGGCAGACCGGGTGGCCCGCCGTACCGCGGCGGGCCTCGTCGGGTGGTGCACCGGCGTCACGTACAACCCTTGGGCCCCGCCGGCGGTCTCCTGATCGCCAACTGGCCGTGTCCCAGAGGACAACACGTGGCAAACACGACCGGTTCGCACCCCATTGACGCGGATGCCCGCCAGGCATCCCCCGCATGCCGCAGGAGAACCCGCATGCACCAGTACCGCCATCCGTATCTGCGACTCGCCCTCGCGACGGCCGCCGCTGCCGCGCTGACGGGCGGTCTGCTCACGGTCTCGGCGACGACGGCCACCGCCGCCGACTCGTTCAAGGTCGCGAAGGCCGACTTCAACGGCGACGGCATCGGCGACGTCCTCGCCACGGCCGCCGGCGCCTCCGTCAGCGGCCACGCCAACGCCGGCCAGGTCGTCGCCCTCTACGGCAGCCGCACCACCGGCGTGACCTCGGCCAAGCGCACGGTCCTCAGCCAGAATTCCGGCACCGTGCCCGGCAGCGCCGAGACCGGCGACTGGTTCGGCGGCGCGACGGCGTACGCCGACTTCAACGGTGACGGGTACGACGACCTCGCCGTGGCCTCGCCGTACGAGAAGGTCGGCACCGACACCGACGGCGGCGCCCTCGCGATCCTGTGGGGCTCGGCGAGCGGCCTCACCGGCAAGGCCAGCGACGTACCGGATCCGGCCGTCTCCTCGCACGACAACTGGGGCCTGTCCCTGGCCGCCGGCGACTTCGACGGCGACGGCAAGGCCGACCTGGCCGTCGGCAGCTCGGCCGCCACCCTCTACGTCTACAAGGGCGGCTTCAGCAGCTCCACCGGGCAGCCCGGTGGCCGCTACACCGTCAAGCCCCCGATCCAGCCCGGCTCGGCCGACTTCCCGTACGGCCCCGAGCAGCTCACGGCCGGCGACGTGAACGGCGACGGCCGCACCGACCTGGTGGTCGACGGCTTCGAGACGCAGACCGAGAACGGCTGGAACACCAACTACTACGTGCCCGGCACCGCGAGCGGTCTGAGCGTCGCGGGCGTCAAGACCCTCAAGCCGGGCATCGTCACCGGCATCGGCGACATCAACGGCGACGGCTACGGCGACATCGTCACCGGCGCCGGCTGGGACGCCACGACCAGCGACGGCCAGACCATCCCGGACGCCTCGAACGGCGGCAAGGTCAGCATCACCTACGGCTCCGCGTCCGGACCCGCCTCGACCACCGGCATCACCCAGAACACCGGGAACGTCCCCGGCAGTTCGGAGAAGGGTGACGCCTTCGGCTGGGACCTGGACCTGGGCGACGTCAACGGCGACGGCTACCAGGACCTGGTCGTCTCCACCCCGAACGAGGACCTCGGCAGCGTCACCAACGCCGGCATGGTCACCGTCATGTACGGCTCGGCGAGCGGCATCAACACCTCCACCGGCCTGCAGTCCTTCGAGCAGAACACGACGGGCGTTCCCGGCACCTCCGAGAAGAACGACCTGTTCGGCGCCGACGTCAAGCTCGACGACGTCAACGGCGACGGCAGGGCGGACCTGGTCGTCGGGTCGTACGAGGACGGCGGCGACGGAGCGGTGACCTACCTGCCCTCCACCGGCACGAAGATCGGCACGACCGGCGCCCGCGCCCTCTCCGTGACCGCGGTGGGCGTCTCCACCGCCGGCACCCCGCAGTTCGGCGCGCTCTTCGCCGACTAGCCCGCGGGCGGGCCCGGGACGCGGGCCCGCCCTTCCCCACGGATGGGGCGGATCAGCGCAGGCCGGCGAAGAGATCGTTCTCGGGGAGCGCCGCGCCGGTGGCGTCCTGGACACGGACGAAGGTCTCGACGCCCATCAGCTCGCCGAACCTCTCCTTGCCCATCCTGAGGAAGAAGATATTCTCGCCCTGACTGGCGTGCGCGGCCAGCGAGTCGAACTTCTGACCGCTGAACGCGGTGGTGTCCACCCACGTCGTGATCTCGTCGTCAGGCAGGCCGATCTCGGCCAGCGCTGCGGTCTCGGCAGGGTCCGGCTCGGGCATGTCCTCCTGGAACTCGCGCATGATCTCGCCGAACCGCTGCATCATCGAGCGGGGCATCGTGGTCCAGTACACCTTCGGCGTCAACGCGGTCATCTCCAGCGCCGCCATCGTGATGCGGTGGGCCTGGATGTGGTCGGGGTGACCGTAGAAGCCGTTCTCGTCGTAGGTGACGACCACATCAGGTCGGTAGTGCCGCATGAGTTCCGCGAGTCGGGCCGCGCCTTCCTGCACCGGGGTCCGCCAGAAGGATCCGGGAGCGTCGTTGCTCGGCCAGCCCATCATCCCGGAGTCGGCGTAGTCCAGCGTCTCCAGATCGCTGATCTTCAGGACGTCACGGCTCGCCTCGAGTTCTTGGCGGCGCAGCAGGGCCACCGCCGCCGGATCGTGCCCGGGATCACCTGGCTTGACACCCCCCGGCCCGTCACCGCAACCACCGTCGGTACAGGTCACGAGAACCGTGCGGATTCCTTCCGCCGCATACCGCGCGAGGACCCCTCCGGTTCCGGTGGCCTCGTCGTCGGGGTGAGCGTGTACTGCCATGAGCGTCAAGGGCCGGTCAGTCATGAAGAAGTCCTCCTGCGGACATACGTTTGGTCCGGGTGCGCGGCGGGCGTACCGCGATCCTGGGGACCGGATCCCGCCGGCCCCTCGTCGATGCAACCGCGCCGGCCGGACCGACTGTTCCCGGGCGGCCGACCTCGCTGGTGGGCGCCCGGGTCGAGGTCGTGGCCACGGGGGACGTCGAGGACGTCGGCGACCGTGACCTGGGACCGCGGCTCGCCGTCGCCGCCCTCGCGGCGGCGGCCGGCAGCCGTGCGTGAAGCGCACCGTACCCGACCTGCGGGACGAGTCGCTGGGCCCGCCGCCCGCATGGACACGGCAACCGGGGGAGCCGCTGACCGCCGCCGCCCTCGCGACGCGCGCGGCCGTGTCCCCCGCCCGGCTCACCGAGCGCGGCGACGAGCGGCTGGACGGGAGGGCCGCGAGGGGCGGCCGCGAGGCTCCACGCGCGCGTGCGGCGCGAGACGGGACTCAGCCCGTCGGCCTATCGGCGGCGTTGCGGAGCGGGCGGCGGGGAAGCGGTAACGGCATGAGATTCCTCGTACGCGACCGGCTCCTCGGCTTCGGTGACGACTACTGGATCGAGGACGACCAGGGCAACAAGGTGTTCCTCGTCGACGGCAAGGCGATGCGCCTCAGGGACACCTTCGAGCTGAAGGACACCAGCGGGCGGGTCCTGATCGACATCCGCCAGAAGATGCTCGCCCTGCGCGACACCATGCTGATCGAACGGGACGGCGAGCCGCTGGCGACGATCAAGCGGAAACGCCTGTCCCTGCTGCGCAACCACTACCGGGTGGCCCTCGCCGACGGCAGTACCGAACTCGACGTCAGCGGCAAGATCCTCGACCGGGAGTTCGCCGTCGAGTACGACGGTGAGCTGCTCGCGGTGGTCTCGCGACGTTGGCTGCACGTGCGGGAGACCTACGGCGTCGACATCGTCCGCGACGACGCGGATCCGGCGCTGCTCATCGCGGTGGCCGTGTGCGTGATCCACCTCGCCGAGAAGGAGCGGGAGGACGACTGACCTCCCGGGACGTCACAGCACCCGGTCCTTCAGGGCCGGGAACAGCTCCCGGGTCACGGCCACCTTCCCGGGGTCGAACTCCACCGTGAGGATCTCCTCGCCGGCGCCCGCCTCCGCGAGGACCTCGCCCCACGGATCCACCACGATCGAGTGACCTGCCTGCGGAACCCGCGCGTGCGTCCCGGCCGTTCCACAAGCGAGCACGAACGCCTGGTTCTCGACCGCCCGCGCCCGGGCCAGCAGCGTCCAGTGCGCCCGGCGGCGCTCCGGCCAGCCCGCCGGGATCACCAGGGTCTCGGCGCCCGCGTCGACGAGACCGCGGAAGAGTTCGGGGAAACGGAGGTCGTAACAGGTGGCGACGCCGACGGTCGTCTCCGGCAGACGGACCGTCACCAGGTCCTCGCCGCGACCCATCAGCACGGCCTCGCCCTTGTCGAAGCCGAAGCGGTGGATCTTGCGGTAGGTGGCGGCCAGGTCACCGGAGGGCGAGAAGAAGAGGGAGGTGTTGTAGAGGGTGCCGTCAGGGGCCCGCTCGGGGACCGAGCCCGCGTGCAGCCACACGCCGGCGTCGCTCGCGGCCTTCGTCATGACCTCGTAGGTCGGCCCTTCCAGCGGTTCGGCCTCGTTCCCGAACTCCTCGAAGGCGAACGCCCCGGTGGTCCACAGCTCCGGCAGCACGACGAGGTCGGCCCCGGCCTGATCCCGTACCAGCGATGCCACGCGACGCCGACGCGATTCGACCGATTCGTCCTCATCCACGGCGATCTGGATCAGAGAGGCGCGCACACTACCACCGTCCTGGCATTCGAGCCGTCCATTACGGGCCTACGATCGTCACACGAAAGCACTGCCGGGGTGCCTCACAGCAGCGTAACTTAGCGTCTCAAGACACCCGCCGACAGCCACCACCTCCACTGGCAACGCCGCCATCACCAGCCCGTGCTCCGACCGCCGAGGGGTCCCGTTCCGTGAGTCTGCATCCCACCCTCCAGCCCTACGCCGACGCCTGGACCCACTCCATCGAAGCGATATCCGAGCTGGTGACGCCCCTCGTGGAGGGAGAGTGGAACCGCCGTACCCCCTGCCCGGGCTGGTCGGTCCGGGACGTGGTGTCCCATGTCATCGGTCTGGACTGCGAGATGCTGGGCGACCCGCGCCCCATCCACACCCTCCCCCGCGACCTCTTCCACGTCACCAACGACCACCAGCGGTACATGGAGATGCAGGTCGACGTCCGCCGCCACCACACGGCACCGGAGATGACCTCCGAGCTGGAGTACGTCGTCATCCGCCGCAACCGCCAGCTGCGGAACGACTCCCGCGACCCCGGCACGAAGGTGCGCGGCCCGCTGGGCACCGAACTGACGCTCGCGGATTCCATGCGCCAGCACGCCTTCAACGTCTGGGTGCACGAACAGGACCTGCGCACCGCCCTCGGCCGGCCCGGCAACCTCGACTCCCCCGGCGCGCACATCGCCCGGGACGTCCTGCTCGAAGCGCTCCCCGACATAGTGGCCGTCAAGGCCGACGCCCCCCGCAGCTCGGCGATCGTCTTCGACGTCCACGGTCCCATCGAGTTCCTGCGCACCATACGCGTCGACATCCAGGGCCGCGGCACCCTGGAGACCGCCCCCGCCCTCGGTCCCGCCGCCACCCTCACCCTCGACTGGGAGACCTACGTGCGCCTGGCCTGCGGCCGGGTGACCCTGGAGTCGGTGACGGACCGTGTGAAGGCGGAGGGCGACCCGGAACTGGCGTCGGCGATCCTCAGGAACTTCACCGTGACGCCGTAGCGGGTGACGGACTCCGTCCCGGCGGGTGTGGCGGGCCCGATGCGCTGACGTCCGTTCAGCTGATGTCCGGTCAGGCGGGCACGTGGACCGTCTCCACCCGGCTCGCCACCAGCCGCTCCCGCTCCCGCCGGGCCGCCCGCCCGCGCAGCCGCAGGATCTGGCTGACGCCGAGCGCCTGGAGCACGAAGACGGACGAGAAGGCGACGCTGTAGTTGTCGTCGGTCGCGTCCAGGAGCACCCCGACGGCGAACAGGGTGGTCATCGACGCGACGAACCCGCCCATGTTCGTGATGCCGGACGCGGTCCCCTGCCGCTCCGGCGGGTTCGCCGGCCGCGCGAAGTCGAAACCGAGCATCGAGGCCGGTCCGCACGAGCCGAGGACCACGCACAGCACGATCAGCAGCCACATCGGCGCACGCTCGCCGGGGTAGGCCAGCGTGGCCGCCCAGAGCAGCGCCGTCGCCCCCACGGTCCCGAGCGCGAGCGGCAGCCGCGCCTCGTGGTGCCGGGCGACGACCTGGCCGTAGACCAGACCGACGACCATGTTGGACAGCACGACCAGAGTGAGCAGTTCGCCCGCCACCGCCCGGGACAGCCCCTGTGCCTCGACGAGGAACGGCAGGCCCCACAGCAGCAGGAACACCATCGCCGGGAACTGGGTCGTGAAGTGCACCCACAGCCCGAGCCGGGTGCCGGGCTCCCGCCAGGACGCGGCGATCTGCCGCCGTACATAGGCCGCCCCCTGGTGCGGGAACGGCTCCGGCTCCTGCCCCTCGGGGTGGTCCTTGAGGAAGAGGAGCAGCAGGACCAGCACCACCACACCCGCGAGCGAGCTGCCCGCGAACGCCGGGGTCCAGCCGATGCCGTGCAGGAGCCGGGCCAGGACCAGCGTGGAGACCAGGTTGCCCGCCATGCCGGCCAGCCCGGCGAGCTGCGCGACCAGCGGCCCGCGGCGGGCCGGGAACCAGCGGGTGCCCAGGCGCAGCACGCTGATGAAGGTCATCGCGTCGCCGCAGCCGAGCAGGGCGCGCGAGGCGAGGGCCGTTCCGTACGACGGTGAGAACGCGAAGCCGAGCTGCCCCGCCGTGAAGAGCACCACGCCGAGCGTCAGCACCTTCTTGGTGCCGAGCCGGTCCACGAGCAGGCCGACGGGTATCTGCATGCCCGCGTAGACGAGGAGTTGGAGGATCGAGAAGGTCGACAGCGCCGAGGCGTTCACATGGAAGCGGTCGGCCGCGTCGAGGCCGGCGACTCCGAGGGACGTACGGAAGATGACCGCGACGAAGTAGACGGAGACGCCGATGCCCCACACGGCCATAGCGCGCCGGCCGCCTGGGGGTGCCATCGCTGAGGGACGGTCACCCGGAAGAGTGGACCTGCTCATCGGACCTCACCCCGGGCGAGGTGGGAGAACCACTCGACATGCCCGTGAATCAGGCCTACGACCGCCTCCGCGTCGCCGGAGCGCAGTGCCTGAAGGATCTGCTCGTGCTCGGCGAGGGTCTTGGTGATCCGGTCCGGGTGGGCGTGCATCACGGCCACGCCCATCCTGAGCTGGCGGTCGCGGAGTTGGTCGTAGAGCCGGCTGAGGATCTCGTTGCCGCCGCTGCGGACGATCTCGGCGTGGAAGCAGCGGTCGGTGACGGCGGCGCCGGCCAGATCCCCGGCGGCGGCCTGCTCCTTCTGCCGCCCGAGCAGTTCCTCGAGGCGCGCGATGAGCTGCGGGGACGCCGGTACGGCCTTGCGGGCGGCGTGCCCTTCGACGAGCTGCCGGGTCTCGACGACGTCGGCGATCTCCTGCGCGGAGACCGGCAGGACCAGGGCCCCCTTTTTCGGGTAAAGCTTGATCAGCCCCTCGACCTCGAGACGCAGCAGCGCCTCTCGCACGGGTGTACGGGAAACCCCGACGGCCTCGCCGAGTTCGCCCTCGGTGAGCAGGGTCCCGCCCTCGTAACGGCGGTCCAGGACACCCTGCTTGACGTGGGCGTAGACGCGATCGGCGGCGGGAGGCTGTTTCACGGCCAGGCTCATGCCCACAGCATAGATACAACACGTACGCATGGTGAGTCCCGTTCCAGCATTCGGACCTCGACAGGAACTCCCGTCCGCGAAAGCCACACCCGCCCCAGCCGGGGCACAACCTTGTGTGCTACTTACGTGTCACACACGTGCGGCCCCACTTTCTTCCCCTTCCAACCCGGCCGCACCCAGGGGCATTCGACGTATTCGGGGTATTTCAGTTGATTACCGCCATCAAGGGCCTCCGTGTCCGCAGAGCCGCAGCCGTCGCGATCACGACCGGCGCAGTGCTCGCCACCGGAGCTCTCACCGCGGCACCCGCGCAGGCGCTCACGGCGCCGACCATCACCGCCAAGGGCGGATTCCTGATGAACAGCGTGACCGGCTCGACCCTCTACAGCAAGGCGCCGAACACGAAGCGGCTCACCGCTTCCACCACGAAGATCATGACTGCGAAGGTCGTACTGTCGCAGTCGAACCTGAACCTGGACGCCAAGGTCACGATCAAGAAGGCGTACAGCGACTACATCGTCTCCAAGGGCGCTTCGTCCGCTCACCTGATCGTGGGCGACAAGGTGACCGTCCGTCAGCTGCTCTACGGGATGATGCTGCCGTCCGGCTGTGACGCCGCGATGGCCCTGGCCGACAAGTTCGGCTCGGGCTCGACGGTCTCCGCGCGCACCAAGTCGTTCATCGCGAAGATGAACACGACGGCCCGGAGCCTCGGCATGGCGAACACGAAGTTCGACTCGTTCGACGGAATAAGCAATGGTACGAACGCCTCGACGCCGAAGGACCTCACGCTGCTCGCCCGCAACGTGATGAAGAACTCGACCTTCAAGTCCGTCGTGAAGACCAAGTCGTACACGGCGAAGACGATCACCAAGACCGGCAGCACCCGCACCATGGGTGCCTGGACCAACACCAACACCCTGCTCGGCTGGAACGGCACGCTCGGCATCAAGACCGGCTCGGGCACCGACTCCAAGTACTGCCTCGTCTTCGCCGCCACGAAGAACGGCGAGTCCGTCATCGGCGCGGTCATGACCTCCTCCACGGCGGCCAACCGCACGACCGACGTGAAAAAGCTCATCAACTACGGCTACGCGAAGATCAGCTGACGCCGACCACGAAGGGGCCCGTCGCCGAAAGCGACGGGCCCCTTCAGCGTGGGACGACGTGTCCACCGCGGGCAGATCACGCCCAGGTGATCAACTTCTTCGGTTGCTCGAGGATCGCCGCCACGTCGGCCAGCACCTTGGAGCCCAACTCGCCGTCCACCAGGCGGTGGTCGAAGCTGAGCGCCAGGGTGGTGACCTGGCGGGGCTTCACCTTGCCCTTGTGGACCCAGGGCTGGAGCTTGATCGCGCCGACGGCGAGGATCGCGGCCTCTCCCGGCGGGAGGATGGGGGTGCCGGTGTCGACGCCGAAGACGCCGACGTTGGTGATGGTGACGGTGCCGCCCTGCATCGCGGCCGGGCTGGTGCGGCCCTCCTTGGCCGTGGCCACCAGTTCGCCCAGCGCTTGGGCCAGTTGCGGCAGGGTCTTGGTGTGGGCGTCCTTGATGTTCGGGACGATCAGGCCGCGGGGGGTGGCGGCGGCGATGCCGAGGTTGACGTAGTGCTTGAGGACGATCTCCTGGTTCGTCTCGTCCCAGGAGGCGTTGATGTCGGGGTTGCGCTTGATCGCGACCAGCAGGGCCTTGGCGATCAGCAGGAGGGGGTTCACCCGCAGGCCTTGGAGGTCCTTGTCCTGCTTGAGCTCCTCGACCAGCTTCAGGGTGCGGGTCACGTCCACCGTCACGAACTCCGTGACGTGCGGGGCCGTGAACGCCGAACCGACCATCGCCGCGGCCGTCGCCCTGCGGACGCCCTTGACCGGGATGCGGGTCTCGCGGGCCGCGTCGTACGACGCGGTGGGGGTCACCGGGGCCGTGACCGGGGCCTGCGTCACCACCGGCTCGGGCGCGGGGGCCTGGGCCGGGGTCGCCGCCGCGTGGACGTCCTCGCGGGTGATGATGCCGTCCGGGCCGGACGGGGTCACCGTGGTCAGGTCGACGCCCAGGTCCTTGGCCAGCTTGCGCACCGGGGGCTTGGCCAGCGGGCGGGGCTGCACGGTGGTGGCCGGGCTCGTGGCGGCGGGGCTCGTGGGGGCCGGGCCGTGGCCGTTCAGTTCGGTCTGGATCGCGACCGACGCCTGCTGGACCGGAACCTCCGGGCCCTTGCGGGGCCGGCGCTTGGTCGAGGAGGCCGCCACGCCGTAGCCGACCAGGACGGGCTGACGGCCCTCCTGCTTCTTCTCGGGGGCCTCGGAGGCTTCGGGAGCCGCGGAGGCTTCAGGAGCCTCGGCCGGCGTCTCCGGGGCCGCGGGGGCCCCGCCCGCCACGTCCACCGCGATGATCGCCGTGCCCACGTCCACCGTGGTGCCCTCGGGGAAGCGCAGCTCGCGCACCACCCCGTCGTAGGGGATGGGCAGTTCGACGGCGGCCTTGGCCGTCTCCACCTCGCACACCACCTGCCCGTCGGTGACCGTGTCACCGGCCTGGACATACCACTTGAGGATCTCCGCCTCGGTGAGCCCCTCGCCCACGTCGGGCATCTTGAACTCGCGCACGGACGCTTCCGTCATCGTCGTCACGACCCTCTCCTCAGTACGCCAGCGAGCGGTCGACGGCATCCAGTACCCGGTCCAGACTCGGCAGGTACTCCTCCTCCAGGCGGGCCGGCGGGTAGGGGGCGTGATAGCCGCCCACCCTGAGCACCGGGGCCTCCAGGTGGTAGAAGCAGCGCTCCGTGATCCGGGCCGCGATCTCCGCGCCCGAACCGAAGAACACCGGGGCCTCGTGGACCACCACCAGGCGCCCGGTCTTCTCCACCGAGGTCTGGATCGAGTCGAAGTCCAGGGGCGAGACCGAGCGCAGGTCCACCACCTCCAGCGACTTGCCCTCCTCGGCGGCCGCGTCGGCGACCTCCTTGCAGAGCTTCACCATCGGGCCGTAGGCGACCAGGGTCAGGTCGGTGCCCTCACGGACCACCTTGGCCTTGTGCAGGGGGCCGGGGATCGCCTCGGTGTTGACCTCGCCCTTGTCCCAGTACCGGCGCTTGGGCTCGAAGAAGATCACCGGGTCGTCGCTCTGGATGGCCTGCTGCATCATCCAGTACGCGTCGGAGGGGTTGGAGGGGCTGACCACCTTCAGGCCCGCCACGTGCGCGAAGAGCGCCTCGGGGGACTCCGAGTGGTGCTCCACGGCGCCGATGCCGCCGCCGTAGGGGATGCGGACGACGACGGGCATCTTGACCTTGCCCAGAGACCGCGCGTGCATCTTCGCCAGCTGGGTGACGATCTGGTCGTAGGCCGGGAAGACGAAGCCGTCGAACTGGATCTCCACCACCGGGCGGTAGCCCCGCAGGGCGAGGCCGATCGCGGTGCCGACGATCCCGGACTCGGCGAGCGGGGTGTCGACGACCCGGTCCTCGCCGAAGTCCTTCTGGAGGCCGTCGGTGACGCGGAAGACGCCGCCGAGCTTGCCGACGTCCTCACCCATGACGAGGACCTTGGGGTCGGTGTCCAGGGCGCGCCTGAGCGACTCGTTGATCGCCTTGGCCAGTGCCATGTTCGTGAACGTCACAGTCTCCGCCATGATCAGGCCCCTTCCCCATCCGTGAACGACGCCTGGTAGGCGGCGAACTCGGCCCGCTCCTCGTCGACGAGCGCGTGTCCGTCCGCGTACGCGTGCTCGAAGAGGGCGAAGCGGTCCGGATCCGGCATGGCACGGACCGCCTCACGCACTCGCCTGCCCAACGCCTCGGACTCGGTCTCCAGTTCCGCGAAAAATCCCTCTTCCGCGTGGTTTGAGGCCTCCAGGTACCGGCGAAGGCGCAGGATCGGGTCCTTCGCCTCCCAGGCCTCGCGCTCCTCGTCGGCCCGGTACTTGCTCGGGTCGTCGGAGGTGGTGTGGGCGCCCATGCGGTACGTGTAGGCCTCGACGAGCGTCGGTCCCTCGCCGCCGCGAGCCCGCTCCAGGGCCCACTTGGTGACGGCCAGCGACGCGAGCACGTCGTTGCCGTCGACCCGTACGCCGGGGAAGCCGAAGCCCTGCGCGCGCTGGTAGAGCGGGACGCGGGTCTGCCTCTCGGTCGGCTCGGAGATGGCCCACTGGTTGTTCTGGCAGAAGAACACGACCGGGGCGTTGTAGACCGCGGAGAAGGTGAACGATTCGGCCACGTCGCCCTGGCTGGAGGCGCCGTCGCCGAAATAGGCGATGACCGCGGAGTCGGCGCCGTCCTTGGCGACACCCATCGCGTAGCCCGTGGCGTGCAGCGTCTGGGAGCCGATGACGATCGTATAGAGGTGGAAGTTGTTCCCGTTGGGGTCCCAGCCGCCGTTGTTCACCCCGCGGAACATGCCGAGCAGGTTGGTCGGATCGACCCCGCGGCACCAGGCCACGCCGTGCTCGCGGTAAGTGGGGAAGACGTAGTCGTCGTCGCGCAGCGCCCGTCCCGATCCGATCTGGGCGGCCTCCTGGCCGAGCAGCGAAGCCCACAGGCCCAGCTCGCCCTGGCGCTGCAGGGAGGTGGCCTCGGCGTCGAAGCGGCGGGTGAGCACCATGTCGCGGTAGAGGCCGCGGAGCTCTTCGGGGGTGATGTCGGCGACGTACTTGTCGTACTCGGCGTTCTTGACGCGCTTGCCCTCGGGCGTCAGCAGCTGAACCAGTTCGGGCTTGGTGCTCGGGGACTTCCTCGTCCCGGCGCTGCGTCGCGGCTTGCGCGCGGCAGTGCTCTCCACGGTCACGTGTGCTCCTCCGTCGGTCCGGCCCTCGGGGTTGCCGGGAGCTGGGGGTCCCCCAGCTCGTTCAGAGCCTGGGGAAGCGGCTCACCTGTTTCCGACACCCGTGCACGGGGTGGGTGTCACGTGGCCGGAACAGGCGTGACAGGTGCCCCGGCGAGCGCCCTGCAAGAATCACGTTACCCAGTGCGCCACATTTCTGTGAAACCCCCTTTGACCTGCGATTTTGCTTGGATTTCCAAGTAAATCGGGAAAGGCTGGAAGGGGCGCTGGTCACAGCCTTGCAGGAGGCCGGAGCAACGGCACGTTATCCCGTCGACCCAGGTCACCGGAAGAGCATTCGCGTTCGACTTGCTGAGTGTGCGAAGAAGCCCCGTGACCGAAGGCGACCGACAGCGACGCACTGTGTCGATCTGTGACTGTACGCGACAATGCCCAGCTCACAGTGCTGATTCGTGCCCTAGCATCTGGCGCGTGCCGCGCTCTCCTGTACCACCTCTCATGCCTCACGCGCCCCCACTGGCCGCCCTCCTCCGCCGGTACGCCGCCGGATCCGCCCTCGCCTGCGATCCCGTCGACCAAGGCCTTCTCAACCGCGGCTACCGGCTCCGCACGACCCGCGGCCGTTACTTCCTCAAGCACCACTTCGACCCCGAGACGGCCGCCCCCGAGGCGATCGCCCGCCAGCACGGTGCCACCCAGCGCCTGGCCGCCCTCGGCGTCCCGGTCGCCCCGCCCCTCCCGGGCCACGACGGCCGCACCGTCGCGGTCGTCGGCGGGCACGCCTACGCCCTCCACCCCTGGATCGAGGGCCGCCATCGCCACGGCGCCCAGCTCACCGCCGAGCAGTGCGGCCGGCTCGGGGCGCTGCTGGGGGTGGTGCACGCGAGCCTGGAGCGGGTGATGCCGGTGGAGGGGTGTGGGCAGGGGGAGGGGTGTGGGCAGGGGGAGAAGGGTGCGTCGGCGGTCGGCGGCGCACGAGCCGACGAAGGCGCCCCGGGCAGCGAGCCGCGCACGCCGTGGGGCGCCGGAACACCGGGTGGCCGGCGCCTCGCCCCGCCGGGCGAAGGGGTGCAGGACGGCCGGCCCCGCGCGCGGGCGGGCCGGAGCGCGCCGGGTGCAGAAAGCGCCGCTTCCATGGGCCATGCCGCCGCGCGTACCCACGGCACCCGTGCCGGGACGTCGCACGCCGGTCACCCGCACGTCCGGAACGCCGGGACCGCGCCCCCCGTCGACGCCGGCGCCGACCCCGCCGCCACCTTCGCGCTCATCGACGACCTCCTCGCGCGTGTGCGCGGACACCGGCCGGCCGACTCCTTCGACGAGCTGGCCCGGCACCGGCTCCTGGAGCGGCGGTCACTGCTCGAACAGCACGTGGGACGACGGCCTCCGCACGGCGGGCCGGTGGGCTGGGTGCACGGGGACTTCCACCCCTTCAACCTGCTCTACCGGGGTGACGCGCCCGCCGCGATCGTCGACTGGGACCGGCTCGGCGTGAAGCCCCGCGCGGAGGAGGCGGTACGCGCCGCCGCGATCTTCTTCGTACGTCCCGCGGGGACGCTCGACCTGCCGAAGGTGCGGGCGTACGCGCGCGCGTACCGGCGTACGGCGGGAGCCACGCCCTCGGAACTCGCGGCGGCCGTGCATCGCGTGTGGTGGGAGCGCCTCAACGACTTCTGGATGCTGCGCTGGCACTACGAGCGGGGTGACACCCGCGCCGATTCCCAGTTCCCGGCGGCGTCGGCGCTGGTGGTGTGGTGGACGCGGGAGTACGAGGCGGTGTGCGACGCGTTCGTGGAATGACGCAGGGGTCGCGGAAACGGCACGCGCGCGTGGCGCCCGTTCCCAGGCCACGCGCGCGCGAAGGGTCGCGGGCGGTCAGGAGTCGCCGCCTCCGCCGCCGCCCGCACCTCCGACCAGGCCGCCGCCGGTCGGGTCCGCCGACTCCGTCGGCTCCGGCGCCGTATCGCTCGGCTCCGGCGTGTCCGAGGGCTCCGTCGCGGTCTCGGACGGCTGCGTCTCCGTGGGCGACGGCGTGTACGAGGGCGTGTACGACGGCGTATAGGACGGCGTGTAGCCGGTGTCGCCCGAGCTGCCGCTGTTGTCCGTGGAGGTGTCGGTCTCCTCCTCGGTCGGCTCGTCGCTCGGCGTCTCGCTGGCCGTCTGGTCGTCGGTGCTCTTCGAGGTGGTCGGCGTCACGGAGCTGCCGGTGCCGCCACCGTCCCCGCCACCGCCGCCGCCGTTGAGCGCCAGGGCGACGCCCGCCGCGACGGCGATCACCGCGAGGACGGCGAGGATCCACAGCTTGCCGCGGCCGCTGCCCCGGTTGCCGTGCCCCTCGAAGCCGCCGTCGTCCCCGCCGCTGTAGCCGGAGGGCAGGATCGGCTGCGGAATCTGGGTGGTGCCGGAGGAGTCGCCGGGGTGCGGCAGCACGCTGGTGCTCGCGAAGCCCGCGGAGGGCGTGCCGCGGCCGTCGTGCGCCGTCACCGGGCCGGTGTTCCAGGTGCCGGTGTGGCCTCCCTGGTCATACAGCATCTGCAGGCCGTACTGGACGAGTCCGCGCATCTCCTCGGCCGTCTGGAAACGGTCGTCCGGCTCCTTGGCCAGCGAGCGCATGACCAGGCCGTCGAGCTCCGGCGGGACGGCGTCGGAGACCTGCGACGGAGGCGTCGGGATGTCCTGGACGTGCTGGTAGACGACGGAGAGCGGGGTTTCGCCGGTGAACGGCGGCCGCAATGCGAGGAGTTCGTACAGCAGACACCCCGTGGCGTACAGGTCGGAGCGGTGGTCGACCGCCTTGCCGAGGGCCTGCTCCGGGGAGAGGTACTGCGGGGTGCCCATGACCATGCCGGTCTGCGTCATCGTCGTGGACGCGCCGTGCAGGGCGCGGGCGATGCCGAAGTCCATGACCTTGACGGCGCCGTTGTGCGTGATGATCACGTTCGCCGGCTTGATGTCACGGTGCACGATGCCGTGCTGGTGCGAGTAGGCGAGCGCTTCCAGGACCCCGGAGACGATGATCAGGGCCTGCTCGGGACCGGGCGCCTCGGCGTTGAGGAGGAGATCCCGGATCGTCCGTCCCTCGACGATCTCCATGACGATGTACGGCACCGACTGGCCGCCCACGAAGTCCTCGCCGGAGTCGTACACGGCGACGATCGCGTGGTGGTTGAGACCGGCCACGGACTGGGCCTCGCGCGTGAAGCGGGCCTTGGAGGTCGGGTCCTCGGCGAGATCGGCGCGCAACAGCTTGACGGCCACGGTGCGGCCGAGCCGTACGTCCTCGGCCGCGAACACCTCGGCCATACCGCCCCGGCCGAGTCTGCGGGTCAGCCGATATCGGCCGTCCCCCACCAGTCCGCCGTTACCCCACAGCTCCGGCGCATCTGACATTCCGCCGCCAGTCGCCTCGGGGTCGGACGGGCCCTGAGCGCGCTGCTGCTGTGCCATCGGTCCTCGCCGTCGTTTCTGCCCGCGGTGCGCGCGGTGTTGTCACGGTCTCCGTCGGCCACGCTACAGCCTTCACGCAAGCCGCCGGTCCGGGATGAGCCCGGGGACCGGCCCGAGACGGACCGGCCATCAAACCTGTACTACGTCTCGGCGTGCAAATCCTGTGTACCGGCCGTAGGGCACCTGTAACGCCCGCGCGACCTTTCTTTCGCGTACGGTCACGGAACGGGCACCTCGCTTCCGCGGGGGACGGGCGGCCCGGAGCGGGACTCCGTGGCCAAGGTCACGCCCGCCGCTCCCCGGCACGCCGACCCGGCACGGACCTCGCCCGGAAGAAGAACCCGTACGAGCGTTTCCCACCGGCGACATGAAGGGCCCGGCAGCGTCGGCTGCCGGGCCCTTCCCAGGTCGGGGGTTACAGGTACGGTCCGCCCGAGCGGCCGCCGGCCCGCGGGTCGACACCTTCCTCATGGCCGCCGACGCCCGGGGGCAGCGCACGGCGCATCTGCTCCAGCTGGGCCCGCGCGGCCATCTGCTGGGCGAACAGCGTGGTCTGGATCCCGTGGAAGAGACCCTCGAGCCAGCCCACCAACTGGGCCTGGGCGATGCGCAGTTCCGCATCACTCGGGGTCACGTCTTCGTTGAAGGGCAGGGAGAGCCGCTCCAGCTCCTCCACGAGTTCCGGGGCCAGACCGTCCTCCAGCTCCTTCACCGAGCTGGCGTGGATCTCCTTGAGCCGCGCCCGGCTGGCCTCGTCGAGAGGAGCCGCGCGCACCTCTTCGAGCAGCTGCTTGATCATGCTGCCGATCCGCATGACCTTCGCGGGCTGCTCGACCATCTCCGTGACCGGAACCTCGCGGGAGTCGTCGTCACCCCCGCCGCCCAGCGCCATCCCGTCCTGGCCCACGACCAGGATCTGGGGACTTTCCGGCGAACCTTCGTTCCTCGGCATCTCCATGCCGCCATTCTCTCGCACCCGTACATGTCACCAGTGAGGTGCCCCCGCTATGCGCTGATCCACCGTCCGCGGAACGGATCGCCCCCATGGCTCCGCCCGGAATGCCGGTTTCCTGACTGAGTGCCAGTCTTGTCCCGTGACTCCCTGGCTACGTGCGACGGTACTGGCGATCGTGGTGGGCTCGAGCGCCGTCGTCCTGCCGCAGGGCGGCCTGCCGTACGGGACCCCTCAGGCCTACGGCGCCGAGCTGCACCCCCTCACCTCGGCAGGCCCGACCAGCTCGGGGCGCCCGCGCGGCGCCGCGAGCGCGTCACCCTCCTTCACCGAGCCGCGGTCCCCGACCCTGCCACCCGCCCACCGGCCGCTGCGGAGGACCGACTGGTCCCTCAGCACCGGGACCCCGCCGCGCACCACCCCGAGCTCGTCGGCCTCCCCCTCCGACACCCCGTCGAGCGCGGTCGAGGCTCACGGACCGCGGCACCCCGCCACGAGCACGGCACCCTCCCCACCCGCCGGACCCTCGGATGCCCCGCGGGGCCATGGCCCGAAGCGCGCCTCACCCTCGGCCTCCCTCGCTCCCTCCCCCTCTGCCGCAACCCCCTCCCGCGCCGGAAGCCGTGCGGGTGAAGGGCGGGAGCGGCCGGGACGGCGGGAGGAGCCGGTGGAGGAGGACGTGGACGGCGAGGGCACGGACTCCGGGGGGACCCATGCCGGGAAGACCGATGCCGGGGACGGTGACCTCACCGCCGTGTCGGAGCCGCCCCCGCGGACCGCCCTTGCACCGTCACGGCCCGCGCAGCGGCCCGCGGCCGCGCCCAAGGTGTTCATCCTGCCGCTCGGCACCGGGCTGGTGCTGGTCGGACTGGGGCTCGGGCTCGGCCTGTTCGCGCTGCGGATACGGCGCGGGTAGGGCCGTACCGAAAACGCCGGAACGCCTACGGCGCGACCAGCAGGACCTTACCGATGTGGCCGCTCTCCTCGACGACCCGGTGCGCGGCGGCCGCGTCGCTCATCGGCAGCTCACGGTCGACGACGGGACGGATGTGCCCGGCGTCGAGCAGCGGCCACACATGTTCGCGTACGGCCGCCACGATCGCCGTCTTCTCCGCCGGCGGCCGCGCCCGCAGCGAGGTCGCGCTGATAGCGGCGCGCTTGTTCAGCAGCGTGGCGATGTTCAGCTCGCCCTTGATGCCGCCCTGCATGCCGATGATCGCGAGCCGTCCGTTGACGGCGAGTGCGTTGATGTTGCGGTCGAGGTACTTCGCGCCCATGTTGTCGAGGATGACGTCGGCGCCCGCTCCGTCGGTGGCCTTCCTGACCTCCTCGACGAAGTCCTGTTCCCGGTAGTTGATCAGGATGTCCGCGCCGAGCTCGGCGCAGCGGTCCAGCTTCTCCGGCGTGCCCGCGGTCACCGCGACCTTGGCGCCCACGGCCTTGGCGAGCTGGATCGCCATCGTGCCGATGCCGCTGGAGCCGCCGTGCACCAGCAGGGTCTCGCCGGGGCGCAGGTGGGCGACCATGAAGACGTTCGACCAGACCGTGCAGACCACCTCGGGCAGCGCGGCCGCCCGCTTCGCGTCGAGGCCCTTGGGCACGGGCAGCAGCTGTCCGGCCGGTACGGCGACCTTCTCTGCGTAGCCGCCGCCCGCGAGCAGCGCGCACACCTCGTCGCCGACGGCCCAGCCGGAGACACCGGGGCCGATCTCGGCGATCCGTCCGGAGCATTCCAGGCCGGGGTAGGGGGAGGCGCCGGGCGGGGGGTTGTAGAAGCCCTGCCGTTGCAGGATGTCGGCGCGGTTGACGGCGCCGGCCACCACCTCGACCAGCACCTCGCCCTCGCCGGCCACGGCATCCGGCACCTCGCTCCAGACCAGCGCCTCGGGCCCACCGGGTTCGGGAATCGTGATCGCATGCATGCGCCCGACGCTACTCCCCGCCCGGAAAAGCCCGTGCACGACCGATGAGTTTGCGCGACGGTAAAGGTCTCCCCATGCGTAGCCCATGTACGCGGAAGGAAACCCGACCATGAGCCAGCACACGTCAGCCCTGGCCATCGAAACGGCGGGCCTGGTGAAGACGTTCGGCGAGACCAGGGCCGTCGACGGAGTCGACCTCGCCGTGCCGGCCGGCACGGTCTACGGCGTCCTCGGCCCGAACGGCGCCGGCAAGACCACCACCGTGAAGATGCTCGCCACCCTGCTCAGGCCCGACGGCGGCGAGGCCCACGTCTTCGGCCACGACGTCGTCCGCGAGGCCGACGAGGTACGCGGCCGGGTCAGCCTCACCGGCCAGTACGCCTCCGTCGACGAGGACCTCACCGGCACCGAGAACCTGGTCCTGCTGGGCCGCCTCCTCGGCCACCACAAGAAGGCCGCACGCGAGCGTGCCGGCCAGCTCCTGGACGCCTTCGGTCTTTCGGACGCGGCCGGGAAGCAGGTCAAGCACTACTCCGGCGGCATGCGGCGTCGTATCGACATCGCCGCGTCCATCCTCAACACACCCGAACTGCTCTTCCTCGACGAGCCGACCACCGGCCTCGATCCGCGCAGCCGCAACCAGGTCTGGGACATCGTGCGCGCGGTCGTCGCCCAGGGCACCACCGTGCTGCTGACCACGCAGTATCTGGACGAGGCCGACCAGTTGGCCTCGCGGATCGCCGTCATCGACCACGGCCGGGTGATCGCCGAGGGCACGAAGGGCGAGCTGAAGGCCTCGGTGGGCGCCGGGACCGTGCATCTGCGTCTCAGGGACGGCGGGCAGCGGCCCGAGGCGGCGGAGATCCTACGACGGGTCCTCGACGCCCAGGTGCAGCTGGAACCCGACTCGGTCGCGCTGACGGCCCGGCTCGCCACGGCAGCCGGTGACACGGCCGCCGAGCAGGCCTCGCGCGCCCTCGCCGAACTGGCCCGCACCGGGATCACCGTCGACAACTTCTCGCTGGGCCAGCCCAGCCTGGACGAGGTCTTCCTCGCCCTTACCGGACACGACACGCACGAGGCCCGCGACTCCCGCGACTCCCGCGACTCCCGCGACGACAAGGACGAGGTGGCGGCATGAGCACCGCGACACAGACCGAGGCCCAGGACCTCGCCCCCGTCAGCGCGGAGTCGCTGGCCGCGCTGCTGGTCACCGGGGAGCGTCCGCCGCGCCCGAGCGCCCTGTCGGCCTCGCTGACCTTCGGCTGGCGGGCGATCCTCAAGATCAAGCATGTGCCGGAGCAGCTCTTCGACGTCACCGCGTTCCCGATCATGATGGTGCTGATGTACACGTACCTGTTCGGGGGCGCCCTGGCCGGGTCCCCGAAGGAGTACATCCAGTTCCTGCTGCCGGGCATCCTGGTGATGTCGGTCGTGATGATCACGATGTACACCGGTGTCTCGGTGAACACCGACATCGAGAAGGGCGTCTTCGACCGGTTCCGCACGCTGCCGATCTGGCGGCCGTCGGTGATGGTCGGTTATCTGCTCGGCGATGCCCTGCGCTACACGATCGCGTCCGTCGTGATGCTCACCGTCGGTGTGATCCTCGGCTACCGTCCGGACGGCGGCGTCGCCGGGGTGGTCGCCGGGATCGCCCTTCTCGTCGTGTTCTCGTTCGCCTTCTCGTGGATCTGGACGATGTTCGGGCTGCTGCTGCGCACCGAGAAGTCGGTGATGGGCGTCAGCATGATGGTGATCTTCCCGCTGACCTTCCTGTCCAACGTCTTCGTCGACCCTCGCACGATGCCGGGCTGGCTCCAGGCCTTCGTCAACAACAGCCCGATCACCCATCTGTCCTCGGCCGTGCGCGGGTTGATGGCGGGCGACTGGCCCACCGACGAGATCGCCTGGTCGCTGGCGTGGGCGGGCCTGTTCGTCGCGGTCTTCGGACCGGTCACCATGCGGCTCTACAACCGCAAGTGATCACTGCGAGGGCATCGGAGGCAGCGGGCGTGCGTCGGGTGCCACCTGGGTGCCCGGCGTCGCGCGCACGATCGTGATCAGTCGGTCCGTCAGCTCCAGCGTCCCGATGGCCGGATCGTCGTAGCCGAGCACCCGGTGCCCGCGCACAACGCTCACCACCAGGTCGTCCGTCTCCCTCGGCTTCCTTCCCACCTCGGCCTTTATGACCGGCCGTTCGACGATGTCGAGCCCGCTGCCCTGCTGGATGAGGTCCTCCATCACCATGCCGGCGGCGGGGCTGAGCACCGAAAGACCGAGGAGCCGGCCGGCCGCGCTGGCGCTGGTGATGACCGCGTCGGCACCGGACTGCTTGAGCAGCGGCGCGTTCTCCTCCTCGCGCACGGCGGCCACGATCTTGGCGCCCTTGTTGAGCTGTCGGGCGGTCAGGGTCACGAGGACGGCCGTGTCGTCGCGCTGGGTGGCGATGATGATCTTCCGTGCCCTGTGCACCTCGGCGCGCATGAGCACCTCACTGCGTGTGGCGTCCCCGATGATTCCCGCATAGCCGTCGGCGGTGGCGGCGTCGATCGCCTTGCCGCTGGGGTCGACCACCACGACCTGCTCCTTCTTCAGACCCGTCGCGCAGACGGTCTGGATCGCCGACCGTCCCTTGGTGCCGAAGCCGACGACGACGGTGTGGTCGCGCAAGGTGGACCTCCAGCGGTTGAGCCGCCACTCCTCCCGGGTGCGTTCGGTGAGGACTTCGAGCGTCGTGCCGACCAGGATGATCAGAAACAGCACGCGCAGGGGAGTGATGACGAAGATGTTGGTGAGCCGGGCGGCATCGCTGACCGGGGTGATGTCGCCGTATCCGGTGGTGGAGAGGGTGACGGTCGCGTAGTACCAGGCGTCGAGGAAGTCGACGGACCGGTCGGAGTTGTCGTTGTACCCGTCGCGGTCGGCGTAGACGATCAGGGCGGTCGCTGCGAGGACCAGCAGCGCCATCAGGACCCGCTTGGCGACCTGGCGGAACGGGTGCTCCACCACCTTGCGCGGCAGCTTCACCTTGTGGGTCACGAGATGCTCGTCCGCCTGGCGGGCGATCGCGTCATGGCCCGGAAGTTTCACGTGAAACACACCCCGATCCCGGCGGATGCCCAGGGCAGATCGAGCAGTTCGGCCTCCTGCCCCGGCCGGGCACCCCCGGGCGGTACGACGGCGAGGGCGTCGGCTGCCGCGATGCCCCGCAGCATGGCCGGGCCGTTGTAGTGCAGCGGGACCGCACTGTCACCGCGCAGGACGACCGGGACGAGCCGGGTGTCGTACGGATGACCGTGGGCCTCGTCCCGCAAGGGCAGCGTGTACGGCTCCGGGGCCGGGCGGGCGGCCAGGGTGCGCAGCAGCGGCTCGGCGAGCGTGAGCAGGCCGGAGACCGCCGCCAGAGGATTGCCGGGCAGGCCGATGAGGTGCTGGTTCTCCTTGGTGCGGGCCAGCAGCATGGGGTGGCCGGGGCGCACCTTGACGCCGTCGACCAGGAGCTCGGCGCCGATATGGCCAAGAACGGGGTGGACGTGGTCGACGGGTCCGGCCGCGGTGCCGCCGGTCGTGACGATCACGTCGGCATCGGAGCCGGTGACGGCCTTGCGCAGGGCCGCGGCGGAGTCACCGAGCCGGCGTACGGCGGTGACCTCGGCGCCGAGCGCGCGCAGCCAGGGCGGGAGCATCGGCCCGAGCGCGTCCCGGATCAGGCCGTCGCGCGGAGCGCCCTCGGTGAGCAACTCGTCGCCGAGGACGAGGACGTCGACGCGGGGGCGGGGGACAGCGGCGAGGGTGTCGTATCCGGCGGCCGCGGCAAGGCCGAGGACGGCCGGGGTGACGATTGCGCCGGGCGGCAGGAGCTGGTCCCCGCTGCGGCACTCCTGTCCGCGCGGGCGGATGTCCTGGCCGTGGACGACCTCCCGGGTGGCGTGCAACCTGCCCTTCTCGTCGGTCTGTCCGTGCTCGCTGCGCAGGACGGCGGTGGTGTCCGGGGGGATGCGCGCGCCGGTGGCGATCCGGGCCGCCTCGCCGTCGGTGAGGGGCGCGGGCTCGGCGTGTCCGGCCAGTACCCCCTCGTCCCGCACGGCCCAGGGGCCGGGTCCCGCGACCGCCCAGCCGTCCATGGCTGAGGTGTTGAAGGAGGGGAGGTCGGTGAGGGCGTCGAGGGGGGCGGCCAGGGTGAGACCGAGGGCGTCCTCGAGCCGTACGGAGACGGGGGCGCGGCGGGCGTTGCGGCTCACGGCACGGGCGGCCCGGGCGGCCGTGGCGCGGGCCTCGGTCCAGGGGGTCGCCTTGTGGTGGGCGTGCGGTTCGGGCGCGCGGCCGGAGCCCTGGGGCGGGGGTGCCGGGGCATGGTGGGCGGCACCGTTGTCTTCCTTCACCAGCGCCAGCGCCTCCTCGACGTCGAACTCGTCGGCGTCCTCGGCGTTCTCGCCGCTGCGCAGGGACCGGGCGGTCATCCGGCGTCCGGGCGGGTGTCGGGGCCCCCGTCGGGCGTGGCGGCGGTGTCGCCGTCGGCCTCGTCGGCCCAGCGCAGGGCCAGGGCCGCGGCCTTGCGGGAGGCCTCGGCGACGGCCTCGGGACCACCGCCTGCACGCGCCGCGGCGTAGCCGACGAGGAACGTCGTCAGTGGTGCCGCGGGCCTGGCCACGCCGTGTGCGGCGTCACGGGCGAGGTCGAGCAGCACGCCGGTGTCGACGTCGAGGTCGATGCCCAGTTCGTCCTTGACTGCGGAAATCCATTCATCCAACACGTGCCCATGCTCCCTGATGCGTGCCCTGGCGGTGGCGATGTCGTCCCAGGTGTCGCAGTCGAAGGACGCGACGGGGTCGGGGACGCGGGTGAGGTCGAGCGCGGCGGTCAGCCGGCGCAGCGGAAGGCCGGAGAGAGCGCCGTGCTCCTTGGTGAGCGCGGCGAGTTCGTGGCGCAGCGAGGTCGCGCGGTACGCGGCCACCAGCGGCTGGTCGCGGCCGTCGGCGTCGGTGAGCAGCACGCCGTCGGCGCCGCCCGTGCGCAGGACGGTCAGCAGCAGCCGTGCGGTGCCCTCTTGGAGGAAGGGCAGGTCGGCGGAGAGCACCAGGACGTACCGCGCCGTGGTGTGTCGCAGACCGGCGTCCAGGGCGGCCAGCGGGCCGCCGCCGGGCGGGTCCTCGCGGGCCCAGGTGACCGGCCGGGCTGTGGGGCGGGGGTCGGCGACGACGACGGTGGTGCCGGCGTCCGCGCAGGCGGCGAGGACACGGTCGAGCAGGGCGCGTCCCCCCACCCGCACACCGGGCTTGTCCGCGCCGCCGAGCCGCCGGGCGGCGCCCCCGGCGAGCACCACCACGTCGTACACCGGACCGGCGCCTGGATCGCGCGAGGGCTCGTACGAGGTCACCCCCCGAGTATGCGTGCCGCCGCGATCACAGGGAACGTGCGGCGGCGCCGCGATCGCGCCGTACGGGTGCCGGCGCCGCGACCGCGGCGTGCCGGATCTGGGCAAGGACACGGGCCTGTCCACCTCGGCCGTGCACCAGCGGGTGCGACGGCAGGGCCTACCGCCTCGGGGTCGACCACCGCGCGTACCCGCGGATGACACCACGCTGCTCCAGGCAGCGGCCCGGGGCGCGCCGCGGTCACAGGGTGCGCAGCAGGACCGCCGGCTGTTCCACGCAGTCCGCCACATACCGCAGGAATCCGCCCGCGGTGCCGCCGTCGCACACCCGGTGGTCGAAGGTGAGCGAGAGCTGGACGACCTGGCGCACCGCCAGCTCGCCCTCGTGCACCCACGGCTTGGGGACGATGCGGCCGACGCCGAGCATGGCGGCCTCGGGGTGGTTGATGATCGGCGTGGAGCCGTCGACGCCGAACACGCCGTAGTTGTTCAACGTGAAGGTGCCGCCGGTGAGTTCCGCGGGGGTGAGGGTGCCGGTGCGGGCCGCCTCGGTCAGCCGGGCGAACTCCACGGACAGCGACTCGGCGTCCCGCGCGTGCGCGTCCTTCACGACCGGTACGACCAGTCCCCGCTCGGTCTGCGCGGCGAACCCCAGATGCACGGCGTCCAGTCGCACGATCTCCCTGGCCGCCATGTCCACGGTGGAGTTGAGCTCGGGGAAACGGGCGAGGGCGGCGGTGCAGATCCGGGCGAGCAGCGCGAGCAGGGAGATCTTCGGAGCGCCGGTCGCGTTCATCGCGGCACGCGCGCGCATCAGTTCCGTCGCGTCGGCGTCCACCCAGCAGGTGGCGTCGGGGATCTCGGTCCGACTCCGCGAGAGCTTGTCGGCCACGGCGCCCCGGACGCCCTTGAGGGGGACGCGGGTCCCTCCGGGGGTCGTCGCTGGGGCTGTCGCCGGGGTGGCGGCCGGTACGGGAGCCGTACGCGTCTGTACGGCGGCGGCCCGCAGGGCGTACTCGACGTCCGCCCGCAGGATCAGTCCGTCCGGGCCGGAGCCGGTGAGCTCCTTGAGGTCGAGGCCGTTCTCGCGCGCGAGCCGGCGCACCAGGGGCGAGATCACGGGAACGGGCCCGTCCACCACGGCCTCGGGCGCACCGGCCCGACCGGCCGCGGGCGCACCGGACTCCTCCACCCGTCCGGTCGCCACCGCCCTGGACACGTCCCGTCCGGCCGTCTGCGCCCGGGGCCCGCCGTCCGGCTCCTCAACCGGCTCGGCGGCGACGCTCCGGCCGTTCGCGGCCGCGGGCACGGCGGGTGTCGGCCGTACCCTCCGCCGCCGCGCGGGTGCCTCCGAGGTGCCGTACCCGACCAGTACGTTGCCCGAGCCCCCCGCCGAACCACCGGAGGCCTCCGTCGAACCGCCGGGGGCCGCCGCCCCGACCGCCACCGTGATCAGCGGTGCCCCCACCGGGAGCTCGCTGCCCTCCTCGCCGAAACGGGCCGTGACGACGCCGGCGTAGGGGCACGGGACGTCGACCATCGCCTTGGCCGTCTCGACCTCGACGACCGGCTGGTCGACCGCGACGACGTCGCCGACCTCCACCAGCCAGCGGACGATCTCCGCCTCGGTCAGGCCTTCGCCGAGATCCGGCAGCCTGAACTCCAGCACCTGCGCCATCAGCTCTCCGCCTCCCACTGCAGACGCCCCACGGCGTCCAGGATCCGGTCCACGCCGGGCAGATGATGACGCTCCAGCATCGGCGGCGGGTAGGGGATGTCGAACCCGGCCACGCGCAGCACCGGCGCCTCCAGATGGTGGAAGCAGCGCTCCGTGACCCGGGCCGCGATCTCCCCGCCCGGTCCGCCGAACCCGCCCGACTCGTGCACGACGACCGCTCGTCCGGTCCGCCGTACCGAGGCCGAGACCGTGTCGTCGTCGAACGGCACCAGTGAGCGCAGGTCGACGACTTCGAGGTCCCACCCCTCCTCCCGCGCGGCCTCGGCGGCTTCGAGGCACACGGGTACCGACGGGCCGTACGTGATGAGTGTGGCGCTCCGGCCGGGGCGCCGCACCACCGCGCGGCCTATCGGTTCAACGGTTCGGGGATCGTCCGGGTTCCAGGAGTCCTTCGACCAGTACAGCCGCTTGGGCTCCAGGACGACGACCGGGTCGTCGGAGGCGATGGCGGCGCGCATCAGGCCGTAGGCGTCGGCGACGGTCGCGGGCGTGACGACGTGGAGCCCCGGCGTCGCCATGTAGTACGCCTCGGAGGAGTCGCTGTGGTGCTCGACCCCGCCGATGCCCCCGCCGTAGGGGACCCGGATGGTGATCGGCAGCGGCATCGCCCCGCGCGTGCGGTTGCGCATCTTCGCCACATGACTGATCAGCTGCTCGAACGCCGGGTACGCGAAGGCGTCGAACTGCATCTCCACGACCGGCCGCAGCCCGTACATCGCCATGCCGACGGCCGTGCCGAGGATGCCCGCCTCGGCGAGCGGGGTGTCCGTGCAGCGGTCCTCGCCGAACTCCTTGGCGAGCCCGTCGGTGACCCGGAAGACACCGCCGAGGGTGCCGACGTCCTCGCCCATGACGTGCACGGTGGGGTCGGCCGCCATCGCGTCGCGCAGCGCGCGCGTGAGGGCCTGCGCCATGGTGGCCGGCTTGAGGGCGACGGTGGTCATCGGTGCGCACCCCCGTGAGAGTCGTGCTCGGCCTCGAGCTCGGCCCGCAGCTGGGCCTGCTGTTCGCGCAGTTGCGGGGTGGGCTCGGCATAGACATGGGCGAACAGGTCCATGGGGTCGAGGACCGGGTCCTGGTTCATGCGCTCGCGCAGTCCGGCGGCGAACTCCTCGGCGTCCTGGCGCACGGCCTCGATGCCGTCCTCGTCGATCAGGCCGCGCTCGGTCAGCTCGTGTTCCAGGAGGGCGATCGGGTCGTGCCCGCGCCAGGTCTCGACCTCGGCGTCGCCTCGGTAGCGGGTCGCGTCGTCGGCGTTGGTGTGGGCGTCCACGCGGTAGGTGATCGCCTCCACCAGGGTGGGTCCGCCGCCCCCACGCGCGTGGCGTACGGCGGCGCTGAGGACCTCGTGCACGGCGGCCGCGTCGTTGCCGTCGACCAGGCGCCCGGGCATGCCGTAGCCGACGGCCTTGTGGGCCAGCGTCGGGGCCGCGGTCTGCTTGGCGAGCGGGACGGAGATGGCGAAGCCGTTGTTCTGGACCAGGAAGACCACCGGGGCCTGCCACACGGCGGCGAAGTTCAGCGCCTCGTGGAAGTCGCCCTCGCTGGTGCCGCCGTCGCCGACCATGGCGAGCGCGACCACGTCGTCGCCCTTGAGGCGGGCGGCGTGCGCGAGGCCGACGGCGTGCGGGAGCTGGGTGGCGAGCGGGGTGCACAGGGGGGCCACGCGGTGTTCGCGCGGGTCGTAGCCGGTGTGCCAGTCGCCGCGCAGGAGGGTCAGTGCCTGGACGGGGTCCAGGCCGCGGGCGACGGCGGCGAGGGTGTCGCGGTAGCTGGGGAAGAGCCAGTCGCGGTCCTGCAGGGCCAGCGCGGCGGCGACCTCGCAGGCCTCCTGTCCGGTGCTGGAGGGGTAGACCGCCAGGCGGCCCTGCTTGGTGAGGGCGGTGGCCTGCGTGTTGTAGCGGCGGCCGCGCACCAGCTCGGCGTACAGGCGGCGCAACAGGGCCGGGTCGGCCTTCGCGGCCGCGTCGGTGCCGAGGACGCGTCGTGGCTCCGCGTCGGGCAGCAGGGGCGCGGGGTCCGTGCGGGGCTGCCATGCGGGCGGCGGCGATGGCCGGTACGCGCCCCGCTGCTCCATGACTGTCATGACGGCATCTCCTCGTGGGAGCGGCTGGTGGCGCACCACGGGTGTGAGGCGCCTCACCTACCGATTGTTCGGTCGTCGGCACATTTTGGCTACCGGCCCCCTCAGGCTGTGGACAAACGGTTCTCCACAACCTCCAATGAACGCAGTACGTCCATGACACGGAGGCGGGGGGACATGGCATCTGAACAAATGGCCGAAGGCCCGGAGAGCGGCGCCCCCCTCCCGCCCCCGCGTCCGCTCGACGCCATCGATCAGGACATCCTCCAGATGCTCCAGGCGGACGGCCGCGCGTCGATAAGGTCGGTCGCCGAACGGGTGCACGTCTCGCGCGCCAACGCCTACGCGCGGATCAACCGGCTCGTCGAGGACGGCGTCATCCGCGGCTTCGGGGCCCGCGTCAACCACGAGCGCGCGGGCCAGGGCACCTCGGCGTACATCACCCTGAAGATCGTCCAGAACTCCTGGCGAACGGTCCGGGAACAGCTCAGACAGCTGCCCGGGGCCTCCCACATCGCGCTGGTCGGCGGGGACTTCGACGTGCTGCTCCTCGTCCACACGCCCGACAACAGATCCCTGCGCGAGCTGGTCCTGACCCGCCTCCAGGCGATCCCGGAGGTCCTCAGCACCCGCACCCTCCTGGTCTTCGAGGAGGAGGACCTGGAACCGCAGGGCTGACGTCAGGACTGTTCGCGCAGCCCGGAGAACACCAACTGCACGACCGCGTCGGCGACTTCGCGTTCGTTCATCCCGCGTCCGTCGGGGCGGTACCACTCCACTATGGAGTTGATCATGCCGAAGACCAGGCGGGTCGCGAGGCGTACCTCCACGTCGTCGCGTACGTCGCCGTCCGCGGCCGCCGCCTTCAGGAGCTCGGCGACCCGGTGGTCGAAGTCACGGCGGCGCTCCAGGGCCCAGCGCTCGGTGCCGGTGTTTCCGCGCACGCGCAGCAGCAGGGTGACGTACGGGAGTTCGGCGATCAGCACCTCGACCATGCGCCGCACGACGTACTCCAGGCGGGCGGAGGCACGGCCCACGCGCGCGTGCTCCTCGTCGAGGATCCCGAAGAGGCCGTCCAGGGCCCGGCTGACGGCCCGGCGCAGGAGCTCCTCCTTGCCCGACACATGGTGGTAGATCGACGACTTGGAGATACCGGCCGCCTTTGAGAGGTGCTCCATGGAGGTTCCGTCGTAGCCGCGCTCATTGAAGATCTGCACGGCGACGGACAGCAGCGTCTCCGGGGTGTATGTGTCCCGCTTGGCGGTCGTCATGAGGTACTGCCCTCCCGCTTGTCGGAGGCGTACGCGTGGCGGTACAGCGCGAGCGAGGGCGCGTACCGCCCGGAGGGGTCGCGCATGTGCAGGTCGTCGAGGAGGGCGTACGCCCAGTTGCGGCCGAGCCTGCGGCTCCACTCGAACGGGCCGAGGGGATAGTTCACCCCGAGCCGCATCGCGGTGTCGATGTCCTCCTTGGTGGCCACGCCCTTGGCGACGGCGTCGTGCGCGAGGTCGACGATGCGGGCGACCGTGCGGGCGACGATCATGCCGGGCACGTCACCGATGACGCTGACGTCCTTCCCGAGCGCCTGGAAGAGCCCGGTGGCCTCGGCGAGGGTCTGCTGCGAGGTGTCCTGGGAGGCGGACAGCGCGATGCGCGTGGCCCTGCGGTAGTCGAGGGCGAGGTCGAAGTAGACGACGTCCCGGAACTCCACCGAGGTCTGCCCGTCGGCGAGGGCGAGCTGTCCGCCGCTCGGCAGGACCAGCCGGGTGCCGTGGTCCTCCTCGTCCTCGCGGACCGGGATGCCCGCCTCGCGGATCAGGGCGAGCAGTTCGGACGCGGGGCCCAGGTCGCCCTCGGCGACGACGTACGCGGGCGGCTGGGCCGGCTCCGCGGTGTGCGGCTCGTCGCGCTCGGCGCCGTCGGTGTAGTCGTACCAGCCCTGTCCGCTCTTGCGGCCGAGCCGGCCCGACTCGACCAGACGCTGCTGGGCCAGCGAGGGCGTGAAGCGCACGTCCTGGAAGAAGGCCCGCCACACGGAGTGCGTCACGGACTCGTTGACGTCCTGCCCGATCAGGTCGGTCAGCTCGAACGGGCCCATTTTGAAGCCACCGCACTCGCGCATGACCGCGTCGATGGTGGCGGGCTCTGCCCCCTGGGCCTCGTGGACCGCGAAGGCCTCGGCGTAGAAGGGCCGCGCGATGCGATTGACGATGAAGCCCGGGGTGTCGGCGCAGGCGACCGGCGTCTTGCCCCACGCGCGTGCCGTCTCGTACGCGCGCGTGGCCGAGGAGACGTCGGTGGCGAACCCGGAGACGACCTCGACCAGCGGCAGCAGCGGGGCGGGGTTGAAGAAGTGCAGGCCCACGAAGCGGCCCGGGTGGCGCAGGGCGCCGGCGATGGCCGTCACCGACAGGGAGGAGGTGTTCGTGGCGAGCAGACAGTCCTCGACCACGATGTCCTCCAGCTCCCGGAAGAGCTGCTGTTTGACGTCCAGTCGCTCCAGGACGGCCTCGACGACCAGGGTGCAGTCCGCGAGGTCGGTGAGGTGCTCCGCGGCCGCGAGACGGGCGCGCGCCGCATCCCGGTCGGCGGCGGTGAGCCGGTCCTTCTCGACGAGCCGGTCAAGGCGGGCACCGATCGCGTCGGCCGCCTCCCGGGCACGGCCGGGGGCGGCGTCGTAGAGCCGTACACGATGTCCGGCGACCAGCGCGACCTGGGCGATGCCCTGGCCCATGGTGCCGGTGCCGACAACGGCCACGGGGCTGCTGAGGTCGAGTCCTGTCATGTGCGCGATCCTCCCGCACGGGGTTTTCCACAGATGCGGCGGACCCCCTTGTCCCGACCGATCGTTCGGTTACTCTAACTCTGTCCGGCTGTTCCTGCCCATGTTTCTGCCCAGGTCATGAGCTCGACGAAGAGTTCGAAAGACGAGGAGTTGGTCCCGCATGGCCGCCGAACTGACCGTCCACCAGCTGATCGCCAAGCACCGGCCGACCCTCGACCAGGCGCTCGAAGCGATCCGCACCCGCGCGTACTGGTCCCCGCACCCGGAGCATCCCAAGGCCTACGGCGAGCAGGGCAGCCTCGACATGGCGGCGGGCAAGGCCGCCTTCGACGCCCTCCTGGGCACCCGCCTCGACCTCGGCCAGCCCGGCACGGACGACTTCGTGCGCGGCGAGGTCTCGCCGTACGGCATCGAGCTGGGCGTCGAGTACCCGCACGCGGACGTGGACGTGCTGCTGCCCGCGATGAAGGCGGGCCAGAAGGCGTGGCGGGACGCGGGCGCGGAGATCCGCGCGGTGGTGTGCCTGGAGATCCTCAAGCGGATCAGCGACCGGACCCACGAGTTCGCCCACGCGGTCATGCACACCAGCGGCCAGGCGTTCATGATGGCGTTCCAGGCCGGCGGCCCGCACGCGCAGGACCGCGGCCTGGAGGCGGTGGCGTACGCGTACGTGGAGCAGGTCCGCACACCCGACACCGCGGAGTGGACCAAGCCGCAGGGCAAGCGCGAACCGCTCGCGCTCACCAAGCAGTTCACGCCGGTCCCCCGGGGCATCGCCCTTGTCATCGGCTGCAACACCTTCCCGACGTGGAACGGCTATCCGGGCCTGTTCGCCTCCCTGGCCACCGGCAACGCGGTCCTGGTGAAGCCCCACCCGCGCGCGGTGCTGCCGCTCGCGCTCACGGTCCGGGTCGCGCGGGACGTCCTGAGCGAGGCCGGCTTCGACCCGAACCTGGTGGCGCTCACCGCCGAACGCCCCGCCGAGGGCATCGCGAAGACCCTGGCCACACGCCCGGAGATCCGGATCATCGACTACACCGGCTCGACGGCATTCGGTGACTGGCTCGAGGCCAACGCCCGTCAGGCACAGGTCTACACCGAGAAGGCCGGCGTCAACTCGGTGCTCGTGGAGTCGGCCGGCGACTACAAGGGGATGCTCGCCAACCTGGCCTTCTCGTTGTCGCTGTACAGCGGCCAGATGTGCACGACCCCGCAGAACCTGCTGATCCCCCGGGACGGCATCCGCACCGACGAGGGCCCCAAGACCTTCGACGAGGTGGTCGCCGACCTAGCCCGCTCCATCGACGGCCTCCTCGGCGACGACGCGCGCGCGAACGCCCTGCTGGGCGCGATCGTCAACCCGGACGTGAAGGCGCGCCTGGAGGCCGCGGCGGGGCTGGGAGAAGTCGCCCTGGCGTCGCGGGAGATCGCCAACCCGGAGTTCCCGGGCGCGGTCGCCCGCACCCCCGTCCTCGTCAAGCTGGACGGCGCCAAGCCGGACGACGAGGCCGCCTACATGAGCGAGTGCTTCGGGCCGGTGTCCTTCGCCGTGGCGGTGGACTCGGCTTCCGACGCGGTCGAATTGCTGCGCCGGACGATTCGCGAGAAGGGCGCCATGACGGTCGGCGCGTACACCACCGACGAGGAGGTCGAGCAGGCCGTCCAGGAGGTCTGCCTGGAGGAGGCGGCCCAGTTGTCGCTGAACCTCGTGGGCGGGGTCTACGTCAACCAGACGGCCGCGTTCTCCGACTTCCACGGTTCGGGGGGCAACCCGGCGGCCAACTCCGCTTTGTGCGACGGGGCGTTCGTCGCCAACCGGTTCCGGGTGGTCGAGGTGCGCCGGGAGGCCTAGGACCCGCCGAGGCTCCAGTGGTACAGGGTCATCGCCACGCTCGTCGCCAGGTTGTAGCTGGAGACCTGGGGGCGCATCGGCAGCGCCACCAGGTGACCGGCACGCGCGCGCAGTTCGGGCGACAGCCCGCTGCGCTCCGAGCCGAAGGCGAGAACGGCGTCGTCCGGGAGCTTCACGCCCCGGATGTCGTCGCCCTCCGGATCCAGGGCGAACACCGGGCCGGGCGGCAGCTCGGCGACCGTCAGGCGCTCGACCACGGTCGCGAAGTGCAGGCCCGCCCCTCCGCGTACGACTGTCGGGTGCCAGGGGTCGAGCGTGCCGGTGGTGACCACGCCGGTCGCCCCGAAGCCCGCGGCCAGCCGGATCACGGCCCCGGCGTTGCCGAGGTTGCGTGGATGGTCGAGGACCACAACGGGGGCGGTACGCGGCACGTGCGCCAGCTTCTCGAGATGGGCGGCCCGGGACGGTCGTACGGCCAGGGCCGCCACCGCCGTGGGGTGCGGACGCGGCACGAGGGACGCGTACACCGACTCGGGGACCGGTGTCAGCAGCGCGTCCAGGGTGTCCCGTACGTCCGGCGCCAGCTCCTCGGCCAGGGCGAGCGCGGCGGCCCGGTCGACGGCGACCGCCACCGGGACGTCGGCCCCGAAGCGCACGGCGTGCTTGAGGGCGTGGAAGCCGTCGAGCAGCACGGAGGTGTCGGCGAGCCGGTGCCACAGGCTCACGGGATCGGGACCGGTCATGCGGGAAAGCCTACGTGCGTGTGATCGGGGTTCTCGGGGTCGCCGGGGTGGTCGCCAGGGCCGTCGGCGGGTCCCGGGGTCCGCGCGGACCCCGGCTCCTCCGGTGCGCCCGGCTGTCGGGGGCCCTGTTGCCCTTTGATACCCCGTTGTCCCTTCGGACCGCGCTGTCGGGGCAGCCCCGGGCCCGGGCCGCCCCCGCCCGGGAAGCGCGCCCATAGGCGGCCACGCGCGCGTGCGGCCCCGTCGCCGAGTCGGCGAAGGAAGGACGTCGGCAGGAAGACCGAGTCGGCGGCGATCATCGCCAGCGAGAAGAACGGCAGGCCGAGGACGACCGCGATCACGGCGTGCTCGGTGATCATGGCGGCCAGCAGGACGTTCTTCACCCGCCGGTTGAACAGCGTGAACGGGAACGCGACCTGCACGGCGACCGTGCCGTAGGTCACCAGCATCACCATGACGCCATTCGCCGACAGCAGGTCGGCGAGGGCGGGCCACGGCGAGAAGGACTCCAGATGGAGGGGGTAGTAGACGGCGGTGCCGTCCTGCCAACGGGAGCCCTGGATCTTGTACCAGCCCGCCGTCGCGTAGATCAGACAGGCCTCGGCCATGATCACGAGCAGGGCGCCGTTGTGGATGATGTCGGCGACGACGTCGAGCATGATCCGCGGCTGGCCGGACCGGGCGAACCGTCCGACCGCCCACCACAGGGCCTGCGCCGACCACAGGACCCACAGAAGCGCCGGGACGAACCAGTCGCCGTTCAGCTTGCCCAGGAAGGCCACCGACACCAGCACCAGCCCGAGGACACCCCACAGGGCCGGACCGGCCCGGTCCACGACATGCTCCCCACGCGCGCGTGCCTCCCGCGTGCGCCGGGCCCGCCGCTCGTCCAGCGACCAGACCTGGCCGCAGCGGGTGAAGACGAGGTAGATGCACATCAGATGGAGGACGTTGTCGCCGCCGTCGCCCATGAAGACGCTGCGGTTCTGCAGTGAGAGCACGCCGACCATGAAGAGCACGGACGTCGCGCGGGTGCGCCAGCCGAGCAGCAGCAGAAGGCTCGACAGGAGGGCCACCACGTAGACGGTCTCGAACCAGAACTGGCCGTCGGACCACATCAGGGCCGTGAACGCGCCGTTGATCGAGATCAGCTGCTCGGCGAGGTTCCAGTTCCACGGACCGTCCGGGCCGTACAGCTCCTGGCGGTGCGGGAACTCGCGCAGCAGGAACAGCAGCCACGTCGCGCTGAAGCCTATGCGGATCATCGCCGTCTGGTAGGGGACGAGGGCGGCCCCGGTGACGCGCGCGATGCCGGTCGACACCGCCAGGGCGAATCGGTTCACCGTGCGCTCCCCTCGCTGTCGTCCGCCGTCACGGCCCACCAGGGCAGCTCGCGGTAGACCGGCTGCACCGAGACCTTCTCCTCGCTCCACTCGGGCGGGGGCACGTTCGTGGTCCTGGAGCGGACCTGGACGCTCACAAGGACGTCGCCCCGCGCGGTCGCGTCGTCGCGCTCCAGGCGCAGCACCACGAGGCGGCGCAGATACGTCTCGGACAGCGTGCCGCGCAGGCCGACCGGGCGGTTGTCGGCGTCGTGCGTGGCGACGAAGAGGTCCCAGGAGCGCCGCAGCTCGTTCTGCTGGGTGTGGCTGGGCAGCAGATTGCCGTCCACGGCCCGGCCGTCCTGTGCGGACAGGTCGTACCACCCGGTCGTACGGCTGCCGCCGTCAGCGCTGCGTATCCGGGCCCGGACCTGCACCGCGATGTTCAGCTGAAGCGGGTTCGGCGCGAACAGCTTCCAGTTCTGCTCGAACTCCGGGTAGACCCAGTCGTCGACCGCCCTGCCGTGCTGCTTGGTCACCGTGTTCTGTGGTGCGACGTGCAAGAACACCATCCCGATGTGCACACAGACGGTGACGGCCACGACGGCGAGCGCCAGGGCGACACCCATCTGATAGCGGAGGGAGAGAGCGGCCACGCCGGTCGGGGGGTGAGGGTCGCCGTAAGGGGCGGGGGCTGCTGCGGCTGGGTCTGCGGCCTGGCCTATCGCAGCGGGGTCGGAGGGTCGGGTGTCCGTAGGCTCGGCGTACGGATCCGGCGCGGCCGACGGCACGTCGACGGGCTCACCATCCGGCGCGGGGGACTGCGCCCGCGGCTGGGAGGGCGCGGCCGGCTCACCTGGCGCTTGCGTTCTCTCCGGCCCGTCCGGCTCACCTGGCACTTGCGTTCTTTCCGGCCCATCAGGCACGTCCGACCCGTCCGGCCGCTGCGGCTCAGGGGCATCGCCCGGCTCGCTCGGGGCGCCCGGTTGTCGCCGGGCGTTCGAGCCTCCGTCGTACGCGTCCATTCCGCCCCGTTCCCGATTCCGGTCCGTCCACCGCCACCCGGCCGCAGGGGGCCGCAGCGGCCGGTGGCCGACGCCCGCACCCACTTCGCCGCGGCTCGCACCGGCACGGTACTCAGGCCCGACCTCCCCGCACAGCCCCTTCCGACCGGCCCCGCCGTGGCCGTTCTCACTACCGCCCAGGTTTTCCACAGGGAGCTTGGTGGGTTTTCCACAGCGGTTGACACCTTACGGCGCCCGGCACACCATGGAATCGCATGAACCGAACGATCGGTCGGGAGCAGGTTCCGGCGGAGTCCAGGTCGAGGGGGCCTCATGGCGACAGCAGCCGTGCACCAGACGGTGAGCACACAGACGTACGGCGGTCAGGGCGCCGTCGCCGACACAGCCGCGTACGAGAGCGACTTCGACGCAGCCGTGGCCGCCGACGAGCGCATCGAGCCGCGCGACTGGATGCCCGACGCCTACCGCGCGACCCTTGTCCGCCAGATCGCGCAGCACGCCCACTCCGAGATCATCGGCATGCAGCCGGAGGCGAACTGGATCACCCGCGCGCCCTCCCTGCGCCGCAAGGCCATCCTGATGGCCAAGGTCCAGGACGAGGCGGGGCACGGCCTCTACCTCTACAGCGCGGCGGAAACCCTCGGCACCGGCCGCGACGAGCTCCTCGACAAGCTCCACTCCGGCCGCCAGAAGTACTCCTCGATCTTCAACTACCCGACCCTGACCTGGGCGGACGTCGGCGCGATCGGCTGGCTGGTCGACGGCGCCGCGATCACCAACCAGGTCCCGCTGTGCCGCTGCTCCTACGGCCCGTACGCGCGAGCGATGGTCCGCATCTGCAAGGAGGAGTCCTTCCACCAGCGCCAGGGGTACGAGCTGCTGCTGGCCCTGAGCAAGGGCACGCCCGAGCAGCACGCGATGGCCCAGGACGCGGTGGACCGCTGGTGGTGGCCGTCCCTGATGATGTTCGGCCCACCCGACGACGAGTCCGCGCACTCCGCACAGTCGATGGCCTGGAAGATCAAGCGTCATTCCAACGACGAGCTGCGGCAGCGCTTCGTCGACATCTGCGTTCCCCAGGCCGAGTCCTTGGGCCTCACACTCCCCGACCCGGACCTGCGGTGGAACGAGGAGCGCGGGCACCACGACTTCGGCCCGATCGACTGGACGGAGTTCCGGGAGGTCCTGAAGGGCAACGGACCGTGCAACGAACAGCGGATCACCCAGCGCCGGCAGGCGCACGAAGAGGGCGCCTGGGTGCGGGAGGCAGCCGCGGCCTACGCGGCGAAGCACACCGGCGAGACAGGAGCGACGCGCGCATGACGAACACCGACTGGCCCCTGTGGGAGGTTTTCGTGCGCTCGCGCCGCGGCCTCTCGCACACCCACGCCGGCAGCCTGCACGCCCCGGACGCGGAGCTCGCCCTGCGCAACGCACGTGATCTGTACACCCGGCGCGGCGAGGGCGTGTCGATCTGGGTGGTCCCCTCGTCCGCGATCACTGCTTCCTCGCCCGACGAGAAGGACCCGTTCTTCGAGCCGTCCGCCGACAAGCCGTACCGGCACCCGACGTTCTACGAGATCCCGGAGGGGGTGAAGCACCTGTGAGCACACCTGAGACGACGGCTGCTCCCGCACCCTCCCCGGTTCCCACCGCGGCCGCCCTGGCCCTCGGCGACGACGCACTGGTGCTCTCGCACCGCCTGGGCGAGTGGGCGGGCCACGCCCCCGTCCTGGAGGAGGAGGTAGCCCTCGCCAACATCGCCCTGGACCTGCTCGGCCAGGCCCGGCTGCTGCTGTCCATGGCCGGCGACGAGGACGAACTGGCGTATCTGCGCGAGGAGCGCGCCTTCCGCAACCTCCAGCTGGTGGAGCAGCAGAACGGCGACTTCGCCCACACCATCGTCCGCCAGCTCTACTTCTCCACCTACCAGCACCTGCTCTACGCCGAACTGGCCGCGGGCGACGGCCCCTTCGCCCCGCTCGCCGCGAAGGCCGTCAAGGAGGTCGCCTACCACCGCGACCACGCCGAGCAGTGGAGCCTGCGGCTCGGCGACGGCACCGAGGAGAGTCACGAGCGGACCCGGCGGGCGTGCGAGGCGCTGTGGCGGTTCACCGGCGAGATGTTCCAGCCGTTGGAGGGAGCGGACGTCGACTGGAAGCGCCTGGAGGCGGCCTGGCTCGCGTCCGTGGGGGAGGTCCTGCGCCGGGCCACCCTGACCGTGCCCGATGGGCCGCGCACGGGCGCGTGGGCCGCCGGGGCGGGACGACAGGGCCTGCACACCGAGTCCTTCGGGCGGATGCTCGCCGAGATGCAGCATCTGCACCGCAGTCACCCGGGGGCGTCATGGTGACGCTCACCCCGCTGGAGACCGAGCTGTTCGCGCTCGCCGGTTCGGTGCCCGACCCCGAACTGCCCGTGCTCACCCTGCGCGAGCTCGGTGTGCTGCGCGCGGTGCATGTCCGAGGCGCGGACTCGGTCGAGGTCGAGCTGACCCCGACGTACACCGGCTGCCCGGCGATCGAGGCGATGTCCCTGGACATAGAGCGGGTGCTGCAGGAACACGGCGTGCGGGAGGTCACCGTCCGCACGGTGCTCGCGCCCGCCTGGTCGACCGACGACATCACGGCCGAAGGGCGCCGCAAGCTGCGGGAGTTCGGCATAGCGCCGCCCCGCGTCGCGGCGACGGCCGGGCCGGTCACGGTGGGGCTCGGGCCGACGCGGAAGCTCGAATCGGCGGCCGAGGCCGTCCTGTGCCCGCACTGCGGTTCCGCCGACACCGAGCTGCTCAGCCGGTTCTCCTCCACCGCGTGCAAGGCGCTGCGCCGGTGCCTGGACTGCCGTGAACCGTTCGACCACTTCAAGGAGTTGTGATGGCCCGCTTCCACCCGCTCCCGGTGGCCGCGGTCGACCGGCTCACCGACGACTCCGTGGCCCTGACCCTCACCGTGCCGCCCGAGCTGCGCGAGGAGTACCGGCACGCCGCCGGCCAGCATCTCGCCCTGCGCCGCACGACCGACGGCCAGGAGATACGCCGGACCTATTCGATCTGCTCCCCGGCACCCGACGCAGAGGGACCTCGCGAACTGCGGGTCGGTGTGCGACTGGTGGAGGGCGGGGCCTTCTCGACGTACGCGCTCAAGGAGATCAACGTCGGTGACGAGCTGGAGGTGATGACGCCGGCGGGCCGGTTCACCCTCGACCCGGCGCCCGGCCTGTACGCGGCGATCGTCGGCGGCAGTGGCATCACCCCGGTGCTGTCGATCGTGGCGACGCTGCTGGCGCGCGAGCCCGGGGCCCGGTTCTGCCTGATCCGCAGCGACCGCACCTCCGCGTCCACGATGTTCCTGGAGGAGGTCGCCGACCTGAAGGACCGCCACCCCGAGCGCTTCCAGCTGGTCACCGTGCTCTCCCGGGAGGAGCAGCAGGCGGGGCTGCCGTCCGGGCGGCTCGACCGGGAGCGGCTGACCGGCTTGCTGCCGGCGCTGCTGCCGGTGGACCGGGTGGCGGGGTGGTTCCTGTGCGGACCGTTCGGACTGGTGCAGGGCGCGGAGAAGGCGCTGCGGGAGCTCGGGGTCGCCCGTACCCGTATCCACGAGGAGATCTTCCATGTGGACGCGGGGGCTGCCCCGGCCCAGACGGTCCCCGCGCCCGCGCACAGTACGGTGACCGCCCGGCTCGACGGACGTGGCGGCAGCTGGCCCGTCCAGGACGGCGAGTCGCTTCTGGAGACGGTGCTGCGCAACCGGTCCGACGCGCCCTACGCCTGCAAGGGCGGGGTGTGCGGCACCTGCCGCGCCTTCCTGGTCTCCGGAGAGGTACGCATGGACCGCAACTTCGCGCTGGAGCCCGAGGAGACGCAGGCGGGCTATGTACTGGCGTGCCAGTCGCATCCGGTGACGGAGAAGGTGGAGCTGGACTTCGACAGGTAGGTCGGGGGGAGCCCGTTCCCTTCTTCTAGAACCTGTTCTATCTTGACGGACCGTCAGATCAGCTGACCCGATCTGCCGACCCGTCGGAAGGACAGGGACCGTGGACTTCACCTTCAGCGAGGAGCAGCAGGCGGCGGCCGAGGCGGCGCGGGGGGTGTTCGCCGATGTCGCGCCGGACGCGGTGCCGTCTCCGGCGCTGACCACGGGTGCCGTGGCCGACGAGTTCGACCGCGCGCTGTGGGCCAGGCTCGCCGACGCGGATCTGCTGAGCCTGCTGTCGGCCCAGGAGTACGGCGGGGCGGGCCTGGACGCCGTCGCGCTGTGCCTGGCGCTGCGCGAGTCGGCGAAGGTGCTGCCGCGGGTGCCGCTGCTGGAGAACAGTGCGGCCATGGCAGCCGTCCAGGCGTACGGCGGGCCGGAGTTGAGGGCGGAGCTGCTGGAGCGGGCCGGGCGCGGGGAGATCGTGCTGACCGTCGCCGCGAGCGGCCGCACCGGCCACGACCCGGCCGAACTCGCCGTCACCGCACGGCAGGAGGAAGGGGAGGGGGCCGACTGGATCCTGGACGGCGTACAGACGGCGGTGCCGTGGGCGTACGACGCGGACTACGTCGTCGTCCCCGCCCACACGGCCACGGACCGGACCGTCCTCGCGCTGGTCCCCCGAGTCCATGACGGGGTCGCCCGGGCCGAGCAGTTCTCCACCAGCGGGGAGCGGCTGGGCGAGCTGCGGCTGGAGTCGGCGCGCATCGCCGCGCGGGACGTGATCGACGTCGAGGGCGCGTGGGAGTGGCTGCGGGATCTGCTGACCACGGGGACGTGTGCGCTGGCGCTCGGTCTGGGCGAGCGGGTGCTGCGGATGAGCAGCGAGTACACCAGCAAGCGGGAGCAGTTCGGGTTCCCGGTGGCCACCTTCCAGGCGGTCGCCGTGCAGGCCGCCGACCGTTACATCGACCTGCGCGCGATGGAGGTCACGCTGTGGCAGGCCGCTTGGCGGATCGCTTCGGGAGCACGGGGCACGCTGCCGGTCGCGGGGGACGTCGCCGTGGCGAAGATCTGGGCCTCCGAGGGCGTACGGCGGGTGGTGCAGACGGCACAGCATCTGCACGGCGGGTTCGGCGCCGACGTCGACTACCCCCTGCACCGCTACCACGCCTGGGCCAAGCATCTGGAGCTGTCGCTGGGCCCGGCGGCGGCGCACGAGGAGGCGTTGGGGGATCTGCTGGCGGCGCATTCTCTGGGATAGGCGAAACCGCGGGGCCCTTGATCGGCGACTGAGAGGATGACGGAACCGCACCGACGGAAGGAGGCCGAGCATGATGGTGCTCGCCCTGTCCTGCATCCTCGTGCTCACCATCGGGGGATGCGTCTGCGTCTGGTGGGCGGCCCGGGGCGGCCCTCGCTGGACGCGCGCGGTGTCCGCCGCGACCCTCGCGGCGGGCGAACTGACCCGCCGCGCGAGCCGTTACGACCGCAACCCGAGCGGCGGAGACGACTGAGCGTCCGCTCTCCCGGGACCGCCGAAGGCCAGGTTGCCCTAGAGCACGAAGCCCGGCCGGCCGTCGTCCGTCACCACGGGGCGGCCCGCCTCGGCCCACAGCTGCATGCCGCCGTCGACGTTCACGGCGTCGACGCCCTGCTGGGCCAGGTACATCGTGACCTGGGCCGAGCGGCCGCCGGACCGGCAGATCACGTGGACGCGGCCGTCCTGCGGGGCGGCCTCGGTCAGCTCGCCGTAGCGGGCCACGAACTCACTGATGGGGATGTGCAGCGCCCCTTCGGCGTGACCCGCCTGCCATTCGTCGTCCTCGCGGACGTCCAGCAGGAAATCGCCGTCCTTGAGATCCGTGACCTGGACCGTGGGCACACCAGCACCGAAATTCATGAGGCCGACGCTACCCGACGCCCTGGGGACGCGGCCGGTCACTCCTGTGCGAGCAGCTCCGCGAGCTCCGCCTCGCGTGTGGAGACATCGGTCAGGAGCTTCTCGGCGATCTCCTCCAGGAGGCGGTCCGGGTCGTCCGGCGCCATCCGGAGCATCGAACCGATCGCGCTCTCCTCCAGCTCCCGCGCGACCACGGAGAGCAGTTCCTTGCGCTGGGCGAGCCATTCGAGACGGGCGTAGAGCTCTTCGCTGGGGGTGGGACCCTGCTCCGGGGGCTTCGGCCCGGCGGCCCACTCCTCGGACAGTTCCCGCAGGAGTGGCTCGTCCCCACGGGAGTAGGCCGCGTTGACCCGGGTGATGAACTCCTCGCGTCGCGCCCGCTCGGTTTCGTCCTGGGCGAGGTCCGGGTGGGCCTTGCGGGCGAGCTCGCGGTAGAGCTTGCGGGCCTCGTCGCTGGGGCGCACCCGCTGCGGTGGCCGCACCGGCTGGTCCGTGAGCATCGCCTCGGCCTCGGGGAACAGGCCCGCCCCGTCCATCCAGCCGTGGAACAGCTCTTCGACGCCGGGCATCGGCATCACCCGGGCACGGGCCTCGTCAGCCTTGCGCAGGTCCTCGGGATCTCCGGTGCGGGCGGCCCTGACCTCCGCGATCTGCGCGTCCAGCTCGTCGAGGCGGGTGTACATGGGGCCGAGCTTCTGGTGGTGCAGGCGGGAGAAGTTCTCCACCTCGATACGGAAGGTGTCCACCGCGATCTCGTACTCGATGAGCGCCTGCTCGGCGGCCCGTACGGCACGCTCCAACCGCGCGGTGCCTGCGGCTTCTGTGCCGTGGGGGTCGGCTTCCGGGGACGTCATCCGAACAGCGTAGCCGCGCCGGCGGGGCCGGGCGCCATCGGATGTGCCGGTGCGGGTTGTCGGGCGGGGTGCAGGCGATGGCGGCTGGTCGCGCAGTTCCCCCGAGCCGCTGAGCAGGGACAGCCACGCCCACCCAGTGCGCCGGCCTCCTCACACCCCCGTTTCCGCCGCCACCCTCCCCGACCGGATCCCCGCCAGCAGGTCCGCGTGGTCCGCCTCCGTGCGGTCGGCGTAGGTGACGGCGAAGGTGGCGATGGCCTCGTCGAGTTCGTCGTTCTTGCCGCAGTAGCCGGAGATGAGGCGCGGGTCGGCGCTGTGGGAGTGGGCGCGGGCCAGGAGGGCGCCGGTCATACGGCCGTAGTCGTCTATCTGGTCGGCGGAGAGGGCGGCCGGGTCGACGCTTCCCTTGCGGTTGCGGAACTGGCGGACCTGGAAGGGGCGGTCCTCGACGGTCGTCCAGCCCAGCAGGATGTCGCTGACGACCTGCATCCGCTTCTGGCCCAGGACCACCCGGCGGCCCTCGTGGTCCACCGACGGGGCCTCGAAGCCCGCGGTGACCAGATGGGGCACGAGCGCCGAGGCCCTCGCCTCCTTGACCTGGAGGACCAGCGGTTCACCGCGGTGGTCCAGCAGCAGGACGACGTAGGAGCGGGTGCCCACGCTGCCCGTGCCGACGACGCGGAACGCCACGTCGTGCACCGCATGGCGGGCCAGCAGCGGATGGCGGTCCTCGGAGAGCGTGGTCAGGTAGTGCTCCAGGGAAGCGGCCACCGCCGCGGCCTCCGCGTCCGGCACCCGGCGCAGCACCGGCGGGGCGTCCACGAAGCGCCGGCCGCCGTCCTCGGTCAGCTCCGTCGCCCTCGCCGCGAAGCGCCCGCTGGTGTTGGCCCGCGCCTTCTCCGAGACCCGCTCCAGCGTGCCGACCAGGTCATGGGCGTCGGTGTGGGAGACGAGTTCCTCGTCAGCGATCGCGTTCCACGCGTCCAGCACCGGAAGTTTGGCCAGCAGCCGCATGGTGCGCCGGTAGGCGCCCACCGCCCCGTGCGCCGCCGCGCGGCAGGTGTCCTCGTCGGCGCCGATCTCCCGGCCCGCGAGGACGAGGGAGGCGGCGAGCCGCTTGAGGTCCCACTCCCAGGGGCCGTACACCGTCTCGTCGAAGTCGTTCAGGTCGATGACCAGGTCGCCTCGGGCGTCGCCGTACAGGCCGAAGTTCGCCGCGTGCGCGTCGCCGCAGATCTGGGCGCGGATCCTGGTCATCGGGGTACGGGCCAGGTCGTACGCCATGAGGCCCGCCGAGCCGCGCAGGAAGGCGAACGGCGTGGCCGCCATCCGGCCCACCCGGATCGGTGTGAGTTCGGGGATGCGGCCCCGGCTCGACTCCTCGACCGCGCTGACCGCGCCGGGGCGGGAGATGTCGAGGTCGAGCGCGGCATGGGCACTGCGCGGGACGCTCTCCCGCAGCGCCTTGCCCTGCTTCTTGGGCGAGCCCTCGACGGGCCACTGGGCGAAGCCGCGCACCAGGGGCCGCCTCCGGGCCGTGCCGGCAACCGGTTCGGCCGACGCCGACGCCGAGACCGACGCCTTCCCCGCATCGGCCCACTCACCGGCCTGCGCCCCGGCCGTCGTCTCCACACCTGCCTCGGTCACACCGACCGCCTCCCCCGTGACTCGCAAGAACATCAACTTGTGCCGACCGTACAACCACCAGCCGAAACGCGTCAGACCCTGTGGACAACTCCACGCCTGTGGAAAACCCTGGAGGAAGGACGCAGCCCCGCACGACTCTCACGCCAGCCCCGCACAACTCTCACGCCCGCAAGTACGCCAGCACTGCCAGCACCCGCCGATGTGTCTCCTCCGCCGGCGGCAGGTCCAGCTTCGTCAGGATGCCGCCGATGTGCTTGCCGACCGCCGCCTCGGACACCACCAGTTCCCGCGCGATCGCCGCGTTGGACCTGCCCTCCGCGATCAGTGCGAGCACCTCTCGTTCACGTGGGGTGAGCCGCTCCAGCGGATCGCGGCGGCGGCGCAGCAGCTGCCGTACGACTTCGGGGTCCACGACGGTGCCGCCGTCCGCGACCTCGCACAGGGCGTCGACGAACTGCTCGACCTGGCCGACCCGGTCCTTGAGCAGATAGCCGACGCCCGTTCCGTCTCCGGAGTCGAGGAGTTCGGAGGCGTACTCCCGCTGCACGTACTGGCTGAGGACCAGCACCGGCAGACCGGGGCGCCGCTCGCGCAGGCGGACCGCCGCGTGCAGCCCCTCGTCCTGGAAACCGGGCGGCATACGGACGTCCGTCACGACGATGTCCGGGCTGTGCTCCTCGACTGCGGCAAGGAGTGCCTCGGCGTCACCGACCGCCGCGACGACCTCGTGCCCGCAGCGGCCGAGCAGGCCGATGAGCCCTTCGCGCAGCAGCACGCTGTCCTCGGCCAGCACTACACGGAGCGATCCACCTCCACCCTCACCCCGCTCGTCCCGCGCGCCTCGGCCAACTCGGTCACCTCGCAAGGGAACTCCACACGCAACAGGGTCGGACCGCCCGGCGGACTGGACAGGGAGAGTGTGCCATCCAGGACCGACACCCGGTCGGCCAGTCCGGTCAGCCCGCTGCCCTCCGAGGCGTCGGCGCCGCCGCGGCCGTCGTCCCGCACCTCCAGCACCAGCCGCCCGCGGGAGAGTCCGCCGCGGACCTCGGCCCGGCCCGCCCCACTGTGCTTGGCGACGTTGGCCAGGGCCTCGCAGACCACGAAGTAGGCGGCCGCCTCCACCGCATGATCCAGCCGTCCCGGCACCGACAGATCGACGTCGACCGGGACGACGGAGCGGTCCGCGACATCGGCGACGGCTGCGGTCAGGCCGTAGTCCGCGAGGACCTTGGGATGGATGCCCTGAATGAGCTCGCGCAGTTCGGCCAGTGCCTTCCCCGCCTCGTCGTGGGCCTTGGAGAGCTGGTCGGCGAGCGGTCCGGCCGGGGTGTCGAGACGGGCGAGACCGAGGGTCATCGTCAGGGCGACCAGGCGCTGTTGGGCGCCGTCGTGCAGATCGCGTTCGATGCGCCTGCGCTCCGCCTCGAAGGCGTCCACCAACCGCGCGCGGGAACGGCTCAGTTCGACCACCCTGGCATCCAGCTCGCCGTCGCGCGAGGCGATCAGCAGCCGCGTCAGCCCGGCCCGGGCGCCCGCCATGACGCCCAGCGCGTACAGGCCCAAGGCCAGGAGCACGAGCCCGAGGAGGGCCATCCCGAAGGCCGCGGGCCACGTGGTGACCGTCCACTGCTTGAGCACCTTCGCCTCCCGGCCGTCCCCGACCGTGGCCATCAGCAGCGGGGCGGCGGCCAGGGAGACCGGACAGAGCAGGGCGACCGTGATCGCGAGGGCGTCGATCGGCCAGAGCAGCCCGGCGAACAGCAGGGTGTACCCGAACTCACGCCAGGTCACCTGCTCCTTCAGCCGCGTCGTCAGCCAGGCCCACAGCCCTGTGGCGGCGGGCGCCCGGTGCGGATCGGACACCGGGTCCGCGTCGACCAGGCGCAGTCGTCGCCGTTCCAGCCGGGCGACGGCGACACCGGACAGCGCCAGCATGACGAGCAACGGCAGCCCCACGAGTACGGGGGTGAGCGCCCCGCCGAGCACCGCCAGCGTCACGGTCCCCACCAGCGCGACCACTCCCGCCGCCGCACCGGTCAGCAGATAACCGACTGCGCGCCAGGGCCACGCCGACAGCAGAAAACCCGGCCGGGACATGGCCTGCCACACATTCCGAGGATGCATGCGGATCACCGTAGAAGCGTGGCGCGGGGCGGGGCCATGGCCCTGGACGGAGGAGTCGGGGTATGGCCGGCCCTACCCCAGGTCTCGGTCCCGCCGCACTGCGCCGAGGCACCTGCGAACGGTTTCGTGGAGCCACCGAAGCCGGCAGCGGGGACGACACCGGACCCGATGCAGGGAACGCCACCGACAACCGGGGGATCCATGACCACCGACGCCATCAGCCTGCGATCCGTCAGCAGGACGTACGGCAGGACATCCGGCAGGACCTACAGCAGGGCACACCGCTCGACACACAACAGCAATAACAACAGCAACAGCAGACGCATCTCCCCCGACGACACCACCGTGACCGCACTCGACGACGTCACCCTCGCCTTCCCCCGCGGCACCTTCACCGCCGTCATGGGCCCCTCCGGATCCGGCAAGTCGACCCTGCTGCAGTGCGCCGCGGGCCTGGACCGGCCGACCTCGGGCTCGGTCACCATGGGCGGCACCGAGCTCACGACACTCAGCGAGAACAGACTGACCCTGCTGCGGCGTGAGCGCGTCGGGTTCGTCTTCCAGGCGTTCAATCTTCTGCCGTCGCTCACCGCGGAGCAGAACGTCGCCCTGCCTCTCAGGCTGGCCGGCCGACGCGTACCGAAGACCCGGATCCGCGAGGTACTTCAGCAGGTCGGCCTCGGTAACCGCGCCCGGCACCGGCCCACCGAGCTGTCCGGCGGCCAACAGCAGCGCGTGGCCCTGGCCCGCGCCCTGGTCACCCGCCCCGAGGTCCTCTTCGGCGACGAACCGACCGGCGCCCTCGACTCCCGGACCGGCCGCGAAGTACTGACCCTGCTGCGCTCCATGGTCGACCGCGAGAGCCAGACGGTGGTCATGGTCACCCACGACCCGGTGGCCGCGGCCCATGCCGACCGCGTGGTCTTCCTCGTCGACGGCCGGCTCAACGGCGAGCTCGTCGGAGCAGACACCCACGACATCGCCACGCACCTGGCCGAGTTGGAGGACACCCCACCGGCCCGGCGGACCACCCTTCCCGCGCCCCGCCCCACACCCGGAACCGAGCCCCGCCCGGAGGGCCAACCGTGCTGACCATCGCCCTCCACACACTCCGCACCCGCTGGTCGACCTTCTTGGGCACCTTCGTCGCCCTCTCCCTCGGCGTCGCCCTGCTCGCCGTGATGGGCCTGACCCTCGCCTCGTCACTGGACGCACCGGAGAGCCGGCCCGAGCGGTTCGCCACAGCACCGGTGGTGGTCCAGGGCCAGAACACCTTGAGCGTGCCGACCTCGATCGGTGCCCATGTTTCACGTGAAACACGCAAGCTCGCCCACCCCCGTGCGGTGCCCGAAGCGACCGTGTCCAAGCTGATGAAACTCGGCACCGTCATTGCGGACCGCTCCTTCCCCGTACACACCGAAAGCGGCCCCCGCGGCCTCATCGGTCACCCCTGGTCCACCGCCGCCTTCGCCCCGTACGAGATCACGGCGGGCCGAGCCCCCCGCGCCCTCGACGAAGTCGTCACCGCCGACTGGGCGCGCCCAGGACAGCGGCTGCACACCCGCCACGGCACCGTGACAGTCGTCGGCACCGTCTCCTCACTCGGCTTCGAGAACCCCGTCTTCTACACCGATGCCCGCGCCGCCGAGCTGTCCCAGAAGAGCACGCAGCTCGTGGTGGAGGCAGACGCGACCGACGTGCGAGAGGCAGCGAAAGGCGCGTCCGTCCACATCCTGACCGGCAACGCCCGCCATCTCGCCGACCCCGACCCGGACCGCGACCGGGAGGCGCTCACCGCCATGAACGCCCTGTTCGGCACCGCCGGCGGCGTGACCGCCTTCGTGTCGGTGTTCGTCGTGGCGTCCACCTTCGCCTTCGCGGTCGCCCAGCGGCGCCGGGAGTTCGGCCTGCTGCGCACAGCGGGAGCCACGCCCGGCCAGATCCGCCGGACGGTGTGCGCGGAGGCACTACTGGTGGGTGTCATCGCCTCGGCCACCGGCTGTGTGCTCGGTGGGTACGGGGCACCGCGACTCGCGGAGTGGGCGGTCGACGTCGGCCTCGCACCGGGCTGGTTCACCATCGGCGACTCCAAGTGGCCGTACCACATGGCCTTTTGGACAGGTCTGCTCGTCGCGCTGCTCGGTGTGATCGCCGCGTCCTGGCGGTCCGGCCGCATCGGTCCCACCCAAGCACTGCGCGAGGCCTCCGTGGACGCGAGGGCGATGCCCCGGGGCCGCCTGCTGTGCGGGGCCGGACTGCTGCTGGCCGCCATGGTGACGCTGGCCCTGTCCCTGGTCACCGACCCGGGCGAGCTGCTGCACCGCAAGACCTACGTCAGCCGTCCGATGCTGCTGATCACCGCGGTCGCGTTGCTCGCGCCGGCCCTGGTGCGTCCGCTGACCCGGCTGATCGCCTGGCTGCCGGCCCAACTGCCGGGTGCGGGCGGGATGCTGGTGCGGGAGAACGCCGCCGCGGGAGTCCGCCGTACGGCAGCCGTCGCGGCGCCTGTCCTGATCACCGTCGCCCTCACGGGTTCACTCCTGGGCGCGACCGCCACGCTGAACGACGCCAAGGCCACCGAGGCGCGCGAGCGGACCACGGCCGACTTCGTGGTCGTCCCAGCCGGGAACACCGACCCGACCGCGAGCAACGGCGCTCCTGGGAACACCGGCCCTACCCGGAGCAGCGGCGCTACTGGCAACACCGGCCCTACCCGGAGCAGCGGCGCTACTGGCAACACCGGCCCTACCCGGAGCAGCGGCGCTACTGGCAACACCGGCCCTACCGGGAGCAAGGACCCCGCCGGGAACCCAGGCGTCGACGGAGACTCCGGTCCCGCCGCGGACACCATCCCCACCGAGTACACAGCCTTCGACGCGCGGACACTCCAGCAGCTCCGCACGATCCCCGGCACCACAGCCTCCGCGACCTCGTCGAGCGCCGTCTACGTCCTGGAGGACGGCGTGGCCCTCATCAGGTCCGAGGCCCGTGCCGCCGAGCCCGCACCGCTCGCCGCGACCACGGACCTCCCCCTGGCCGCCGGAAAGGTGAGCGACCTCGACGACGGGTCGATCATCGTCAACGAGGAGTGGGAGCGGCACACCGTCGGGCAGACCGTGGACGTATGGCTCGGTGACGGCACCAGGACGTCGTTGCGGATCGCCGCGGTCATGACGACCGGCACCGGCGACAACGGCGTCTACGTCACCCCGGCCAACGCCCCCGGCGCACACGTCGACCGCGTGGACGTCACCCTCTTCCCCGGTGCCGACCCCGCGGTAGTGGCCGACGCACTGCGCAGGACGGGCGGGCACGTTTTCACCAGGGACCAGTGGGTGCGGGCGAGTCACCCCGGGACCGACCGGAACACCAGGTACGGCTTCCTCCTGGTCCTCGGCATCGCCCTGCTCTACACCGGGATCGCCCTGGCCAACACGATGGTCATGGCGGCCTCGGACCGGGTACGCGACCTGGCCGTCCTCCGCCTGGCCGGGGCCACCCGCCGACAAGTGCTGCGGCTGGTCGGCGCCGAGGCGCTGACCGTCGTGGCGGTGGGCGGGCTGCTCGGGCTGCTGGTCACCGCGATCAATCTGGCCGGGATGCGGGGCGCGCTGGGACTGCTGTCGGTGCACGGACCGATGCGGATCCCCTGGCCGGAGCTCGCCACGGTCACCGGAGCCTGCGCGGTCCTCGCCGTGGTGTTCTCGGTCGCCCCGGCCGCCTGGGCGATGCGCCGCAGCGCGGTCGAACTGGCCGGTACGAGCGAGTGAGAGCGACCTCACAGCGTGAGCCGTGCCACCACCCGACCCTCTCGGACGGGCACCAAAAAGCCCCCCAGGTCCAGGACCTGGGGGGCTTCCAGTGGTGCGCGAGGGGGGAGTTGAACCCCCACGCCCTTTCGGGCACTGGAACCTGAATCCAGCGCGTCTGCCTATTCCGCCACCCGCGCATTGGGTGTGTCCTCGGGCCCCTCGCCTTGCGGTGCGGCGCCTTCCGACACGCAGAACATTAGCACGGTGGAGGAGGTGGATTCACATCCCATAACCGGGGGCAGCCGCCCACCAGCGGGTTCCGAAGCGGTCCACCGAACCCGGGTGCCGTCGGCCACGTTTCAACCTGTGCTTGTTCACGTATCAACCTCGTACCGGTAGGGCCTGTCTCCCCAGGAGCCGGTCGGGCTCCACAGTCAGGTGCGGGACACTGGTCTGCGGCCGCCTCTACGATCCTTGACAGAGGAGTTCGACAGCGGAGTTCGAAGTGGAGCTCCACAGGGAACTTCGGAGGCGTCGACACCCGTCGACAGTGCCGACAGGGGGAACCAGCCGATTCACCGGCGCGTGGATACGATCAGTAAGCAGTACCAGGTAAGCAGTACACAGAGCAGTGCCCAGGACGGCAAGGACGGAGGAGGTGCCTCATGGGAGTCCTGAAGAAGTTCGAGCAGCGTCTCGAAGGTCTGGTCAACGGCACCTTCGCCAAGGTGTTCAAGTCCGAGGTGCAGCCCGTGGAGATCGCGGGCGCGCTCCAGCGGGAGTGCGACAACAACGCCACCATCTGGAACCGCGACCGCACGGTCGTACCCAATGACTTCATCGTGGAGCTGAGCACGCCGGACTTCGAGCGGCTCAGCCCCTACTCGGGCCAGCTCGGCGACGAGCTCGCCGGCATGGTGCGCGACTACGCCAAGCAGCAGCGCTACACCTTCATGGGCCCGATCAAGGTCAACCTGGAGAAGGCGGACGACCTCGACACCGGTCTGTACCGGGTGCGCAGCCGTACGCTCGCCGGCTCCACCGACCAGCAGGCCCCCGGAACCGCGGCCCCGGCCGCCCGGCCCGCCGTGCCGGGCGCGGGAGCCGGCGGTTACGGCTACCCGCCGGCCGCTCCGGCAGGTGCTCCACCCATGCCGGCCGCGCCGCCTCCCGGCCGTGGCGCCCCCGGCGGCTACGGCTATCCGCAGCCGGCCCAGGCCCAGCGCCCCGGCGCCGGCGGCCCGGTCGGCGCGCCCCCGCCGGGCTCCCGTACCCGCCACTGGATCGAGATCAACGGCACCCGCCATCAGATCTCCCGCGCAACGCTGGTGCTGGGCCGCAGCACCGAAGCCGACGTGCGGATCGACGACCCCGGCGTCTCACGCCGGCACTGTGAGATCCGGACCGGAACGCCCTCGACGATCCAGGATCTCGGGTCCACCAACGGCATCGTGGTGGACGGGCAGCACACCACCCGCGCTACGCTCCGCGACGGCTCGCGGATCGTCGTGGGCAGTACCACCATCATTTACCGGCAAGCCGAAGGGTGAAGCGGGGGCAATGTCAGAGCTGACCCTCACGGTCATGCGGCTGGGTTTCCTGGCCGTACTGTGGCTGTTCGTGATCGTGGCCGTGCAGGTCATCCGCAGCGACCTGTTCGGTACGCGTGTCACCCAGCGCGGCTCGCGCCGGGAGGCAGGCCGGGCCCAGCAGGCCCAGCGGCAGGCGCCTCCGCAGCAGCGCCAGCAGCCGGCCGCAGGCGGCCGCCAGCGCCGTAACGCACCCACCAAGCTGGTCGTGTCCGAGGGCACCCTCACCGGCACCACCGTGGCCCTTCAAGGCCAGACCATCACGCTCGGCCGGGCGCACGACAGCACCATCGTGCTGGACGACGACTACGCCTCCAGCCGACATGCCAGGATCTACCCGGACCGCGACGGTCAGTGGATCGTCGAGGACCTGGGCTCCACCAACGGCACGTATCTCGACCGAACGCGGCTGACGACCCCGACACCGATTCCGCTGGGCGCGGCGATCCGCATCGGCAAGACCGTCATCGAGCTGCGGAAGTAGTGCTACATCATGAATAGGCGCGAGCGGAGCGAGCACACGGTGTGGGCCCCCACCCCGGGCCCCGGCGCGCTCCCGACCGGAGGGTGGGCACCGTGCGGATGTACCCGGAGCCGACGGGCGAGGTGCGCATGAGTCTGTCACTGCGCTTCGCCGCCGGATCGCACAAAGGCATGATCCGGGAGGGCAACGAGGACTCCGGATACGCCGGTCCCCGCCTGCTCGCCATCGCCGACGGCATGGGCGGCGCCGCCGCCGGCGAGGTCGCCTCCTCCGAGGCCATCTCCACCATCGTCGCCCTCGACGACGACGTGCCCGGCTCCGACGTCCTCACCTCGCTCGGCGTGGCCGTCCAGCGCGCCAACGACCAGCTGCGCTCCATGGTCGAGGAGGACCCCCAGCTCGAAGGCATGGGGACCACGCTGACCGCTCTGCTGTGGACGGGCCAGCGGCTCGGCCTCGTGCACGTCGGCGACTCGCGCGCGTACCTGCTGCGCGACGGTGTCCTCACCCAGATCACCCAGGACCACACCTGGGTGCAGCGCCTGGTCGACGAGGGCCGCATCACCGAGGAAGAGGCCACCACCCACCCCCAACGCTCCCTGCTGATGCGGGCCTTGGGCAGCGGCGAACACGTCGAGCCCGACCTCTCCATCCGCGAGGTCCGCGCCGGCGACCGCTACCTGATCTGCTCCGACGGTCTGTCCGGCGTCGTCTCCCACCAGACGCTCGAGGACACCCTCGCCAGCTACCAGGGCCCCCAGGAGACCGTGCAGGAGCTCATCCAGCTGGCACTGCGGGGCGGCGGCCCCGACAACATCACGGTCATCGTCGCGGACGTCCTCGACCTGGACACCGGGGACACCCTCGCCGGGCAGCTCTCCGACACCCCGGTCGTGGTCGGCGCGGTCGCCGAGAACCAGCACCAGCTGCACGACAACAACATCATGCAGACCCCCGCGGGCCGCGCCTCCGGGCTCGGCCGCCAGGGCCACGGGCAGGGCGGCGGCGAGTACGGCCATCCCGGCTCCTCCGACACCACCGGCTACACCCCCGCGGGCAGCTTCGGCGACTACTCCGACGACGACTTCGTCAAACCCCGCAAGGGCCGCAAGTGGCTGAAGAGATCGTTCTACTCGGTCCTCGCGCTCGCCGTCATCGGCGGTGGCCTCTACGGCGGCTGGCGCTGGACGCAGACCCAGTACTACGTCGGCGTCAACGACGAGCACGTGGCGCTGTACCGCGGCATCAGCCAGGACCTGGCGTGGGTCTCGCTCTCGAAGGTGTCCAAGGACCACCCCGAGATCGAACTCAAGTACCTGCCGCCGTACCAGCAGAAGTCGGTCGAGGGCACCATCGCCGAGGGCGACCTGAAGACGGCCCAGAAGAAGATCGACGAACTGGGCGTCCAGGCCTCCGCATGCAAGAAGCAGGCCGAGGCGCAGGCCAAGGAGAGCGAGAAGAACTCCAAGACGGGCGAGGGCCAGGCCGGCGGCACCACGGGAACCACTCAGTCCTCCCTGACGTCCAAGGCCACACCGACCCCGACGAGCACGACCTCCCCGTCCCCGAACGCTTCCGCATCCCCGACGCCCACTCCCACCCCCGGCCCCACCCTCTCGGACGAGGAGAAGCAGGTCGTCGGGAACTGCGGTACGCAGTAGGCACGCCGTGAGAGGCCCTGTCACACGATGAGCAGCAGTACTTCGAACACGTCGACGCATCACACGTCCACGATCGGCGCGATCGGCGCACCGAGCCGCCGCAACACCGAGCTGGCGCTGCTGGTGTTCGCCGTCCTCATCCCGGTCTTCGCCTACGCCAACGTGGGCCTGGCCATCAACGACGAGGTCCCCACCGGGCTGCTGAGCTACGGCCTGGGCCTCGGTCTGCTGGCCGGCGTCGCCCATCTCGTCGTCCGCAAGTTCGCCCCGTACGCGGACCCGCTGATGCTGCCCCTGGCCACCCTGCTCAACGGCCTCGGGCTCGTGGCGATCTGGCGCCTCGACCAGTCCAAGCTGCTCCAGCAGATCCACGTCGCCGGCGGCAAGGCCACCAACCAGCTGATCTACACGGCGATGGGCATCGCCCTGTTCGCCGTCGTCCTGGTCTTCCTCAAGGACCACCGCGTCCTGCAGCGCTACACCTACATCTCCATGGTCGGCGCCCTGGTCCTGCTGCTCCTCCCGCTGGTCCCGGGCCTCGGCGCCAACATCACCTACGGCGCCAAGATCTGGATCCAGGTCGGCAGCTTCACCATCCAGCCCGGCGAGTTCGCCAAGATCGTCCTCGCGGTGTTCTTCGCCGGCTACCTCATGGTCAAGAGGGACGCCCTCGCGCTCGCCAGCCGCCGCTTCATGGGCCTGTACCTGCCGCGCGGCCGGGACCTCGGTCCGATCATCGTCGTCTGGATGATGTCGATCCTCATCCTGGTCTTCGAGACCGACCTCGGTACCTCGCTGCTGTTCTTCGGAATGTTCATCATCATGCTGTACGTCGCCACCGAGCGGACCAGCTGGATCGTCTTCGGTCTGCTGATGTCCGCGGCCGGCGCCGTCGGCGTGGCCAGCTTCGAGCCGCACGTCCAGACCCGTGTCCAGGCCTGGCTCAACCCGATGCACGAGTACCTGCTCAGTCGCAACGGCAGCAACGACGGCCTCGTCCACTCCGAGCAGGCCATGCAGGCCCTGTGGGCCTTCGGCTCCGGCGGCACCCTCGGCACCGGCTGGGGACAGGGCCACTCCGAGCTGATCCGCTTCGCCGCCAACTCCGACTTCATCCTCGCCACCTTCGGCGAGGAGCTGGGCCTGGCCGGCCTCATGGCGATCCTGCTGATCTACGGGCTGATCGTGGAGCGCGGCGTACGCACCGCCCTCGCCGCCCGCGATCCCTTCGGCAAGCTGCTCGCCATCGGCCTGTCCGGCGCCTTCGCGCTCCAGGTCTTCGTGGTGGCCGGCGGTGTGATGGGCCTGATCCCGCTGACCGGTATGACGATGCCCTTCCTGGCGTACGGCGGCTCCTCCGTCATCGCCAACTGGGCCCTGATCGGCATCCTGATCAGAATCAGCGACACCGCACGCCGCCCGGCACCCGCCCCCGCCCCCAGCCCCGACGCCGAGATGACCCAGGTGGTCCGCCCGTCATGAACAAGCCCCTGCGCCGGATCGCGATCTTCTGCGGCCTCCTGGTCCTGGCCCTGCTCGTCCGCGACAACTGGCTCCAGTACGTCAAGGCCGACACCCTCAGGGAGGACACGGACAACCGCCGTGTGCTCATCGCGCGGTACGCCACTCCCCGCGGCGACATCATCGTCGACGGCAAGTCCATCACCGGGCACGCGGAGACGACGTCGGGCGACTTCAAGTACAAGCGCACCTACAAGAACGGCGCCATGTGGGCGCCGGTCACCGGCTTCGTCTCACAGTCCTACGGCGCCACCCAGCTGGAGTCCATCGAGGACGGCATCCTCACCGGCAACGACGACCGGCTCTTCTTCCGCAACACCCTCGACATGCTCACCGGCAAGCCGAAGGAGGGCGGCAACGTCGTCACCACCCTGAGCACCGCCGCACAGAAGGCCGCCTACGACGGTCTGAAGAAGCAGGGGGGCAAGGGCGCGGTCGCCGCCATCGAGCCGTCCACCGGCAAGATCCTGGCGCTGGCCTCCTACCCGTCGTACGACCCCTCGACGATCGCCGGCGGCAGCGACTCGGACGCCGAGGCGTGGAAGAAGCTCGACAAGAAGAACAACCCCGACGACCCGATGCTCAACCGGGCGCTGCGCGAGGTCTACCCGCCCGGCTCCACCTTCAAGGTCGTCACCGCGGCCGCCGCGCTGGAGAACGGCCTGTACAAGTCGGCCGACGAGCAGACCGACTCCCCGCTGCCCTGGACCATGCCGGGCACCACGACCCCGCTGAAGAACGAGGGCAACATCCCCTGCAAGAACGCCACCCTGCGGCAAGCGCTCCGGTACTCCTGCAACACCGTCTTCGGCAAGGTCGGCTCCGACCTCGGCAACGACAAGATGCTCGAAGAGGCCAAGAAGTTCGGCTTCACCGAGGAGCAGTTCACTCCGGTCCGCTCCAGCGCACCGGTCTTCTCCGACGACATGAACCCCTCGCAGACCGCGCTGTCCTCCATCGGCCAGTACAACACCGCCGCGACCCCGCTCCAGATGGCCATGGTCGCCTCGGCCGTCGCCAACAACGGCACCCTGATGAAGCCGTACATGGTCGACTCCCTCCAGGCCCCGAACCTGGACACCCTCGAGAAGACCGAGCCGGAGAAGATGAGCGAGCCGCTGTCGGCGGAGAACGCGCAGATCCTCCAGTCGATGATGGAGACGGTCGTCAAGGAGGGCACCGGCACGACGGCCCAGATCCAGGGCGTCACCGTCGGCGGCAAGACCGGTACCGCCCAGCACGGCGAGAACAACAGCAAGAACCCGTACGCCTGGTTCATCTCCTACGCCAAGGTCGGCGACAGCGCACCGGTCGCCGTGGCCGTGGTCGTCCAGGACGACAACGCGGTCCGCGAGAACATCTCCGGCAGCGGTCTCGCCGCCCCCATCGCCAAGAGCGTCATGGAGGCGGTCATCGACTCCAAGAAGTGACCCCGCTCACGTCGCCTTCACATCGGTGCACGTTGCGATACCGGTCCTGTATCGGGTGACGCACTTGGCCAGGTCACACAAAGCTAGCCGGGTACGGTAGGCCCGGAGTGCAGCCTCCGACGGCACACACGTGCCGGTCGGGACCGACGGAGAGGGCTGGTAGGAAGCTATGGAAGAGCCGCGTCGCCTCGGCGGCCGGTACGAGCTGGGCCAGGTGCTCGGCCGTGGTGGCATGGCGGAGGTCTACCTCGCCATGGACACGCGCCTCGGCCGCACGGTGGCGGTGAAGACGCTGCGCGCGGACCTCGCGCGTGATCCGTCCTTCCAGGCCCGGTTCCGCCGGGAGGCCCAGTCGGCCGCCTCGCTCAACCATCCCGCGATCGTGGCGGTCTACGACACGGGCGAGGACTACATCGACGGGGTCTCGATCCCGTACATCGTCATGGAGTACGTCGACGGCTCCACGCTCCGCGAACTGCTGCACTCCGGCCGCAAGCTGCTGCCGGAGCGCTCCCTGGAGATGACCATCGGGATCCTCCAGGCACTGGAGTACTCCCACCGCAGCGGCATCGTCCACCGGGACATCAAGCCGGCGAACGTGATGCTCACGCGCAACGGCCAGGTCAAGGTGATGGACTTCGGCATCGCCCGCGCCATGGGCGACTCCGGCATGACGATGACGCAGACCTCCGCGGTCATCGGCACCGCCCAGTACCTCTCGCCGGAGCAGGCGAAGGGCGAGCAGGTCGACGCGAGGTCGGACCTCTACTCCACCGGCTGTCTCCTCTACGAACTGCTGACGGTCCGTCCGCCCTTCGTGGGCGACTCCCCGGTGGCCGTCGCGTACCAGCACGTACGCGAGGAGGCGCAGCCCCCGTCGGTGTTCGACCCGGAGATCACGCCCGAGATGGACGCCATCGTCCTCAGGGCCCTGGTCAAGGACCCGAACTACCGCTACCAGTCGGCCGACGAGATGCGCGCCGACATCGAGGCCTGCCTCGACGGCCAGCCGGTCGCAGCCACCGCGGCGATGGGCTCGGTGGGCTACGGCGGCTACCCGGACGACCAGCCGACCACGGCCCTGCGCGCCGACGCGGGCGCCACCACCATGCTGCCGCCGATGAACGGGGACGACGGTGGCTTCGGCTACGACGACCGCCCCGACCGGCGCCGCCAGAAGAAGTCGAACACCTCGACGATCCTGCTGGTGGTGGCGGGCATCCTGGTGCTCGTCGGCGCGATCCTGATCGGCAAGTGGATCTTCAGCGGCGGTGGTGCGGGCAACGACCAGGTGGCCGTGCCGAACGTCGTCAACCAGTCGAAGGTCGACGCCACCAAACAGCTGGGCAACGTCGATCTCAAGGTCGGTGACGTCACGCAGAAGGCGTGTGAGAACACGGCCAAGGGCAACATCTGCGAGCAGACCCCGACGCCCGGCACCAAGGTCGACAAGAACTCCGCCGTCAACCTCGTGGTGTCCACCGGGGCGCCGAAGGTGGCGGTCCCCAGTGTCCTCGGCCAGGACGTCGACGACGCCACGGAGACGCTGGAGAGCGACAAGTACGAGTTCGTCGTCAAGACCAAGCAGCAGGAGTCCGCCGAGAAGGCGGGCACCGTCCTCAAGCAGGACCCAGTGCTGGGCGCGGAGGTGGAGAAGGGTTCCACCATCACCCTCACCATCGCCAAGGCCGAGGAGAAGTCCACGGTCCCGGACGTCACCGGCCAGTCCTGTGACGATGCCAAGGCACAGATGCAGGCGAACGACCTCGTCGGCAACTGCACCGAGGTGGAGACCGACGACACCAACCAGATCGGCAAGGTCATCTCGACCGTGCCGCAGGCCGGCACCCAGGCCGACAAGAACTCGCCGGTCAACATCCAGATCGGCAAGCCGAAGGACAAGACCGAGGTCCCGAACGTCGTCAGCCAGACGGTCGCCCAGGCCAGGCAGATCCTCAACAACGCCGGCTTCACGAACATCCAGTTCGCGAACGGCAGCGACCAGAGCGACACCGCCATCGTGGCCCAGCAGAACCCGAACGCGGGCAACGAGGTCGACGACCCGGCCAACACCCCGATCACCCTGGCCACCGTGGGCGTCGGCAACGGCAACGGCAACGGCGGCAACAACGGCGGAGGCTTCTTCGGAGGCGGAACCGGCTAGCCGCACGGAGAACTCCACACAAGACAAGCCCCGACGCCTATTACAGGGCGCCGGGGCTTTGTCATGGCGACCCGCTGGCGCGTGCGAAGGTTCTCTCCACAACGCAGATGTGGCCCTCTACGTGGCGACCTGCCCCTTCACCCCTGAGGCCCTGAAGTCACCGCAGTTCCTTCGGCAGCGTCCGCTCGCTGTCCACCTTCTCCGTGCGGACCAGCTCGCCCCACACCACATACCGGTACCGCGAGGTGTACACCGGCGTGCACGTCGTCAGCGTGATGTAGTGGCCGGCCTTCTTCTTGCCGGACTCCTTGGGGATCTGGCCCAGGACCTTGACGTTGTACTTCGAGGTCTCGGCGAGAACGGCGTAGGCCTTGTAGATGTACCACTCGTCCTTGGTCTCGAAGACGATCGCGTCGCCTTTTTTGAGCTTGTCGATGTTGTGGAACTTCGCGCCGTGGCCGTCGCGGTGGGCGGCGAGGGAGAAGTTGCCCTTCTTGCCGCTGGTGGGGAGCGTGGCCTTGACGGGGTCGGTGTAGTAGCCGGCGACGCCGTCGTTGAGGATCTTCGTCGAGGTGCCCTTCTCGACCAGGACCTCGCCGTTCTTCATCGCGGGGACGTGCAGGAAGCCGATGCCGTTCTTGGTGTCCAGCGCACCGGGACCGCCGGTGGTCCGCTCGGTCCAGCTGTCGCGCACCTTGTCGGCCTGTTTGTCCGCCGCGCGGTCCGCGACGACGTTCGTCCACCACAGCGAGTAGACGACGAACAGGCCGAGCACCAGGCCCGCGGTGATGAGGAGTTCACCGAAGACGCTGACCGCCATGGCGATCCGGCCGGTGCCGCGGCGACGCGGCGCCGGGGTGCCGGTGTTCTGCTCTTGTTCCGTGGTCGCTGCCACTAGTCATCTGCCCTTACTGGACGAGCGCATCCGGCTTGCCCTTGCTGCGCGGCCGTTCCTCGACCATCTTGCCCCAGACGATCAACCGGTACTTGCTGGTGAACTCCGGCGTGCACGTGGTGAGGGTGATGTAGCGGCCGGCCGTGGTGAAACCGGATCCCTTGGGGATGGCGTCGATCACACTCGTGTTGCTCGGAGCCGTCACCGGCAGCGTCGACGTCATCTTGTAGACGAAGTAGTCGTCCTGCGTCTCGACGACGATCGCGTCGCCCGGGGAGAGCTTGTTGATGTAACGGAAGGGCTCGCCGTGGGTGTTGCGGTGCCCGGCGAGGGCGAAGTTGCCGGTCTTGGCGTCGGGCATCGCCGTCTTCAGCGCGCCCTCGCTGTAGTGCCCCACCATGCCCTTGTCGAGGACCTTCTTGTTGCTGACGCCCTCGGCGATCGGCACCACCACGTCCAGCTTGGGGATGTGCAGCAGGGCGAAGCCCTGGCCCGGCTCGAAGGTGCCCGGCGCGCCCTTGCCTCTCGCCCAGTCGTTCTGGAGGCTGCTGGCCTCCTTGTCCGCCTGCGCGTGCGCCCGCACATTGGTCCACCACAGCTGGTAACTGACGAACAGCAGCATCAGCACGCCGGTGGTGATGAACACCTCACCGAGCGCACGGCTCACGACGACGGCCGCGCCGGGTTTGCGTGCCTTTGCCTGTCGGCGGGCCTCGACACGGGAGAGCGGCTTGCCGTCCGGCGACTCCTGCTCGGACTGCGATTCGGGGGCGGCTCCGCCACCATGACGCCCGTGACGGCCCTTGGCGGCCTTTCTGCGGGCCGCTCGGCCGCCCTGTGGGGATCCAGTGGCGGATGTGACGAAAGAGGCCTCAGAGGCGGGTATGGAGGGCGGCGGCGAATCGGGAATCCGCAGCGCGACCGTCTCGTCATCGGCCGGTGGTACGTACGGCGCCGCCGCCCCGCCCGAAGGCGCCCCGCCGAAAGCCTCCTCGGCATACGACTTGCCGACATGCGCCTCCGCGCCGTGCGCCTCCGCGCCGTGCGCCTCCGCGCCGTGCGCCTCCGCGCCGTGCGGCTCCGCGACGTAGGACTCCTCGGCATAGGAACCACCGCCGAAGGACTCCCCGCCGTAGGGATCGCCGCCGTAGGACTCGTACGACGCGTCGCCGTACAAGTCCTCACGCTCGGGGCGCAGGGCCGTCACGCCGTGGCCCTGCCCACCACCGGGGCGAGCCCCGCCGACCTCGCCACCGCGCCCTGGTCCCCGCACTCCACCAGCCAGTTGGCCAGCATCAGGTGCCCGTGCTCCGTCAGCACCGACTCCGGGTGGAACTGCACACCCTCGACCGGAAGCTCACGGTGCCTCAGCCCCATGACGATCCCGTCGTGCGTCCGCGCGGTGACCTCCAGCTCGGCCGGGACCGTCGCCGGCTCGGCGGCCAGGGAGTGGTACCGGGTCGCCGTGAACGGCGTCGGCAGCCCGGCGAAGACGCCCCTGCCCTCGTGCTCGACGAGGGAGGTCTTGCCGTGCAGCAGCTCGGGGGCGCGGTCCACGACACCGCCGTACGCCACCTGCATCGACTGCATGCCGAGGCAGACGCCGAAGACGGGCACCCCCGTCGCGGCACAGTGGCGCACCATCTCGATGCAGACCCCGGCCTCCTCCGGCGTACCGGGGCCGGGCGAGAGCAGGACGCCGTCGAAGCCGTCCTGGGCGTGCGCCGTCGACACCTCGTCGTTGCGCAGCACCTCGCACTCCGCGCCCAGCTGGTAGAGGTACTGGACCAGGTTGAAGACGAAGCTGTCGTAGTTGTCGACGACGAGAATGCGCGCGCTCACTGGTTGTCCACCGTCACATCGTTGAAGGGCAGCAGCGGTTCGGCCCACGGGAACACGTACTGGAACAGGACGTAGACCACAGCAACGACCAGCACGAGTGAGAGGAACGCCTTCGCCCACGCGTTCCCCGGCAGATGCCGCCAGATCCAGCCGTACATGCCGTCCCTTCCGTCGCACCACGGCACCACACTCACGCCGTACCGCACCAGACTAACGGCGCAGGGCGCCAGGCTTGCCGTCCTCCACAGGCTGTGTGGAGTCCAGGTGTGCCCAGACGATCAGCCGGTGACTGTGTCCCCACTCCGGATCGCACGTGGTCAGCGTGAGATAGCGGCCAGGCCGCGTGTACCCGGATTTACGTGGCACAGGATCGATCACCTCAATGTCGGTGGGCACTGTTTTGTAAGGCCCTTTGTCGATCCGATACGTGAACCAGGTGGTCCCGTCGGTCAGCACGACCGCGTCACCGCGCCGAAGCTTCGGGAAGTCCTTGAACGGATCCCCGTACGTGCGCCGGTGCCCGGCGACCGAGAAGTTGCCCTTCTGACCCAGCTGCGCGGTGTTCGCGTAGTGGCCGAGGCCCTTCTTCAGGGTGCCGACCCGGGTGCCTTCGAGCACGGGCTTGTTCCACGTGAAACCAAGCCGCGGAATGTACATGATCGCGAAGGGCTGCCCACTCCGGTACGGCGCCGGCTCCGCCGGAGTCGCAGGGGCACCGGCCGTCACCTTCGGCTGCTGCACACTCCCCTTGGACCACTGGTTCTGTAACTGGTCGATCTGGTCGTCCATGACGGTGTCGGCCTTCACACCGGTCCAGAACAGCACATAGGCGACGAACAACACGATCAGGGCGCCGACGGTGATGCACAGCTCGCTGACGGTCCTGACGACGACACGCACCGGCGGCTCCAGGGGCTCACATCGTGCTCACTCCACGGGCTTGGCGTACTGCAGATCCACTGTGCCCGAGTAGCCGGGAAGAGTCACCGTGCCGTCGTCGGCGACATTCCAGCCAAGGCCGTAGACATTGACGTAGACCATGTAGTTCTGGATCGCCTTGGAGTCCGCGAGCGCCTGCTTCAGCTTCCCGGGGTCACCGACCGCCTGGATCTTGTACGGCGGCGAGTAGACGCGGCCCTGGAGGATCAGGGTGTTGCCGACACAGCGCACGGCGCTGGTGGAGATCAGCCGCTGGTCCATGACCTTGATGCCCCGCGCGCCGCCCTTCCACAGGGCGTTGACCACGGCCTGGAGGTCCTGCTGGTGGATGACCAGGTAGTCGGGCTGGGGCTCGGGGTAGCCGGGAAGCTTGGCGGTGGCGTTCGGCGGGGCGTCGTCGAGCGTGACCGTGACCGCCTTCCCCTTGATCTTCTGGGTGCCCGCCCTGTCCTCCAGGGCGGCGAGCTTGTCGTCCTCGGCCTTGGTGCTGCCGTCGTCGCGCTCGGCGAGTGCCTCGACGTCCCGGCGCAGTGAGCCGTTGGACTCGTCGAGCTCACCGTTGTTGCGGCTGCGCTCCTGGATGAGGTCCGAGAGCTTCAGCAGGGACGCGTCCGTGCGGATGTTGGTGCCCTTGGCCGTATTGAAACTCGTGAAGAAAATGAGTCCGGCGAGGGCGAAGACGGCCACCGTGAGCACTCTCACCGGCCGGAAACCCCGCCTGCGGGCAGGACTGGATCCGGACTGGGGTGAGTCGGCAGAATTGCTCAACGTACCCTTATCTCCTTCGGCGCTACGGAAGCACTACGCTAACGGACGCCCGGGGGAGCACTCAGTGTCCCCTTGTACGCTGCCCCGAGCCCGACCAGTTACCTGCGCGGCCACGCAGCGCATCGACAGGAGAGACCCTCGTGCCGAAGTCACGTATCCGCAAGAAGGCCGACTACACGCCGCCCCCGGCGAAGCAGGCGACCGCCATCAAGCTGACCAGCCGCGCGTGGGTAGCCCCCGTGATGCTGGCGATGTTCCTCATCGGGCTCGCCTGGATCGTCGTCTTCTATGTGACGGACGGCTCGCTCCCCATCGACGCTCTGGACAACTGGAACATCGTGGTGGGCTTCGGCTTCATCGCCGCCGGATTCGGCGTCTCCACCCAGTGGAAGTAGCTCTCCCCAGGGGTATCCGCTGAGTTATCCACAGTCCGCAGCGATATCCACAGAGGCTGGGGAAAAGACGACGATCTGTGGATAACCCATCGAGTGTTGACGCCGGTACGACCATCGCACCAGCTTCCGCAAGCATGTTCGCCCCCTGCCTGACCTGCTCAAACGCACGTCAGGGCTAGGGGGCGAAGCTGTTCCCGCACTGTATGCACAAGATCCGGCACTCGCTGTGGACAACGGGCCCGCTCAGGTCAGCTGGGCGGTCCTGAACAGCGTCATGCCCACGATGACCAGCAGGACCAGCGCGCAGGTGCCGTACTGCACCAGCGACCGCCGCTCGCGGGGGGCGTGGACCATGCCGTACCCGGTGATCAGGCCGGCGACCAGGCCACCGATGTGGGCCTGCCAGGAGATGCTGCTCCAGCCGAAGGTGAAGATCAGGTTGATCACCAGGAGCGCGATGATCGGCCGTAGATCGTAGTTGAGCCGCCGCATCAGGACCGCGGTCGCGCCGAAGAGGCCGAAGATGGCACCGGAGGCGCCGAGCGTCTGGGTGCCCGGGTCGGCCAGCAGATAGGCCAGGGCGCTGCCCGCGAGACCGGAGACGAAGTAGACCGCGAGATAACGGGCACGGCCCAGGGCCGCTTCGAGGGGGCCGCCGAGCCACCACAGGCTCAGCATGTTGAAGCCGATGTGCCAGATCTCCTGGTGGGCGAACATCGAGGTGACCAGGCGGTAGTACTGCCCGTCCGCGACACCCTCGGTGAGCGGGAACGGCGGCGGCGGTCCCGCACCGATGAGGCTGAGATCCCTCGCCAAGGACGCGTTGGCCTGGATGGCGATGAACACCGCAAGGTTGATCCCGATCAGGACCTTCGTGAACAGCCGGGGGTCGGCCGTGACCGTCCCGCCCGCGAGGGTGCGGGGCCTCGCCGCGGCCGGAGCCGGTCCGCCGCTCCCGTCGCGCACGCACTCGGGGCAGTGGAAGCCGACGGAGGCGCTGACCATGCACTCGGGGCAGATCGGGCGCTCGCAGCGGGTGCAGCGGATGCCGGTCTCACGGTCCGGGTGCCGGTAGCAGCCAGGCAGGTTCTGGGCCTGCGGTGTGCTGCCCGCCTCCTGATTCATGCCATCCCCTAAGTCGCCCTGAGTCGCCGTGCCCACGTGCACCGCCCCGCTCATCCTTACGGTTGAGCGGGGCGTTTGGTTCCCTTCGCGGTGGTCGCCCGGGGCTCAGCCCTGGCGGGTCTCCACGACGACCTGCTCGATGACGACGTCGTTCACCGGCCGGTCGTTGGGGCGGGTGGTCTTGACGCCGGCGATGGCGTCGATGACCTTCTGGCTGGCCGGGTCCGTGACCTCGCCGAAGATGGTGTGCTTGCGGTTCAGCCAGGCCGTCGGGGAGACGGTGATGAAGAACTGCGAGCCGTTGGTGCCGGGGCCCGCGTTGGCCATGGCGAGCAGGTAGGGCTTGTTGAAGCCGAGGTCGGGGTGGAACTCGTCCTCGAACTCGTAGCCCGGGCCGCCGATGCCGGTGCCCAGCGGGTCGCCGCCCTGGATCATGAAGCCGCTGATGACGCGGTGGAAGATCGTGCCGTCGTAGAGCCTCTTGGTGGACTTCTCACCGGTGCCCGGGTGGGTCCACTCGCGCTCGCCCTGGGCGAGTTCGACGAAGTTCCTGACTGTCTTCGGGGCGTGGTTCGGCAGGAGCCGGACTTCGATGTCGCCGTGGTTGGTCTTCAGGGTGGCGTAAAGCTGCTCGGCCACGATCTGCCTTCCGTTGTCTTCTTGTGCCCCACCGATCCTCGCACGGATCCGGCCGAGCAGGGTCCGGGCAGGGGCGCGGAGCGGCGATCCGTGGCATTGTCGTCGACAAGCTCCTGTTGCCACGTATTCATCCGTTATTGATCCGGATGCCCGCCCTCAGGTGCCGGGCTGTACTCCGGCAGGCATGATCCGTAAAAGGGTGGAAAGTCGAAATACCATACGCCACCGAGGAGGAGGATCCCGTGACCCGCATCGACAGCGTGCGCGCCGCGACCGGCTCGGCGAAGGACAGCGTGCTGCACGCCGCGGAAGTGGTGGCGCCCTACGCCGACACGGCCAAGGACAAGGCCTCGCACTACGCGACGGAGGCACGCGTACGGCTCGCGCCGAAGGTATCGCAGGCGGCCGAGCAGGCGCGTGTCCAGTACGGCGCCCATGTCGCGCCGCGTCTGGAGCAGGCCCGTACGCATGTTCCGCCGAAGGTCGACCAGGCCGCCCACGAGGCTGCCGAACGCACCCGCAAGGCGGCCCGTCAGGCTGCCGACTACTCCCGTCCGAGGATCGAGCAGGCCGTCGCCGCGGCCGGTCCGGTCCGCGGTGAGGCCACGGCCCGGAGCGCGGCCGCGCTGGCCGCACTGCGCGGCCAGATCACGCCGAAGGAGGTCCAGAAGCTGGTCCGCAAGCGCGAACGGCGGGCCCGTGCGGGACGCCTTGCCAAGGCGCTGGCGGTCGCAGGCATCGTCGCGGGTGGTGCTTTCGCCGCCTGGAAGTGGTGGGACAAGCAGGCCAACCCCGACTGGCTGGTCGAGCCCCCGGCCGCGACCGAGGTGCCCGAGACGGGTCGGCTGACGTCCGTGGACGGCAGCGGCCAGTCCGTTCTGGACCCGGAGGTCCAGGCGAAGGAGGCCGAGGAGGACGCCGCGAAGCACGACGAAGGGCGCTGACGCCGACACCGGCGTGTACCAGTGGTGGGGCGGAGGTTTTCCGCCCCACCGTCGTGTTCACCCGACGGTGTGGCTCGACAGGTGCGGCAGGGCCCCGGTGCGCCACAGTTCGCAGGGACACGTCTCCGCACCGGATGGACCGCCGCCCTGATGATGCCCTCGCGCCGTGGGCCGGCCGCCCTGGCCGCCGTACTGCTGCTCCTGGCTTCGGCCTGCACCGCTCGCGCCCCCGAGCCCTCGGCGGCTTCCGCGTACGGCGCGTACGTCGGCTACGAGCCCGCCGACGTGGGCCGTCTCGCCGAACTCGGTGCCTGGCTCGGCGGGCCCGCGCCCCGGGTCGGGCACGTGTATCTGCCCGGCGACCGCTGGAGCAACATCGAGGGCACGCCGGGCTTTCTGGAGTCCTGGGCGTCGTGGCGGCGGGCCGATCCGCGGCGGATGTTCGTCCTCGACGTGCCGATGCTGGAACGCACCGAGGCCGGCCTCCCCGACAGCACGGTCCGCACCGAGCTGCGGCGCGGGGCGCGCGGCGACTACGACGGCCACTTCCGTACCCTGGCCCGCCGACTGACGGCTCTCGGCGTTCCGGACACGATCGTCGTGCTCGGCTGGGAGATGAACGGCACCACCTACACCCACCGCTGCGGCCCGGATCCGGCCGCGTGGAAGGCGTACTGGACTCGGATCGTGCGCGCGATGCGCTCGGTACCCGGTCAGCGCTTCCGCTTCGAGTTCACGCCCAACCGCGGCCGCGACGCGATCCCGTGGCCGCGCTGCTATCCGGGCGACGAGGTCGTCGACATCATCGGCATGGACGCCTACGACGCCCCGCGCGGCCTGCGCTTCACCGACCAGGTGAGCGAGCCGTACGGTCTGCGCGCCCACGTCCGCTTCGCCCGCGCCCACGGCAAGCCGTTCTCGTACCAGGAGTGGGGGCTGTACGAGAACGGCGACAACCCGGTGTACATGTACGGCATGCTCGCCTGGTTCGCCCGGCAGCGCCCCCTCTACCAGGCCATCACCGACTACTGCCCGCACGGTGTGTGGGGCTGTAGCGCTCATCCGAGGTCGTCGGCGGTCTACCGGTCGCTGATGAGGTAGGCCGGTGTGCCTGTGCTCGCCCGGGGGGCGCTCGCGGGTACTGGGTGTCCGCCTGGGGACAGCCGTCCGGAGTGCGCACCGCGGGGCCCGGGTTCGCGGCGGTCAGTCGTGTTCCGAACCGGCTCCCGCCCCGCGCACGAGAAACCCCTCCGTCCGCATATCCGCAGGTCGGAGGGGTTTCCTGAAGTGGAGCCTAGGGGAGTCGAACCCCTGACATCTGCCATGCAAAGACAGCGCTCTACCAACTGAGCTAAGGCCCCGGGAAGAGAAACGTCCGCCGGAAAAACCACTGACCGGTGGGCGCCGCAGACCAGACTACCGGGTCACCCCCAGTATTCCGCAAAAGGATTGGGGGTCCCCGCGAACAACCACTCTCCGTAAGATGCTCGGCGTGGTTCGCTGTCGCGAACCACGGTTTTTTGGGGAAGCGATGGGGAGACGCACATGGACGCCGCACAGCAGGAAGCGACCGCAAGAGCGCGGGAACTGCAGCGGAACTGGTATGGGGAGCCGCTGGGGGCGCTGTTCCGTAAGCTCATAGACGACCTCGGCCTCAATCAGGCTCGTCTCGCGGGGGTGCTGGGGCTTTCGGCTCCGATGCTGTCTCAGCTGATGAGCGGTCAGCGGGCGAAGATCGGCAATCCCGCCGTGGTCCAGCGGGTACAGCTGCTGCAGGACCTGGCGGGGCAGGTCGCGGACGGCAGCGTGAGCGCGGCCGAGGCGACCGAGCGCATGGACGAGATCAAGAAGTCGCAGGGGGGCTCGGTGCTCAGCAACACCACGACCACGACGAGCAGTTCGGGAGCGCCGACGGTCAAGCGGGTCGTCCGCGAGATCCAGTCGCTGCTGCGCTCGGTGGCCGCCGCCGGAGACATCATCGACGCGGCGGACACCCTCGCCCCAACCCACCCGGAACTGGCAGAGTTCCTCCGGGTCTACGGCGCCGGCCGCACCTCCGACGCGGTCACGCACTACCAGTCCCACCAGAACTGAGCCGTCCGCCCGGTAGCCGAAGGGGGTTCGGCAGCCGGGCCGGGGGCTGTGCGGGCAGCACGGAGGAGCGCGGGGGGTCGCGCTTCTCACCGGGGGCTGGCACACGGGGGTGTGTCAGCCGCCGAGGAGACGAGGAACACGGGGCCGTATCTCTCATCCGGGAGGCCACGAGGGGTCGTATTGCTCATCGAGGGGGAAGCAAGGGGGGTAGCCGCAGGGGGAGGAGCGACGCGCAGTCATGGGTGAGGTGTTCGCCGGCCGGTACGAACTGGCCGATCCGATCGGACGCGGAGGCGTCGGCGCCGTCTGGCGTGCCTGGGACCACCGGCGCCGCCGCTATGTGGCCGCCAAGGTCCTGCTGCAGAGCGACGCGCACTCGCTGCTGCGCTTCGTCCGCGAACAGGCCCTGCGGATCGATCATCCCCATGTCCTCGCGCCCGCCAGCTGGGCCGCGGACGACGACAAGGTCCTGTTCACCATGGACCTGGTCGCCGGCGGCTCGCTGGTCCATCTGATCGGCGACTACGGCCCCCTGCCACCGGTCTTCGTCTGCACCCTGCTCGACCAACTGCTCGCGGGGCTGGCCGCGGTGCACGCGGAAGGCGTCGTGCACCGTGACATCAAGCCCGCCAACATCCTGCTCGAGGCCACCGGTACCGCCCGCCCACGACTGCGGCTGTCCGACTTCGGCATCGCCATGCGGCTGGGGGAACCGCGCCTGACCGAGACCAACCTCGTCGTGGGCACGCCGGGCTATCTCGCCCCCGAGCAGATGATGGGCGCGGAACCGGACTTCCCCGCCGACCTGTTCGCCGTCGGCCTGGTTGCGCTGTACCTCCTGGAGGGCGCCAAGCCCGACGCCAAGGCACTCATCCAGTACTTCGCCGCCCACGGCACCCCCGGAGCGCCCCAGGGCGTCCCCGAACCGCTGTGGCAGGTTGTGGCCTCGCTCCTCCAGCCGGACCCTCAGGCCCGCTTCCGCACCGCCACGGGGGCACGCAAAGCCCTCGCCGCCGCCAGAGAACTCCTCCCGGAGCCCGGCCCCGACGACGAGACCATAGAAATCTTCGACCAACTCGGCCCCTTGCCTTCCGGGTTCGGCCCGGAGGGCCCCCTCAAGCGAGCCCCCGGCGTGGACCCGAACAGGACACGGAACGGGATCTCCGGGGCGGCGGGAGATCCGCGCTTCGGGACCGGTGAGGGAAGCGGGGGGTCTTTCGGGGGCACCGTGCCCTCCGGAGGCAGAGGAGGCGGGGGGCCTTCCGGCGCTGGCGGAGGAGGCGCGGGGGCTTTTGCCGTCGGCGGAGAAGGCGTGGCGGCTGACTGGCGTGGGACCGGTGCTGGGTCGGGGGCCGGGGTCGGCTCCGGTGCTTCTGCTGGACCCAGCGCTGGTGTGGGGTCGGGAGCAGGCTCCGGTGCCGGTGCCGGTGCCGGTGCCGGCGCCGGTGCCGGTGCCGGCGCCGGTGTTGGTGTTGGTGTTGGGTTCGGTGCCGGTGCCGGTGCCGATGTTGGGTTCGGTGCTGGTGCTGGTGCGGACGTTGCTTCCGGTGCCGGTGAGGCCGACGGGGCGCCTTCTTGGCCCGGCCAGGGCCACGGCGAGACGTCTCGACCCGGTGCGGCCCATGGGGGCGGTGGGCCGTCCTCCTGGTTCGGTGAGGAAAACGGGGTGGGCTCCCAGACCGGTCAAGCGAGCGGAACCTCCTACCGGCCCGGCGAAGGCCAGGGACCGACCTCCTCCCAGCCCGGGGAGGCGAGCGGAGCCCCCCACTGGCCCGGCGAAGGCCATGGACCAGCCTCCTCCCACCCCGGCGAAGCGAGCGGCACCCCCTACCGCCCCGGCGAAGGGAATGGGTGGTCCTCCCAGCCCGGAGTGCCAGGTGGGGCGCCTTCGTGGCACGGCGAAGAAAGTGGAGTACCTCCCTACCCCCGGGAGGCAAGTGCCGCGCCTAGCCAGCGAGGTGGGGCGCATGGCGCTCCTTACCCGCACGGTGAAGCGAACGACGCTGTGCACCGGCCCGGCCAGACGAACGGGCCTGTGTCCCGGCCCGGTGAAGGCAGCGAGTCGCCCTGGCCCGGCCAAAGAACCGCCGCGCCCTGGCCCAGCGACGGCAACGAAGCAGCTCGACCCGGCGAGGACAGGGAATCGCCCCAGCCCGGAGAGGGAAGCGAATCCTCCCGGCCCGGCGCAGGAAGCGTCACGCCCTGGCCCAGCCAAGGCGACCAAGCAGCCCGGCGTTCCCGTGAGGGCGGTCCCGTATATCGCCCTGCCGAAGGAAACACGCCGCCCTGGCCCGGCGAGGCGAACTCGACGTCCTGGCCCGGGGAAGCGAACCCGGCGCCATGGCCCGAACGAGCCAACCCGCCCTCCTGGGTCGGCGAGGCGGGCTCCCCACCCTCCCCAGGCACCAACGCCCCGGCCGCCCATCCCAACACCGGCACGGGAGGCACCGACGCGTCTCTGCCGAGCACCGCCCCCGGAACGGGCTCCGAAACACACTGGTCCATGCACCACACCCCGCCCGCCCCCACCCAGCCACCCTCGGTGTCGGACACCAGCAGCTTCCATCTGCCACCACCCCGGCCCACGGAATCCCGCTCCCAGCCCTCCACCCCACCGGAGCACCAGGCACAGCCGCATCACCACCATCCGCAGGCCCAAGGACAGCCGTACGGGCCGGCCCCGGCCCACTCCGCCCACATCTCCCCCCACGACCCCACACCCCCGACCCATGTCCTGCCCTCCCCCCAACACCACGCCCCGCGCTTGCCCGCGCAGGCCCCGACACCAATCCCGCACCAGCCGCACGCTGATACCTCTACTGCTTCGTACACCGCTCAGAGCCCGCAGGTTCCACCCCCCGCCGCGTCACTTTCGCAAGCACGCCGCAGCGGCCCACCCGCAAAGGTGGCAATCACCCTCCTGCTCCTGGCCCTGACCTGCTACGCCGTGGGGTTCTGGGCACTCACCCAGATCTGAGGACCCGGCGCCCCGGACAGACCGCAGTCCCGAGCCGCCCACGCCACGGGAAGCCCACACGAGCACCGCCCGGCGGCAAGGCGGCCACACGCAATCCGGAAAACCCCGTGGCCCCCCGCCCCTGCATTCCCAACGCCCCAGCACGCCATGGGCCCTGCATCCTCCAGGCCCACATCCCGCAGGCCCACCAGCTCAAGGCCCCTCAGCCCGCAGACCCGCATCCCGCATCCCGCATCCCGCAGCACAAGCCACACGCCCAGGCAGGCCAGACCCCGCCCCCTACACCCCGGCAGCCCTCCGCCGCCCCACCACAACCCACACCCCCAGCACTACCAACACCACGGTCCCCGCCCCGATCCCCCCGACGGCCACCAGCTTCATTCCGGCATCACCACCGCCGCCTCCGCCCCCGTCACCGTCGCTCGAGTCCGCCTCGCCCGCCGCCCCAGCGCCCCGCCCGAGAAGCCCCACCTGGAAGATGCCCGACGGCTGGGACTGTCCCGCGTAACCGGGTCCGACCGTCGCCTCCCCCTTCACCCGCAGACGCAGCACCAGTCCGAACGGCCCGTCGCCGAACTCCTCGCCCACCCGCGCAGCGAGATGCACGACCAGGTAGTAGGCCCCGGCGAACCGCATCCCGTTCACCCGGTCGGAAACGGCGTACCGGTTGTCGTACCCGACCGGCGGCAGGGCAGCGAGAGCACCCGACTTCTGGCTGCCGTTGTAACTGATGCTCGTGGCGTCGACGAGTCCGCGCACGGGGTTGTACAACGCCAGATTCACGCCCCCCGGCACGAAGCCCCCACCCGCCCCGCCGCCACTCGAACTGCTCAGGTCGGCCGTGGCGTACACCTGCTGTCCCCAGTCGACCGGCACTTCGTAGAACAGCGTCTGTCCGGGCCTTACGTCGTCGCGCCAGACCCCCTGCTCCAGCGCGGTAGCCGAACCGAATCCCCCGCCGCCCCGCACCCGCACAGCAGCACCGGCGGGAGGAGAGGGCGTGGCCGAGTCCCAGGCCTCGGGCGCACTGGTCGCACCGGCCGTCCGCAACCGCGGTTCCAGCACGGGCGCGAGCTCCAGGTCCCAGTTGCCCGGCGAGGACTCGGTACGCAGCACCCGCTCGACGACGACGTAGTACGTACCGGCGCCCTGGCACAGCGACCGGCTCGGCGAGAGCTGACGAGCGCCCCACACCGTGAGGGGACGCGGGCTGCGGCCGGCGCCGATGCTGGCGGTGTCCGCCGCGGAGCAGGAACGGCCATCGGCGTCCTGCAGGGACACCCTGACACCTTCGGTGGGGGTGACCGCCACGTCCGTCGGGGGTACGGCCGTCGCGGCGACGTACACGGTCGACGTGCCGTCGAGGTGGAGGCGGTAGTAGACCTTGCCGTCACTCGGCAGCGAACTCCGGTACGTCGTGCCGGGTTCGAGGAGCTCGGCGTCCGCGGTGTCCGCCGCTCCGGTGACCGACGGGGCGTCTTCGGCGAAGGCGTACGAGGAAGCCGTAGCGGAGGAAGAAGTAGGGGAGGTGGAAGGAGCGGCGAGGGTGGACGGAGAAGCGGGGGGAGACGTGGAGGGCGAGGCGGAGGCGGCGAAGCCAGGAGACACCGGCGCACCAGCCACCGCGCCCAGCACGATCCCCCCGACGGCCACCCGCCACCACGCCGTACGCCGCCCCCCGACGGCCACCCGCCACCGCCCCGTGCCCCGCCCCATCCCGCGCCACCCCTCCGTGCCCGCGCCCGAGCTCCACGACCGTCATCGATGCGACACGACCACCTGTGCGGCCGGCCGTGGCCCATCCTGCCCCGCCGGGCCGCCACCCACCCTCGCAATCCGTACGACCGTCCGAAACCCCCGGCCGCCGGCCCCGGGCAACACAAAACCCCGACCGCAACAACGGCCGGGGTCTGTTCAGAATCGGATCTCGGTACTCACGAACCCGTGGGCACGGAGTCAGTCGCCTCCGTCCACAGATCCTGCTCGGCGCGATCCGCCTGGATCTGGCGGTACACGAGGAGCCCGCCGATGGCGGCCAGTGCGACCAGGAGAAGCTTCTTCACCGCGCGACCTCGTCTTTCCTTGACGTAGGGGACCTCTGGCGCCCGACTATACACACCGACCGATACCGATCGGTGACCTGCGTCCGGGCCCTCAACTCCCGTCGCGAGCGGCCCAGTAGAAGCGGAACAGGGACCTCCGATCAGAGGGTGATCACACCTCCACAGGCGGTCACTTCGGCACTTATAGTCCCACTTCTCCAGCTTTTCTCCTTCTTTGCACCCATCCGTGTGGTGTTCATCCGAAGATCGACGCGCCACAGGCTCGGGTCCGTGATTTCGCGACGCCCATACACATCATGAGGAAAGTACGCAAATCGACCGACCCGAAAGTGAGGGACCATGGCCCTGAACAAGGTCATGAAGCTGTGGACCGTCGTCATCACCGCCTTCGTCGCGCTGTTCACGGCGCTCGGACTCATCACGACGACTGCCGCGGCTGCCGTACCGCAGACCCAGCCGACCCGCAACAGCGCCGTCGCCCACCCGGAGCCTCTGGCGATGTCCCACGGCCTCTGGTCCTACGTCAGATCCCTGCCGCCCACGATGAAGCAGCGCATCCGGGCCGAGGCCCACGGCAAGACCCCCAGCTGCCGCCCCCGCTCCCTCGCCGACACCGACTCGGCCGCGGCCGCGGCCACGGAAGCGGACACATCCCAACCCGCTGCAGCGGACTGTGCCTGACGGCACTGCAGCACCCGAGAAACGCCTAAACGCATTGATTACGCAGCAAAGACGCACCGAAGACGTATCGAAGAAGCCCCGAAGAAATGACGACGTCGCGCACAGCACCGCACGGAAACACCCGCCTGTACGCCGAAGACTGCCAACCGGAACCGGCTGAAGGTCTTCGTGTCCGGTGGAGCCAAGAGGATGGGCTCAGGCGTTCTCACTGACGCCGTTGGCCCAGAACACAGAACTCGTTGCCCTCAGGGTCTGCCATGACGACCCACGACTGGTCACCCTGACCGATGTCGACACGCTGGGCACCATGAGCTTCGAGGCGAGCCACCTCGGCGGCCTGGTCATCAGGCCTGAAGTCGAGATGCAGCCGACTTTTGACTTTCTTGCTCTCGGCGATCCTGACGAAGTCGAGCCCTGGTATGCGATCCGGCTCCGGGCGGATCTCGAACTCGTCATCGGAGGAGTGGACCACCACCCAGCCAAGAGCCTCGGCCCACCACTGCCCCAGGGCCGCCGGATCCACCGAGTGGACGATTACCTGTTCCCATTCCAAGGTCATCCGCCGAGTCTAGGCACACGTGACGCGGCCCCGAGACTGATGTCCGTCGACATGACAAAAACCCCCAACCAAGATCGGCTGGGGGCCTTCGTGCTGGTGGGGCTAACAGGATTTGAACCTGTGGCCTCATCCTTATCAGGGATGCGCTCTAACCAACTGAGCTATAGCCCCGCCGCGCTCTGCGGGGTGTGTCCCGCGCGCTGACTCCTGAAGATTAGCGCACGACGTGGGCAGTCCCAAAATCGGTTCCCCGAGGACCGCCTCCGCAGGTTTGAGGCAGCGTTACTCGTCCTCCGCCAGCGTCAGCTCGACGCCGCCGACGAAGCCCGCGGAGAGGTTGTAGATGAACGCTCCCAGGGTCGCGAGAGCCGTCGCGAGGACGACGTCGATGACCGCGATGATCGAAGTGAACATCAGGACGTTCGGCAGGGAGAGGAACGCCTGGAGGTCGAAGCCGTTCGACTCGTTCGAGCCGGTCGCCTCGGAGATCGTCCCGCCGACCGTCGAGAAGACGCCCATCGCGTCCATGACCATCCACAGCACGGCGGCCGCGACGATCGTGCAGATGCCCAGCGCGATGGAGAGCAGGAAGCTGACCTTCATGACGGACCACGGGTCGGCCTTGGCCACCCGCAGACGGGCCTTGCGGGTACGGGGCGTGGTGCGCGCGCCGGTGCGCGGGCGCCGTACGGCACCGGCGGGGGTGGCCTGCGTCGGGTAGGCCTGCGGTGGGTGGTACGGACCGGCCTGCTGCTGCGGCCGGCGTTCCCCCGGCAGCGGAGAGGGCGAAGGCTGGGGCTGTCCCGCGGGCTGGGGCTGCGGCTGAGCCGCCGCCTTCGGCGGTGCGGCGGGCGCCGTCGGCTGGGCCGGCGGCTGGGTGTCCGTCACAGGTCCCCCCTGGGATCCATGAGTCTCGGGCGAGCGCGAGTCCGTCGCGGGCGGCTTGATCGCCTTGAGTTGGGTCGTGTGCGTATCTGTTGGGTGCGTTTCAGCCCCACGCGCATCTGCCGCACGCGCGGCAGAGCCACGGCCGCCGCCGTCCGCCTCCGAGCCGGGGGAAGACCCCGCAGAGGTTCCGGTCGATCCGGCGCCCGTGGCTCCGCTCACGCTGACTCACTCCTCGTGCTACTCGGTCGAGGGTGCCTCACCCTCGTCCGTGCCGATGGTCGCGACGGCACCCTCGACGGTCTCGTCGTCGGCCACATCGCCGTCGACCTCCTCCGCCTCACGTCCCGCCTCGGCGTTACGTGCGATGCCGACCACGGCATCGCGCTTGCCCAGGTTGATCAGTTGGACGCCCATGGTGTCACGGCCCGTCTCCCTGACCCCGCTGACTCGCGTACGAATCACACCGCCGGACAGCGTGATGGCGAGGATCTCGTCGGTCTCCTCGACCACCAGCGCTCCGACGAGCGATCCGCGGTCCTCCACGATCTTGGCGGCCTTGATGCCGAGGCCGCCGCGACCCTGGACGCGGTACTCGTCGACAGGGGTGCGCTTCGCGTACCCGCCGTCCGTAGCAGTGAACACGAACGTACCGGGTCGAACAACATTCATCGAGAGCAGCTCGTCTCCCTCACGGAAGCTCATGCCCTTGACGCCCGAGGTGGCGCGGCCCATGGGACGCAGGGTGTCGTCCGAGGCGGTGAACCTGATCGACTGCGCCTTCTTGCTGATCAGAAGCAGATCACTGTCGGCCGAGACGAGTTCGGCACCGATCAGTTCGTCGTCCGAACCGTCCTCGCGCTCCCGCAGATTGATGGCGATGACGCCACCGGAACGCGGAGAGTCGTAATCCTTCAGTGACGTCTTCTTGACCAGACCCGCCTTCGTGGCGAGCACGAGGTACGGCGCGGCGTCGTAGTCGCGGATGGCGAGGATCTCGGCGATCGCCTCGTCCGGCTGGAAGGCCAGCAGGTTGGCGACGTGCTGTCCACGCGCGTCACGGCCGGCGTCCGGCAGTTCGTACGCCTTGACCCGGTAGACGCGGCCCTTGTTGGTGAAGAACAGCAGCCAATGGTGCGTGGTGGAGACGAAGAAGTGGTCGACGATGTCGTCTTCCTTGAGCTTCGTGCCGCGTACGCCCTTGCCGCCGCGCTTCTGGGCGCGGTAGTCGACGGTCTTGGTGCGCTTGACGTAACCGCCGCGCGACACCGTGACGACGATGTCCTCCTCGGCGATGAGGTCCTCGATGGACATGTCACCGTCGTAGGGCACCAGCATGGTCTTGCGGTCGTCGCCGTACTTCTCGACGATCGCGGTGAGTTCGGCGCTGACGATGCCGCGCTGGCGGACCGGCGAGGCCAGGATCTCGTTGTACTCGGTGATCTTCGCCTGGAGTTCGTCGTGCTCCTGGACGATCTTCTGGCGCTCCAGGGCGGCGAGCCGGCGCAGCTGCATCTCGAGGATGGCGTTGGCCTGGATCTCGTCGATCTCCAGGAGCTCCATCAGGCCCGTGCGCGCGATGTCGACGGTGTCGCTGCGCCGGATCAGCGCGATGACCTCGTCGATGGCGTCCAGGGCCTTGAGGAGGCCTCGCAGGATGTGCGCCCGCTCCTCGGCCTTGCGCAGCCGGAACTTCGTACGGCGGACGATGACCTCGATCTGGTGCGTCACCCAGTGCCGGATGAACGCGTCGAGCGAGAGGGTGCGGGGGACGCCGTCGACGAGCGCCAGCATGTTGGCGCCGAAGTTCGACTGCAGGTCCGTGTGCTTGTACAGGTTGTTCAGGACGACCTTGGCGACCGCGTCACGCTTCAGGACGATCACGAGCCGCTGGCCCGTACGCGACGACGTCTCGTCCCGGACGTCCGCGATGCCGCCGACCTTGCCGTCCTTCACCAGGTCGGCGATCTTCTGCGCGAGGTTGTCTGGGTTGGTCTGGTACGGCAGTTCCGTGACCACAAGGCACTGGCGGTTCTGGATCTCCTCGACCTCGACGACCGCGCGCATGGTGATCGAGCCGCGACCGGTGCGGTACGCCTCCTCGATTCCCTTGCGCCCTACGACGAGCGCGCCGGTCGGGAAGTCGGGGCCCTTGATCCGCTCGATGAGGGCGTCCAGGAGCTCCTCGTGCGAGGCCTCCGGGTTCTCCAGGTACCACTGGGCACCGGAAGCGACCTCGCGCAGGTTGTGCGGCGGGATGTTGGTCGCCATGCCGACCGCGATACCGGCCGAGCCGTTGATCAGCAGGTTCGGGAAGCGGGCCGGCAGGACGGTCGGCTCCTGCGAGCGGCCGTCGTAGTTGTCCGTGAAGTCGACGGTCTCCTCGTCGATGTCACGGACCATCTCCATCGACAGCGGCGCGAGCTTGCACTCGGTGTAACGCATCGCCGCCGCGGGGTCGTTGCCCGGGGAGCCGAAGTTGCCGTTGGAGTCGACCAGCGGCATCCGCATCGACCACGGCTGGGCGAGGCGCACCAGGGCGTCGTAGATCGAGGAGTCGCCGTGGGGGTGGTAGTTGCCCATGACGTCGCCGACCACGCGCGCGCACTTGTAGAAGCCACGCTCGGGGCGGTAGCCGCCGTCGTACATGGCGTACAGGACGCGGCGGTGGACGGGCTTGAGACCGTCCCGGACGTCCGGCAGCGCACGGGACACGATGACGGACATCGCGTAGTCCAGGTACGAACGCTGCATCTCCGTCTCGAGCCCGACGGGCTCGACACGCTGGGCGATGACGCCGCCCTCTTCAGAGGTGGCGGGCCCAGAAGAAAAATTTGGAGTCTCGTCGGCCATTGCGGGTGAAGATCCTTCCTGGTGCGGTCAGCTGAGACCGACTCAGATGTCGAGGAAGCGGACGTCCTTGGCGTTGCGCTGGATGAACTGGCGGCGGGCCTCCACGTCCTCGCCCATCAGGACGGAGAACAGGTCGTCTGCCTGGGCGGCGTCGTCGAGGGTGACCTGGCCCAGGACGCGGTGCTCCTGGTCCATGGTCGTGATGCGCAGCTCCTCGGCGTTCATCTCGCCGAGACCCTTGAAGCGCTGGATGGAGTCCTCGCGGATGCGCTTGCCGCGCTGCCGGCCCATCTCGATCAGTGCGTCGCGCTCGCGGTCGGAGTAGGCGTACTCGGTGTCGTCCCGGCCCCACTTGATCTTGTACAGCGGAGGACGGGACAGGTACACGTGCCCGGCCTCGACCAGCGGCCGCATGAAGCGGAACAGGAAGGTCAGGAGCAGCGTGGAGATGTGCTGGCCGTCGACGTCGGCGTCCGCCATCAGGATGATCTTGTGATAGCGCAGCTTCTCGATGTCGAAGTCCTCGTGGACTCCGGTGCCGAAGGCCGAGATCAGCGCCTGGATCTCCTGGTTCTGCAGGATCTTGTCGATCCGCGCCTTCTCGACGTTCAGGATCTTGCCGCGGATCGGGAGGATCGCCTGGTACTCGGGGTTTCGGCCGGACTTGGCCGAACCGCCGGCGGAGTCACCCTCGACGATGAAGATCTCGCACTTGGTGGGGTCGTTCGACTGGCAGTCGGAGAGCTTGCCCGGCAGCGACGCGGTCTCCAGGAGGCCCTTGCGGCGCGTCAGGTCACGGGCCTTGCGGGCCGCCACGCGCGCGGTGGCCGCCTGGATGCCCTTGCGGATGATGTCCGCGGCCTCGACGGGGTTACGGTCCAGCCAGTCGGTGAGGTGCTCGTAGACGACCTTCTGGACGAAGGTCTTCACCTCGGTGTTGCCCAGCTTCGTCTTGGTCTGGCCCTCGAACTGCGGCTCGCTCAGCTTCACCGAGATGATCGCGGTCAGACCCTCGCGGATGTCGTCACCCGTGAGGTTGTCGTCCTTCTCCCGCAGCAGCTTCTTGTCGCGCGCGTACTTGTTGACGAGGTTCGTCAGCGCCGCGCGGAAGCCTTCCTCGTGCGTGCCGCCCTCGTGCGTGTGGATGATGTTCGCGAAGGAGTAGACGCCCTCGGTGTAGCTGCTGTTCCACTGCATCGCGACCTCGAGGGACAGGAGCTTGTCCTTGTCCTCGGCCTCCAGGTCGATCACGGTGGGGTGCACCACGTCTCCCTTGCGGGAGTTGAGGTACTTCACGAAGTCGACGATGCCGCCCTCGTAGTGGTACTCGACGACCTTGACTTCGTCCTTCTCGTCGGCGCCCGCCTCGTCCGCCCCGGCGGTGGCCTTCGCCGACTCACGCTCGTCGGTGAGTTTGATCCTCAAACCCTTGTTGAGGAACGCCATCTCCTGGAAGCGCCGCGAGAGCGTCTCGAAGGAGTACTCGGTGGTCTCGAAGATGTCGGGGTCGGCCCAGAAGGTGACCGACGTGCCGTGCTCGTCCGTCGCCTCGTGCTTGGCCAGCGGAGCCGTCGGGACGCCCAGCTTGTAGTCCTGCGTCCAGCGGTAGCCGTCCGTCTTGACCTCGACGGCGACCTTGCTGGACAGGGCGTTCACCACGGAGACACCCACGCCGTGCAGACCGCCGGAGACCGCGTAGCCGCCGCCGCCGAACTTGCCGCCCGCGTGCAGCACCGTCAGCACGACCTCGACGGCCGGCTTGCCCTCGGAGGGGACGATGCCCACCGGGATGCCTCGGCCGTTGTCGATGACGCGCACGCCGCCGTCGGCCAGGATCGTCACGTCGATGGTGTCCGCGTGGCCGGCCAGCGCCTCGTCCACGGAGTTGTCGACGACCTCCTGCACCAGGTGGTGCAGGCCGCGCTCGCCGGTCGAGCCGATGTACATACCGGGTCGCTTGCGGACCGCGTCCAGACCCTCGAGGACGGTGATGGCACTGGCGTCGTACGAGGCGGTTACCTCGCCGTTCGACGAGGTCGCCTCGGCGTCGGTGGACGGGATGTTCTCGTTGGGGTTGCCGGAATCGGCCACGAAGCGCCCTTTCTGGCACAGCACGAGCCAGGCTCGTCGGCGGGTTGCCGGAGCGGCTGCGGCATGTTGCGTTGGTAAGCCTTGATCAGCGTTGCTCAGCGTTTCCCGGGCGGTCCCCACGTTTGGGGCGGGATTGGCTTCCAGTCTACCGGTAGCGCCGACAGTGATGGGGGTTTGCCGGTACCTGAGTCCTCATGTGCCGCCCTCAACCGGCGTCTTCCGGGTCCCCATATACGGAGCGGGGCTCCAAGAGGCTCACGGAGGCACTCAGCGCTTCGGGCTGTCAACCCATGGCTACTTGGGAGTCAGGTCGGAATTCGCCACCGCGTACGGAGCTACGACAAAGGCGTCGCCGATGCCTCGATAGCTCCGCCGACGCCCTTGATGTGATGTCCATCACCCGTAGGTGTCACCGGGTCCCGTGCTGCCGGGGGCGCGCAGCGGGCCGTAGCGACGAGCGGGACCGCCGGGGCCGTTCACCTTGATCAACTTCACGGCGCCGTGCCCGAGATCCTCGTTCAGCCGGGCCACCAGCTGCGGCGCCAGCAGCCGCAGGTTCGTCGCCCACGCGGTCGAGTCGCAGCGCACCACCAGGACCCGCTCGTCCTCGTCGTACTTCTCCGGCTCGCAGTGCTTGGCCAGGTCCTCGCCCACGATCTGCGGCCAGCGCCCCATCACCCCGCCCACCGCGGCGGGCGTCTCCCAACCCCGCTCGGTGATCAGGCGGTTGATGGCGGCCCCGAACGCCATGGGGTCGCGTCCGTCGGCCCGCGCGCCGGAGCGCAGCCCGCCACCGCGCCGGGCCTGGCGCTTCTGCTGCGCCGCGTCCCCACGCGCGCGTGCCTGTTCCTTCGCGGCCCTGAGCGCCACGCGCGCGAGGTCGACGCCGGACGGCTCAGCGGGCTTGGGGATCTCCGCGGGCGGTTGTTCGTCGGTCATACGCGCTCCACCGTCCCCTCGGACACGGTGTACCGCGTCCCCGTCAGCACGTGCGGCACGTCGTCGTCGACCGCCGCCGTCACCAGGACCTGCTCACCGGGCGCGACGAGCTCGGCCAGGCGCTCACGGCGACGGGTGTCCAGCTCGGCGAACACATCGTCGAGGATCAGCACGGGTTCGTTGCCCTCGGCCCTGAGCAGGTCGTACGACGCGAGCCGCAGCGCCAGCGCGTACGACCAGGACTCGCCGTGCGAGGCGTATCCCTTGGCGGGCAGCTGGCCGAGTTTGAGAAGCAGATCGTCCCGATGCGGTCCCACGAGGGTCACGCCCCGCTCGATCTCCTGCTTGCGCGCCTCCGCGAGCGCGGCCATCAGCTGCTCGTGGAGATCCTCACGCGTGTGTGCCTCGCCCGGCGCGGACGGCTTGTACTCCAGGGCGACCGGGCCACCGCCGGGTGCCAGTTGCTCGTACGCCTTGTCGGTCAGCGGCTGGAGCGCAGCGATCAGGTCGAGCCGCTGGGCGAGCAACTCGGCGCCCACGCGCGCGAGGTGCTGGTCCCACACGTCGAGGGTGGACAGATCCATCGAGCGACCGCCGTGCCGCCTCGCGAGCGCGGCCGACTTCAGCAGGGTGTTGCGCTGCTTGAGGACCCGCTCGTAGTCCGAGCGAACGCCCGCCATGCGTGGGGAGCGGGCGGTGATCAGCTCGTCCAGGAAGCGGCGCCGCTCGCCCGGGTCACCCTTCACCAGCGCGAGATCCTCCGGCGCGAACAGCACGGTCCGCACGATCCCGAGCACATCACGCGGCCTGACCTGTGAGGACCTGTTGATGCGGGCACGGTTCGCCTTGCCGGGATTGAGCTCCAGCTCGACCAGCTGCTGCCGCTCACCCTGTCTGACCTGCGCCCGGACGATCGCGCGGTCGGCGCCCATACGGACCAGGGGGGCGTCGGAGGCGACCCGGTGGCTGCCGAGGGTGGCGAGGTAGCCGATCGCCTCGACCAGGTTCGTCTTGCCCTGCCCGTTGGGGCCCACGAACGCGGTGACGCCCGGGTCGAGCGGAACGTCGACCCGGACGTACGAGCGGAAGTCGGCCAGCGACAGGTGCGTGACGTGCATGGTCGGGCGCCGACCTCCCCCAGGTTGTGGACCGCGGCTGGTGGATCGCTCCGCAGCCCTGTGGATTACTTCGTCTCGACCGCGTGGCCGCCGAACTGGTTGCGCAGCGCCGCGATCATCTTCATCTGCGGCGAGTCGTCCTGACGGGACGCGAACCGCGCGAACAACGACGCGGTGATCGCCGGCAGCGGTACCGCGTGGTCTATGGCGGCCTCCACGGTCCACCGGCCCTCGCCGGAGTCCTGTGCGAAACCGCGCAGACTGTCCAGGTGCTCGTCCTCGTCGAGGGCGTTGACCGCGAGGTCGAGGAGCCAGGAACGGATGACCGTGCCCTCCTGCCAGGAGCGGAAGACCTCCCGGACGTCGGTCACGGAGTCGACCTTCTCCAGGAGCTCCCAGCCCTCGGCGTAGGCCTGCATCATCGCGTACTCGATGCCGTTGTGGACCATCTTCGCGAAGTGGCCGGCGCCGACCTTGCCGGCGTGCACCGCACCGGCGTCGCCCTTGGGCTTGAGGGCGTCGAAGACCGGCTGCACTTTGGCGACGTTCTCCGCGTCGCCGCCGTACATCAGCGCGTAGCCGTTCTCCAGACCCCACACACCACCGGAGACGCCGCAGTCGACGAAGCCGATGCCCTTGGCGGCCAGCTCCTCGGCATGCTTCTCGTCGTCCGTCCAGCGGGAGTTCCCGCCGTCCACCACGACATCACCGGGCTCCAGCAGCTCGGCCAGCTCGTCGACGGTCGCTTGCGTCGGCGCACCGGCCGGGACCATCACCCACACGACCCGCGGGCCCTGCAGCGCGTCCACAAGCTCCTTCAGGCTGTGGACATCGGCGAGGTCCGGGTTGCGGTCGTATCCGATCACGGTGTGGCCTGCGCGGCGGATCCGCTCGCGCATGTTGCCGCCCATCTTGCCGAGGCCGATGAGACCGAGCTCCATCAGTGGTTCCTTAGGTTGCTGTGGCGTGAGAGCACTTTCGTACCCACGTACGAGCCTAAACCCGGACTCTCACGCACACCTGTGGGCATACGCGCTCAAACGTATGCCCTCACCTGGGGCTTTGACTCAGCCGCTCAGCCGCTGAGGCGCACCGGCATACTGCGATCTTGTGGGGACGACCCCCACACCCCCAGCAGCCATCCAGCCCAGGCCCGTCGGCATGCTCAGCCGCTCAGCCGCTCAGCCGCACCGGCATGATCAGGTACTTGTAGGCCTCGTCCGCCTCGGCGTCCAGGGCCGGCTTGCCGCTCAGCAGCGCGGGCTTGGTGGACGTCGTGAAGGACAGCTGGGCCACCGGGGAGTCGATGGCGCTCAGGCCGTCCAGCAGGAAGGTCGGGTTGAAGGCGATCGAGACGTCGTCGCCCTCCAGCTGTGCGTCCACCCTTTCCACAGCCTGTGCGTCGTCGCTGGAACCGGCCTCCAGGATCAGCACGCCCTGTTCGAAGCTCAGCCGCACCGGGGTGTTGCGCTCGGCGACCAGGGCCACACGCTTGACGGCCTCCACGAAGGGGGCGGTCTCGATCACGGCGATGGAGTTGAACTCCGTCGGGAACAGCGAGCGGTACTTCGGCAGGTCGCCTTCGAGCAGACGCGTCGTCGTACGGCGGCCCGCGCCCTCGAAACCGATCAGGCCCTCGCCCGCGCCCGAACCGGACAGCGCCAGGATGACGCTGTCGCCGCTCGTGAGCGCCTTGGCGGTGTCCAGGAGCGTCTTGGCGGGCACCAGGGCGACCGCGGACGCCTCGGGGTTCTCCGGCTTCCACAGGAACTCGCGGACGGCGAAGCGGTAGCGGTCGGTGGACGCCAGCGTGACGGTGTCGCCCTCGATCTCGATGCGCACACCGGTCAGGACGGGGAGCGTGTCGTCACGCCCGGCGGCGATGGCCACCTGGGCGGCGGCGGATGCGAAGACCTCACCGGGGACGGTGCCCGTGGCGCTCGGCATCTGCGGCAGCGCCGGGTACTCCTCCACAGGCAGGGTGTGGAGTGTGAATCGCGAGGAGCCGCAGACCACCGTGGCCCGTACACCGTCTGTGGAAATCTCCACGGGACGGTTGGGGAGGGCGCGGCAGATGTCGGCGAGCAGGCGGCCCGAGACCAGAACCGTGCCCGTCTCCTCGACCTCGGCCTCCACGGACACCCGCGCGGAGACCTCGTAGTCGAAGCTGGACAGGCTCAGCTGGCCTTCCTCGGCCTTCAGGAGAAGGCCGGCGAGGACAGGCGCCGGCGGACGGGCCGGGAGGCTGCGCGCCGCCCAGGCCACTGCCTCCGCGAGTACGTCGCGTTCCACCCGGATCTTCACTGTTGCCGCCTCCTGCTGTTGCCGGCGCTGCTCGGCCTGCCTGGCTTCGTCGTCTGTCTCGGTGTCGTCGGTCCCTGTGCCGGGAAGGACACCGGGGAACAGTCTGACGCACCCCACTGACAGTAGGTGCCTCTCGGGGTCAAGTCGTGACGAGGGGCAGTCGGGAGCCGGACAGCGAGTTGTGCACAGGCCCCACTTCGAAACGGATTCCCAGCTCTCTCTAGTTGGGAGTAGTAGTAGGGGCTGTGGATACCGTGGATAACCCCGTTTTCCCAGCTCAGAGGGGAAATTTTGTCCACTGGCCCTGTGGGCGGAGGCGGTGGACAACTTGCCGTATCTGTGGAGAACAGAAAGTTCTGCACACTCCGTGCACAGCCTGAGGCGAGTTCTCCCCAGCACCGTCCCCAGCTTTACCCACGTTGCCCACAGCCCAACCCGGCACCTTCGTGTGACGCCTTTCACTCGACCCGGTGATCAGGCGCGTCGCGTTGCCGAACAGTGGACAGGCATGTGGAGAACTCGGTGATCGCTGGGGACAACCGGCCCCAGGCTGTGGGTTGCCGGTGGACAACTCAATGCACAGCCTGTGGATCTTCTCGCTGTCCACAGTCTGTGGAGATCCTTCGTCCACGAATCCACAACGACCTGACCTGGCCTGACGGTCTTTGGACGGGGAGCCTGTGGACCGTGATCTGGACAACTTCGCAGTCCCCAGGATGTGGACGGCAGAAAGTTGCCGGATCTGTGGAGAGAGGCCGTAACCCGGCGCGGAATCGAACAGCCGGCTACGGCGTCGTGACCTCAGGCATGACGAAGGGCGCCCCGGGATCTCGTCCCCAGGGCGCCCTTCAGCGTCGAAACCGTCGTAACTCTGCCTCTGTCAGCCGTTCTTGATGCGGTTCGTCAGCTCGGTGACCTGGTTGTAGATGGAGCGCCGCTCGGCCATCAGATTGCGGATCTTGCGGTCGGCGTGCATGACGGTGGTGTGGTCGCGGCCGCCGAACAGCGCGCCGATCTTCGGCAGCGACAGATCCGTCAGCTCGCGGCACAGGTACATGGCGATCTGGCGGGCCGTGACGAGCGCCCGCCCGCGCGAGGTGCCGCACAGGTCCTCGACGGTCAGCCCGAAGTAGTCCGCCGTGGCGCTCATGATGGCCGTGGAGGTGATCTCCGGGGCCGAGTCCTCGCCGCCGGGGATCAGGTCCTTGAGGACGATCTCGGTCAGGCCCAGGTCGACCGGCTGCCGGTTGAGCGACGCGAACGCCGTCACCCGGATCAGCGCGCCCTCCAGCTCGCGGATGTTGCGCGAGATCCGGGAGGCGATGAACTCCAGGACCTCCGGCGGGGCGTTGAGCTGCTCCTGCACCGCCTTCTTGCGCAGGATCGCGATCCGCGTCTCCAGCTCGGGCGGCTGGACGTCGGTGATCAGACCCCATTCGAAACGGTTCCGCAGCCGGTCCTCCAGGGTCACCAGCTGCTTGGGCGGCCGGTCGCTGGACAGGACGATCTGCTTGTTCGCGTTGTGGAGCGTGTTGAAGGTGTGGAAGAACTCCTCCTGGGTCGACTCCTTGTCCGCGAGGAACTGGATGTCGTCGACGAGCAGGATGTCCATCTCGCGGTAGCGCTTGCGGAAGCTGTCGCCCTTGCCGTCGCGGATGGAGTTGATGAACTCGTTGGTGAACTCCTCCGAGCTCACGTACCGCACGCGCGTGCCGGGATACAGGCTGCGCGCGTAGTGCCCGATCGCGTGCAGCAGGTGGGTCTTGCCGAGTCCCGACTCCCCGTAGATGAAGAGGGGGTTGTAGGCCTTGGCCGGCGCCTCGGCGACCGCCACCGCGGCGGCGTGGGCGAAGCGGTTGGAGGCGCCGATGACGAACGTGTCGAAGAGGTATTTCGGGTTCAGCCGCGCGGTGGGCTCACCGGGGCCGGTCGCCGGCGCGGGCTGCGCGGCGAGCGGACCGGGAGCGCCGGTGGTGGGCAGGCTGGAGCCGACCGGGCCGCCGCGATGCACATGTCCGGAGCCGGGCGGGGGGTCGGGCAGGTCCCGGCGGGCGTCACGCTGGTCGTAGTCGGACCGGGGGTGGTCGTAGTCGGGACGCGGCTTGTCGTAGTCCGGCCGCTCGTCGTAGTCGCGGCGCGCGTCGTAGGGCGGGCGGTCCATCGGCTGCGGGCGGTAGTCCTGCGACGGGGGGCCGTACGACTCCTGCGGATACGGCTCCTGCGACGGCGACGCGTACGGGTCGCGCTCCGGGAAGCCGAGCCGCTGCTGCTGCCAGCTGTACTCGTCCTGTGGCGGCCGCGGCCAGGAGCCGGGCTCGGGGCGCTGGTACTCCGAGGGGTAGGCGGGGCGGGCCGTCGGGAGCTGGTCCGGGCGGGGCGCGTGGTCGCCCTGGGCCCCGGGGCGCTGCTCGCCGCGGTTCGGACGGGAGTCGTCGGCGCGGTGACGGCCGTAGCCCTCGTACTGATTGTCGTACTGGCCGGAGGGGAGCTCCGGCTCCTCATAGCGCGACTGGGGCCGGGGGGCCGGAGGCGCGGGCGGTGCCGGGGACTCGCCCGCGGAGTCGTCGACGGTGATCGCGATACGGATCGGGCGACCGCACTCACGGCTCAGTGTCTCGCTGACGGCCGGGGCCAGTCTGCCCTCCAGTACGCCTTTCGCAAATTCGTTCGGTACGGCGAGCAGGGCGGTGTCGGCGACCAGCGCGAGCGGCTGGCAGCGCCGGATCCAGTGCTCGTCCTTCGCCTCCACACCCTGGACGCGGCCCTCGCCGAGAAGCTGCTCGAGTACTCGTGGCCACACTGCGGCAAGATCGGCAGGTACGTCAGCCACAGGGCACGCTCTCTCACGGGTCCCACGAACGTGTGGTTGTGGGACGAGTCGGGATTCAAATGGGGTGGAGCCGAAACAGAGGGGTCAACGGAACGAAGCGGAGTTCAGCCACGGTAGTCAGGGCGACGGGTGCGGTTCAAGTTGTTGTCCCCAGCCTGTGGATAGTGTCTCCTGGGGGCCACTGGTTTGACCGGATGGCGCAGCCGCGCGTACCGTAACCAGGTCGAGTTGTCGATGGCTGCTGCCGCCTGCCTCCGATGGGCCAGATCGCTTCGGGTGATCGGGAAGCGGTGCACTCGGGCGTTACTGCGAGCTACTCGTGGGCGCACGGTGACAGCCAGGACGGCACCCGCAACCACCGATTTATTTCTGGAGCCCCCGAGTGAGCAAGCGCACCTTCCAGCCGAACAACCGTCGTCGTGCGAAGACCCACGGTTTCCGTCTTCGGATGCGTACCCGTGCCGGCCGCGCGATTCTGGCGAACCGCCGCAGCAAGGGTCGCGCCAGCCTGTCCGCCTGATCCCGGTCAGGTCATGCCGTCGTGCTGCCCACCGAGAACCGGCTGAGGCGGCGCGAGGACTTCGCGACCGCAGTACGACGAGGGCGCCGGGCCGGACGCCCGTCCCTCGTCGTCCATTTTCGTAGCGGTGCCACGGACCCGCACGCGCCTGGGGAGAGCGCTCCCCCGACGCGTGCGGGTTTCGTCGTGAGCAAGGCCGTGGGCGGCGCGGTCGTGCGCAACAAGGTGAAGCGCAGACTGCGTCATCTGATGCGCGACAGGGTCGCTCTGTTTCCCCCCGGTAGCCTGGTAGTCGTACGAGCGCTGCCCGAGGCGGGTGACGCCGATCACGAACAGCTGGCCCGAGACCTGGATGCCGCCGTTCAGCGGCTGCTGGGAGGGGGCGCACGATGAAGTACCCGCTGCTGGCGCTGATCAAGCTGTACCAGTGGACCATCAGCCCGCTGCTGGGGCCGGTGTGCAAGTACTACCCGTCGTGCTCCCACTACGGCTTCCAGGCCATCGACCGGCACGGTGCGATCAAGGGAACGGCACTCACCGCCTGGCGCATCCTGCGGTGCAATCCGTGGTCGCTGGGTGGTGTGGACCATGTCCCGCCGCGCAAGCGTCCGCGGTGGCACGAAATGCTGCGTAACGCCTGGCGTGCACGTAGGGGCGGGCCCTCCGCCGCCTCGGCCACCGAGGGACAGACTCCTTCGAGCCCGGCCGCAGAGACTCCGTCCCATGCCCAAGGAGCATGATTAGTGGACACGATTGCCAGTCTTTTCAGCTTCATCACGACACCCGTCTCCTGGGTCATCGTCCAGTTCCACACGGTGTACGGCAAGATCTTCGGCCCTGACACCGGGTGGGCCTGGGGCCTGTCGATCGTGTCCCTCGTGATCCTGATCCGTATCTGCCTGATCCCGCTCTTCGTGAAGCAGATCAAGTCGACGCGGGCCATGCAGACGCTCCAGCCCGAGATGAAGAAGATCCAGGAGCGCTACAAGAACGACAAACAGCGTCAGTCCGAAGAGATGATGAAGCTGTACAAGGAGACGGGCACCAACCCGCTCTCCTCGTGCCTTCCCATCCTGGCGCAGTCCCCGTTCTTCTTCGCCCTGTATCACGTGCTCAACGGCATCGCGACCGGCTCGACGATCGGCGTCATCAACGATTCGCTGCTGGCCAGTGCCCGTAAGGCGCACATTTTCGGTGCCCCGCTGGCCGCGAAGTTCACGGACGGTTCGAGCAAGGTCGAGGCACTCGGCGCCTCGCTGACCGATGTCCGGGTCGTCACCGCGGTCATGATCGTCATGATGTCGGCGTCGCAGTTCTACACGCAGCGCCAGCTGATGACGAAGAACGTCGACACCACGGTCAAGACGCCGTTCATGCAGCAGCAGAAGATGCTGATGTACGTCTTCCCGGTCATGTTCGCCGTCTTCGGCATCAACTTCCCGGTCGGTGTCCTCGTCTACTGGCTGACCACCAACGTGTGGACCATGGGCCAGCAGATGTACGTCATCCGCAACAACCCGACGCCGGGTTCCAAGGCTCAGGCCGCCTACCTGGAGCGCCTCACCAAGCACGTCACGAGCCACGGCAAGGCCCGCAAGCGCAGCGAGCGCACCATCATCAAGGCGATCGTCGCCAAGGGTCGCGACCGCAACGAGTTCGAGCGCAAGTTCATCAACGGTCTGAACAAGGCGGGCCTGGCGGCCCAGGCCGACGGCTCCGTGGTCCAGAGCGAGTCCCAGGCCGCGGTCCAGACCGAGGACGGCACGGCTACCAGCGCGGCTGCCCCCAAGCGGCAGCAGCCCAAGCGGCAGAGCAAGTCCCAGCGGCAGTCGGGCGCCGCGGCGGCCACAGGTGGTAAGGCGGCCGGTGACGCCCCGTCGTCGGAGCCGACCTCGCTCAGCAAGTCCGACGAGCCCGAGGACGCCAAGCCCGAGGACGCCAAGCCCGCCGCACCCGCCAAGAAGCAGCCCGGCGGCGGTACCCGCAGCAAGGCCCAGTCCGGACAGCGCAAGGGTCCGCAGCGGCCCAAGTCCCCGTCCAAGAAGTAAGAAGGAGTCCATCCCGTGACGGAAGGCACCACCTCCGCCGCTGCCGAGGGCGCAGACACCCTGACCCGCCTGGAGCAGGAGGGTGAGATCGCGGCGGACTACCTCGAGGGTCTGCTCGACATCGCCGATCTCGACGGCGACATCGACATGGATGTCGAGGCCGACCGCGCCGCGGTCTCGATCATCAGCGACGCCGGCGGCCGCGACCTGCAGAAGCTGGTCGGCCGGGACGGCGAGGTGCTGGAAGCCCTGCAGGAGCTCACCCGCCTGGCCGTGCACCGGGAGACCGGGGACCGCAGCCGCTTGATGCTGGACATCGGCGGTTACCGGGCCAAGAAGCGCGCCGAGCTCTCCGAGCTGGGCGCCAAGGCCGCCGCCGAGGTCAAGAGCACCGGCGAGTCCGTGAAACTCGATCCGATGACGCCGTTCGAGCGCAAGGTCGTGCATGACGCGGTCAAGGCCGCCGGCCTGCGCAGTGAGTCCGAGGGCGAGGAGCCGCAGCGCTTCGTCGTCGTGCTTCCCGCCTGATCGGTCCGTACGTTCCTCCGGCCCCGTCTGTCTGTAGAGCAGGCGGGGCCGAACTTTGTCAGCCTGGTAGTTCTGGTTGTCGGCGCCCCGTGCGCTGATGCGGTACGGAAGGACGGTTCCCCGTGACGGAGCCAGCGGAGCTCCCCCCGGCGCCCGAGCAGGCGCGTGAGGTGTTCGGCGATCGTTTCGACGACGCGGTCCGCTACGCGGAGCTGCTCGCCGAGGCGGGAGTGCAGCGTGGTCTCATCGGCCCGCGTGAAGTGCCCCGCCTCTGGGAGCGGCACCTGCTGAACTGCGCGGTGCTTTCGGAGGTGGTTCCCGAGGGTGTGACGGTGTGCGACGTCGGCTCCGGCGCCGGTCTGCCCGGCATTCCCCTGGCGCTCGTACGCGAGGATCTGAAGATCACGCTGCTGGAGCCGCTGCTGCGGCGCACTACCTTCCTGACCGAGGTCGTGGAGCTGCTGGGCCTGGACCATGTGACGGTCGTGCGTGGCCGTGCCGAGGAGGTCATGGGCAAGCTGACCCCCGTCCATGTGGTGACGGCACGGGCCGTGGCTCCGCTCGACCGGTTGGCGACGTGGGGCGTTCCGCTGCTGCGTCCCTACGGCGAGATGCTCGCACTCAAGGGCGACACCGCGGAGGAGGAGCTCAAGGCGGCAGGTACGGCCCTGAGCAAGCTCGGCGCCGTGGAGACCTCCATCCTGCATGTGGGTGAGGGCGTGGTCGACCCGTTGTCCACAGTGGTGAGGGTCGAGGTCGGGGAAAGTCCCGGCGGTGTGCGTTTCGCGGCCAAGCGCGCCAAGGCGGCCCGCACCGGCCGCACGCGCCGACGTCGCTGATCCGTCCTGACGACGAGACGTACTCCACACAAGCTGCCAAACCTATGCATGCCGGAGTGTCGCGGCAGAACGGGCGGGGTCGCCCTGCATCGTGTTTCACGTGAAACGTCGCTCACTGCTGTACGGCATCATCAGCCGGGGCCGCGCCGCGGCCGAACCCCGCGACCGAAAGCCTCTCGGGTCACTCGGAGAGGTAACGGAGTTGTCCACAGAGGTGGATTTCTCCACAGAACAACAGGCCTCACTGGTTCACGACCCCGAAGACATGGGAGGCTCTGTTCATTGCGAGCCTGAAGTCGAGGAGAGTGAATCCTTGCGGTCCGACGCCAACATCGCGGGACCGATGACCGATCCGGTCCCCGGTCCCCGAACCGAGTCGATGGGGGAGGATGTTTCACGTGAAACACCGCCCCCGATGGACGACACTCCGATCGGTCGTGCTGCCCAACTGGCGGTAGAGGCTTTGGGCCGTGCCGGCGAGGGCCTGCCACGGCCTGAGCAGACCCGGATCATGGTCGTCGCCAACCAGAAGGGTGGGGTGGGCAAGACGACGACGACCGTCAATCTTGCCGCTTCGCTTGCTCTGCACGGCGGCCGGGTCCTGGTCATCGATCTCGACCCCCAGGGCAACGCCTCCACGGCGCTGGGTATAGACCATCACGCGGAAGTCCCGTCCATCTACGACGTCCTGGTCGAGAGCAGGCCTCTGGCCGAGGTCGTCCAGCCGGTCCCCGATGTGGAAGGCCTCTTCTGTGCCCCTGCCACCATCGACCTCGCCGGTGCGGAGATCGAGCTGGTGTCCCTGGTGGCCCGGGAGAGCCGACTCCAACGAGCGATCCAGGCGTACGAGCAGCCCCTGGACTACATCCTCATCGACTGCCCGCCCTCGCTTGGCCTGTTGACGGTCAACGCGCTGGTGGCTGGTGCGGAGGTCCTCATCCCGATCCAGTGCGAGTACTACGCGCTGGAGGGTCTGGGACAGTTGCTGCGCAACGTCGACCTGGTGCGGGGCCACCTCAACCCCACCTTGCACGTATCGACCATCCTGCTCACCATGTACGACGGCCGGACGCGCCTTGCGTCGCAGGTCGCCGACGAGGTGCGTACCCACTTCGGCGACGAGGTGCTACGGACGAGCATTCCTCGCTCGGTCCGTATCTCCGAGGCGCCGAGCTATGGACAGACGGTGCTGACGTACGATCCGGGATCGAGCGGGGCCTTGTCCTACCTCGAGGCGGCGCGAGAGATCGCGTTGAAGGGAGTCGGCGTCAGCTATGACCCGACTCAGGCGCACATCGGCGCACAGAGCAACCCGAGCATGGTGGAGGGGATCCAGTGAGCGAGCGACGGAGGGGTTTGGGCCGTGGGCTCGGCGCATTGATCCCCGCTGCCCCGACAGAGAAGACGCCGACCCCGGCGGCGATGGGGGGCGCTGGTTCCGCCTCCCCGACGTCCGTCCCGGTGCTGACGACCGACCGTGGGGTGGCCGCGGCGAAGGTGGCCACGCTGCCGCCTGTTTCACATGAAACCGAGGAGCCGTCGGTCAACGGCTACGTGGAGACGCCCGCACCTCCCATGGGCGCCCACTTCGCGGAGCTCCCCCTCGACTCCATCACGCCGAACCCCCGACAGCCGCGTGAGGTCTTCGACGAGGACGCTCTTCAGGAACTGGTCACGTCCATCCAGGAGGTCGGCCTCCTCCAGCCGGTCGTCGTGCGGCAGTTGGGTCCCGCCCGCTATGAGCTCATCATGGGCGAGCGGCGCTGGCGGGCATGCCGTGAGGCGGGCCTGGAGGCGATCCCAGCGATCGTCCGGGCCACGGACGACGACAAGCTTCTCCTGGACGCACTCCTGGAGAACCTGCACCGCGCTCAGCTGAACCCGCTGGAAGAGGCAGCCGCGTACGACCAGTTGCTGAAGGACTTCAACTGCACGCACGACCAGTTGGCGGACCGTATCGGCCGGTCCCGCCCGCAGGTGTCCAACACACTGCGTCTGCTGAAGCTCTCACCTGCGGTCCAGCGCCGGGTGGCCGCCGGAGTTCTCTCCGCCGGACATGCCCGGGCGCTGCTCTCCGTCGACGACTCGGAGGAGCAGGACCGGCTGGCCCACCGGATCGTGGCCGAGGGGCTCTCGGTGCGTGCCGTCGAGGAGATCGTGACCCTCATGGGGTCGCGGCCGCAGACCGCTCAGCGCTCCAAGGGGCCGCGTGCCGGCGCCCGCGTTTCCCCGGCGCTGACCGACCTCGCGACCCGTCTCTCGGACCGCTTCGAAACACGGGTGAAGGTCGACCTGGGACAGAAGAAGGGCAAGATCACGGTCGAGTTCGCCTCGATGGAGGACCTCGAACGGATCCTCAGCTCCCTCGCCCCGGGTGAAGGACCGGTTCTGCAGAAGAGCCTGCTGGACGACGAGGCCGAGGAGACGGAAGCCTGAGCCAGGCGCCCGTGGCACGGCCAGGGCAAGGCATGAAGAGCGGGCTGTGTCCGGTGTGTACCGGACACAGCCCGCTCTTTGCTTTCAGGCGGTATCGATGGAATCGCTGTGTGGATACGATGCGAAGGGGTGCGGCACATCCACCCGGCAGTACCTCTGAGGAGAGGCAGGGGCCATGCGAACGATGAGCCGAAGCGGACTGGTGAGCGCGGGGCTGGGACTGGGGGCGGTCGGCGGATTCGTCGGCAGCCTGCTCAGGGAACGGAGCGCTCTGACGGCCGCCCGCGACGCGGCGGGCGAAGGAAGCGAGGATCAGCCTTCATGGGGCGTCGGCTCGTACCGCTCACGCTGGACAACCTTCCGGACCTCCCCCGGCGTTGCCGCTCGTGTGTCTTCTGGGAGTTGGACCCCGTCAGCGGAGAAGCCGCGGTAAAAGCGGGAACACCCGTCCTGGAGAAGGAAGCCTGGATCTCCGCCGTCCTCCTCGACTGGGGATCGTGCGGTCGAGTCGTCTACGTCGACGACGTGCCGGTCGGCTTCGTCCTCTACGCGCCTCCCGCGTACGTTCCTCGATCCACGGCGTTTCCCACGAGCCCTGTCTCTCCGGACGCTGTCCAGTTGATGACGTCGTTCATCATGCCGGGCTATCAGGGACAGGGCTTGGGCCGGGTGATGGTGCAGACGGTCGCCAAGGATCTGCTGCGGCGGGGCTTCAAGGCCATCGAGGCCTTCGGTGACGCTCGCTGGAAAGAGCCCGCCTGCCTGCTTCCTGCGGACCATCTCCTTGCCGTGGGTTTCAAGACGGTCAGACACCACCCCGCGTATCCGAGACTGAGGCTGGAGCTGCGCACCACGCTCTCGTGGAAGGAAGACGTGGAGATGGCACTGGACAGGCTTCTGGGGGCGGTACAGAAGGAACCAGCGCTGCGTCCCCTGTAATACACGATGGGGCCGACCCTTTCGGGCCGGCCCCATCGTGTTTCACGTGAAACATTACTCGGCGATGAAGTCCTCCAGGTCGCGGACGATCGCGGCCTTCGGCTTGGCACCGACGATGGTCTTGGCGACCTCGCCACCCTGGTACACGTTCAGCGTCGGGATGGACATGACGCCGTACTTGGCGGCCGTACCCGGGTTCTCGTCGATGTTCAGCTTGACGATCTCGATCTTGTCGCCGTACTCGGCGGCGATCGCCTCGAGGGACGGCGCGATCTGACGGCACGGACCGCACCAGGCGGCCCAGAAGTCCACCAGAACGGGCTTGTCGCTCTTCAGGACGTCCTGCTCGAAGGAATCGTCGGTCACATTCTTCAGGGTGCCGGCCACGGCGGGCTCCTTAACTGGGTTGGTGCGGTGGGGCGGGATGGGGATCAGACAGCGGTCTTCTCGGGCTCGGCCTTCTCCTCATCCGCGAGGGCGGCGAGGAAGCGCTCGGCGTCGAGAGCGGCGGCGCAGCCTGTGCCAGCCGCGGTGATCGCCTGGCGGTAGGTGTGGTCGACCACGTCACCGGCGCCGAAGACACCGGTCAGGTTGGTGCGGGTGGAAGGCGCTTCCACCTTCAGGTAGCCCTCACCGTCCAGTTCGAGCTGGCCCTTGAACAGCTCGGTGCGCGGGTCGTGGCCGATCGCGATGAACAGGCCGGTGACCGCCAGGTCCGAGAGTTCGCCGGTCTTGAGGTTGCGCAGCTTCAGGCCCGAGAGCTTCGGGTCGCCCTGGATCTCGGCGACCTCGCTGTCCCACACGAACTTGATCTTCGGGTCGGCGAAGGCGCGTTCCTGCATCGCCTTGGAGGCGCGCAGGGTGTCACGACGGTGGACGATCGTCACGGACTTGGCGAAGCGGGAGAGGAAGGTCGCCTCCTCCATCGCGGTGTCACCACCGCCGATCACGGCGATGTCCTGGTCCTTGAAGAAGAAGCCGTCACAGGTGGCGCACCACGAGACACCACGCCCGGAGAGAGCGTCCTCGTTCGGCAGGCCGAGCTTGCGGTGCTGCGAGCCGGTGGTGACGATCACGGCCTTCGCCCGGTGCACTGTGCCCGAAGTGTCGGTGACGGTCTTGATCTCGCCGGTCAGGTCTACGCTGACGATGTCGTCCGGGACGAGTTCGGCACCGAAGCGCTCGGCCTGGGCGCGCATGTTGTCCATGAGCTCGGGGCCCATGATGCCGTCCTGGAAGCCGGGGAAGTTCTCCACCTCGGTGGTGTTCATCAGTGCGCCGCCGGCGGTGACGGCGCCCTCGAACACCAGCGGCTTCAGCGACGCGCGCGCGGTGTAGAGCGCCGCCGTGTAGCCGGCGGGCCCGGAGCCGATGATGATCACGTTACGGACGTCGCTCACGGCTTGGTTCCTCGTCTCTGGACTGCGTCGTCTGACCGGTGGAGCCCACTCGGAACTCTCACCCCACCCAACGGATCCTAAGGGGCGCGCATTCCCGGTGTGTCCGGGCACACGGAGAGGTCACACCGTACGCATTACCACGCAGGACGGAGACGAAGCGTGAGGGCTCAAGAGCGTGCGTAGGACTGCTTCAGCAGAATCTCCGCGGAGCCTGTCGGTGCGTTCTTCACGCACGACGCATCCATGATGTAGGCGGTGACCCGGGTGCTGTCCGAAGGGTCACGCAGCACGACGAGAAGCGCGTCTGTGCCCTTGTAGACGCCTTCCTCGGTTGCGAGCGGCGAGTCACCGGTGTGGATGCCGTGCTGGATGCACGGGGGAACCTCAGGCGTCATGAAGATGCGGGGATCTCCGGAGCCCTGGACCTCATTCGCGCCCATGCTGGTGTGCGGAGCACGAGATCCGCCGCTGCTCGCACTCTTCTCGGTGAGAAGATCCGAGACCTGCTTCTCAAGCCCGCTCGCGGAGAAGGTGTCGGCTGAGGTGGTCGCCTGTCCGTGTGCCGCGTCGGTCGGCTTGCCGTCGTCCAACGCCGACAGCAGAACGGAGCCGAATCCCAGTGCGGCGACCGTGAAGACAGCGCCGAGGACGGCAACCTTGCGGCGTCCGTTCTTCTTGCGGTCCTTGCGGCCGGGGCCGGTGGTGGCAGTACGGGCATGTCCCGTGGGGCGGGCGGTGGGCGATGTTTCACGTGAAACATGCGCTGTCTCGACCGGCGCCGGTGCGTTCACAACCTCGGGGGCAGTTGCCTGCAGAAGAGCCTCGGCGGCGAGGGCGGCGTCGATCCTGCCGGCGATGTCGGCGGGCATCTGTGGTGGGCCCGGCAGTGTGCCGAGCAGTCCGCGGATCTCCTCCAGCGACGCGTGCACATCCGCGCAGAGTTCGCACTCGTCCAGATGCCGACGTACATCTGCGGTCCTGGAGGCAGGAAGAAGGCCTTCGGTGAGGTCGGAGATCTCCGCGACGTCCGGGTGCCCGGCTGTGTCTGTCGTGGAAGTCACGCTCGCCCACCTCCGCCCTTCACTGCAGCTGAATCGCTTGATCCCGAATCCGGCGGGCCTTCTGACGGAGGTCCCGCTGCGGGTGGGACGGATGTCCCCTGCGTCCGGTTCCGTCCAGCGCCCGCTTCTCTGTCGTCTCCGGCTCTTTCCGGCCGCAGATGAGTGAGAAGGGGGAGCAGTCTGGCTCTGCCTCGGGCGCAGCGGCTCTTCACCGTCCCCGTCGGCACGTCGAGCATGCGGGCGGCTTCGGCGACCGGGTAGCCCTGCATGTCCACCAGGACGAGAGCGGCCCGCTGGTCGGGCGGGAGCGTCCCGAGGGCCTCCAGGAGCTGACGGTGGAGGTCGTTGCGCTCCGCGGGCGCCGAGGCGGACTCGTGCGGCTCCAGGAGCTGCTCCAGGCGCTCGGTGTCGTCCACGGGAGACGTCTTGCGGGAGGCTACTTTTCTGGCCCGGTCCAGGCAGGCGTTGACCGTGATCCGGTGCAGCCAGGTCGTGACCGCGGACTGGCCCCGGAACGTGTGCGCGGCCCGGTAGGCGGACACAAGAGCGTCCTGAACGGCGTCAGCGGCTTCCTCGCGGTCTCCGAGCGTGCGGAGGGCGACGGCCCAGAGCCGATCCCGGTGCCGCCGCACGAGCTCACCGAAGGCGTCGGGATCGCCGTCTACATGAAGGGCCAGGAGGTCCTGATCGCTGGTGTCGCCGTACGCGGTGTCATCTGCCATCGGACCCCCTCCTCTCCGCGTCAACCGGCGATCTTGATGTCTGCCACCCGACCGCGGTAAGTGCCTTCCTCCGTCAGCGGCAGCTTGGTCAGCCAGATCAGAAGGTAGCGGGACTTCACGGCCTTGTCCGGCTTGAGCGGGACTCCGGTACCGGAGCCGTCCGCGACCTTCGTGTAGGCGTCGAAGCTCGTGGGCCTGGAAATCGCGTCGCTTGAGGCGGCGCGCAGTTCCACAGAAGTGTCGCCCATGAACGTGACGGTGACCTTCCCGATGTCCTGGACCTTGCCGAGGTCGAGGATTATCCCGAGGCCAGGCTTGAGGTTTCCGAAGTTGGCGCCCTCGTAGAAGTCCGTCTGCCAGTACGACGAGGTGTCGTTGTCGTAGGCCTTCTTTATGGTCTGCGGCTTCTCGGATCCGTCACCGAACGGGTCGAAGTCGTATCCCTTGGCGATGGTGATCGGCTTGTTGGCCACCTTCGTCGGGCCCTTGTCGCCGTCGTCCGTCGTCTGGGTCTGGTTGGTCTCGTCCGACGTGCCGCCCCGATCCATCAGTGCGTCCGCGAGCTGCCAACTGCCGAGGCCCAGCGCGGCGATGAGGAGGGCGGAGACCGCCCACTTCAGGGCCCGGCCGGTGCGGCTCTGCAACGGCGGTGGTGGGGACGGTACGGGCTGGGTGACACCGGAGTGCGGTGCCGGGCGGCCGTACGTGCCCTGTTGGTAGGTCGTGCGCTGGTACTCGGGCGGGGCCGTGAACGTCGGCTCCGGGGGGCGGATGCGGGGCATCTCACCGATCGCCTTGACCAGTTCCTCAGGCGTGGTGCACGCCGACTCGTGGCGCGAGGCGGTGGCACCGTCGTTGGCGAGTGCCCGCATGGACAGCTCGGACAGCCCACGGTGGACACCCGCCCGCACCTGGTCGGGCGCGATGAGACCGACGTCCTTGGGCAGCCCGGCCAGACCGTAGGCGTCGTTCTCGTACGGCCACCGCTGCGTGAGCGCCGCATACAGGAGCGCGCCGATCGCTTCCGTGTCGGTGCGCTGCGGAGATTCCGAACTCGCGCCCCGCAGAGCGGCGTTCACGGCGAGGCCGCGAATGCGCCACTGGCCGCTCGACGTACGCAGGATCGCGTTCGGGTTCAGCCGCAGATGTGCGAGCCCCTCGCGGTGGGCCGCGGCCATGGCGGACGCCACCTGACTGACCATCTGGTAGGCGTCATACACCTCCAGCGGACCCGGAGCGAGGAGCGTGGTCAGCTCGGTCGCGTCGGGCAGCCACTCGTGGACGACGTAGACGAGGTCGTTCTCCTCCACGGCGTCGAGGACCTGGACGAAACGCGGGTCGCCGAGCAACGCGGACGAACGGGCCGCGGCCAGAACGGAACGCGCCCGCGCATGGTCGGCGGGCAGGATGTGCACGCCGACGGCCCGACGGAGTTTCTCGTCGACGGCACGCCAGCTGCTGAACCCGTCCAGACGGGTGACGCACTCCTCGAGACGGTAGCGTCTGGCGAGTTTGTGGCCGCTGTGCAACTCCGGCGGTGACGACTTGCCAGGACTCTCGGTCCCGCCACTCCCCTGTGCCTCGACGTCTTCCGTGTCCCGCTCCCGGTTCTTGGCCACGCCGTCGGCCGTGGACTGGTCCGCCTGGGCGGTCAGCGGTTCGTCACCGCTGTTGTCTGCCACGTCGACGGCAGCCGTGCTCCGTTCCGCCACCGTCGTTCCCTGCCTCCCCATACGTTGCGCGCCGTGCGACGCAGAATCCAATTGTGCCCACAGTCCGACGCTATGCACGACACACAGTGGCGGACGATGGTTGTGCGCGTACCCCTGCCTCAGCGCCCCAGACGCCCCCGGACCATGCCGACCAGCGAGTTCAGCTCCTCGATCCGCATCTTGCGGGCGGCGAGGAAGAAGATCCCGAGCAGAATCGCTCCACCCGCGATCAGAGCGGCGAACGAACCGACAACTCCCTGGCCGAGCGAGTGACCGATGCCGTAGCAGGCCGCACCGCTCAGCAACGCCGCCGGTACCGAGGCGATGCAGAGCCGGGCGTAGGTCCGCAGGACACGGTTGCCGTCCAGGTCCCCGCCGAGGCGCTTGCGCAGCCGGTTCCAGGCGACGCCGACGCCGATCGCGTAGGCGAGACCGTAAGAGGCGGCCATGCCCGCCACGGCCCAGCGCGGTGGCAGCACCATGTAACACAGTGCCGAGGCGCCCGCGTTGACGGCTGCCACGATGACCGTGTTGTAGAAGGGGGTACGGGTGTCCTCGTAGGCGTAGAAGGCGCGCAGGACGACGTACTGCACGGAGTAGGGGATCAGGCCAAGGGCGAAGGCCATCAGCATGAAGCCCATGTTCGTGGCCTCGCTGATACCGGATGAGCCGAAGATCAGCGTGCACATCGGGATGCCGAGGGCGACGAACCCGAAGGCGATCGGCACGATGGCGACGGCAGTGGTGCGCAGGCCCTGGGAGATGTCGTCACGGACCGCGCCACCGTCCTCCTCGGCCGCCGAGCGGGCCAGGCGCGGCAGCAGAGCCGCCATCAGGGAGACGGTGATGATGGCCTGCGGCAGGCCCCAGATGAGTTGGGCGTTGGCGTAGGCGGAGAAGCCGGTGCCGTCGACCGGGGAGTCCTTGCCCGCCGCGGTGGACAGCTGCGAGACGACGATCGCGCCGGCCTGGTTGGCCAGGACGAACAGGACGGTCCACTTGGCGAGCGTCACGGCCTTGCCGAGGCCGTGGCCCCGCCAGTCGAAGCGCAGCCTCATCCGGAAGCCGGTCTCGCGGAGGTACGGGATCATCGCCAGCGCCTGGACCACGAGGCCGAGCAGGACGCCGATGCCCAGGAGCCGCTGCCCCTCCGGCGGAATGTTCGTGACCTTCATGCCGGAGTCGGCCGCGGTGCCGTAGACCCACATGAACATGCCGAGCGTCACGATGATGACGATGTTGTTCAGGACCGGCGTCCACATCATCGCGCCGAACTTCCCGCGCGCGTTGAGGATCTGGCCCATCACCACGTGGATGCCCATGAAGAAGATCGAGGGCAGGAAGTAGCGGACGAAGGTGATGCCGACTTCGTTGGCCGCCGGGTCGCCGGCCACCGAGTCGGACAGCAGCCGGATCAGGAACGGGGCGCCGAGGACCGCGAGCCCGGTGAGGACGCCGAGCGCCACCATCACCAGGGTCAACAGCCGGTTGGCGTATGCCTCGCCGCCGTCCTCGTCCTCCTTCATGGCCCGCACGAGCTGCGGCACGAAAACGGAGTTGAGGCCGCCACCGACGGTCAGGATGTAGATCATCGTCGGCAACTGATAGGCGACCTGGAAGGTGTCACCGAGCAGACCGACACCCAGCGCCGACACGATCAGCGCCGAGCGAACGAAGCCGGTGAGACGCGAGACCATCGTGCCCGCCGCCATCACGGCGCTCGACTTCAGCAGGCCCCCGGCCTTCCCGTCCTTCTTCCCTGAAACAGGGGACGCATGGGCCGTCGCAGCAGGCGCGGTACCGAGGTTCATGGTCTCGTCGGCTGAGGGAGCCGGGGCCCCGGGTGCCTGGAACTGCGCTGCGGGCGACGGCGACCCGCCTGGGGCCTGTGCCGGGCCCGGCACCGACGGGGGATCCGTCGGACGGCCGCCACCCTGCTGCTGGTCGCGGAAGAGATGGGCGAAGGCGTCCGGCTCGTGGCGCTCGTCGCCGGCCTGGCTCATCAGGTCGTCGACCCCCACGAACTGAGTGGTGCGAGGGTTGTCGCCGTACGGCAGATAGTGCGTCGGACCCTCCGGCTCGGGCGCCGGGGTCTGTGCCCACACGTGCGGGTCGGGGGCGTAAGGGGACTGGGGCGGCTGGGAGTACAGCGGCTGCTGCGGCTGATAGGTGCCTGGGGGCGGCGGGGGATGCGCGGCACGGTCGTAGAGGGCCTCGGCGACCGGGTCCTGGGCATAGAGGTCCTGCGCACGGTAGGGGTCCTGGTCGTACGTGTCCTGGAGATACATGTCCGCGGGAGCCTGCGGCGGCACCTGGCCATGCTCGGGCGGCGGCCCCTCGGGGCTGCCCGAGTTGTCCGCGCCCTGACCGCGATCACCGTCGTACGGCGCGTTCATGGTTACCCCACCTCATCGTCCCGGGCCCACCGGCCACGACATCCTCAACGGTCCACTCTCTCACCCGTGCCGGACGGGTCGGCGCTTTCCGTTGCGGTGTCCGCTGTCAGGTCACTCGGCTGCTCCGGGTCCCCTGCCCCGGTACCGGTGCTGGACTCCTCCTTGAGACGGTCCTCGGGGCCCCCGGGGTTCTCCGGACCGTCCACGGCTTCGGCCGCCTCGTCGTCGGGGCCGTTCTGTTCGGCCGCACGGGCGGCCGCGCGCTTGCGCTGGGTGTACATCCGGAAGCCTGCCAGGACCAGCAGCAGGACACCGCCGCCGATGACCAGCATCACCGTCGCCGTGAACTCGGTGACCTTCACGTCGAACCTGACGGCGTCTCCGTACGGCTGGCCGTCCTCTGTGTACAGCTGGGCGACCACCGAGGCCTTGCCGTTGGCGTTGGCCGTCGTGGTGAACTTCACCGTCTGGCTGTGGCCGCCCGAGACCTCCACCGGCTGCTCGTTGTAGGAGGAGCCACCGATCTCGAGCCGGTTCGGGCTCAGCGAGGTCAGCCGCAGCCGCAGGTGTTCCACACCCTGAACCAGGTTGTTCTGGACCGTCACGGGGATCGTGGCGCTGCGGCCGGAGAGTTTGGTCTCCGACTTGTCGATCAGGCTGACCTGGGAGATCAGTTCGTCGAGGTAGGCCTCGACGTCGATGCGGAAGCCGATCGCCTCGGTGGCGCGGCCCCGCCACGACGTGGACATCTCGCGGTTCACGGCCCGCCCGAAGGGGGTCACGACGCGGGACTGGTCGGAGAGGATCACCTTGAAGTTGTCGAGCTTGCTCTGTGTGCTGGCGATCTGCTGGAAGGCCGATTTCGGCAGCTCCTGCTTGCGCAGCGAGGAGGGGTAGGCGGACGCCGAGGGCACCTTGGTGGTGGCCTCGGCGTCGGGCTTGGCCGCGGCCGCCGCCGTGAGCTTCTGCGTCTGGGACCAGTTCCCGCCCTGCAGAGCGATGATCGCTTCGGCCATGGCGTCGGCCTGGCTCGCCGTGGGCATGCGCTGTGGGGCGACGACGATGCTGCGCTGCTTGTCCGTCTGGAGGTCGAGAGCGAGGCTCTGGGCGAGGAACCGCTGGACGGCGAGTGTGGCGGAGGAGGCCCTCGTGAGATCACCCTGGAACGCCGTCGACAGCCGTGCGTCCGCGACGACCGCGGTGGTGCCGCCGCCGATGGGTCGGGCCGCGGAGGGCGTGTACGACAGTCCGGCGGTCTCCTGGAGGCTGTCGCTGCGGGCGATCACCTTGTCGGCTCCGGCGGAGGTGGCGACCTTGACGATCGACGGGTCCACCGCGCCGTTCACGGGCCAGGCGAAGTCGGTGCTCGGCGTCACGTGGAGCACGGTCCTCACCGTGGTGGCCGCGACGTCGGTGGCCTCGTCGAGGTGGCTGAGCGAGCCGGTGACGCTCGTGCCGTTGTGGGCCAGCGAGGCGAGGTCGGGGTCGGCGAAGGGCAGTGCGACGACCTCCTTGTCCTCCACCGCCTTCTGCAGCCTGGCCAGCCACTGCTTGGCGAGTGCCTGGTGAGTGCCCGCGGTGGTGGTGTCGCCCTCGCCCTGGATCCGGTAGCTGCGGGTCATCGCGTCGACGGACGCCAGCAGGTCAGGGTCGATCACCCAGGTGACATCCAGGTTCTCGCCGAGCGACAGCATCTGGTCCAGCCGGCCGCCCGCCGAGATCTCCTCGGCCAGGTCGTCGTTGAGGAAGACCGGTGTCTGCTGCGCGTTCGAGCCGGTCTCCGCCGTCATGTGCACAGTGGAGATCAGTGGCCACAGGAAGGTGGTCTTCGTCTTCGTGTCCACTGCGTCGGACTGCCAGGGCAGGAAGGTCCGCTGGATGCCGAGCGTCCGGTCCCACGGCTGCGCGGAGGTCTTGCCCGAGAGGGAGACGGCGAACTGGTAGACCCCGGCGTCGCCGAGGTCCAACTCGTCGACCGGCACGGAGATGGAGAAGGGCTCGGCCACCCCAGGGGTCAGCTTTGCGAACTTCGCCACATACTTGCCGCCGACCTCGGATCCCGTGGCGCCCTGGAGGGAGTCCTTGTCTTCGGTGACGGTGTCGATCGACGAGCGGGTGTTCAGCTCTGGGCCCACCTGCAGTCCCACATGGGCGGCCGTGACGGCCTGTTTGCCGTTGTTGGTCACCGTCCCCGACACGGTGAGCGTGTCACCGTCCGTAGGTGCGCCGGGGCTGAGTGTGTCGACCGCGACGGACACCGATCCGGAGTCGTCGGCGGCCTGAGCGGGCGCCGCGGTGGTCAGCTGGCACAGTCCGGCCAGCAGAGGAGCCCCTGCGAGCAGGGCCCCGGTACGCCGCAGCCAGCGGCGGGCAGGTGAGGGACTCGTCCCCTGGAAGTCTGCCGCCTCGGCCACGCGCTCGCCCGTCCCTCGTCGTCGTCAGTGGTCGTCGGAATGTGCGTCCACGCATGGTAACGATGCCCGCTGAGGGGAAGTGCCGCGGACTGCTCCACAAGATCGGGCGACGCCGCCGCACTGTCCTGAATGTGCACGTATAAAGGGGAGCGTGCCCGTGAGTCTGCGGAGCAGACCTTGTGCAGGTCTGGATGGCGAGTCTGTGGACGTTTAATGGAGGCGCTCGGAGAGGCCCGGGCCACGTACCCTCTTCTGTTGTGCCGAACGCCAAGGAAGACAACCTCAGTGCCCCGAGCCAGGTGCAGGACCGCGCGGTGAACGAACTGCTTGAGGTCGCACCTGTCGCCGACAACCTCGCCCGCCGCTTCCAGGAGGCCGGGTTCTCACTCGCCCTGGTCGGCGGTTCGGTCCGGGACGCACTGCTCGGGCGGCTCGGCAACGACCTGGACTTCACGACCGACGCCCGCCCCCAGGACGTTCTGAAGATTGTTCGGCCTTGGGCGGACGCCGTGTGGGAGGTCGGGATCGCCTTCGGAACCGTGGGGGCGCAGAAGGACGGCTACCAGATCGAGGTGACCACCTACCGGTCCGAGGCCTACGACCGAACCTCGCGCAAGCCTGAGGTGTCGTACGGCGACTCCATCGATGAGGACCTCGTCCGGCGTGACTTCACCGTGAACGCGATGGCTGTCGCTCTCCCGGAGAAGAAGTTCATCGACCCCCACGGCGGCCTGGACGATCTGGGGGCGCGTGTGCTGCGGACGCCAGGCACTCCGGAAGCGTCTTTCTCGGACGACCCGCTGCGGATGATGCGGGCCGCGCGGTTCGCGGCGCAGCTCGACTTCGAGGTGGCGCCCGAGGTGGTCACCGCGATGACGGAGATGTCCGGGCGTCTGGAGATCGTCTCAGCCGAGCGGGTGCGGGATGAGCTGAACAAGCTCATCCTGTCCGCCCATCCCCGCAAGGGCCTGACGCTGCTGGTCGACACGGGGCTTGCCGAGCACGTGCTGCCCGAGCTTCCGGCGCTGCGCCTGGAGAGCGACGAGCACCACCGGCACAAGGACGTCTACGAGCACACGCTGATCGTCCTGGAGCAGGCCATCGCGCTGGAGAAGGAAGGGCCCGACCTGACCCTCCGCCTGGCCGCACTGCTCCACGACATCGGCAAGCCGCGCACCCGTCGTTTCGAGAAGGACGGCCGGGTCTCGTTCCACCACCACGAAGTGGTCGGGGCGAAGATGACCAAGAAGCGGATGACGGCGCTCAAGTACTCCAACGAGCTGGTGAAGGACGTCTCGAGGCTCGTTGAACTCCATCTGCGTTTCCACGGGTACGGCACCGGGGAGTGGACGGACTCGGCGGTTCGCCGCTATGTGAGGGACGCGGGTCCGCTGCTCGACCGACTCCACAAGCTGACCCGCTCGGACTGCACCACCCGGAACAAGCGTAAAGCGGCCGCGCTGTCGCGTGCGTACGACGGACTGGAGGAGCGGATCTCCCAGCTTCAGGAGCAGGAGGAGCTGGACTCGATCAGGCCCGACCTGGACGGCAACCAGATCATGGAGATCCTCGGCGTGGGGCCAGGCCCTGCTGTGGGCCGTGCGTACAAGCACATGCTGGAGCTTCGTCTGGAGAACGGGCCGATGGGGCATGACGAAGCGGTGGCCGCGCTCAAGGAGTGGTGGGCCGCGCAGGACTGAGGACGGAAACGGGGTCATGTTTCACGTGAAACATGACCCGTGGCGCATCGAGGGGCGGTGTTTCACGTGAAACATCGCCCCCTCATCGTTCCGTCGCCAACCGTCGTTCCTTCGTCATCGCCACGGCGACCGCTGCATAGAGGGCGGCGACAGTGACCACCAGGGTCGCCGATCGGCCATCGGGCGGCAGTATCAGGGCGGCTACGGCTGCTGCGCCCACGAAGGCGATGTTGAACAGGACGTCGTAGACGGAGAAGATCCGGCCCCGGAATCCGTCATCGACGGAGGCCTGCACGATCGTGTCCGTGGCGATTTTCGCGCCCTGGGTGATAAGGCCCAGGACGAACGCCGCGATGAGTATCGGGACGGTGGCAAAGGGGAGTCCGAGAGCGGGCTCCAGCGCTGCGGCGGCTGCCGCACACACGGCGATCCAGCGCTCCGGTCCGAGCTTTCCTGCGGTCCAAGGGGTGATGACCGCGGCGACGAAGAAGCCGGCACCGGAGATTCCCAATGCCAGCCCCAACAGGGCGAGTCCGTCGTCCGGATCGGACGTCAGGGCATACCGGCAGAGCATCAGGACCATGACGAGCAGAGCGCCGTAGCAGAACCGCATGAGTGACATCGCGCCGAGCGCCCGGGCGGCCGACCGACGTGAGGGTGCGGCCAGGTGCCGTACACCGGCGACCAGGTCGCGGGCCGTTCCGGCGAGAGCCGTACCGAGGTGGGGGTTGATCAACTCACGGTCGGGGCCCAGCAGTTCCGGGGGCATACGCAGTGCGGCGAGCGCACCGCCCAGGTACAGCCCGGCTCCCAGCAGCACTACGACCGCGTCGGAGTCGGCGATCAGTAGTCGTACGACGAAAGCGAGGCCGCCGCCCGCGGTCGCTGCGAGAGTTCCGGCTGTCGGGGAGAGGGAGTTGGCGATCACCAGCCGTTCCTCGTCCACGACACGGGGCAGTGCGGCGGACAGGCCCGACAGGACGAAGCGATTGACGGCGGTGACGCACAGGGCGGAGACGTAGAAGAGCCAGTCCGGGACGTGGCTGAGCATCAGGACGGCCGTCACGGAAGCCAGCAGGGCGCGCAAGAGGTTGCCGTAGAGGAAGACCTCACGGCGGCGCCAACGGTCCAGGAGGACGCCGGCGAAGGGGCCCACCAAGGAGTAAGGGAGCAGCAGGACCGCCATCGCGGAGGCGATCGCCGTGGCCGAGGTCTGCTTCTCCGGGGAGAAGACGACGTAGGCGGCGAGCGCGATCTGGTAGACACCGTCCGCGGCCTGGGAGAGCAGGCGCACGGAGAGCAGACGCCGGAAGTCCCGGAAGCGCAGCAGGACCCGCAGATCACGCACGACGGACATGGGGCACAGCCTCACATACGGCGAGGGTCCCCGGGCGGTAGAACCCGGGGACCCTCTGTAGCCCTGGCAGGAGCGTTTTGAGTGAGCCTTAGCGCTCGACTTCACCCTTGATGAACTTCTCGACGTTCTCGCGGGCCTCGTCGTCGAAGTACTGGACCGGCGGGGACTTCATGAAGTAGCTGGAGGCTGACAGGATCGGGCCGCCGATACCGCGGTCCTTGGCGATCTTCGCGGCGCGCACGGCGTCGATGATGACACCGGCGGAGTTCGGGGAGTCCCAGACCTCGAGCTTGTACTCCAGGTTCAGCGGGACGTCGCCGAAGGCACGGCCCTCCAGGCGGACGTAGGCCCACTTGCGGTCGTCGAGCCAGGCGACGTAGTCGGACGGGCCGATGTGGACGTTCTTCGCGCCCATGTCCCGGTCGGGGATCTGAGAGGTGACGGCCTGCGTCTTGGAGATCTTCTTGGACTCCAGGCGCTCACGCTCGAGCATGTTCTTGAAGTCCATGTTGCCGCCGACGTTCAGCTGCATCGTGCGGTCCAGGACGACGCCGCGGTCCTCGAACAGCTTCGCCATGACGCGGTGCGTGATGGTGGCGCCGACCTGGGACTTGATGTCGTCGCCGACGATCGGGACGCCCGCCTCGGTGAACTTGTCCGCCCACTCCTTGGTGCCGGCGATGAAGACCGGGAGGGCGTTGACGAAGGCGACCTTGGCGTCGATGGCGCACTGGGCGTAGAACTTCGCCGCGCCTTCGGAGCCGACGGGCAGGTAGCAGACCAGGACGTCGACCTGCTTGTCCTTGAGGACCTGGACGACGTCGACCGGGGCCTCGGCGGACTCCTCGATCGTCTCGCGGTAGTACTTGCCGAGGCCGTCGAGGGTGTGACCGCGCTGGACGGTCACGCCGGTGTTCGGCACGTCGCAGATCTTGATGGTGTTGTTCTCGGAGGCGCCGATGGCGTCGGCGAGGTCGAGACCGACCTTCTTTGCGTCGACGTCGAACGCCGCGACGAACTCGACGTCACGAACGTGGTAGTCGCCGAACTGGACATGCATCAGCCCGGGGACCTTGGCCGCCGGATCGGCGTCCTTGTAGTACTCGACTCCCTGAACCAGCGACGCGGCGCAGTTGCCCACGCCGACGACGGCTACGCGAACCGAACCCATTCCGGTTGCTCCCTGTGTGTACGAGTGAGGCCCTGGCAGGGACCTCACGTGGCGGTGTCGCCGGGCGTATCCGGCCCGGGGGTGTCCCCGGGCCGGGGCAGGACGCCCGGCGCTCCCTCTGTGGTGTCGCGAGTGGGCTCTCCATGGCCGGGACCCTTCAGGTCCCGGCCGGCCCGCTCGCTTTCGATGAGCTCGTTCAACCAGCGCACTTCGCGCTCCACGGACTCCATCCCGTGGCGCTGGAGCTCAAGCGTGTAGTCGTCGAGGCGCTCCCGGGTGCGTGCCAGCGAGGCACTCATCTTCTCCAGGCGCTCCTCGAGTCGGCTGCGGCGGCCTTCGAGGACTCGCATGCGGACGTCGCGTGAGGTCTGCCCGAAGAATGCGAAACGAGCCGCGAAGTGCTCGTCCTCGTACGCGTCGGGACCCGTCTGCGAGAGCAGCTCCTCGAAGTGCTCCTTACCTTCCGCCGTCAACCGGTAGACGATCTTGGCGCGACGCCCTGCGAGTGGTGCGGCGAGGGCGTCCTCGGTGGTGTGCCCCGGTTCCTCGATCAACCAGCCGTTGGCGACCAGCGTCTTGAGGCACGGGTAGAGCGTGCCGTAGCTGAACGCACGGAACACGCCCAGTGATGTATTGAGACGTTTGCGCAGCTCATAGCCGTGCATCGGGGACTCACGGAGCAGGCCGAGTACGGCGAATTCGAGGATCCCGGAACGCCGGCTCATCGTCGCCTCCTCGTCTCTATCTCGCACCGATGTATCGACTCGATACATCAAGACGATAGAACGCTCTTCCGGAAGCGACAAGTGGGGGGACGGTGAACGGGATCACATCAATGATTCATGCGAACCAAGTTGCCTGATTTGGGGTGAACTTCGGGACTCGGCTGGTTTTGACGGTGCGTAGTCTGTGCGGCATGCACACCACCGGGAACCGAGTGACGCCTGGGGGGCGTCGCTGTCCCGGTGCAGTACGGATGAATGCGGGACCGACCACATCCGTACTTCGGGGGGACCGGAAACCAGCCGCCGTTTCCAGGCGCGCAAAGGTGCGCCTGCCCGAGGAGTAGTCGTTCGATGAGCGAGCACCGTCGCAAACCGCCGCAGCCGCAGGGAGGCGGACGTGCCGCGGCCCGACGCGGCCAGTCCGGCTCGTCCTCCGGCCGCCGCGCGGCTCCGCGAGGCGCCACCGGGTCTCTTGCCGACTCCTATGGGACGAGTTCCCAGGAGTCGGATTCCTACGGTCCGGGAGGCGAGGACCGTCCGTACGGCGGCCGTGCCGAGGCCCGACGTGCGGCCCAGAGAAGCACGGGCGGTGGTCGCCGCAGAGTGGCAGAGCCGGGCCGCGGAGGTCGGCGCGGGGCGCCGACCGGCCGGGGTCGCGTGTCCGATCCCGGCAGGAAGCGGTTCATCGACTACCCGCGCGCTGGTAAGTACGGCGTGGCGCGCTGGGTGCCGTCCTGGAAGCTGGTGACGGGGCTGTTCATCGGCTTCATCGGAAGCCTGGTCGCGGTCGCCGGCGTCGGCTACGCGCTCGTGAGCGTTCCGAACGTCGCCGAGACCGCGACGTCGCAGAACAACGTCTATTACTGGTCCGACAACACCGAGATGGTCTCCACCGGTGGTGAGACCAACCGCCAGATCGTCAACCTCGACCGGATCCCGAAGGCGATGCAGTACGCGGTTGTCTCGCAGGAGAACAAGACCTTCTACACCGACAGCGGCATCGACCCCAAGGGCATCGCACGCGCCGTCTTCAACATGGCCAGGGGCGGCAACACGCAGGGTGGTTCCACCATCACCCAGCAGTACGTCAAGAACGCGCGCCTGGACGACCAGTCCCAGACCGTCACCCGTAAGTTCAAGGAGATCTTCATCTCCATCAAGGTGGGCGCCACGGTCAACAAGGACGAGATCATGGCGGGGTACCTGAACTCCGCGTACTACGGGCGCAATGCCTACGGTATCCAGGCGGCCGCGCGTGCCTACTTCAACAAAGATGCCGAGAAGCTGGACCCGGGCGAGTGCGCCTTCCTGGCCGCGATGCTCAAGGGCGCCACGTACTACGACCCGGCGGGAGCGACGTCCATCGACGCGTCGGGCGCCAGGCCTGAAGACAATCAGAGGCGGGCCTTGCGGCAGATGCAGGACACCCTCGACAAGATGGTCGAGTACGGCCACCTCAGCGCGACGGAGCGGGCCAAGTACACCACGCTCCCCGCGTGGCAGAACCCCCGGTCCAACACCCAGCTCAAGGGACAGATCGGCTACCTGGTCGACCTCGCCAAGGCCTACCTGATCAACAACAAGATCATCAGCGCCGACCAGCTGCAGCAGGGCGGCTACTCGATCTACACGACCTTCGACAAGAAGAAGGTCGGTGAGCTAGAGGCAGCGGTCAAGAAGGTCCGCAAGGAGAACATCGACCCGAAGAAGCGCCCGGACAAGGACACGTACGTCCAGTTCGGCGGGGCGTCGGTGGAGCCGGCCACCGGGGCGATCCGGGCCTGCTACGGAGGCGAGGACGCGACCACCCACTTCACCAACAACTGCGACTCGACCGGTGCCCAGGTCGGTTCGACATTCAAGGCGTTCGTGCTCGCGGCAGCGATGAAGTGGGGAGTGCGCGATCCGGATCTGGGTGAGAGCCAGGCACAGGACGAGCGCACGGTCGTCAACGCGAAGAGTCTGTTCAGCGGCCAGAACGACCTCAAGATCAGGAACTACGACGGTTCGATCTGGAAGAACGAGGAGGGCAAAGAGTGGAACCAGGAGAACGACGGCAAGCAGTCCTACGGCTCTCCGCCCAAGTACCAGATCGACCTGCGTGAGGCGATGCGGGAGTCGGTGAACTCCGCCTTCGTGCAGCTCGGCATGGACGTCGGCCTGGACAAGGTGAAGGAGGCGGCCATGGACGCGGGTCTCAAGGAGAACAGCCTGGCCGGCACCAACTTCCCGTCCTTCTCCATCGGTATCTCCGACCCCAGCGCGATCCGCATGGCGGGCGCCTACGCCACCTTCGCGGCCAGCGGCAAGCAGAACGAGCCGTACTCCGTCGAGAGGGTCACGAGCAAGGACGGCGAGGTCTTCACGCACAAGGCGAAGCCCAAGGAGGCCTTCGAGAAGAAGGTCGCCGACAACGTCACCGACGTCCTCAAGACCGTGGTCGAGGACGGCACGGGTACCAACGCCCAGCTGACCGGCCGTGAGGTGGCGGGAAAGACCGGTACCACCGACAAGAACAAGACCGCCTTGTTCGTGGGATACACCCCACAGCTGTCCACGTCGATCATCATGTTCCGGCTGGACGACGACGAGACCAAGAAGAACCGTACGTTCCTGGAGATGTACGGAACAGGTGGCCAGGAGAAGATCCACGGTGCCTCGTTCCCGTCCGAGATCTGGCACGACTACATGGAGCAGGCACTGAAGGGCGAGAAGTCGATCGACTTCCCGACGCCGGAGCCCATCGGTGAGATCGTCAACGAGGAGCCCAGCCCCACGCCCACTCCGACGCCCAGTGATACCGAGTCGGCCACCCCGACTCCGACCCCGACGCCCAGCCAGACGTTCACCTCACCGACGCCCACAGCGACCGAGACCTGCCGGTTCGCCTGGCAGTGCGACGACTCGGGCGGTACGGACAACGGTGGCACCGACGGAGGTGTGACGTCGACGCCGACGGCCACATCGACGGACGTGAATGGCGGCAATAGCAACGGCAATGGCAATGGGGGCCTCTTCGGCGGCTCAAGCGGTTAGTCACCAAATGCCCCGTCGAGGGTGTTTCACGTGAAACATGGGCCGTCGCACCCACCAGGTGCGGCGGCCCTCGGCGTACTCCTAGCCTCGTACGGCAGGATGGGCCGCATGCCCAGTGCTGAATCGACGCCAACGAGCGTGCACGAGTCGTATCCAGTGCATCCGACCAAGGACGACGAGGTCTCCAGGAGCGGCAGCGAGTTCCTCGGCGGCCCTCTGGGGCGGCGCGCCCTGCTGGGGACGTCCTGGTGGACCCCCGTCCGGGTCATCGCGCTCGTGGCCATCGGCATGTTCGCGCTGGGTCTGGTCCAGAAGGCGCCCTGCTACAACGGTGGCTGGTTCTTCGGCGCCAGCTCCCAGTACACCCACGCCTGCTATTCGGACATCCCGCATCTCTATCAGGGACGCGGCTTCGCCGACGGACTCGTCCCCTACTTCGACAAGCTCCCCGGCGACATGCAGTACCTCGAATACCCGGTACTGACCGGTGTGTTCATGGAGGTCGCCGCCTGGCTCACGCCCGGCAGCGGCAGCATCCAGCACCAGGAGCAGTGGTACTGGATGGTCAACGCCGGGATGCTGATGGTGTGCGCTGCCATCATCGTCGTCTGCGTGAGCCGTACGCATGCCCGTCGGCCCTGGGACGGTCTGCTGGTCGCTCTGGCGCCCGCCTTCGCGTTGACGGCCACCATCAACTGGGACCTGCTGGCGGTCGCTCTGACGGCCTCCGCGATGCTGATGTGGGCGCGGGGACGCTCGCTCGCCTTCGGCGTCCTCCTGGGGCTCGCCACGGCCGCCAAGCTCTACCCGGTCTTCCTGCTCTGGCCGCTGTTCGTGCTGTGCTGGCGGGCGGGCAGGTGGCGGGACTTCGGCAAGGCCCTGGGCGGCGCGGCCGTCTCCTGGCTCGTGGTGAACCTGCCGGTGATGTACTTCGCCTTCGACGGCTGGTCGAAGTTCTACACGTTCAGCCAGGAACGCGGAGTGGACTTCGGCTCCTTCTGGCTGATCTTGGCCCAGCATTCGACCGACCCGTTCAGCAGGGAGACCGTCAACATCCTCGCCACGCTGCTGGTGCTGCTGTGTTTCGCGGGCATCGCGGTGCTTGCCCTGACCGCCCCACGCCGGCCGCGTTTCGCTCAGCTCGCGTTCCTGATCGTCGCCGCGTTCATCCTCACCAACAAGGTTTACTCGCCGCAGTACGTCCTGTGGTTGGTGCCGCTGGCCGTGCTGGCCCGGCCGAAGTGGCGGGACTTCCTCATCTGGCAGGCGTGCGAGGTGGCGTACTTCCTGGGGATCTGGCTGTACCTCGCGTACACGACCAGCGGTAACGCCCACAAGGGCCTGCCGACCGACGGCTATCAGTGGGCCATTGGACTGCATCTCCTGGGCACGGCCTACCTGTGCGCCATGGTCCTGCGCGACATTCTCATGCCGGAACGGGACGTGGTACGGCGGGCCGGCGACGACGATCCCTCGGGCGGTGTGCTCGACGGAGCGGAGGACGTCTTCGTGTTGGGCCCCGCCGCCCATCCACCACGGCACGCGGCCCATTTCGACGGGCCGCAGGTGGAGTGGGGCAACGACCGGGGAGCCGACGGCCGTTCGCTCTGAGCGAACAGGCCCGGCGGGGCGTACGCCGATCGGGGCACGTACACGAAGGGCCGTACACGGAAGCTTCCGTGTACGGCCCTTCGTCCGGTCCAGGGGGCTCAGCGACCCGTCCTCGCGTTGCTCACCGGTCGTCTCGCGTTGCTCACCGGTCGTCTCGCGTTGCTCAGCGGTCGACGATCCGGTCGAACTGCGTGGTTGTGTGGCGCAGATGGGCCACCAGCTCCTCGCCGACCTTCGGTTCCGGGGCGTCCGAGGGCACGAACAGGATGGACACCTGCATGTGCGGCGGTTCGGCGAACCAGCGCTGCTTGCCGCCCCAGACGAACGGAGAAAGGTTCCGGTTGACCGTGGCCAGGCCGGCGCGGGCGACGCCCTTGGCGCGCGGCATGACGCCGTGCAGGGCCTTCGGAGCTTCCAGGCCCACGCCGTGCGACGTACCGCCGGCTACGACGACCAGGAAGCCGTCGGAGGTCGCCTTCTGCTGCCGGTACCCGAAGCGGTCCCCCTTGGAGACGCGGGTGACGTCCAGGACGGCGCCGCGGTACTCGGTGGAGTCGTGGTCCCCGAGCCACAACCGGGTCCCGATGCGGGCGCGGAAGCGGGTCTGCGGAAACTGCTGCTGCAGTCGGGCGAGGTCTTCGGCCTTGAGATGGCTGACGAACATGGTGTGCAGCGGCAGCCGGGCCGCGCGCAGCCGGTCCATCCAGCCGATGACCTCTTCGACGGCGTCCGAGCCGTCGGTGCGGTCAAGCGGCAGGTGGATTGCGAAGCCTTCCAGGCGGACGTTCTCTATGGCGGCGTGCAGCTGCGGCAGATCCTGCTCACTGATGCCGTGCCGTTTCATCGAGGACATCACCTCGATGACCACGCGGGCCCCCACGAGGCCGTAGACCCCGTCGATCGATGACACCGAGCGGATCACCCGGTCGGGCAGCGGTACGGGCTCCTCGCCTCGTCGGTACGGCGTCAGCACCAGCAGGTCACCGCCGAACCAGTCCTTGATCCGCGCGGCCTCGTAGGTCGTGCCGACGGCGAGGACGTCCGAGCCCAGCCGGGTGGCCTCCTCCGCCAGCCGCTCGTGCCCGAAGCCATAGCCGTTGCCCTTGCAGACCGGGACGAGCCCCGGGAACTGCTCCTGCACGTGCTTGTGGTGCGCCCGCCAGCGCGCGGTGTCGACGTAGAGCGTGAGCGCCATGGCCGGACCCGGAACCTTTCTAGTGGCTGCGGTGTATCAGAGGTATGGGAGCTATTGAAGCGAAGATCGCGACGTCAGCGGCGGGACATGTAGATGTCGAGCGCCTTGTGGAGCAGCTTGTTGAGCGGGAAGTCCCACTCGCCGAGGTACTCGGCGGCCTGTCCGCCCGTGCCCACCTTGAACTGGATCAGGCCGAAGAGGTGATCGGTCTCGTCGAGCGAGTCGGAGATGCCCCGCAGGTCGTAGACGGTCGCGCCGAGCGCGTAGGCGTCACGCAGCATTCGCCACTGCATCGCGTTCGAGGGCCGGACCTCGCGGCCGATGTTGTCGGAGGCGCCGTAGGAGTACCAGACGTGCCCGCCGACGATCAGCATGGTCGCCGCCGAGAGGTTCACGCCCTCGTGCCGGGCGAAGTACAGCCGCATCCGGTTGGGGTCCTCGGTGTTGAGGGCCGTCCACATACGCTGAAAGTACGACAGCGGGCGGGGCCGGAAGTGGTCGCGCACCGCGGTGATCTCGTACAGCCGCTGCCATTCCTCGAGGTCCTGGTAACCGCCCTGGACGACCTCGACGCCGGCCTTCTCGGCCTTCTTGATGTTGCGGCGCCACAGCTGATTGAAGTTCTTGTGCACCTCTTCCAGGGACCGGTTGGCGAGTGGCACCTGGTAGACGTAGCGGGGCTGTACGTCGCCGAAGCCGGCTCCTCCGTCCTCGCCCTGCTGCCAGCCCATGCGGCGGAGCTTGTCGGCGACCTCGAAGGCGCGCGGTTCGATGAAGTCGGCCTCGATGTCGCGAAGGCGCTTCACGTCCGGGTTCTGGATGCCCGCCTTGATGGAGGTGGCCTCCCAGCGCCGGATGATCACCGGCGGACCCATCTTCACGGAGAAGGCACCCTGGTGCTTGAGGTGCGCGAGCATCGGTTCCAGCCACTCGGTCAGATTCGGCGCGAACCAGTTGATGACCGGGCCCTCGGGCAGATACGCGAGGTAGCGCTTGATCTTGGGTAGCTGCCGGTAGAGGACGAGACCCGCACCGACGAGTTCGCCGGTCTTGTCGAACCAGCCGAGGCTCTCGGAGCGCCATTCCGCTTTGACGTCTGCCCAGGCCGGAACCTGCATGTGGCTCGCCGACGGCAGGCTCTGGATGTATGCCAGATGCTGCTCGCGACTGATCGTCCTCAGGGTCAGGCTCATTGTGGGGCGCTCCTCGGGCTGGTGTGTCCCCATGGGTACAGGGGCTCCGGCTCTCGCGGCGAAGCCTACTGCGCCTTGCGAGCGCCCCGACTGGGCGTACGGAACCTGCGCCCCGGCTCATGGGCCGCCGAGGCGTAACGCGGTGCTTTGGGTGGTGTCAGGGGGACCGTGCCCGTGGCGTCAGTCAGAAGACTCCACCGAAGAGGCCGCCGTGCGCCATGCCGAGGAAGAAGCCGACGGCGGACGCGCCGAGACCGAGGATCAGGCCGAAGCGCTCGCGGGTCGTCTCCGAGATCCACTGGCCGTACGCGCCGGTGAGGATGCCCACCAGGCCGGTCCAGGAGCTGAGCAGGTGCAGGTTGTGGAACATCGCCGTGACGAACGCCGTGACGCCGAGCACCAGGGTCACCGCGAGCAGTGTGTCCTGGAGGGGGTGGGGCTTTCCGTCCGTGGCGAAAAGGCCTCCGGCGGTGTTGGGTCGCATTGCCTGTGCCATAGGGCACCTCCTGCGGAAGACGGCGCACTGTAGCGCCATACACACCCGATGTGTACAGAGTGACCGCCTCCGGGGCCGGATTTCAACCGGAAGCCGGTGTGCGGGTAGTCTGTACCGTCTGCACGGTGTCTGCCCATGTCACGACCGGGACTACCGCAAGGAAGCCCCGATTGTCAGTGGCGGCCGATACCGTTGCGTACGCATCACAACCCTCCTGCCACGGAACGACCGTGGCCGTTGAGTCCAAAGGAGGTGGGTTCCACATGCGTCACTACGAGGTGATGGTCATCCTCGACCCCGATCTGGAGGAGCGCGCTGTCGCCCCCCTGATCGAGAACTTCCTCTCCGTCGTCCGTGAGGGCAACGGAAAGGTTGAGAAGGTCGACACCTGGGGCCGTCGTCGGCTCTCGTACGAGATCAAGAAGAAGCCCGAGGGCATCTACTCGGTCATCGACCTGCAGGCCGAGCCTGCGGTCGTCAAGGAGCTCGACCGCCAGCTGAACCTGAACGAGTCGGTCCTCCGGACCAAGGTCCTCCGCCCCGAGACCCACTGAGCTTTCCCGCTCAGCTGATCTCGGGATTTCGAGTAGCAGCAACCAAGCAGCCAGAGCAGCAAACCCGCCGAGAGGTTCCCCATGGCAGGCGAGACCGTCATCACGGTCGTCGGCAATCTTGTCGATGACCCCGAGCTGCGCTTCACCCCTTCCGGTGCGGCGGTCGCGAAGTTCCGTGTCGCGTCCACCCCCCGCACCTTCGACCGTCAGACGAACGAGTGGAAGGACGGCGAAAGCCTGTTCCTGACCTGCTCGGTCTGGCGTCAGGCGGCGGAGAATGTCGCCGAGTCGCTCCAGCGAGGCATGCGCGTCATCGTGCAGGGCCGGCTGAAGCAGCGGTCCTACGAGGACCGTGAGGGCGTCAAGCGCACGGTCTACGAGCTGGACGTCGAGGAAGTCGGCGCCAGTCTGCGCAGTGCCACGGCCAAGGTCACCAAGACGGCCGGCGGTGCCGGGCGCGGTGGCCAGGGTGGTTTCAGCGGCGGCGCTGGCGGCCAGGGTGGCGGCGGCTGGGGTGGAAACTCCGGCGGCGGCCAGCAGGGCGGCGCTGCTCCCGCGGACGATCCGTGGGCGACCGGCGCTCCCGCCGGTGGCGGCCAGGGCGGCGGTGGTGGCGGCTGGGGTGGAAACCCCGGCGGCGGCCAGCAGGGCGGCGGCTACTCGGACGAACCCCCCTTCTAGGCCTCGGCCCGGAGGGTGGGTCGTACCCACACTTCTTGATCACACAGGAGAAACACCATGGCGAAGCCGCCTGTGCGCAAGCCTAAGAAAAAGGTCTGCGCTTTTTGCAAGGACAAGGTCACGTACGTGGACTACAAGGACACGAACATGCTGCGGAAGTTCATTTCCGACCGCGGCAAGATCCGTGCCCGCCGCGTGACCGGCAACTGCACGCAGCACCAGCGTGACGTCGCCACGGCAGTCAAGAACAGCCGTGAGATGGCGCTGCTGCCCTACACCTCCACCGCGCGATAAGGGAAGGGTGACCGACTAATGAAGATCATCCTCACCCACGAGGTCTCCGGCCTCGGTGCCGCGGGCGACGTCGTCGACGTCAAGGACGGTTACGCTCGCAACTACCTGATCCCGCGGAACTTCGCGATCCGTTGGACCAAGGGTGGCGAGAAGGACGTCGAGCAGATCCGTCGTGCTCGCAAGATCCACGAGATCCAGACCATCGAGCAGGCCAACCAGGTGAAGGCCCAGCTCGAGGGTGTCAAGGTCCGTCTGGCTGTCCGCTCCGGCGACGCCGGTCGTCTCTTCGGTTCCGTCACCCCGGCCGACGTCGCTTCCGCGATCAAGGCTTCCGGTGGCCCCGAGGTCGACAAGCGCCGCATCGAGCTGGGCTCGCCGATCAAGACCCTGGGCGCCCACGAGACGTCCGTGCGTCTGCACCCCGAGGTTGCCGCCAAGGTCAACATCGAGGTCGTTGCGGCCTGATTGCTGCGTCTGGCTTGAACAGCTTTGGCTGGTCAACTGAGAAGGGGCCGCACCCGCTGGGGTGCGGCCCCTTCTGCCTGTTGGCGACCGGATCGCGGCCATGTTTCACGTGAAACGGTCAGTGCGGGCCGCCGGGGTGTGTTTCACGTGAAACGGTCACCGTGTAGCACCTGTCACCAACCAGTGGCCCGAGCGGGACCGCAGCCACAGGGTCAGCATCCGTATCGTCATCATCAAGGTCATGGCGGCCCAGAGAGCGGTCAGCCCACCGCCCAGCGTCGGGACGAGCAGGGCGACCGGGGCGAAGACCACCAGAGTCAGGATCATCGCCTTGGCCAGGTAGGGGCCGTCGCCGGCACCCATGAGCACGCCGTCCAGAACGAAGACGACACCGCATATCGGCTGTGAGAGAGCCACGATCACCAGAGCGGGTAGCGCGGCGTCCTTGACCGTGGAGTCACCGGTGAACAAGGGGAGGAACAACGGTCGGGAGAGGACGACCAGTACGCCGAGAGCGACTCCGACCGCGATCCCCCACTCCACCATCCGACGGCATGCCTGCCGGGCACCGTCGGTGTCATCGTCGCCCAGATAGCGTCCGATGATGGCCTGCCCGGCGATGGCGATGGCGTCGAGTGCGAAGGCGAGCAGACTCCACAGGGACAGGATGATCTGGTGGGCGGCGATGTCGGCGTCACCCAGGCGAGCTGCGACAGCCGTGGCGATCATCAGGATCGCTCTCAAGGAGAGGGTGCGGACCAGCAGAGGCACGCCGGCTTGGGCGGAGGCTCGGATCCCCAAGGCGTCGGGACGCAGGGACGCGCCGTGCCTGCGGGCACCGCGAACGACGACCACGAGATAGGCGGCGGCCATGCCGTACTGAGCGATGACCGTGCCCCAGGCGGAGCCGGCGATGCCCAGGTCGGCGCCGTAGACGAGGCCGACGTTGAGGACGGCGTTGGCTACGAAGCCGGCGATGGCCACGTAGAGCGGGGTCTTGGTGTCCTGTAGCCCGCGGAGTACCCCGGTCGAAGCGAGCACGACCAGCATGGCCGGAATCCCGAGGGCCGAGATCCGCAGATAGGTGGTCGCGTAGGGGGCTGCTGTGTCGGAGGCACCGAAGAGCTCCACGATCGACGGAGCGGTGGGCAGGACGACGGCGATGACGGCGGCACCGAGCAACAGCGCGAGCCAGATGCCGTCCATGCCCTGGCGGATGGCGGCCTGGAGGTCTCCGGCTCCGACGCGGCGGGCGACGGCGGCCGTGGTCGCGTAGGCGAGGAAGACGAAGACGCTGACGGCCGTCGTGAGAAGGGCGGAGGCGATGCCGAGACCGGCGAGTTGGGCGGTGCCCAGATGGCCGACGATCGCGCTGTCGGCCATGACGAACAGAGGCTCGGCGACGAGCGCACCGAAGGCCGGAACGGCGAGTGCGACGATCTCGCGGTCGTGCTGTCGCCGGGTGGCTTTGGGGGTCGCGGACGCCTGTGTCATGTGCACCAATCTAATCGTCCACAGGTAAGAGATGCAATGGAGAATAGACCCTTACCAAGGCTCGGGAGGGGTGCGCTGCTGTGTACAGTTCGAACTGATCTTGAGCCGACCGGGAAAGTTTTTCTTCTGCACAGCCGGTGGACGGCGAAGATGCAGGTCAAGTCACCCCTTCGAGGATGAGGCGCAGCTTGTTCACAGGCCTGTCCACCGAGTCGTGCACAGGTTTTGCGGAGTTCTCCACAGCATCAGGGCCGTCGTCCACATGGCCTGTGGATAACCAGATTGGCTGACGGTGCCGACGGGCCTACCGTGGTCCGGCGCCCACTCCGTTCGTCGGCTCGGAAATCATCACAAAACCGACGCGCTAGAACCGGAGTTGGGCGTCTCATTTGTCAGTGCCGTGCCGTAGAACTGAGAAGCACGGCGAGGTCCGCTCGGCGGACGGGAGGAGGTGGCTCGGTGAGCATTTCCGAGCCCTTGGACGACCCCTGGGCCGACAGCGGTCCCAGTGATCGTCTGCCTTCCTCGCGCCGCCGCGGCGACGGAGGCCGGGGCCGAGACGAACAGCACGACCGCGGCAGGGACACCAGCGAGTGGGACGGCGGAGGCACTGCCTTCGAGAGGGTCCCTCCCCAGGATCTGGATGCCGAACAGTCCGTCCTGGGCGGCATGCTCCTGTCCAAGGACGCCATCGCGGACGTCGTCGAGGTCATCAAGGGCCACGACTTCTACAAGCCCGCCCACGAGACGATCTTCCAGGCGATCCTGGACGTCTATGCCAAGGGCGAGCCGGCCGACCCCATCACGATCGCCGCCGAGCTCACCAAGCGCGGTGAGATCAACAAGGTCGGCGGCGCATCGTATCTGCACACCCTCGTCCAGACCGTGCCGACAGCGGCGAACGCCGAGTACTACGCGGAAATCGTCCACGAGCGCGCCGTCCTGCGGCGCCTGGTCGAGGCGGGGACGCGTATCACCCAGATGGGATACGCGGCCGACGACGACGTCGACGAGATCGTCAACCGCGCCCAGGCCGAGATCTACGCGGTCACCGAGCAGCGCACCAGCGAGGATTATCTGCCGCTCGGGGACATCATGGAGGGCGCACTCGACGAGATCGAGGCGATCGGCTCGCGCAGCGGCGAGATGACCGGTGTGCCCACCGGTTTCACGGACCTCGACTCGCTCACCAACGGCCTGCACCCGGGCCAGATGATCGTCATCGCCGCCCGCCCCGCCATGGGCAAGTCCACCCTCGCGCTGGACTTCGCCCGCGCGGCTTCCATCAAGCACAACCTGGCCAGCGTCATCTTCTCCCTCGAAATGGGGCGCAACGAGATCGCGATGCGTCTCCTGTCGGCGGAAGCGCGTGTGGCCCTGCACCACATGCGTTCGGGCACCATGACGGACGAGGACTGGACCCGACTGGCGCGCCGCATGCCCGAGGTGTCCTCCGCACCCCTCTACATCGACGACTCCCCGAACCTGTCGATGATGGAGATCCGGGCGAAGTGCCGGCGGCTGAAGCAGCGCAACGACATCAAACTCGTGATCATCGACTATCTGCAGCTGATGCAGGCCGGTGGTTCGAAGCGCTCCGAGAGCCGTCAGCAGGAGGTCTCGGACATGTCCCGTAACCTCAAGCTCCTGGCCAAGGAGCTTGAGGTCCCGGTGATCGCGCTCTCGCAGCTCAACCGTGGTCCCGAGCAGCGTACGGACAAGAAGCCGATGGTGTCCGACCTGCGTGAGTCCGGTTCCATCGAGCAGGACGCCGACATGGTGATTCTGCTGCACCGCGAGGACGCCTACGAGAAGGAGTCACCGCGCGCCGGCGAGGCCGACATCATCGTGGGCAAGCACCGAAACGGGCCGACGGCGACGATCACTGTCGCCTTTCAGGGCCACTACTCGCGCTTCGTGGACATGGCGCAGACCTGATCCCCCCTCCGGCCACGCGGTGGAGCCAGCCACCACACCGCCCTACGCACCGCTGACGAAGCCGAGGCTCTTCCCTCCATCCTCCGCAAAGCCTCTACCGGCCCATACGCACAACAGCGGCTCTGGCGCTGCCTGGCAGCCCAATCCCACGCCACCCTCACCGAAGCAGCCCGAGACGTCGGCATCCCCCACTCGACCCTGGCGATCCAGCCCAACCGACTCGGGCGGACCTCGGACACCACCTCTTCGAACGAGCCGAACGCGGTACGGCCATGAAACCGACCCGATTCGGGAAGCGAGTCGCCGCGGCCGCGTAGAGGATCCCGGCTGAGGAAATGCCACGACGGTGAGAGAACACCCAGCCAAGCTGTGAGACAACGGGAAGCTGCTCAGCGCCTCGTCTCGTACCTGGTCACTCGCCGCGCGCTGACCAGAGGCTTTCCTGGAGGCGAACCTCCTGCCACATCATCCCGACCACCCGGACCTGCTCGATTCCCTGGCCGCGACGGTGGTCGAGGTCCACTGCACTTGTGCACCGGAGGAACCCACTCGTCGCTATACCGAACAGGCGGCCACGACTCATCTCACCCGAGGTCCTGGTCCAGTACGAGCGACCCCTCGGCTACCGCCCCGGAATCACGGTGGACACCGTACGTCCGATCGGTCCACCGGTCATCGCCGTCCAGCTCCGCCGAGCGTTCGACGCGGAGATGACCACGGCGTGAGACGGGCGCCGGTGGTCGACCCCCTGCAAGGCCCACGGGGCTAAAGAAGTCGACGTCCGCCTCCGCGGCGGGATGGACTGGGGGCATGACGACATCTCAGGGAGAGCTGTTTCCCAGTACACGCAGGGCGTTGCTGCACCGCATCGCCGTGGCCCAGGCCGAAGGGCGGGCACCGTCGCTGGTAGCGGCGGTCGTGCGGGGCGGACGGGCGGTCTGGCACGGTACGCGTACCTCGGTGGACGGGCACGGCCCAGACGAGAGCGTGCAGTACCGCATCGGGTCGATCACCAAGACCTTCACCGCCGTTCTCGTCATGCGACTGCGGGACGAGGGACTGCTCGACCTCGGTGACCGGCTGGAGAAGCATGTGCCCGGGACGGGAGCGGGGGAGGCCACGGTGGCCGAACTCCTCGCCCACACCAGTGGATTGGCGGCCGAGTCTCCCGCGCCCTGGTGGGAGCGCACTTCCGGGGGACTGCGCCCGGACATCGCCGACGTGCTGGGCGAGCAGCCCTTCCTGCACCCCGTCGGACGCCGCTTCCACTACTCGAACCCCGGCTACACCCTGCTGGGCGCACTCGTCGAGAAGCTGCGCGGGGCTCCGTGGGAGGACGTGCTCCGACGTGAAGTGCTCGGACCTCTGAGCCTGGACCGCACAAGCGTCCGCCCGGAAGCACCGCACGCGGGCGGCTGGGCAGTACACCCGTGGGCCGATGTGATGCTGCCCGAACCCTCCGAGGACCTCGGACGGATGTCCCCCGCTGGCCAACTCTGGTCCACCACTGCCGACTTGGCCAGATTCGCGGTCTTCCTCGCCAACGGCGACGATCGCGTACTGAGCGCGGAGACCGTGAGGGAAATGCGCATGCCCGCGGCTCCGGCCGGGATGGGGGATCTCGCCGACGGCGCCTCTTACGGGCTCGGACTGCAGGTGCAGCACCGCGACGGACGACTGCTCGTGGGCCATTCGGGCTCTCTGCCGGGCTTCCTGGCGAATCTCACGATCGGTGTGGCGGACGATGTGGCCGCAGTGGTGCTGGCCAACTGCACCTCCGGCCCGCTGCTGTCCGTCGTAGGGGCCGATCTCGTACGGATCGTCGCCGAAGCCGAACCCAGAATCCCCGAGCCTTGGCGCCCGATGCGCGAAGCCGACTTGCCCTCAGTGGAGTTGGCGGGTCAGTGGTACTGGGGAACGAACGGATTCGCCCTACGGCTGACTGCGGACGGACTCGCCTCGCTGGAGCCTTTGTCGGGCACAGGTCGGCGCTCGCGATTCCGGGCCAACGGTGACGGTACCTGGACCGGGCTGGAGGGCTATTTCCATGGGGAGCTCCTGAAGGCCGTACGGCGGCCTGACGGGTCCGTGGACCACCTCGACCTCGGCTCGTTCGTGTTCACTCGGCAGCCGTACGACGAGGGGTCTTCCGTGCCGGGTGGGGTCGATCCGAAGGGGTGGCGCGGCATCGGCTAGACGCCTCCGTCAGCTGACCGGCGCCTTGTTTCACGTGAAACAAGGCGCCTGGCTGTGCCGCGAGCGAGTGGCCATGGGGGAGGTCACAAGGCCAGCTTGAAGCCCACATGCGAGGCCGTAAAGCCGAGCCGTTCGTAGAAGCGATGGGCGTCCGTGCGTGTGCTGTCCGACGTCAACTGCACCAACTGGCAGTTCTGACGCCGGGATTCCTCGATCGCCCACTCGATGAGCCGGGTCCCGAGCCCACTGCCACGCTCGTCGGCGCGGATGCGCACCCCTTCGATGATCGATCGGGTGGCACCACGTCGGGACAGTCCCGGAACGACCGTGAGCTGAAGTGTGCCGACCACACGACCCTCCCGCGTGGCGACGACCAGATGCTGGTTCGGGTCGGAGGAGAGGCGCTCCAGCGCGCCCACATAGGGCGCCAAGTCGTCCGGGGACTCGCGATGGGCGCCTAGGGGGTCGTCGGCGAGCATGCCGACGATCGCGGAGAGGTCGTCCAACGCGGCAGGCCGAATTTCAAGATCTCCCATGGCCGCACCCTATGCCGGGTGCTCTGGGTGGGGGTGAGTTCGCGGGTTGGTGACGTCCCGCCTCAGACGGCGATCGAGGCTCATATCGAGTGCCCTGCAGCCGGTACTCGCTGCTGTTGACCTGCCCAGGCGAGAGCACACCGAGATAGACGTCGCTTGCGAGTATAGAGCGTCTGCAATTATTGTTCCGGTGTGCAACACGCTCCTGCAATCTTCTGGAAGGTGTCACCCCCATGCCGCTCGCGCTTCTGGCTCTCGCGATCGGGGCCTTCGGAATCGGAACGACCGAGTTTGTGATCATGGGGCTGCTGCCCGAGGTCGCGGACGACTTCGGCGTGTCCATCCCCACCGCCGGCTTCCTGGTCACCGGCTACGCGCTCGGCGTCATGTTCGGCGCTCCGCTGATGACCGCCCTCGGTACCAAGGTCTCCCGAAAGCGGATGCTGATGCTGCTGATGGGGCTGTTCATCGTCGGCAATCTGCTCTCCGCGCTTGCCCCGGCGTTCAGCGTCATGCTGATCGGACGGGTGGTCGCCTCCCTCGCCCATGGAGCCTTCTTCGGCATCGGTTCGGTCGTCGCCGCCGACCTGGTGGCTCCGGACAAGAAGGCCGGAGCCATCGCAATGATGTTCACCGGCCTAACAGTCGCCAATGTCGTCGGCGTCCCGCTCGGCACCCTGATTGGCCAGACCGCCGGCTGGCGTCTCACTTTCACCATCGTCGCGGCCCTCGGTGTGGTCGGGCTGATCGGCGTCGCCAGGCTCGTCCCCGAGATGCCCAGGCCGGAGGGCGTGCGTCTGCGCCACGAACTGGCCGCCTTCAAGAATGCCCAGGTGCTGCTCGCCATGGCGATGACTGTCCTCGGCTTCGGCGGTGTCTTCGCCGCCATCACCTACATCGCGCCGATGATGACCCACGTGGCGGGCTTCGCCGACAGTTCGGTGACCTGGCTGCTGGTCCTTTTCGGGCTCGGCATGGTCGGCGGCAACCTTGTGGGCGGCAAGTACGCCGACCGCGCTCTGATGCCCATGCTGTACGTCTCCCTGGGCGCCCTGGCCGTAGTGCTCGCGCTCTTCACGCTCACCGCGCACAACAAGGCCCTGGCCGGCGTCACGATCGCTCTCATAGGTGCTCTTGGCTTCGCCGCCGTGCCGCCGCTCCAGAAGAGGGTCCTCGACCAGGCGCACGACGCCCCTACGCTTGCCTCAGCCGTGAACATCGGTGCCTTCAACCTCGGCAACGCCCTCTCGGCCTGGCTCGGCGGCCTGGTCATCTCTGCCGGCTTCGGCTACACCGCCCCCAACTGGGTGGGCGCCGCCCTGGCCGCAGGGGCTCTCCTCCTCGCGTTCCTCTCGGCTGCACTGGAGCGTCGGGACAGCGCTCCCAGCGCCGTGGTCGCAGGGACGACGCCCGCCGGACAGAGGACCGCAGCGCACCACTGAGCCGACCTGACCGGCAGCCAGGCACTACGACGCCGCCGGTTTCCCGGAGTCCGGAGAGCCGACGGCGTCGTACAGACGTGCCTCAGATCGCCGCCACGGTCAGCGGAGCGAACCGCCGCCTCCAGTCGCCCGGCAGCTCCGGGATTCCGTACGTCATGACGGAGTTGAGGCCTACCGGCGCCAGACCGCGTTCTCCGGCCCACGCCCGCAGCTCTTCGTGTCTTACGTCGATGTCGGTGCGCAGCGGACGGTCGGTGCCTGCGGCGAGCGTGGTGAGGAGTGCCTGTGCCGTCTCGGTGTCACGGGCGATCAGTGGGCCTACGACATGGGTGTTCATGTTGGGCCAGGCGGCCGCGTATCCGATGATCCGGCCCCGCTCCTCGGCTACACGCAACTGGTCGGCGAAGGCGGGCAGCCGGGTGATGAGGTGCGTGCGATCCGTGCCGAGCACCTCCTCGTCGAGCCGGAGGATCGTGGCGAGATCCTCAGCGGTGGCCGCACGCGTGCTCACCGTCGGCGCCGGGCCGCCCGGAGTGAAGTGCCCCTGGAGCATCTCCGCCCGGCCGGTGCGCTTGAAGCCCAGTTCCTCGTAGAGCGGACGGCCATAGGGCGTCGCATGAAGAGTCAGAGGGGTTGTGCCCATCGCGGAGAGAACGTGATGCATGAGCCGACGGCCGATGCCCTGTCGGGCGTGCCGCTCGGCGACCAGCACCATCCCGATCGCTCCCAGATCGGGCTCACTGTAGGGGCCGTACTCAGTGACCACGCAGGCGGTGACGAGCCCTCCGTGGGGGTCGTCGATGCCGTAGCCTTTTCCGGCCGCGAGCAGGAGGCCCCACTTGTGTTCCTCGCGCGGCCACCCCCGGTCCTCTGACAAGTCCGCGCAAGCGGTGAGATCACGAAGCGTCAGACGGCGGATGGGAAGAGCGGCGAGGGAAGGAGTCGGCACGCAGGTCAGGCTGTCCGATGGGTGCCCTCGGCGTCCACCTGTTTCCCGGGGTGCGTACGAGCTTTTGGCCATGTCGTAGCCAAGCGCACAACAGGCGATCAGATGCCGGGTGTTTCACGTGAAACATCGTTGAACGGCGACCGTCCGGTGATCGACCGGGAGCGCCCCTGACGCTTCACCGGGTTCATGGACCACTAGCCTCAAGACCATGGCGAGACTTCATCTCTTCGACCTCGATGGCACTTTGCTGCATGGGACCAGCGCGCCCGTGCAGATTTCCCGGCAGCTCGGGCTCGAGGCCGAGACGGTGGCACTCGACGAGGCGATCGGGGCCGGGCTGATAGGCCCGCCCGAATATGCGCAGCAGGTGTACACGCTGTGGGCGTCCCTGACCGAGGCACACGTCGTCGCGGCCTTCGAAGGTGCCCCGTGGCTGGCCCGCATTCGCGAGGTCTGGGCGGAGATCAGAGGGCAGGGCGACTACTGCGCGGTCGTGTCGCTCTCGCCGTCCTTCTTCGTGGAACGGCTCATCAGTTGGGGAGCTCATGCCGCATACGGGTCCCGATTTCCGGCCGTCCCCTTCACCGAGCCCGTGGATCCTGACGGAGTCCTCAGCGCCGCCGCCAAGGTCCTGATCGCGGACCGGCTGTGTGAGCAGTTCGGAGTGACACGGGCGGACTGCATTGCCTATGGAGACTCGTCCTCCGACAAGGATCTTTTCGCTGCGGTGCCGATCTCCGTGGCGGTCAATGCGGACCATCATCTGTCCGATATCTCGACCCACTCCTACAAGGGCATGGATCTGTGGGAAGCCTATGAATTGGTGCGCCACGTCCGGTAATTGAGTCAATTCACAGTTCGCCCCGCGAACACCCCGCGAGTAATTCGTGGAGGAGGAGGGGGGACTTGTGTGCGGGGGCGTGACCGGTAGGGTCGACTCCGGTTCCTGTCCGTACGGGGGTGCGACCACCCCTGTGCGGCCGAGAGCGGGGCAATGCAGCCTAACGGGACGGAGAGATCGAAGACCCGCATTTGGGGTTATACAGCCAGGGCATCCGTAGGCGGTGGGACGCTGCGGTGAGGGTGATGCGGCCAATGTCACACTCTCGCCTACTTGTCCGTACAGACGGCGAATACGGGTTGAATGTGGCCGTGTTGGCCGTGACGCCGAGCGGGGAAAGCAAGCCGTCTGCGGGGGAAAGCAGGCATCTTCCGACCGAGGAAGTGCGCAGACCGACCGAAAGATGTTCGAGGCGAGGCACACCATGGACGCTCCGACCACCATGTCGGCCGACAACGGCATATCCGGGGGCGGGGGCGGCTGGTTCACTTCACGCAATCAGCCGACGGCGGCGCCCGGCGCCGAACAGCAGGCGACGGAAGGAAGCAGGCTGGCCGCGCTGCGCCCGGTCCGCAGGCCGAGGTCGGGTAACTCGCCAGGGCCCTCGACAGCCACCGAGCCGGACCCGTCGGGCCAGGCCGCAGCGCCGCCCGGCACGCAGACCGAGCACGAGGAAGTGACACCGGCCGAGGAGATGTCCGCCCCGGCGGACGAAGCACAGCTCTCGGCGCGGCCGGAGGAGATACACCCCCCGGAGCAGACCTCGCAGACCCCGGGTTTCGCCCCCGCTCAGCCCCCGAACGTGCCGGACGACACCCCCTCCGCGGGCCTCCGAGTGCCCGTTCAGCGCTCCTCCCCGCCCCAGGACGCCACCACCCCGCTCGGCACCAACCCGCCGCAGTTCCCGGGCCTGTCCCCGAGAGACCAACCGCCCTCCCCGGACGCCGTCCGCATCCGCCGGACCATGGCCGAGGTCGGCCCTGTCGCCGAGAAGGTCACGTCGTACTTCTACGCGCTGCTCTTCGTACGCCACCCTGATCTGCGCCCGCTGTTTCCCGCCGCCATGGACGCCCAGCGGGACCGCCTGCTCAGGGCGCTCCTGACGGCGGCCGAGCACATCGACAACACTCCTGTCCTGGTCGACTACCTGCAGAACCTGGGCCGGGGCCATCGCAAGTACGGCACCCGGCCCGAGCACTATCCGGCGGTCGGGGAGTGCCTCATCGGTGCGCTGAGCAAGTACGCCTCCGGCATCTGGGACACGGAGACGGAAGCGGCCTGGGTCCGGGCGTACACGACGATCTCGCAGGTGATGATCGACGCGGCGGCCGCGGATGAGCTGCGCGCCCCCGCCTGGTGGTATGCGGAGGTCGTGTCACACGACCTGAGGACCCCGGACGTCGCCGTCGTCACTGTCCGGCCCGACCAGCCCTACCCGTTCCTCGCCGGCCAGTACACAAGCCTGGAGACGCCGTGGTGGCCGCGCATATGGCGGCACTACTCCTTCGCCTCGGCGCCACGCTCAGACGGTCTGCTGTCGTTCCACGTGAAGGCCATCCCGGCGGGCTGGGTCTCCAACGCCCTGGTGCACCGGGCCCACCCCGGCGACATCATCCGGCTCGGTCCGCCGACCGGGTCCATGACCGTGGACCACACCACCGACAGCGGACTGCTTTGTCTGGGCGGAGGCACCGGCATAGCTCCGATCAAGGCGCTGGTCGAGGACGTGGCCGAACACGGCGCACGACGGTCGGTCGAGGTGTTCTACGGAGCCCGCACCGACAACGACCTGTACGACATCGACACGATGCTCAGGCTCCAGCAGTCACATCCCTGGCTGTCCGTCCGCGCCATCGTCGACCAGCAGGCCCATCTTCAGCTCCCGGACGCCGTACGCGAGTACGGCCCCTGGCACGAGTACGACGCCTATCTCTCGGGCCCGCCCGGCATGATCCGCAGCGGTGTGGACACGCTCAGGTCCATCGGGATCCCCTCGGAACGCATACGCCACGACTCCGTGGAGGACATCGTCCTGGCGCAGTGACCCGGCGAGAGGTCAGCCCAGATCCGGCGCATGCATGGCCCGTACGCCTTCGATGTTGCCGTCCAGATAGTGCCGCAGGGACAGCGGGACGAGGTGGACGGAGGCGATCCCGACGCGGGTGAACGGCACCCGGACGATCTCGTACTCTCCGATGGGCTCGTCCACTTCGGGCCCGTGCCGCAGGGACGGGTCCATCGACTCCAGGTGGCAGACGAAGAAGTGCTGCACCTTCACTCCCGTAGCCCCGCCGTCGTCACCAATGTGCTCGACGGTGTCCACGAAGCAGGGCACCACGTCGGTGATCTTGGCGCCGAGCTCCTCGTACACCTCGCGGTGCAGGGCGTCGACGACGGTTGTGTCCGTCGGCTCGACTCCGCCGCCGGGAGTCAGCCAGTAAGGATCCATGCCGGGCTTGGTGCGCTTGATCAGGATCAGGTCGTCACCGTCCAGCAGGACGGCACGGGCGGTGCGCTTGACCACGGGTCGGACGGTCATGGGGGGAATGTGGCCCGGATGGTTCCACGTGAAACATCGCATGTGGTGACCGGCCGGGATCTCTGCGTGAAGACCGCAAAGTACCTGGTCAACACCAGTCGGCAGCCGCCCGCAGTAACCACTCGTGCGCCCGTGCGATGTGTGGCATGGCCAGCGTTCCGGTGCGCACCACCAGGAAGTAGGTCCGAAGCGGCGGCACGGTGGGCTCGTGGAGGGCGACGACGTCACCCCGTTCCAGGGCTGCCGCGCACAGATAGCGCGGCAGTACCGCAAGCCCGGCGCCCGCGACCGCGCAAGCGAGCACCGCACGCAGATCGGGGACGACCACGGTGCCCGGTGCGGGCGGGCAGGAGTCGAAGACGGAGGCCCAGTAGCGCGAAACGAAAGGGAGCGACTCGTGCACCTCGATCACGGGGACGTGCTCGAGCGCGGGGGCTCGTCTAACCGACCGAACAGTCTTGAGCGCCTCCCCTGAGCCGATCTGATCGGCCCACTTCGGGGCGGCGACCAGGACGTGTTCCTCGTCGCAGAGCGTGCTCGCCGTGAGCAGCGCGCCCCGTGGACGAGCCGTGCTGATGGCCAGATCGTGATGCCCGGCAGCCAGACCCTCCAGTGTTTCCTCGGCGTTCCCGAAGGACGCCCGCAGAGCGTAGCCCTGGCCGTCCTCGCCGGTCAGCGCGGTGAGGGCGGGCAGCGCCCGCTCGGCGGTGAATTCGGGTGGCCCCGCGAGATGCAGCGTCCGCAGGGACGACTCGTCGTCGAGGCCGGTCTCGGTGATCTCCACCAGGGCGTCGAGATGGGGGGCGGCCTTGTGGGCGAGTTCGTCGCCGATGGTCGTCGGGGTCACTCCGCGGGCCTGCCGCAGGAAGAGGGGACGTCCCAGCTGCCGCTCCAGGGTGCGGATCTGCGAGGTGACGGCCGGCTGCGAGAGGCCCAGCAGCGCGGCGGCACGGGTGAAGGAACCGGCCCGGTGCACCGTCACAAAGGTGCGCAGCAAAGCCAGATCCATCGCGATGCCCCCCTTCCCTGCCCTTCTCCCGGCCTCGAGGCAGGGCCCAACTATAAATATGTCGATAGGTCTCTGTCGCTACTGTGATTGGACACTGACAGAGAGTCAACTAGCCTTGGTCGCGCGGTTCTTCGCGCGCAGAACCGGGGCGGTCCGAGCCACGAGGGGGGAGGCTCGGACCGTCCGTTGTACGTAGTCGGACACCTGTGAAGTCCTGAGGAATCGGTCAGTCCGTCGACTCGTCCAGCGCACGCAGCACATCCGCCACCAGGTCCTCGGGATCTTCCGCCCCGACCGAGAAGCGGATGAAGCCCTCCGGCACGTCGTCCCCGCCCCAGCGCCGACGCCGCTCGGCCGTGGAGCGCACCCCGCCGAAACTCGTCGCGTCGTCCACGAGCCGCAGGGCGTCGAGGAAGCGGTCGGCACCCGCGCGCGTGGGCAGCGTGAACGAGACCACGCATCCATAGCGGCGCATCTGCTGCGATGCAATCTTGTGCGAGGGGTCGTCGGGCAGTCCCGGATAGCGCAGACCGGTCACCTCCGGCCGCTCGCGCAAGGCCTTCGCGAGCACCAGCGCGGTCGCGTTCTGCCGGTCGACCCGCATCTGGAGCGTGGCGATCGAGCGATGCGCGAGCCAGGCCTCCATCGGTCCCGCGATCGCGCCGACGATCTTCCGCCAACGGCGTACGGCGTCCATGGCCTCGCCCTCGCGACCGGCGACGTACCCCAGGAGGACGTCTCCGTGCCCCGTGAGCTGCTTGGTGCCGCTGGCCACGGAGAAGTCCGCGCCGAGCTCCAGCGGGCGCTGTCCGAGTGGAGTGGCGAGCGTGTTGTCGACGGCTACGAGCGCCCCACGCGCGTGTGCCGCCTCGACGAGCCGCCGGATGTCGCACACGTCGAGGCCGGGGTTCGACGGCGTCTCGATCCACAACAGCCGTGCGCCATCCAGGAGGTCGAGCTGGGCGTCACCGGCGGTCGGAGCGGTGCGCACCCCGATGCCGTACGCCTCCAACTGTGCCTGCACAAGGGGCAGTGCCTGGTAGCCGTCGTCGGGCAGGACCACGGTGTCACCCGCGCGCAGCTGGGAGAAGAGCACAGCGGAAATGGCCGCCATGCCCGAGGCGAAGACCAGCGTCTCCACGCCGTCCTGCCCCGGCGCCTCCAACTCGGCGATGGCGCTTTCCAACAGGTTCCAGGTCGGGTTCGTGTCGCGGCCGTAGGTGTACGGGCCGTCCACCTCCCCGGGCAGATGGAAGTGGGCGGCGAAGGCCGGACCGGGCAGGGTCGGCTCGTTCTTGGCCGCCTCGGGCAGTCCGGCCCGGACCGCGCGCGTGCCCTCTCCCTTGTCCGCAGTCCTGTCGCTCATGCCACCCGTCCTTCCGTCTGCTCGCGCACCTCGGCGAGCAGACCCTCGCTGGCCGCCTCCACCATCTCAAGGCACTCCTCGAAGCCGTCCAGGCCCCCGTAGTACGGGTCCGGAACGTCGATCTCGTCGCCCGCGGCGGGGTCGTACGAACGCAGCAGCCGTACTTTCGCGGCGTCCTGCGGGGTGGGTGCGAGGCGTCGCAGGGCCTTGAGGTGGCCGGTGTCGAGGGCGATGACGAGGTCGAGGCGGGAGAACCAGGACGGCTGGAACTGCCGGGCCGTGTGGCCGCCGTCGTAGCCGTGCTCCTCCAGGACGGACACGGTGCGCGGGTCGGCGCCGTCGCCCTCGTGCCAGCCGCCCGTTCCGGCGCTGTCGACCTCGACCAGACCGTCCAGGCCGGCCTCCGCCACACGGGCGCGGAAAACCGACTCGGCCATCGGGGAACGGCAGATGTTGCCCGTGCAGACGAAACAGACGCGGTAGGTCATCCCTCCTCAGTCCTCGTCGGGCAGGACGACGTGCAGGGCCCAGGCCACGATCGAGATGATCAGGCCGCCCAGGACGGCGGTCCAGAACCCCTCGACGTGGAAGCTCAGGTCGAGCTTGTCGGCAAGCCACGAGGTGAGCAGCAACATCAGCGCGTTGACGATCAGCGTGAACAGGCCGAGCGTCAGGATGAACAGTGGGAAGGTCAGTACCTTCACGACCGGCTTGATCAGGAAGTTCACCAGGCCGAAGACCAGGGCGACGAGGATCAGCGTCCAGACCTTCTTGCCGGTGCTGTCACCGGTCAGGGTGATCTTGTCGAGCAGCCACACCGCGACCGCCAGAGCACCCGCGTTGGCGATCGTCTTGACTACGAAATTCTTCATGTGTCTGATCGTGACAGAAGAGATCGGTTACGGGCACTGGCGAGGGTGGACTAAGTCGATGAAGGCATTCCGGTTGGATGAACTGGAGGCGGAGCGTGCCGCCAACGACGGTGCTTACCTGCAGTTCCTGCGTGAGCGGAACATGTCCGTCGGCCTGTACGCACTCGACGCGGGCGCCCAGGACCCGCAGCAACCGCACCGTCAGGACGAGGTCTACTTCGTGGTCAGCGGCCGCGCAGCGATCACCGTGGGCATGGAGACCACCCAGGTGTCGCGCGGCAGCGTGGTCTACGTGCCCGCCGGTGTCGCCCACAAGTTCCACCACATCAGCGAGGACCTCAGGGTCATGGTGGTGTTCTCTCCCCCGGAGAGCTGACCTGTGGCCTCGGGGTTCCCTAGGGGATCAGTCAGGGGAGGACAAGGGGTGCGAGGCCCCCGTGGAGGCACCTGTCGGCCCTAGCATCGAGTGCAGGACATTGATGGATCCGGTACCAGAAGGGCCGGACGGTGCAGGACTTCAGAGAGGTTGAGTGCGATGGGAGAGATCTTCGCGGGGTTGCCGTGGTGGGTGAAGTGGATCGCTGTGCCGGTCATTGCCCTGGTCGTGTTCGGCGGGCTGATAGCCACGGTCGTCGGCTTCGTCATCGGCCTGCTCTTCAAGCTGCTGGTCTTCGTGGCCCTGGTGGGCGGACTCGTCTACGTCGTACGGAAGTTCATGACGAGCTCCTCGTCGCGCAGCGACTGGTGAGCGTCCGGAGCGGGCGGGGCGACCGGTAACAGGAATCCCCCGTTCCCTCGGGGGAGGGAAGTTTCCCGGACGGGTCGTATACGCGCGGTGGCGGACCGTTAAAGTCCGGAACTCGACGCGGGGACGACCCCGCGAGCGGCGTACACCCCCTCCCGTGTTTCCCGCACGGGCTGCCCCCTCGCGCTCCGGGAGTGACCCTTGGCCACGGTTGACACCGCACCCGCACAGATCGACGCCCGTTCGACGACGGCTTCCGCACAGCCGACGGCCCCGGTACAGCCGACAGCTCCCGTACAGCCGTCTGCTCCGGTACGACCGTCAGCGCTGGTACGACCTCCGGCACGACCGTCTCCTCCCGTACGGCCGGCAGCTGCCGTACAGACATCCGCTCCCGTACGGCCGTCAGCCCCCGTCCAGCGCCAGGCGGCCCCCTCCTCCGAAGCGCCCGAACAAACCCACTCGGCGACCCTCATCGGGTCCGTCCAGCGTGCGATGCGCCTGCTCGAGTCCGTCGCGGAGCACGAGCACGGAGCCCCCGCCAAACAACTCGCCCGCGAGACCGGGCTTGCGCTCCCCACGGCGTATCACCTGCTGCGCACCCTCGTGCACGAGGGCTATCTGCGCCGCGACAAGGGCCTGTTCTTCCTCGGCGAGGCGGCCGAGCGGCTGAGCAGCAGTGGAGCCGAGCAGAAACGTCGCAGCACCGTTGTCGAGGCGCTCGCGCACTGGCGCGATCTGATCGGCGTGCCGGTGTACTACGCGCAGTACCGGAACGGCGAGATCGAGGTCCTCTGCGTCTCCGACAGCCCCGGCAACCCGGCGGTCGAGGAGTGGGCCGACTTCCGCGAGACCGGGCACGCGCACGCGATCGGACAGTGCCTCCTCGCCCAGCTGGACGACGAGGCCCGGCGCGACCACCTCGACCGGTACCCCGTGCAGTCCATCACCCCGTACACCGTGCGCGACGGGCACAGCCTGCTCCGGCGTCTCGAACGGACCGCGCGGATGGAGCCGGTGATCGAGCGTCAGGAGTACGCGCTGGGGACGGTGTGCGCGGCCATTCCGATCACATTGGGTAACGCCGCGGCAACGATGGCCATCTCCCTGCCCGCCCATCAGGCGGACCGGTTGTTGTCCGCAACCCAGCAACTGCAAGAGGAAATCGGGCGACTGATGGGCTCGCTGGCGATCTCTATCAGTATCTGAAAACTCACTCCTTGTGATCTGTCGTGCACGTTCAGCAAGATGCCACCAGTGTCAGAGGGATCATTCCCGGCCAACAAAGGCAGATGACGGGGTAGGCGATGCGCGAGTCCGTACAGGCAGAGGTCATGATGAGCTTTCTCGTCTCGGAGGAACTCTCCTTCCGCATTCCGGTGGAACTGCGCTACGAGGCCTGCGATCCGTACGCAGTCCGGCTGACCTTCCATCTCCCGGGCGACGACCCGGTGACCTGGGCTTTCGGCCGTGAGCTGCTGATCGACGGGGTGGGCCGGCCATGTGGCGAGGGCGACGTGCGGGTCTCGCCCGCCGGTTCCGACCTGCTGGGCGACGTCCTGATCAGGCTTCAGGTCGGCGGTGATCAGGCACTGTTCCGCTCGTCGACGGCGCCGGTCATCGCGTTCCTCGACCGCACCGACAAGCTGGTGCCGCTGGGGCAGGAGGCCGCCCTGGCCGACTTCGACACCCATCTCGACGAGGCGCTGGACCGGATCCTGGCGGAGGAACAGAGCGCGGGCTGACGCCTTACGGCAGTGAGGTGACGGCACGCTTCCTCGTGAGGCGGGAGGACGCAGGAACGCTTCTGCCGCTGCGGGACACTGGGCACGCACGGACGCTCGGGCACCGGGGAGCCCTAGGGTGCTTCTGGCGAGTCTCGAAGTCGCCCTCGCGCTGGAGTGGGTGGGCCTGACGGAGCAGTCGGCGCCTCATGAGACGCCCCGCGTGGGGCAGATCGGTCACTCGGTGCCCGTCCGACGGAGAGCGCCATCAGACGCGCCCCAGCCCCCACTTGGCCCCCGGGCCCATCTCAGCGCCTGCGCCGCCGCCCCTTGCCACTGCGTGCCACTGCCGGCCGGCTGTCGGCCGTACCCGCGCTCGCGCTTGTCGCCGGTACGGGCACGGACCCCCCTGCTCCCGCACCCCCTGCTCCCGCACCCACCGCCTCCGCCTCCGGCCGGTCCGCCGAGACCACCAGGGCCGCGAGGACCGTGGTGACCGGAACCGAGGCGACGAGGCCGATCGAGCCGACCAGCGTGCGCACGATCTCCTCCGCCACCAGCTCACTGTTGGCGACGGTCCCCACGCTGGACTGCGCGATGGAGAAGAGCAGCAGCAGCGGCAGCGCGGCACCCGCGTAGGCGAGGACGAGGGTGTTGACGACGGAGGCGATGTGGTCGCGACCGATCCGGATACCCGCGCGATAGAGCCCGCGCCAGCCCATCGTCGGGTTGGCCTCGTGCAGCTCCCAGACGGCCGAGGTCTGTGTGACCGTCACATCGTCGAGGACACCGAGCGAGCCGATGATGACGCCGGCGAGCAGCAGGCCGCTCATGTCGATCGACGGATACAGCCCGTGGATGAGCCCGGTGTTGTCGTCCGTGTTGCCCGTGAGAGCGGCCCAACCGATGAACTGCGATCCGAGGATGCCGATCAGAATCAGGGAGATCAGCGTGCCCAGCACCGCCACGGAGGTTCTGGCCGACAGACCGTGGCACATGTAGAGGGCGATCAGCATGATGGCGCTGGACCCGACCACCGCCACGAGGAGCGGGTTCGAGCCCTGCAGGATCGCGGGCAGGACGAAGAAGTTCAGCAGCAGGAAGCTGATGGCCAGCGCGACCAGCGCCATGACGCCGCGCATTCGCCCGACGATCACCACGGCGAGCGCGAAGATGCCGGCGAGCAGCCCCATGGGGAGCCTGCGGTTCACGTCGGCGACCGAGTACTGCAGATCCCTGGGGGCCGAGGGCTCGTACGCGACCACGACCTTCTGGCCCTCGTGCAACTGCCGGGACTGGTCCGGCTGGACGATCTCCGTGAAGGTGCGGCCCTTGTCGTTGCCGGTGTCGACCCGGATCGTCGCTTTCTTGCAGGTGCCGTTCGCCTGCTGCTCGGCGGAGGAGCCCTCGGCCGTGGAGGTGTCCCCGGTCGGGGCCTCCCCCGAGGCGTTCACCGACTTGCAGCTGACGCTCACGACCTTGCTGACCGTGGCCTGCTGGGTCTGCCGGTCGAAGCCGACCCCGGTGCGTTGGTGCGCCGGGGCTCCGCCGGGCCACAGCACGGCGAGCCCCACCACCACGGCTACGCCGAACGGGATGAGGATCGCCGCGATGACCTTGCGCAGGTGTTTGGAGACGGGAGCTGCCGGTCCGTGGCTGTGACTGTGGCCGTGCCCGCCACCGCTGCCGGACCCGGAACCGCCCCCTCGCCCGTGTCCGTGCCCGTGTCCGTCGCCGGGTTCGTGCCCATGGTCGTCACCACTGCTCCGGCCCCCGCCGCCCTGACCACCACCCTGGCCGCCGCCCAGGTCACCGCCACCGCCCTGGCCTTCACCACCGGCTCCGGGCCCATACCCGTAGCCCTGTCCACCGTGCCCGCCGTGCTCGTGCCAGCCGTCGGCGGCGCCGTTTCCGTAGCCCCCGCGGGAGCCGTTGCCGGGACCGAGCCGGGGGCCGTTTCCGGAGCCCGGCCGGCGCGGAGGCTCGGGAGGCGGGTACGGGGGCTGATGCGTCGTGGTCACCGACCGATCATCGCAAGAACGACAGGGGCCCTCTGTTCACCGCGCCCGAATTGACGCTAGCGTGGAGCCACCTTTGTACACGCGGGAGCTCGGAGCACCGGGCTGAGAGGGCGCTGACCTCCGTCCCAGCGATGTTTCACGTGGAACGTCATCTCAAGCGAGTGACGTTCCCCACGAAACGTCGGCAGACGGAAACCGCTGCGTCGACCGCCGAACCTGTTACCGGGTAATGCCGGCGTAGGGAGTAGGTCTCATGACCATCAAGGACGCGCGCACGCCTGCCTCCGATCAGCTCGACGGGGAGGCCGGGAAGTCCATCGGCTGGCACAAGGCGTACATCGAGGGCTCGCGCCCCGATCTGCGGGTGCCGGTTCGCCAGGTGCACCTCACCAACGGGGAGTCGGTCACGCTGTACGACACGTCCGGTCCGTACACCGATCCGCTCACCGAGACGGATGTCCGACGGGGCCTTGCGCCACTGCGGGACAACTGGATCATCGCCCGCGGGGACACCGAGGAGTACGCGGGACGTCCCGTGCGTCCCGAGGACGACGGGATCAAGCACACCTCACCGCGGGGTGGCCTCCGCAACCTCGACGCGGTCTTCCCGGGGCGGCCACGCCAGCCGCGCCGCAGCCGTGACGGCAACGCGGTCACGCAGCTCGCCTATGCCCGTCGCGGTGAGATCACACCGGAGATGGAGTACGTGGCCATCCGGGAGAACGTCTCTCCCGAGGTCGTCCGCGAGGAGATCGCGGCGGGTCGCGCGGTGCTGCCGGCCAACGTCAACCACCCGGAGATCGAGCCGATGATCATCGGCAAGCGGTTCCTGGTGAAGGTCAACGCCAACATCGGCAACTCCGCGGTGACGTCCTCCATCGAGGAGGAGGTGGAGAAGATGACCTGGGCGACCCGCTGGGGCGCCGACACGGTCATGGACCTGTCCACCGGCCGCAACATCCACACCACCCGCGAGTGGGTGCTGCGCAACTCCCCCGTCCCCATCGGCACGGTGCCGCTCTACCAGGCGCTGGAGAAGGTCGACGGCCGCGCCGAGGAGCTGACCTGGGAGATCTACAAGGACACGGTCATCGAGCAGGCCGAACAGGGCGTGGACTACATGACGGTCCACGCGGGCGTGCGCCTGCCGTACGTACCACTGACGGCCAACCGCAAGACCGGCATCGTCTCGCGCGGCGGCTCGATCATGGCGGCCTGGTGCCTCGCGCACCACAAGGAGTCGTTCCTGTACGAGAACTTCGAGGAGCTGTGCGAGATCCTCGCCGCCTACGACGTCACGTACTCGCTGGGCGACGGCCTCAGGCCCGGTTCGATCGCGGACGCCAACGACGAGGCACAGTTCGCGGAGTTGCGCACGCTCGGGGAACTCAACCGGATCGCGAAGCGTTTCAACGTACAGACCATGATCGAGGGCCCCGGGCACGTCCCGATGCACAAGATCAAGGAGAACATCGACCTTCAGCAGGAGATCTGCGATGAAGCTCCGTTCTATACGCTCGGCCCGCTGACCACCGACGTCGCGCCGGCCTACGACCACATCACCTCCGGCATCGGCGCCGCGATGATTGCCTGGTGGGGCACGGCGATGCTCTGCTACGTCACGCCCAAGGAGCACTTGGGCCTGCCCAACCGGGACGACGTCAAGACGGGTGTCATCACCTACAAGATCGCCGCCCATGCGGCCGACCTGGCCAAGGGACACCCCGGTGCCCAGGAGTGGGACGACGCCCTCTCCGACGCCCGCTTCGAGTTCCGCTGGGAGGACCAGTTCAACCTGGCCCTCGACCCCGACACGGCCCGCGAGTTCCACGACGAGACCCTCCCGGCCGAACCGGCCAAGACGGCTCACTTCTGCTCCATGTGCGGGCCGAAGTTCTGCTCGATGAAGATCTCCCAGGACATCCGCCGCCGCCACGGCGACAGGCAGGGGGAGATCGAGGAGGGCATGGCCCAGAAGTCGAAGGAGTTCGCGGCGGCGGGCAACCGGGTGTATTTGCCGATCACGGACTGACATGGGCGAATCGCCGACGGGCGTGGCGAATCGTCGGCGGTGGGCCCGCGGCCGGGTCTTCGGCTTGCGCTCCCCGTGGTGGGGGCGCAAGCCGAGGGGCTGTGCCGGGTGCTACTCCGGCTGGTGTTCCGGCCCCCCGAAGTCCGGGCTGGTGTAGTCCGGGCTGCTGAAGCTCGGGCGGGCACCGGACGCTCCGTCGTCCGGGCTGCTGAAGCCCGGGCGGTCGTAGCCGAGGCTGGGCATCCGGCTGGTCGGTGCGGGCGGAGCCGTGTGGTGCAGTGCGGCGGTGCCGGGGTCGGCCAGGGCCTCCCTGAGGAAGGGGAGGATGCCCCGTTCCAGCAGGGCCTCGCGCCAGGCGTCCCTGGCCCGTGCCACCTCCTCGCTCAGTTCGCCGTACCCCGCGTCCGGCGAGGGCCGGTTGCGCAGGGCGGTGAGCAGCAGCCCGACGGCGGCGACCAGGATCGCGGCCGCGGTCAGGGCACCGAACACCCATCCGATGGTGATCATGGCGTGGGCGAACGCCGGCGGTGGGCTGAGCATCTGGAGGATGTAACCCACGAGCAGGAAGATCGCCGCGGCTATTCCGGCGAGGACGGGCGTCAGGACCGCGGCGACGGCGACGGCGCCCGCACCGGCGGTCTCGGCGACCTCTCCCATGGTGGTGGCGAGCCCCATCGCACCCGTGCCCGACTCGGCGGGACCGGGTTCATGCACGGACGACAGGGTGGACGGCGCCGCCGGGCGGCGCTGTTCCTCGCGGACCTTCACGTAGTGCTGGTACTCGGTCGCCGCGGCCGCCGTGACGAGTGCGGTGGCGTTGAGCGCCATGGTGCGCAGCTGTTCGGGATTCAGCCGCTGTCCGACAGCGGCCAGTTCGGGACGGTGTGGTGCGGAGCGCAGCGCCTCATCGAGGATCCGCTCGTACTCCTGGCGGTCCTCGCTGTGCAGGTGCTGCGGAACGCTGTTCATGTGCATCCCCCGATGCTCCGTAGGGCTTGGGGCTCGCATGCCAACGAGCCGTCGGGCAGAAACGGAGGGGAGCCTGCTACGGATAAGCCGATGGTAGAGCGGTGACGGCACAGGGTGACAGGGGGTTTCCAGAAATTGGCCTCTGGCCTGCGCGGTCGACGGTCGGTCCGTCCTGCGGGAACGACTGCCCCGCGAACGTTCAGATATCCAGGGGCAGTTGCTGGACCAGCAGTTTTCCGGCCATGGTCACCCCGCCGTCCATCGCGATGGCCAGTCCGTCGGCGTAGACGTGCGGTCCCTCGACCACCGGACCGGATTCGTCCTCGTCGTCCTCGGAACCCACTTCGCCGAGCAGATAGGGGATCGGGCTGTGGCCGTGAACGATGCGGATGCCGCCGTACGTGTCGAGCAGTGAACGCACATGGTCGGCGCCGCCCTCGTCGCGGAAGGAGAAACGCTTGGTCAACTTGCGGAACAGATCCCACACCTCGTCCGCGTCGTTGCGCGTGAGGGTCTCGCGGATGGTGTCGTTGACCGCCTCGATCGAGTCGCCGTAGTCGAGGTAGGCGGTGGTGTCGGAGTGGACGAGCAGATGTCCGTCGACCTCCTCGACGGCGTCCAGCCGTGCCATCCACTGCAGATGGTGGTCCTGGAGGCGGTCCATGTCGGTCTTCTGTCCGCCGTTGAGCAGCCAGGCCGCCTGGAAGGTGGCGGTGCCCGCGCCGGAGTTGACGGGGGTGTCGCCGAACCGTTTGGCGCCGAGCAGCAGCAGTTCGTGGTTGCCCATGAGGGCCTTGCAGTAGCCGCCGGCCGCGGCGGCCTCCGCGGACAGCCGCATCACGAGGTCGATGACGCCGATGCCGTCGGGCCCGCGGTCGGTGAAGTCGCCGAGGAACCACAGCCGGGCGGTGCCCGCGCACCAGTTGCCGGCCGCGTCGACGAGGCCCTTCTCCTGGAGTGCGGACGTCAGTTCGTCGAGGTAGCCGTGGACGTCGCCGACGACGAACAGCGGGCCGGGACCGTCCACCGCCTGTGACGCGGGGTCGGCGGCCGCCTGGAGCTCGTCGTCACCGGGATGGATGACGGGCAGGTCCTGTTCGGTGGGGGTGTACCCCTCCGGGTAGGCCTCCTCGGCGGCCGGTACGACGTCTCCGGGGTGCGTGCTGTGGCCGTACGGACCGGTCTCGTTGACGTACGCGGGCACCCGGAAGTCGCGCAGCACCGCCGTGCGCTCCACCTCGGGTCCCTGACCGGCCCCCTGAGTCATCAGACCCCTCCACCATCGCGCCGCATCTGCACCGCTTCGGACTGCCTGGTCGCAGCGGCCCGCGGTGTCGTGGGCCCATCATAGGAATGCGGATCGCGCCGTGTGATGACCCAGGGGTAGTGAATCGGAGCAAGACTCCCGTTCACCGCGGCATTCGCCCCGATTGGCCGGGCTTGGACCCTCGCCCGGCCGCTTCCTGTTACTTCTCCTCGGGCGACCGCGGTGAGCTGACCGTCGTGCGCGGGGCTCGCCGCTGGGAGGAGGTGCGCACGATCAGCTCGGTCGGTATCACCTGCTCGACCGGTTGGTCCGATTCGACCCCCTCGATGGCGTCGATGAGGAGTTGGACCACCGCCGTACCGATGCGGCGCGGCTTGAGGGAGAGCGTGGTGACGGGCGGCTCGGTGCTGGCGTACACGGTGGACTCGCTGCAGCAGACGATCAGCAGGTCGTCGGGGACGCGCAGCCCGTAGCGGCGGGCGGCGGCCAGCAGGTCGGTGCCGTTCGGGTCGAACAGTCCGTAGACGGCGTCCGGCCGGTCCGGGCGGGCGAGCAGCCGGTCGGCGGCGACGGCGCCCGCGCACGGATCGTGCGCGGGATAGGCCTCGTACACCGGGTCCTGCCCGACCCGCTCGCACCACCGCAGATACGCGGTGGTCGACAGATGGGTGTACGTGTCCGTCGTCGTCCCTGTCAGCAGGCCGATGCGGCGGGCGCCGGCGTCGGCCAGATGGTCGAGGATGCCGAGGACGGCGGCCTCGTGGTCGTTGTCGACCCAGGCGGTGACCGGGAGGGCACCGGCCGGGCGGCCGTCGGACACCACCGGTAAACCCTGCCGGACCAGCTCGCTGACGACCGGGTCCTGGTCGGACGGGTCGATGACCACGGTGCCGTCCAGGGCGACGTTCGACCACACGTCGTGGCGCGAGGTCGCGGGCAGGATGACGAGGGCGTAGCCGCGGGCGAGCGCGGCGGAGGTGGCGGCCCGCGCCATCTCGGCGAAGTACGCGAACTCGGTGAAGGTGAAAGGTTCATCCCCGTATGTCGTCACGGTCAGGCCGATGAGTCCCGACTTGCCGGTACGGAGGGTTCTGGCCGCGGCCGAGGGCCGGTAGCCCAGCCGGTCTGCGACCTCCCTGACATGGCGGCGGGTGGCGTCCGGGAGCCTGCCCTTGCCGTTCAGGGCGTCGGAGACGGTCGTGATGGAGACTCCGGCGGCGGCGGCCACGTCTCTGATGCCCGCCCGGCCCGGCCGGCTGCCTCGACGGGAGGTTTCCGCGCGGCTCACCTGGTGCTTCCCTGCTGCTGTCATGGCGAGCCGATAGTAGGGCTCATGCGGTGGGGTAGGGCGGACGCATATGCACGCGTTGACAGGCACGTTTCTGCAAGGTCATCTTGCGTCAACTACCTTTGAAACAAAGACAGTTAAACGATCCCATGGCATTACGTGACTTGTCGGCACGCATGGGCCTGCCAAGTCCTCGATGTTTCGAAGAGGTCTCAACTCACCTTCACGGGTGACGCGCGCCACGGCGCGAGCCACCGGCGCATAGATATATGTGACCGCGCCCCCTGATTCGTCTGCCTTCGTACGGTGATGCCCCTGATGCCTGTGGGACGGACGAGGTTCGCTCTGACCTGTACGCAGTGGCGCTCAATCCTCATAAGGTGAGCAGTATTGGATGCCGGCTGCCGGAGTCGGACGCCAGGAGTCGGTGGTCATGAATCGGTGGTCATGAGGAGGACTGCGGTGAGCGAGACGAGCCCCAAGCTGCGCGCCGAGCTGGAGGGTATCCCCACGTACAAGCCGGGCAAGCCCGCCGCTTCCGGCGGTCCGGTGGCCTACAAACTGTCCTCCAACGAGAACCCCTATCCGCCGCTGCCGGGGGTGCTGGAGACCGTGACGGCCGCCGTCTCCTCTTTCAACCGCTACCCGGACATGGCCTGCACAGGGCTGATGAACGAGCTGTCCGACCGCTTCGGCGTCCCGCTCTCCCATCTGGCCACCGGCACCGGCTCCGTCGGCGTCGCCCAGCAGCTGATCCAGGCGACCTCGGGACCGGGCGACGAGGTGATCTACGCCTGGCGCTCCTTCGAGGCGTACCCGATCATCACGCAGATCAGCGGTGCCACCTCGGTGCAGGTGCCGCTGACGGCGGGTGATGTGCACGACCTGGACGCGATGGCGGAAGCGATCACCGAGCGGACCCGGCTGATCTTCGTCTGCAACCCGAACAACCCGACGGGCACGGTCGTGAAGCGGGCCGAGCTGGAACGGTTCCTCGACCGGGTGCCGAGTGACGTGCTGGTGGTGCTCGACGAGGCCTACCGCGAGTTCATCCGTGACCCCGAGGTGCCGGACGGCGTGGAGCTGTACCGCACGCGGCCGAACGTCTGTGTGCTGCGCACCTTCTCCAAGGCGTACGGCCTCGCGGGCCTCAGGGTCGGCTTCGCGATCGCCCACGAGCCGGTGGCCGCCGCGCTGCGCAAGACTGCGGTGCCCTTCGGGGTGAGCCAGGTCGCCCAGGAGGCGGCGATCGCCTCGCTGCGGGCCGAGGACGAACTCCTGGGCCGGGTCGGCTCGCTGGTCTGCGAGCGCAACCGCGTGGTGGAGGGACTTCGAGCCCAGGGCTGGACGGTGCCCGAGACCCAGGCCAACTTCGTCTGGCTGCGGCTGGGGGAGCGCACGGTCGACTTCGCGGCGGCATGTGAGCAGCACGGCGTGGTCGTCCGGCCGTTCCCGGGCGAGGGCGTGCGGGTGACGGTCGGGGAGACAGAGGCGAACGACATCTTCCTGAAGGTGGCGGAGGGGTTCCGCAAGGAGCTCTAGCTCACACCGACCGCGCATCTGTGCAGGTCAGCGCAGTCCATCAAGGGGGGTTCCGGTGGTAACCGGGACCCCCCTTCATCTATCGAAAGCAGGTGCGGCATACTGGGCTTGTGAATGTGAACGCTTTCACAAGCGGTCGCTTCGCACGCATTTGTTCCACAAGCCTGTGAGGTAAGGAGCGGCGACGTGGACCTGGCTCTGGCGCCGGAGACCCTGGCGCGCTGGCAGTTCGGCATCACCACCGTCTACCACTTCCTGTTCGTCCCCCTGACGATCTCTCTGGCCGCCCTCACGGCAGGCCTTCAGACCGCCTGGGTGCGCACGGAGAACGAGAAGTACCTCAGGGCCACCAAGTTCTGGGGCAAGCTCTTCCTGATCAACATCGCGATGGGTGTGGTCACCGGCATCGTGCAGGAGTTCCAGTTCGGCATGAACTGGTCCGACTACTCGCGCTTCGTCGGCGATGTCTTCGGCGCCCCGCTCGCCTTCGAAGCCCTGATCGCCTTCTTCTTCGAGTCCACCTTCATCGGCCTGTGGATCTTCGGCTGGGACAAGCTGCCCAAGAAGATCCACCTGGCCTGCATCTGGATGGTCTCGATCGGGACGATCCTGTCGGCGTACTTCATCCTCGCGGCCAACTCGTGGATGCAGCACCCCGTCGGCTACCGGATCAACAAGGAGAAGGGCCGCGCCGAACTCACCGACTTCTGGGCGGTGCTGACCCAGAACACCGCGCTCACCCAGGTCTTCCACACGATGTCGGCCACCTTCCTGACCGGTGGTGCCTTCATGGTGGGCATCGCGGCCTTCCATCTGTTCCGCAAGAAGCACATCGCCGTGATGAAGACCTCGCTGCGCCTCGGCCTGGTCACCGTGGTCATCGCCGGCATGCTCACCGCGATCAGCGGTGACACCCTCGGCAAGGTCATGTTCAAGCAGCAGCCGATGAAGATGGCGGCCGCCGAAGCCCTGTGGGACGGCCAGGACTCGGCACCCTTCTCGATCTTCGCCTACGGCGACGTGGAGAAGGGCCACAACAGCGTGGCCATCGAGATCCCGGGCCTGCTGTCCTTCCTCGCCGACGACGACTTCACCTCGTTCGTCCCCGGCATCAACGACGTCAACAAGGCCGAGCAGCAGAAGTACGGGCCGGGTGACTACCGGCCCAACATCCCGGTCACCTTCTGGGCCTTCCGCTGGATGATCGGCTTCGGCATGGCGTCCTTCGCCATCGGCCTCGCCGGACTCTGGCTGACCCGCAAGAAGTTCATGCTCCCGCAGCACCTGCGCGTCGGCGAGGACGAGGTTCCGCATCTGGTCCTCTTCAAGAACAAGGCCCTCAGCCCCAAGCTCGGCCGACTCTACTGGCTCGTGGCGATCTGGACCCTTGGCTTCCCGCTGATCGCCAACTCCTGGGGCTGGATCTTCACCGAAATGGGCCGTCAGCCATGGGTCGTCTACGGCGTCCTGCAGACCCGGCACGCGGTCTCACCCGGCGTCTCCCAGGCCGAGGTCCTCATCTCGATGCTCGTCTTCACGACGCTGTACGCCATCCTCGCCGTCGTCGAGGTCAAGCTGCTCGTGAAGTACGTCAAGGCCGGCCCGCCCGAACTCACCGAGGCCGACCTCAACCCGCCCACGAAGATCGGCGGCGACACCAGTGACGCCGACAAGCCGATGGCCTTCTCGTACTAGGCCGAGGGAGATCGAGTCATGGAACTTCACGACGTCTGGTTCGTGCTCATCGCCGTGCTGTGGACCGGCTACTTCTTCCTGGAGGGCTTCGACTTCGGGGTCGGTGTCCTCACCAAGCTGCTCGCCCGCGACCGGGCCGAGAAGCGCGTCCTGATCAACACCATCGGTCCCGTCTGGGACGGCAACGAGGTGTGGCTGCTGACGGCGGGCGGTGCGACCTTCGCCGCCTTCCCCGACTGGTACGCCACGCTCTTCTCCGGCTTCTATCTGCCGCTGCTGGTCATCCTGGTCTGCCTGATCGTCCGCGGGGTCGCCTTCGAGTACCGGGCCAAGCGGCCCGAGGAGAACTGGCAGCGCAACTGGGAGACCGCGATCTTCTGGACCTCGCTCATCCCGGCGTTCCTGTGGGGCGTGGCCTTCGGCAACATCGTGCACGGGGTGAAGATCGACCAGCACTTCGAGTACGTCGGCACCCTCTGGGACCTGTTCAACCCGTATGCGCTGCTCGGTGGACTGGTGACGCTGACGCTGTTCACCTTCCACGGAACGGTCTTCACGGCCCTGAAGACCGTCGGGGAGATCCGGGAACGGGCGCGGAAGCTGGCGCGCTGGGTCGGTCTGGTGACCGCAGGTTTGGCACTGCTCTTCCTGCTCTGGACTCAGGTCGACAACGGCAACGGCAAGAGCCTGGTCGCGATGGTCGTGGCGGTCGCCGCCCTGGTTGCCGCGCTGGTGGCGAACCGGGCCGGACGGGAAGGCTGGTCGTTCGCGCTGTCCGGCCTCACCATTGTGGCCACGGTCGCGATGTTCTTCCTGACGCTGTTCCCGAACGTCATGCCGTCCTCGCTCGACGCGGACTGGAGCCTGACGGTCACCAACGCCTCGTCGAGCCCGTACACCCTGAAGATCATGACGTGGCTGGCGGCCATCGCCACTCCCCTCGTGATGCTCTACCAGGGCTGGACCTACTGGGTGTTCCGCAAGCGCATCGGCACCCAGCACATCGCTGAGACCGCGCACTGAGGTGTGTTTCACGTGAAACCAATCGATCCGCGCCTGCTCCGATACGCCCGGGCCACCCGCCTCTTCCTGGTGGCCGTGGTCGGCCTGGGCGGCCTCGGTGCCCTGCTGGTCATCGCCCAGGCGATGCTCGTCGCCGAGGTCGTGGTCGGCGCGTTCCAGCATGGTTCTGCGGTCGCGGAACTCAGCACTCCCCTGCTGCTGTTGGCCGCCGTCGCTGTCGGGCGTGGGCTCGTCTCCTGGCTCACCGAGCTCGCGGCGCACCGCGCGAGTGCCGCAGTGAAGTCGGAACTGCGGGGGCGGCTGCTGGAGCGGGCCACGGCGCTGGGGCCCGGTTGGCTGAGCGGGCAGCGGACCGGGTCGCTGGTCGCCCTTGCCACCAGGGGGGTCGACGCCCTCGACGACTACTTCTCGCGCTACCTCCCGCAGTTGGGACTGGCGGTGGTCGTGCCGGTGGCGGTACTGGCGCGGATCGTGACGGAGGACTGGGTCTCGGCGGCCATCATCGTCGGGACCCTGCCACTCATCCCCGTCTTCATGGTGCTGATCGGCTGGGCCACCCAGTCCCGGATGGACCGTCAGTGGCGGCTGCTGTCCCGGTTGTCGGGGCACTTCCTGGACGTGGTCGCGGGACTGCCGACGCTGAAGGTGTTCGGCCGGGCCAAGGCGCAGGCCGAGTCGATTCGACGCATCACCGGCGAGTACCGGCAGGCGACCATGCGGACGCTGCGGATCGCCTTCATCTCCTCCTTTGCCCTGGAGTTGCTGTCGACGCTGTCAGTGGCGCTGGTCGCCGTGACGATCGGGATGCGGCTCGTCCACGGCGAGATGCACCTGTACGACGGCTTGGTCATCCTCATCCTGGCCCCTGAGGCCTATCTGCCCCTGCGGCAGGTCGGCGCGCAGTATCACGCGGCGGCGGAGGGGCTGGCCGCCGCCGAGGAGATCTTCTCGGTGCTGGAGACGCCGGTGCCGACGTCGGGTACCGCTGCGGTGCCCGAGGGTGCGCTGGCCTTCGAACAGGTCACGGTCACCTACCCTGGGCGCTCGGATGACGCCGTCGCGGACGTGTCCTTCGAGGTCGCGCCCGGGGAGACGGTCGCGTTGGTCGGGCCCAGCGGCGCGGGCAAGTCGACGCTGCTGAACGTCCTGCTGGGATTCGTGCGGCCGGCCGGGGGACGGGTGCGGATCGGGGGAGCCGATCTCGCCGAGGTCGATCTGGCGGAGTGGCGGTCGCGCATCGCGTGGGTGCCGCAACGGCCGCAGCTGTTCGCCGGGACGATCGCCGAGAACGTACGGCTGGCCCGGCCCGACGCCGACGAGGCCGCGGTACGAGGGGCTTTGGGGGACGCGGGGGCGCTGGAGTTCATCGACGCGCTGCCCCTGGGGGCCGACACCGTGCTCGGCGAGGACGGGGCCGGGCTGTCCGCCGGGCAGCGGCAACGGCTCGCGCTGGCCCGGGCGTTCCTCGCGGATCGGCCGGTGCTGCTCCTCGACGAGCCGACGGCGGCGCTCGACGGAGGCACCGAGGCGGAGGTCGTGGCGGCGGTACGGCGACTCGCGGCCGGGCGGACGGTGCTCCTGGTGGTGCACCGGCCGGCGCTGCTGGGGGTGGCGGACCGGGTGGTGCGGCTGGCGGAGCCGGCGGTACCGGCTCCGGTGGAGGCCATGGTCAAGGCGTCCGCGGCACGTACGGTCGAGGTCAGCAGCCCTGCTTCGGCGGAGCCCGGGACGATCGAGCCGCCGGCAGAGGCGCGCGGCGTTCTCTCCCGTGTCCGCGCCATGTCCGGCCCCCGACGAGGCCGACTCGCGCTCGCGCTGCTGCTCGGGAGCCTTGCGCTCGGCAGTGCCGTGGGTCTGATGGCCACCTCCGGGTGGCTGATCTCGCGGGCCTCGCAGCAGCCGCCCGTGCTGTATCTGATGGTGGCTGTGACGGCGACCAGGGCCTTCGGGATCGGCCGGGCCGTGTTCCGGTACACGGAGCGCCTGGTCTCGCATGACGCCGTGCTGCGGATGCTCGCGGACACCCGGGTCGCCGTGTACCGGCGCCTGGAGCGACTCGCGCCGGCCGGTCTGCGTACGGCCCGCCGGGGTGATCTGCTCTCACGGCTCGTCTCCGACGTGGACGCCCTCCAGGACTACTGGCTGCGCTGGCTGTTGCCCGCCGGTGCCGCCCTCGTGGTGTCCACGGCCTCCGTGGGGTTCACGGCCTGGTTGCTGCCGGAGGCAGGTGCCGCGCTCGCCGTGGGCCTGCTGGCCGCCGGTGCCGGTGTCCCGCTCGTCACAGCAGCCGTGGCTCGCCGCGCCGAACGCAGGCTCGCCCCAGCCCGCGGGGAACTGGCGACGCGGGTGACCGATCTCCTCACCGGGACCGCGGAGCTGACCGTCGCCGGTGCTCTGCCCGCCCGTACCGCCGAGGCACGTCGGGCGGACGGCGTCCTCACCCGGATCGCCTCCCGCGCCGCCACTGCCACCGCCCTCGGTGACGGACTCACCGCTTTGATCTGCGGCCTGACCGTCACCGCCACCGCCCTCGTCGGCGCCCAGGCGGTCGCCTCCGGGCGGCTCGGCGGGGTCGCCATGGCCGTCGTCGTGCTCACTCCACTGGCAGCCTTCGAGGCCGTGCTCGGGCTGCCGCTCGCCGTGCAGTACCGGCAGCGGGTGCGCAGGAGCGCGGAGCGCGTCCACGAGGTGCTGGACGCGCCCGAGCCGGTACGGGAACCGGAGACCGCCGGGCAGGCGCCCGCCTCCCCGTTCCCGGTCGTCCTCGAGGGACTGACGACTCGGTACGAGGGCCAGGACCGGGACGCGCTCACGGGCCTCGACCTGAGCCTGACGGAGGGCCAAAGGATCGCCGTCGTCGGCGCATCCGGCTCCGGCAAGACCACGCTCGCGCAGGTGCTGCTGCGCTTCCTGGACGCGGACGCCGGCACCTACACGCTGGGCGGCGTGGACGCCTACGGGCTGCACAGCGACGACGTACGGCGGCTGGTGGGGTTGTGCGCGCAGGACGCACATCTCTTCGACAGCTCGGTGCGCGAGAACCTGCTCCTCGCCAAGAAAGACGCGACCGAGGAGGAGCTGTGGGACGCGCTGAAGCGGGCCCGCCTGCTCGACTGGGCCGAGAGCCTGCCCGATGGGCTCGACACCCTGGTCGGCGAGCACGGGGCGTGGCTGTCCGGCGGGCAGCGGCAGCGGCTCGCGCTGGCCCGGGCACTGCTCGCCGACTTCCCGGTCCTCGTCCTGGACGAGCCCGCCGAGCACCTCGACCTGCCCACCGCCGACGCGCTCACCGCCGATCTGCTGGCCGCCACCGAAGGCCGTACGACACTCCTCATCACGCACCGGCTGGCAGGACTCGAGTCGGTGGACGAGGTGGTCGTACTCGATGAGGGACGGGTCGTGCAGCGGGGTCCCTACGCGGAGCTGACGCGCGTGGCGGGGCCGCTGCGGGAGATGGCCGAGCGGGAGGCGGAGTCGGAGTTGCTGGTGGCGGCACGCGGGGCTCTGGTCGGCTGAGCCGCAGCAGCCCCCTACAGCCGTTCCAGCATCCTCTCGATCACGACGGCCACTCCGTCGTCGTTGTTGGCGACGGTCCGGCCCGAAGCAGCGGCGATCACGTCCGGGTGGGCGTTGCCCATCGCGTACGACTGTCCGGCCCAGGTGAGCATCTCGACGTCGTTGGGCATGTCCCCGAACGCGACGACCTCCTCATGCGAGATGCCGCGCTCGGCGCAGCACAGGGCGAGCGTGCTGGCCTTGGAGACGCCGGGTCCGCTGATCTCCAGCAGGGCGCTGGGGCTGGACCGGGTGACGTTGGCGCGGTCACCGATGGCGAGGCGCGAGAGGGTGAGGAAGGCGTCCGGATCGATCGAGGGGTGGTAGGCGAGGATCTTCAGCACCGGCTCGGCGGCACCGGGACCGTCCTCGGCCAGCAGTTCCTCGGCCGGTGCGAGGTTGTCGGGGATCTCCATGTGCAGCTTGGGATAGTCCGGCTCCTGGTAGAAGCCGTACGTCTGCTCCACCGCGTACACCGTGCCGGGCGCCGCCTCCCTCAGCAGCCCTACGGCGTCGAGGGCGTTCTCCCGGGCCAGCTCGCGTACCTTCACGAACCGGTGGGCGCCGGGGCCACCGTGCAGGTCGACCACCGCGGCGCCGTTGCCGCAGATGGCGAGGCCGTGGCCGTGGACGTGGTCGCTGACGACGTCCATCCAGCGGGCCGGGCGGCCGGTGACGAAGAAGACCTCGATGCCCGCCTCCTCGGCGGCGGCGAGAGCCGCGACCGTGCGCGGGGACACCGACTTGTCGTCACGCAGCAGAGTGCCGTCGAGATCGGTGGCAATCAGGCGCGGAGGTATGTCGGCGGCCGGGGTCTCGGGCTGTCGAGTAGCTGAGGTCACCCGCTCATTCTCCCGCACATGCCTGCACGACCGGACGGGTGCCCGCACAGGTGAGACATACCTGACCCAGGAGCGGACCCCACCCGCCCCGGTGCTGCCGCCTCAGCCCAGCTGTGCCGGTGCCTCCATGGCGATCTGCTCGAAGACCTTCTCGTCGGCGGCGAAGTCGGAGTCGGGGATCGGCCAGTGGATCACGAGCTCCGTGAAGCCGAGCTCCCGGTGGCGGCCCGCGAAGTCGACGAAGGCGTCGAGGGACTCCAGCGGGCGCCCGCGGTCCGGGGTGAAGCCGGTGAGCAGGATCTTGTCCAGCGAGTCCACGTCCCGCCCGAGCGACGCGCAGGCGTCGGCGAGCTTGTCGACCTGGCCGCGGAGGGCCTGGAGGGACTGCTCGGGCGTGCCGTTCTCGTAGAGCTTCGGGTCGCCGGTGGTCACCCATGCCTGCCCGTGGCGTGCGGCGAGCCGCAGGCCGCGGGGACCGGTGGCGGCCACGGCGAAGGGCAGCCTGGGCCGCTGGAGACAGCCGGGGATGTTGCGGGCCTCGTGCGCCGAGTAGAAGTCGCCCTCGTAGGACACCGAGTCCTCAGAGAGCAGGCGGTCGAGCAGCGGGACGAACTCGGCGAGCCGGTCGGCACGCTCGCGCGGGCTCCACGGATCCTGGCCGAGCGCGGTGGCGTCGAAGCCGGTGCCGCCCGCGCCGATACCGAGGGTGACGCGGCCGCCGGAGATGTCGTCGAGGGTGATCAGTTCCTTGGCCAGGTTCACCGGGTGCCGGAAGTTCGGCGAGGTCACCAGGGTGCCCAGGCGCAGCCGGTCGGTGACGCCCGCGGCGCCGGTCAGTGTGGGCAGGGCACCGAACCAGGGGCCGTCGCGGAAGGTGCGCCAGGACAGGTGGTCGTAGGTGTATCCGGTGTGGAAACCAAGCTGGTCCGCGCGCTGCCATGCCTCGCGGCTCCCCTCGTTCCAGCGGCGGTAGGGGAGGATCACGGTACTCAGGCGCAGACTCATGTGTCCGAGCGTATGCGGTGGGCACTGTTTCACGTGAAACAGTGACTCACGGCGGCTCGGTGGTGGCGAGGTGGTCCATGCCACGGTCCATGCCGTGGTCCATGGCGTCGATCATCTCCCGCCGAGGCTCAGTGCTGCTCGGGAAACCGCAGGTAGCGCGGTGGGACGGACTGGGTCAGCCACACGCCGTTCGCGCTGACGTGGAAGACATGGCCGTCGCGGTGCATGGCTTCCGCGTGCACGGAGAGCACGACGGGCCGGCCGCGGCGGGAGCCGACCCGGGTCGCTGTCTCGCGGTCGGGCGAGAGGTGTACGTCGTGCCGGTTCATGGGGCGCAGTCCCTCGGCGCGGATCGCGTCCAGGTAGCGCGCCACCGTGCCGTGGTAGAGGTACGGCGGCGGGGTCGCCGGTGGCAGGCCGAGGTCGACGTCGATGCTGTGGCCCTGGCTGGCACGGATGCGCGTGCCGTCGATCGCGAAGCGCTGTTTGTCGTTGGCGGCGACCACGTGGTCCAGCTCGTCCCGGGTGAAGCGGAAGCCGTGCTCGGTGGCCGCGGCGATCAGTACGTCGATCTCGACCCAGCCGGCCTCGTCGAGTGTGAGCCCGATGCGTTCAGGCTGGTGGCGCAGATGCTTCGAGAGGTACTTCGAGACCTTCACGGTGCGTCTCTCGTCCCTCTCGCGTGGCTTGTTCTCGTTCATCCCGCCAGGGTGCCGGGAGAGACGTGAATCACGCGAATGATTTTGGACCGGATGTTTGATCCACAACCAAGTGTAGTTATCCACAGGCTACTTGGCGTTTCTGTGGACAACTCCCTGTCATGTCAGCCCCCTTCGTCAAGATCGACTGGGGGCCGTCCATTTGACGTGAGCGCATCCAACGCCCTTGCCCGCACCTCCCGTTCAGCCGCCAGCACAAAGAACTCCGCCGCCCGCTCCACCCCAACCAGCCCTTCCACCGCCCGCATCGTCTCCTCGGGCACGGACACGGAACGTGACGCCCGACGCCCATCCGACGTCTCCTCGGAACCGAGGTGCTGCCGCAGCTGTCGTACCGCCAACGTCCGCATCGCGCGCGCGAGTTCGGCGTCCACGGTCTGCTGCGCGAGCGGCCGCAGCCGGCGGACGAGTGAGGCGGCTTCGGCGGCGTCCGCGTCGGTCGGCTGGTGCGGTCCTTGCAGGTAGCGCGCGAAGACGTGCTCGGTGGTGAACTCAAGGAAACGGGCGGCGATGTGCTCGACCTGTCCCCTCAACTCCCGCAGGTGGCCGGAGATCGCGGAGAGCGGGACCCCGGCCGCGTACAACTCGGCGGCCACGGCGAGCTCTTGGGGGCTCGGCACGAGGAAGGTGCTGTCGTCGCCGGGTACCGGCTCCAGTACGCCGAGCTCCACCGCCTCGGCGACCGCGGTCTCGTCGGGGGTGCCGCCGAAGCGGGCGTCCAGTTCGGCGCGGGAGATCCGGACGGCCTCCTCGTCGGTCCACGGACCGTCGACCTCGGCGACAAGACCGAGGATGCCGCCGAGGCCACGGCCGGAGTCGTAGGCCTCCAGGAGCTCCTTGATGGAGGCCAGGCCGTAGCCGCGGTCGAGGAGGTCGGCGATCTGGCGCAGCCGGACGAGGTGGGTGTCGGTGTAGATGTTGGCCCGGCCGCGGCGCTCGGGACGGGGGAGCAGTCCGCGGTCCTGGTAGGCGCGGATGGTGCGGACGGTGGCGCCGCTGAGGCGGGCGAGGTCCTCGATCCGGTGGGCGGGGGTGTCGCTCACGCGGCGGCCCGCGCCGCCGGTGACCGCTTCAGGTACTCCACCGCACGGCTCAACGACCCCTCCTGCGACGGGTGGTAGGACCGCCGGAGGTACCGCGGTATGGCCGCGCCGAGCTCTCGCCAGGCAGGCAGCAGCCCTTTTCGTACGGCCCTCTCGTGCTCCTTGAGGGAGTAGCGCAGGCGGCCCGCGAGCTGTGGGTCGTGGCGGATCAGGTAGGCGGTCCCCCACAGCCACAGGTGGAGCATCACCGGGGCGGTGACCGCCATGCCCGCGATCCGGCGGGCGTATCGGGGCGTTCCGGTGCCGCCACAGTGCTGGTACATGTCGAAGGCGACCGCGCGGTGTTCGACTTCTTCGGCGCCGTGCCAGCGCAGCAGGTCGAGCATGACCTCGTCGGCGCAGGCCCGGTCGAGTCCGTCGGCGGCCAGCACCCAGTCGCCGAGCACGGCGGTGAACTGTTCGATGGCGGCGACGACCGACAGCCGGAAGCGCAGCCACTCGCGCGCGGGAATGGGCGCGTTGAGGGGCGGGCGCTCGCCGAGCAGCCGCTCGAAGAGGAAGTCGACGTACTTGGTGAAGTCGGCGGTGTCGAGCCGCTGCGCCGCCAGGTGGTCCAGTACGTGTGTGTGCTGGACGCTGTGTGTGGCCTCCTGGCCCATGAACCCCTTGACGTCGGCGCGGAGTCCGGGGTCGCTGACCAGCGGCAGGCCTTCCTTGAGGACTTTCACGAACCAGCGCTCCCCCGCCGGCAGCAGCAGGTGCAGCACGTTGATGACGTGGGTCGCGGTGGGTTCGCCGGGGATCCAGTGCAGGGGCGTGCGGGACCAGTCGAAGGACACCCGGCGCGGGGCGATCTCGTGGCTCACAGCGGCGGCTCCAGCCGTGCGATCGCCCGGAGTGCCTTCGGCGCCCACCGGGCCATGACGCGTGCGCCGCGGGCCTCGGGCGTGACCGGTACGACGGCCTGGTTGCGCACGACCGCTCGCAGGATCGCGTCGGCGACCTTCTCGGGCGGGTAGTTCCGCAGCCCGTAGAGGCGGGCCGTGCGTTTCTGGCGGCGTTTCTCCTCGTCGGCGTCGACGCCCGCGAAGCGCGCGGTGGAGGTGATGCTGGTGTTGACGAAGCCGGGGCAGATCGCGCTCACGCCGATGCCCCGGCCCGCGAGTTCGGCGCGCAGGCTCTCGCTGAGCATGAGGACGGCCGCCTTGGAGGTGCCGTAGGCGGACAGCGCCTTGGAGGGCTGATAGGCGGCCGCCGAGGCGGTGTTGACGATGTGTCCGCCCTGTCCGCGCTCCACCATCTGCTTGCCGAAGAGCCGGCAGCCGTGGATGACGCCCCACAGGTTGACGTCGAGGACCTTCTTCCAGTCCTCGGTGGTGGTGTCGAAGAAGGAGCCGCCGAGTCCGATGCCCGCGTTGTTGACCAGGACGTCCACCACGCCGTACTCGGCGGCGACCTTGCCGGCGAGTTTCTCCATGGCCTGTTCGTCGGAGACGTCGACGGTCTCCGCCCAGGCCTCGGGGGCGCCGACCAGCCGGGACAGTTCCGCGGTGCGGGCGGCGGCCTCGGCGTCCCGGTCGACGGCGACCACGCGCGCGCCGGCCTCCGCGAAGGCGAACGCCGTGGCGCGGCCGATGCCGCTGCCCGCGCCGGTGACCAGCACGAGCTGTCCGCCGAACCGGTCGGCGTACTTCCCGGTCGCCCGCACAGCGGTCCGGCCGCCTTCGACGGACGTCACGAACTCCGTGATCCACGCGGACAGCTGGTCCGGGCGTGAGCGCGGGACCCAGTGCTTGGCGGGGAGGGTGCGCCGGGTCAGCTGGGGTGCCCACTGCTCCAGGCCGTCGCAGAGCTTCTCCGAGAGGAACGCGTCCCCCAGGGGCGTGATGAGCTGCACGGGCGCGTGTGCGTACGCGTCGGTGCGCGGGCGGCGCAGCCGGGCCCGGACGTTGTCCCGGTACAGCCACGCGCCGTGGGCCGCGTCGGTGGGCAGCGAGGAGGTCGGGTAGCCGTCGGCGGGGACCTTCTCGGCGCGCTCCAGGAGCCGCGGCCAGGCCTTGCCGAGCGGGCCGCGCCAGGCCAGTTCGGGCAGGCCGGGGGTGTGCAGCAGGTAGACGTACCAGGATTTTGCGCTCTGCCCGAGCAGCTGGCCGACCCGGCGCGGGGTGGGGCGCCTGAGGCGTCCCGCGATCCAGTGGCCGAGGTGGTCGAGGGACGGTCCGGACATCGAGGTGAAGGACGCGATGCGCCCCTCGGTGCGCGGGACGGTGACGAACTCCCAGGACTGCACCGAGCCCCAGTCGTGTCCGACCAGGTGCACGGGCCGGTCCGGGCTGACGGCGTCCGCGACGGCCAGGAAGTCGTCCGTCAGCTTCTCCAGGGTGAACCCGCCGCGCAGCGGCTTCGGTGCCGTCGACCGGCCGTGGCCCCGGACGTCGTAGAGGACGACGTGGAACCGGTCGGCGAGCCGGGCCGCGACCTCGGACCAGACCTCCTTGCTGTCCGGGTAGCCGTGCACCAGGACCACGGTCGGCTGCCCCGGGTCGCCCAGTTCGGCCACGCACAGTTCGACGCCACCGGTTCGCACCCGGCGCTCCCGCGCACCTTCCAGCAAGCTCACTTCGCCTCCGCCCAGCGCCGCACGTGCGGCAGATCGTCGTCCAGCCAGAAGGCGCTCTGCTCGGGGTCCCTGGAGTCGGTGACGACCAGGATCTCCTCGAACTTCGCGCCCGTGCCCCGGAATCCGAGGTGGGGTTCGACCGCCCACAGGCCCGGTCGCGGCGGGTGGTCGGAGAAGCGGTACGGCGACCACAGGGGCGACCAGCCCTCGCGGTGGCCGTGCAGCGCGTCGGCGGCCAGGCCCTTCAAAGACTGGGTGCCGAACCCGAAGACGTGCGGTGACCAGCGGCGCTGCTTGACCTGGTCGACCTTGTGGGCGATCACGCCGAAGGGGTACGCGCGGTGCCGGTTGGCGTAGCCCTGGCGGACCATGAGGCGGTCCACATCCTCGTAGATCTCGCGCAGCGACCGCCGCTCACGGACCTCGCGCAGGATCAGCTCGCGGTGCGCCTCGAGGTCGGCCATCAGTCTCTCCTGGACGGGGTTGATGCCCAGCGAGCCGGAGTAGCCGATGTCGGCGGTGAAGCCCTCGTACACCGGGGCCATGTCCAGGATGAACGGCATGCCGGGCGCCAGGCGGCGGTCGGTCGGGAAGAACTGCAGCGGAACGCGGAAGCCCGTGAACGCCGTGCGGTCACCGAACCAGGCGAACGGCAGGTGGAACCAGTCCCGTACGCCCCGCTCGCGCAGCCACTCGCGCTGCATCCGGGCGGCCTGCCGCTCGCTCACGCCGGGCTCCAGACGGGCCGCGACCGCCTCCGCGCACTCGTACGCGAGCCGCTGGACCTGCCTGAATCCCCGCAACCGGGCGGAGAGTCCGCTGTTCACTGCCGTCGTCATGCCGCCTCGTCCCCGTCGACTGCGGTACGTGCCCGTAACGTGACACTGGCGAATGTGACAGTTGTTAGAGGCTGCGTCAATAGGCCGGTTCGGGCTGTGGAAAAAGCTGCCGATGTGGAAAACGGAGGCCGCGTTGTTCTACTTCAGGGTGACCCCTAGGTGCCCGTACCTCTGGAGTCTGATGCCAATGCAGCTCTGCGGGGTGACGACCTGAGTGGTCCGCGTCACTACTGTCGACGACGTGACTGTGATCGCGACCGAAAGCCTGAGCAAGCGGTTCCCCCGGGTGACCGCTCTTGACCGGCTCTCCTTGGACGTCGGACCCGGTGTGACCGGACTCGTCGGAGCCAACGGAGCCGGCAAGTCCACCATGATCAAGATCCTGCTGGGTCTGTCCCCCGCCTCAGAGGGCCGTGCCGAAGTGCTCGGGCTCGACGTCGCGACCAAGGGCGCCGCCATCCGCGAGCGTGTCGGCTACATGCCGGAACACGACTGCCTGCCGCCGGACGTCTCGGCCACCGAGTTCGTCGTGCACATGGCCCGTATGTCCGGTCTGCCGCCCACCGCCGCGCGCGAGCGCACCGCGGACACCCTGCGCCATGTCGGCCTGTACGAGGAGCGCTATCGCCCCATCGGCGGTTACTCCACCGGCATGAAGCAGCGCGTGAAGCTCGCGCAGGCCCTGGTGCACGACCCGCAGCTGGTCTTCCTCGACGAGCCGACCAACGGCCTCGACCCGGTCGGCCGCGACGACATGCTGGGCCTGATCCGCCGCATTTACACCGACTTCGGCATCTCGGTCCTGGTGACCTCGCACCTCCTGGGCGAACTGGAGCGCACCTGCGACCACGTCGTCGTCATCGACGGCGGCAAGCTCCTGCGCTCCAGCTCCACCACCGACTTCACCCAGACCACGACGACCCTCGCGGTCGAGGTCACCGACACCGACCAGCACCCGGACGGCACCCGCGCGGTGCGCGAGGCGCTCCACGCGCGCGGGATGGAGGTCCTCGACTCCCAGAGCGGTCTGCCGGGCGCCGGTCACATCCTGCTGCTGACCGCAGAGGGCGAGGAGACCTACGACCTCGTCCGGGACGTCGTCGCCGACCTCGGTCTCGGCCTGGTGCGCATGGAGCAGCGCAGGCACCACATCTCGGAAGTCTTCACGAACGAGGACGAGCAGCGGAAGGAGGCCGTCAGCCATGGCAGTTGAGAACCCGGCCGCCCCCTCGGGCGACCAGACCCGCATCCACAACATCGGCTACCGCACCTACGACGGACCTCGCCTCGGCCGTTCCTACGCCACCCGCTCGCTCTACTCGCAGTCCCTGCGCGGCGCCTACGGCCTCGGCCGCTCGGTGAAGTCCAAGGTGCTGCCGATGCTCCTGTTCGTCGTGATGTGCGTGCCCGCGGCCATCATGGTGGCCGTCGCGGTCGCCACGAAGGCGAACGACCTGCCCGTCGACTACACGCGCTACGCGATCATCATGCAGGCCGTCATCAGCTTGTACGTCGCCTCACAGGCCCCTCAGTCCGTCTCGCGCGACCTGCGCTTCAAGACCGTGCCGCTCTACTTCTCGCGGCCCATCGAGACCGCGGACTACGTGCGCGCGAAGTACGCGGCTCTGGCCTCGGCGATGTTCATCCTGACCGCCGCCCCGCTGATCGTGCTCTATGTGGGCGCGCTGCTGGCCAAGCTGGACTTCGCCGACCAGACCAAGGGGTTCGGACAGGGACTGGTCTCCGTGGCGCTGCTCTCGCTGCTCTTCGCCGGTATCGGCCTGGTCATCGCGTCGGTCACCCCTCGCCGCGGCTTCGGTATCGCGGCGGTGATCGCCGTGCTGACCATCTCCTACGGCGCGGTCTCCACCGTCCAGGCGATCGCCGACGCTCAGGGCAGTTCCAGCGCCGTCCCGTGGATCGGCCTGTTCTCGCCGGTCACGCTCATCGACGGACTGCAGTCGGCGTTCCTCGGCGCGAACTCGGCGTTCCCGGGAGCGGTCGGCCCGTCGAGCGGCGAGGGCGTGGTCTACGTCCTGGCCGTCCTCGGCCTGATCGCCGCGAGCTACGGCATCCTGATGCGCCGCTACAAGAAGGTGGGACTGTGACCACGCTCCAGATCGACCATGTCTCCCGCTGGTTCGGCAACGTGGTCGCCGTCAACGACATCACCATGACGATCGGCCCCGGCGTCACGGGCCTGCTCGGCCCCAACGGCGCCGGAAAGTCCACCCTCATCAACATGATGGGCGGCTTCCTCGCCCCCTCCACCGGCACCGTCACCCTCGACGGACAGCAGGTGTGGCGCAACGAGGCGATCTACCGGCACATCGGCATCGTCCCCGAGCGCGAGGCGATGTACGACTTCCTCACCGGCCGCGAATTCGTCGTCGCCAACGCCGAGTTGCACGGCCTGGGTGCCAAGGCCGCCCAGAAGGCGCTGGCCACCGTCGAGATGGAGTACGCGCAGGACCGCAAGATCTCGACGTACTCCAAGGGCATGCGCCAGCGCGTGAAGATGGCGTCCGCCCTGGTCCACGACCCCTCGCTGCTCCTGCTCGACGAACCGTTCAACGGCATGGACCCGCGCCAGCGCATGCAGCTCATGGACCTGCTGCGGCGCATGGGCGACGAGGGCCGTACCGTGCTGTTCTCCTCGCACATCCTCGAAGAGGTCGAGCAGCTCGCCTGGCACATCGAGGTCGTCGTCGCGGGCCGGCACGCGGCCAGCGGTGACTTCCGCAAGATCCGCCGTCTGATGACGGACCGTCCGCACCGCTACCTGGTGCGTTCCAGCGACGACCGGGCCCTGGCGGCCGCGCTGATCGCCGACCCGTCGACCTCCGGCATCGAAGTCGACCTGGCGGAGGGCGCGTTGCGCATCCAGGCGGTCGACTTCGGCCGTTTCACCGCGCTGTTGCCCAAGGTCGCGCGCGACCACGGCATCCGGCTGCTCACGGTCTCGCCGTCCGACGAGTCCCTCGAGTCCGTCTTCTCGTATCTTGTCGCGGCGTAGGAGGCCGAAGATGTACGACCCCACAGTCGCCCGACTCACCTACCGGGCTCTGCTCGGCCGCCGTAGGGCCCTCATCCTGGGCGCCCTGCCCTTGCTGCTGATCGCGATCTCCGTGATCGTGCGCGCCCTCGTCGGCGCCGACGACCAGACCGCCTCCGACCTGCTGGGCGGGCTCGCGCTCGCCACCATGGTGCCGATCATCGGTGTCATCGCGGGAACCGGCGCGATCGGCCCGGAGATCGACGACGGCTCGGTGGTGTACCTGCTGTCCAAGCCGCTCAAGCGGCCGACGATCATCTTCACCAAGCTGATCGTGGCGATCGCCGTGACGATGGTGTTCTCGGCCCTGCCGACGCTGATCGCGGGATTCATCCTCAATGGCAACGGCCAGCAGATCGCCGTCGCCTACACGGTGGCCGCGCTGGTCTCCTCGATCGCCTACGCGGCGCTCTTCCTGCTGCTCGGCACGGTGTCCCGGCACGCGGTGGTCTTCGGGCTCGTCTACGCGCTGGTCTGGGAGGCCCTGTTCGGCTCCCTGGTCGCCGGGGCGAGGACTTTGAGCGTCCAGCAGTGGTCGCTGGCCGTCGCCCACAAGGTCGCGGGCGGGGATCTGGTCACCTCGGACGTCGGACTGCCGACGGCCACGGTGCTGTTGGTCGTGGTGACCGTCCTCGCCACCTGGTACGCGGGACAGAAGCTGCGGTCGCTGACGCTGGCGGGCGAGGAGTAGGCGCCCCCTGACATACCACTGTTGTCTGACGTACCACTGATGTCCCGCTTACTGACAGGGACTTCATCTTTGTCCGGGCAGACTGGACAAAGGGGAACGTTCGGCTGCGAGTCGAAGGGAACGGGCATGGCAGACGACTGGGACGACCTCGTCCTGGACGAGGACTTCATACAGTCCGCAGGGACGACCGAGCCGTCTGCCCGCGCCCGGATGCTGGCGGCGCGCTGGCGTGACGAGGAACCCGAACCGCAGCCCTGGCGCTCCGACGAGCCGCCCGCGGGGTGGTTCTTCAGCAAGCGCCGACGGCGCTGGCGGCGCCGATAGCCTCGAACGCACGGCCGTATTTAATCGGTGGCGCCCAACTCGTCGTACAGGCAGAGTGGTTGTGTCCACACCGCCGGACGACGGTCCGGCGCCACGTTCTGGGGAGGAGCCGGGCGATGTCCATGCACGACAGTACGTCCAGCTCCCGTCAGGGCAGCACGCGGAGGCCTCCGGTGTAGTTACGCCACCGTCGAGTCCACCCGCAGGAACTGCCCGGGGCGGCCGCTTCGAGCACGCGATGTCGCTCTCGCGTGAGGCCGCCCACCCGGAGGATTGGCCGAGTGGTAAGGCACTGGCTTGCTAAGCCAAGGTCGGGCCTGGAAAGCCCGCGCACGTTCGATTCGTGCATCCTCCGCGAGACGTTGTCACTGGGACCTGGCCGGGCTTCTTGGCCGGAGTACGTCAAGAAGGGCCGACGGGTTCTGAACCTGCCGGGGCAGGCGGCCGTCGTCGGCGAAGAGTGCGGCGGTGCGCCGGCCGGTTGCAGCCTGATCGTCGACCCGCTCGGCCCCGGCGGCGCAGCGGCCGTGGGACCAGTGCACGCGTTGCCGGCCATCGACGACCTCCGGCCTTTGACGAGCTTCCGGCCCAGCCGGACAGTGCGCAGCCGTCAGCCCAGCAACCGCTCCAGCACCACCGCGATCCCGTCCTCCTCGTTGGAGGACGTCACCTCGTCGGCGACCGCCTTCAGTTCCTCGTGCGCGTCCGCCATCGCCACGCCGTACGACGCCCAGGCGAACATCGGGAGGTCGTTGGGCATGTCGCCGAAGGCGATCGTGTCCGCGGCTTTCACCCCCAGGCGGCGGGCGGCCAACGACAGGCCCGTGGCCTTCGACAGGCCCAGCGGGAGCAGTTCGACGATGCCCTGGCCCGCCATCGCGACCGTGACGAAACCGCCCGCTGCCCGAACGGCGGCCCGCGCCAACTCGTCGTCCGACAGCTCCGGATGCTGGATGTAGATCTTGTTCAGCGGGGCGGCCCACAGATCCGACGCGTCCGTGAACGGCGTCGACGGCAGGGCGCCCGTCACCGCGTACCCCGGCCCGACCATCACGTCGCCGTCGAGGCCGTCGCGGCTCGCCGCCAGGTACAGCGGGCCGACCTCCGCCTCGATCTTCGCGAGGGCCACGCCGGCCAGCTGCCGGTCCAACGTCACCGACGTCAGCAGACGGTGCTCGCCGGCGTGGTACACCTGCGCGCCCTGGGCGCAGACCGCGAGGCCGTCGTAGCCGAGGTCGTCGAGGACGTGCCTGGTCCAGCGGGCCCCGCGTCCCGTCACGACGATGTGGACGGCGCCCGCCGCGGTGGCCGCGGCGAGCGCGTCACGGGTGCGCTGCGAGACCGACTCGTCGGAGCGCAGGAGCGTTCCGTCGAGGTCGGTCGCGATCAGCCGGTACGGAAAGCCACTGCTCACTTGGCGACCGGTTCCAGCAGCTCCCGGCCGCCCAGGTACGGACGCAGCACCTCGGGCACCCGCACCGAGCCGTCGGCCAGCTGGTGGTTCTCCAGGATCGCCACGATGGTGCGCGGTACGGCGCACAGCGTGCCGTTGAGCGTCGCCAGCGGCTGGATCTTCTTGCCGTCGCGCATGCGGACGGACAGGCGGCGCGCCTGGAAACCGTCGCAGTTGGAGGCCGAGGTCAGCTCGCGGTACTTGCCCTGGGTCGGGATCCACGCCTCGCAGTCGTACTTGCGGGACGCCGAGGCGCCGAGGTCGCCCGAGGCCACGTCGATGACCTGGAACGGCAGCTCCAGACCGGTCAGCCACTGCTTCTCCCAGTCCAGGAGCCGCTTGTGCTCGTTCTCCGCGTCCTCGGGGGCGACGTACGAGAACATCTCGACCTTGTCGAACTGGTGCACGCGGAAGATGCCCCGGGTGTCCTTGCCGTAGGTGCCGGCCTCGCGGCGGAAGCACGGCGAGAAGCCGGCGTAGCGCAGCGGCAGCTTGTCGGCGTCGAGGATCTCGTCCATGTGGTACGCGGCGAGCGGGACCTCGGAGGTGCCGACCAGGTAGTAGTCGTCCTTCTCCAGGTGGTAGACGTTCTCCGCGGCCTGGCCGAGGAACCCGGTGCCCTCCATGGCGCGCGGGCGGACCAGCGCGGGGGTGAGCATCGGGATGAAGCCCGCCTCGGTGGCCTGCGCGATCGCCGCGTTGACGAGGGCCAGCTCCAGCAGGGCGCCGACGCCCGTCAGGTAGTAGAAGCGGGAGCCGGACACCTTGGCGCCGCGCTCGACGTCGATGGCGCCCAGCGCCTCGCCGAGCTCCAGGTGGTCCTTGGGCTCGAAGCCCTCGGCGCCGAAGTCGCGGATGGTGCCGTGCGTTTCCAGGACGACGAAGTCCTCCTCGCCGCCCACGGGGACGTCGGGGTGGACGAGGTTGCCGAGTTGCGACGCGAGGCGCTTGGTCTCCTCGTCGGCGTCGTTCTGCGCGGCCTCGGCTTCCTTGACGTCGCCCTTGAGCTGCTCCGCCTTCTTCAGGAGCTCGGCGCGCTCTTCCGGAGTGGCCTTGGGGATGAGCTTGCCGAGCGACTTCTGCTCGGAACGCAGCTCGTCGAAGCGGGCGCCGGACGACCTGCGCCGCTCGTCGGCAGACAGGAGGGCGTCGACGAGGGCGACGTCCTCTCCACGGGCGCGCTGGGAAGCGCGCACTCGGTCGGGGTCCTCACGGAGCAGGCGAAGGTCAATCACGCGGTCAAGGCTACCGGTGCGGGGATACGGCTCACGACTCACTATTCCCGGACGTGGCGAATCGCGGCTTACGTTCTGTTATGGGTGAATTGCGGTACGTGTCAATGAAAAGTACCTGGATCGCCGGGAGGAAGCATGTACGAGGAGCGGGGTTGACTCGACTCCCTTGTGGAGAGCGGGACTTGGCGCACGGTTGTCCACAGGGATCCACACCCCTCGAGAAGTTATCCACAGGCTGTGCGGAGGATCTGTGGATTTCGGAATTGATCACTCCGAAACTTGGGGGTCACGCCGACGATTCCCGTCGCAAACCCACATCTATCCCTACTTTCGAGTGGAAAGCGGTCGCTCCAAAGAGTTAACCAAGGGAAAAGGATGGACGAAGGGTGATGCGGGCGTCTGTGAACGCCGGAGAGGCCTGTAGGCCGATTTGTCGACAGGGTCGCGCTTTGGTGTCGACTTGTCCCCAGGTCGAGACACATACCTGTGGATAACTTCTGTGGATAACTAAGATCTGCAGGTAGGACAGGTCAGAAGCGCCCGTCCTGGCATCGGGCCACCCAGTCCGAGGCCGCCATGAACTCCTCGTCCGAGGTGCCGGTCAGGGGCGCCCGCAGGTCCGCCGGTTCCTTGTCCGCACGCGGGTACGAACCGAGGAAACGCACCTCGCGGCAGATCCGCTTCAGCCCCATCAGCGCCTCCGCCACCCGGCGGTCGGTGATGTGGCCCTCGGCGTCGATGCAGAAGCAGTAGTTGCCGATGCCCGCACCCGTGGGCCGGGACTGCAGCAGCATCAGGTTGATACCGCGGGTGGCGAACTCGCCCAGCAGGTCACGCAGCCCGCCGGGGTGGTCGTCGCGCTGCCACAGCACGACGGAGGTCTTGTCGGCGCCGGTCGGTGCGGCGGGCCGGGCCGGGCGGCCGACCAGCACGAACCGCGTCTGGGCGTTCTCGGCGTCGTGGATCCCGGTCTCCAGCGCCTGAAGGCCGTAGCGGGCGGCCGCGAACTCGCCGGCGAAGGCCGCGTCGTACTGACCCTCCTGGACCAGCCGGGCCGCGTCCGCGTTCGAGGCGGCCGACTCCCAGTGGGCGTCCGGAAGATGCGTCTTCAGCCAGTTGCGCACCTGCGGCTGGGCGGCCGGGTGCGCCGAGACCGTCTTGATGTCGGTGAGCTCCGTGCCCGGCCTGACCAGCAGCGCGAAAGTGATCGACAGCAGCACCTCGCGGTAGATCATCAGTGGGGCGCCCGCGACCAGTTCGTCGAGGGTGGTGGTGATGCCGCCCTCGACGGAGTTCTCGATCGGCACGAACGCGGCTTCGGCCTCACCCGCGCGCACCGCGTCCAGCGCGGACTGCACCGACACGTAGGGGATCAGCTCCCGGGTCGCCGCCTCGGGAAGCGTCCGCAGCGCGACTTCGGTGAAGGTGCCCTCAGGGCCGAGATAGGCATAGCTGGCTGGCATGACCTCACCCTAATGGCCCTTGTGGAACAGGACGCGGATGTCTCACGACTGCCCCTCCGCTGAGTGAAACGGCGTGACCTAGGGCCGCCCCCAGACGTTCGCGTGACCCCGCCCCGCCCGCACCCTCACCCCTCCAGCAGCGCCTGCCCCACGTACTCCCCCTCCGCCGCCCCGCCCGGCACCGCGAACAGACCGCTCGCCTCGTGCCGGATGTACGGGGAGAGTGCGTCGCCGCGGTCGAGCTTGCGCTGGAGCGGGACGAAACCGCGCAAGGGGTCGGCCTGCCAGCAGACGAACAGGAGCCCGGCGTCCGGCACCCCGTCCGCGTCGATGCCGTCGTGGTACGAGAACGGACGGCGCAGGATGGCCGCACCCCCGTTCTGGTCGGGCCGGGTGATCCGGGCGTGCGCATTGATCGGCACCACCAGATCCCCCTTCGCGTCCGTCTTCTCCAGGTCCATCGGCGTCGTCTCGGTGCCCCCGGACAGCGCAGCGCCGTTCGCCTTCCGGCGCCCGATGACGGCCTCCTGGGCCCCGAGGGAGAGCTTCTCCCAGTCGTCCAACAGCATCCGAATCCGTCGTACGACGGCGTAGGAGCCGTTCGCCATCCACGCGGGCGTGCCGGACTCCGGGACGAAGACGCGCTGGTCGAAGTCGGGCTCGTTCGGCTTCGGATTGCGCGTGCCGTCCAGCTGGCCCATGAGGTTGCGGGCCGTCATGGGGTGGGCCGTGGCCCCCGGCGTGCGGTTGAAGCCGTTCATCTGCCAGCGGACCTTCGCCGCGCTGCCCGCGTCCTTCTGGACCGCGCGCAGGGCGTGGAAGGCGACCAGGGCGTCATTGGCGCCGATCTGCACCCACAGATCGCCGTTGCTGCGGGCCTTGTCGAGCTGGTCGGAGGAGAAGTCGGGCAGCGGGTCGAGGGCGACCGGCCGCTGCTTCTCCAGCCCGGTGCGGGCGAAGAAGCTGTGCCCGAAGCCGAAGGTCAGCGTCAGCGAGGAGGGCCCGGCGTCCCGGGCGACATCCGTGTCGTCGGACCCGGAAGCCTCCCCCGCCATCAGCCGTCGAGCCGTCTGTGACCAGCGGCGCAGCAGCGCGGCGGCCTCCTTGCGGCCTGCGCCCGCCGCCAGGTCGAAGGCGACGAGATGGCCGCGGGCCTGGAGGCCCTCGGTGATGCCGGGCTGATGTTTCACGTGGAACATCACCTCGGTGCTGCCCACGGAGGTCAGCGGAGTCGCCCCGGCGGGCGCGGAGGCGTACCCCACGGCTCCGCCGGCCGCGCCCAGGACGAGCCCGGTGGCGCCGGCGGTGCCGAGCAGGGCGCGCCGCGAGATGCCGCCTCCGGCCGGGACGCCCCCCTCGGTGGAGGTGCCCCCCTCGACGGAGCCGCCCCCTTCGGTGCCGGCGACGGGAATGGACTGTTCAGCCATGGTGCGGTTCAGCCGATCTGCGCGTTCTTGGAGACGGTCGTCTGGTCGATGTCGGAGGTCCGTACGGTCACGGCGACCTTCCAGTCCCCCGCCATGGGGATCTGCACGTTGCTCGCCGACCAGTGGCCCGTGGCGATGCGGTCCGGGGTGATGGCCAGCGGCCCGATCTTCTTGGCCTCCAGGGTGAGGGCGACCTTGACCTCGGGGATGTCGAAGGCGCGGCCGTTGGGCCGCTGGACGTAGACGTGCATCTCGTTGCCGCCTACGCGTGCGGGGTCGAAGTCGACGGTCACGACGCCCTTGCCGTCCGTGCCGCCGGTGTCGAAGGACATGTCCAGGGTCACCGCCCCGGATCCGGCCGACGAGGACGAGGAGGACGAGGAGGTCGCCTTGGCCGCCTTGGCGTCCTCCTCCGTACGGCCGGGCTCGGTCTGCGTCAGCACGGTCGTGACCGCCAGCAGCACGACCGCGACACCGGCCTCGGCGAGCACCGAGCGGCGCAGCCCGAACCGGTTCGGATCGGCGTCCCGGGTCCGCTTCTGCCGCGCGGTGTCCATCGCGGCCTGCTGCCGGGCGAGTTGAGCGGCCCGCTTGGAGCCGGCGCCCTTGGACTTGCCGGAGCCGGACGCACTCGCAGCGACCCGCTCCTTCTGAGGCGCCCGCTTGTTCTGCTTCTGCCGCACGACGGTGTCGGCCAGCTGGGCTGTCCACCGACGCGAGATGAACGCGATGCCGACCAGCAGCGCCACCAGTCCGATCTTGACCAGCAGCAGCTGCCCGTACCGGGTCTCGGTGAACGCGGACCAGGAGCCGAGCTGCCGCCAGGACTGGTAGACGCCGGTCGCGACCAGCGCGAACACGCTGCCGAAGGCGACCTGGGAGAACCGTCGTACGGCGGCCGACTCGATCGGCGCGTCGGAGCGGTACAGCGCGACGAGCAGCGCGGTCAGCCCGCCGAGCCAGGTGGCGACGGCCAGCAGGTGGACGACGTCGACGGGCATCGCGATGCCCGCCTGGAGCCCGACCGAGGCGTGCTCGGCCATCGCCCAGCTCGCCGCGAGTCCGGCCGCGACGACGGTCCCGCCGATCGCGAGCCCGAAGGTGAGGTCCCGCTTCTCCTCGTCCTCGCGCTTGTCGTAGGCCCCGAAGAGCACGGAGATGAACAGCGCCGCCGCCGCGAGCAGGAGCAGCCGGGAGACCAGGGCCGCGCCCGCCTTGGTCTGGAGCACGTTTCCGAGCAGGTCCAGGTCGAAGACGTCCCCGACCTTCCCGGAGCCCGTGTAGGAGCCGCGCAGCAGGAGAAGCAGCAGGGTGGCCGAGGTGAGCGTGAGCCAGCCGCCGACGACGAGCCGCTGCATGGGCTTCACTCCGGCGCCGCGCTGCCAGCAGCCGAGCACGAACGCGGCGCCGCCGACCAGCACGATGAAACCGGCGTACGACATGTACCGCCCGAAGCCGTACAGCCAGCCGACGACCCCGCCGCCCGCGGTGTCCCCGGAGACGGAGACGGAGGTGGTCGAGGGGGCGCCGACGGAGAAGGTGTAGGCGCCGGCGACGGGATGGCTGTCGGCGGAGACGACCTGGTAGGTGACGGTGTAGGTGCCGTCCGGCAGGCCGCTGTGGACCTTGATGCCGTATGTCGTGCCGCCGGCCTCGAACGGCTTGCCCTGCTGGACGGCCTTGCCCTTGGGGTCGAGGACCCGCAGCGAGTCGTTCGACAGGGCGACCTTCTCGGAGAAGGTCAGAGAGACCTGGTCGGGCGCCTTGTCGACCACCACCCCCTGCTGGGGGTCGCTGCCGGTGAGCGCGGCGTGCGCGGAGGCCGGCCCGGCCGTGGTCAGCAGCAGGCCGCACGCGGCCAGGAGCAGCAGTACCAGGGTCCGGACGCGGGGGGCGATGGTCTGCGTCAAGGTGATCCCTCCCTCAGTGTCCGGTCTTCGGGACGTACGTCGCCGACTTCACCGGCATCTTCACGACGACGGGGTCGGACTGGGCGAAGTGCAGTTCGACGGTGATCGTCTGCCCCTGCTTCGGAGCCTGCTTCAGCTTGTCGAACATCAGATGGTTGGCGCCGCTTTTGAACACGAGTTGACCGTGGGCGGGGACGGAGAGGCGGGAGACCTCCTCCATCGCGCCGCCGGTCGTCTCGTGCATGGTGACCTCGCCGTCGTCGCTGGTGACCGAGGTCAGCTCGGCCTTCGACGAGCCGGAGTTGGAGATGGTCAGGAACCCGGCGGCCATGTCGGCGGAGACGGGCTGCGGGATGTAGGCGCCGGAGACGGTGAGCCCTCCCGAGGAGCCGTCGGAATCCGAACAGCCGGCCAGCAGCAGGACCGCTCCCGTCAGTACGGCGAGCCCGGTGGACGAACGCTTCACGGGTTCTGCCCCTTGATGAGCTTGGGCAGGTCCTTGGTGTAGTCGTCGACGGTGGCGTCCTCACCGTAGAGGACGTACCCCTTGTCGGTCTTCGGGGAGAAGGCGACGACCTGGGTGCCGTGCACCGAGACGGTCTTGCCGGTCTTCTTGTCCTTGTGGGACGGCTCGATGGAGATGCCGAGGGTGCGGGCGCTCGCCTGGATGGTGGCGAAGTCCCCGGTCAGGCCCACGAACGCGGTGTCGATGCCCTTGAGCCACTTGCCGAGTTCGGCGGGGGTGTCGCGGGCCGGGTCGGTGGTGACGAACACGACGGTCAGCTTGTTCTGCTCGGACTTGGACAGCTGCTTCTTGGCGACGGCGATGTTGTTCATCGTGAGCGGGCAGATGTCGGGGCAGTGGGTGTAGCCGAAGTAGATCAGGGTCGGCTTGCCCGCGGTCTCCTTGCGGAGGTCGTACTTCTCGCCCTTGGTGTCGGTGAGGACCAGGTCCGGCTTCTCGAACGGCTGGTCGAGGACGGTGGCGGCCTTGTCGGATCCGGCCTCCTCCGAGACCACGGAGACGGGCGAGCTGCTGTCGTCACCGCTGCCACAGGCGGAGAGGGTCAGGGTGGCGGCGGCGATCAGCGCGGCCGCGGCGAACGTCTTCTTGCGCATATCAAAATGTCCCAGATGTAAGAATTTCGGTGTGCGCCGGGGTCGTACGACCCCGGCGCGTCCCGCGAAACAGGTCAGGCGAACGTCCCGCGAACGGGTCAGGCGTCGCTGCGCCGACGGCCGGCGAGCACGCCGTAGGCCACGCCCAGGGCGCCGACGACGATGCCCACCACGCCGAGGACGCGGGCGGTGGTGTCACTGCTGTCGCCGGCGGCGGCCTCGGTGGTCGCGGCGGCGTTCTCGGTCTTGGCGTCCGCTTCCTCGGCGGCCGTCGAGCCGTGGTGTCCGTCCTCGGAGGCCGCGGACAGGGCGAGGACGGGCGCCGGGGTCTCGGGCTCCTCCGCGCCGTCCTCCTGGACCTCGATCCAGCGCACGACCTCCTTGTTGGAGTACGTCTGGATCGCCTTGAAGACCAGTTCCTCGGCGTTCTCGGGCAGGGCGCCGATCGAGACCGGGAACTTCTCGAAGTAGCCGGGCCGGATGCCGCCGTCCTTGGTGGTGGCGGTCCAGGTGACCTTGGAGACGGCCTCGGTGATCTGTTCGCCGTGCAGTTCGAGCGGCTTGGCGAGCGTGGACTTGGTGATGTCGATCTTCCAGCCGGGCATCGGCTCCGGCATGACCGAGGCCAGCGGGTGGTCGGTCGGGAAGTTGACCTCGAGCTTGGTGGTGGAGGCGTTGTCGCGCTCGTTGGGGACCTTGAAGTCCACGACCGCGTAACCGCCCTTGGCGGCGGTGCCCTCGGCCTGGACGCTGACGTGCGCGAACGCGGGTGAGGACAGGACGATGACCGAGGTGACGGCGACGGCACCGGCGGCGGCGAGACGAGAAGCCTTCATGAAGAGCACTCCGCTTCGAAAGGGGTTCCGTGAAGAGGGATGCGCGTGTGCACACGCGCGTGCCGCACGACGGCGGCCCCTTCCACACGTCCCTCAGGAATGTCCTTCAGGATGTGGATCGGTGATCGCGTCGCGTCAGGCGGCGAGAACGAGCTCGGCGGCGGCCGGCGGCCCGCGCCTGATCACCGTGTGCTGGAGTGCCGCGGTCCGCGGCCGGGGCGGCGCGAGCGACGCCGCCAGCGGGGCGCGTGGTCCCGCCTCGGGCGCTCCCGGCAGCCCCGCACGCAGGGCGCGCACCAGCGCGAGGGCCCCGCGCAGGGACCGTACGAGCGCCCCTTCCGCGACCGAATGCGCCGAGCACGTGGACAGTTCGGCGAGCCGCAGCAACGCCAGGTCCCCGTGCCGCAGCAGCCACCCGGCGGCGACGGCCGCGAGGACGTGCCCGAGGACCATCGGCAGGGACGGCCAGACCGAGGAGCCGGTCATGGCGTCCGCGGAATGGTGCACCACGGTGGTGCCCGTCCCGGGCTGGAGCCGGGCGTCGGTGAGGATCTTCTGCGCCTGCGCCGGGCTGATCGCCGCGGCGGTGGTCCCGCACAGCAGCCGGGCGGCCTGCTGGACCAGAGCGGTGTCGGACGCCGGCGGCATCGAGGACATCGTCATCGTGGCCGTACCGTGCTGCCCGAGCCCGAACAGCGCATGCAGCACGGTCTGTCCGACCGCGAGCAGCGTCGCGATCCCCGCCAGTGAGCGCTCGCGCCCGGCAAGAGGTGCCACGACGAGAACGGCCCCGACGAAACCCGCACCGAGCGTCCACCACGGCACCGTGGCGCAGGAGGCGATCGAGTGACCGGCCGCGGCCAGCACGACGCAGACCGCGGCGAACACCGCGGCCCGCAGAACCCGGAGATCTCCTCCGGAGCGCGCGTGGGGGGCAGTCATGGCGGGCTCATCATCGCACTGGGCTTATGAGCGCCATACGGCAGGTCCACAAGATGACGTACGGGGTGTACGACCGGAAGGTCACTTCTGACCCGGCCTGCCCCACATACACCGCTCATTGCCCCCGGCGCATCCCCCGTATGGGCGGCATCACGTCAACGATGTGCTTACACCGGGGCGCGCGCGGCAATACGTAACGGTATGTCGAGCCGCGGCCAGGAGGCTGGAGCATGAGCATCTGGTGGTCACTCCATCTGCGGCGTGAGGCTGCGAGCGTCCCGCTCGCCCGGCGCCTGCTGCTCGGCACCATGGAGACCGCGGGCGTCGACCCGGACGTCTCCTACGATCTCTCCCTCGCCCTCAGCGAGGCCTGCGCCAACGCCGTGGAGCACGGCGGGGAGAGCGGGGTGCCGGACTCCTCGGCGGCGTACCGGGTCACCGCCTACCTCGACGGCGAGAAGTGCCGTATCGAAGTCACCGACTCCGGCCCGGGCTTCTCGCCCGTGCGGCCGCCCCGCCCCACCCCCATGGAGGCGGAGAACGGCCGCGGCCTGTGTCTCATCCGCGAACTCGCCGACCATGTCCAGATCGGCAACAAGCCGGGCCGTGGCGCCGTGGTGAGCTTCGACAAGATCCTCAAGTGGAGGAAGGACGCACCGCTGATGGCGGTCTGATCCGACGTCATGACTCCGGGGGGTTCCGGTCTGCATACTGACCGGTGCCGGTTGGTCTGTCGTCGAACGTCACGGCAACGCCGGTCGTGGGGGGACTGCCGATGGCGTGGACTGTATGCACGAAGGACGGGCGGCGGCTGTCGGCCGAGGAGCGGGGCGATCCGAAGGGCCGCCCGGTCTTCCTGTTGCACGGCACCCCGGGCAGCCGGCTCGGACCCGCCCCGCGGCCGTCGGTGCTCTACCGCATGGGGATCCGGCTGATCACCTTCGACCGGCCGGGATACGGCGGTTCGGACCGCAGCCTGGGCCGTACGGTGAGCGCGGCGGCCGAGGACGTGCGCCTGATCGCCGACGCCCTCGGGATCGGCCGGTTCGGAGTGGTGGGCCGCTCGGGCGGCGCCCCGCACGCGCTCGCCTGCGCGGCACTGCTCCCCGAACGCACCGCACGGGTCGGCGCCCTGGTCGGGCTCGCCCCTCAGGACGCCGCCGACCTCGACTGGTTCGACGGCATGACCGAGGCCAATGTCCATGCCTACGTCAACGCGGCCGCGGGCCGGCACCGGCTCACCGCCACGCTGGGAAGACGCTCACTGACGATCCGCGCCGATCCGGCGGCCTCCGTCGCCGAGATGCGCAGCGGGCTGCCCGAGTCGGACCGCCGGATCTTCGCGGACGCCGGCATCCAGGCCATGCTGGAGCGCAACTTCGCCGAGGGGCTGCGCAGTTCCGCCGACGGCTGGGTGGACGACGTCATGGCCTTCAGTACGGGCTGGGGCTTCGAGCTGTCGGGCATCGACGCCCCCGTCTTTCTCTGGCACGGCGAGGAGGACATATTCGCCCCGGTGGAACACACCCGCTGGCTCGGCCGCAACATCCCCGGGGCCCGCGTCGAGGTCGAACGCGGCGCCGCCCACTTCGGGGCACTGCGCGTGATGACCCGCATCATCGGCTGGGCCGCCCGACTCGACGGGTGACGACGGTCGCGGCATCAAGACCCATCCACGACGGTCGCGGCATCGACACCGGTTCATGGCGGCCGCGGCATCAACACCCATCCACCACGGCCGCGGCGCCGGCACCGGTTCATGACGGCCGCGGCATCAACACCCATCCACCGCGGCCGCGGCGCCGGCACCGGCCCACGACAGCGCGGGACCCCGCCCCGCCCCACCCCCGCCCCACCCCGGATCACACCTGCTGCGGCTCCAGATCCCGGTCGATCCGCTGCCAGGCGGTCGCTGCCTCGCTGAGCGGATGGGTCTCGCCCAGCCGCTGGATCAGACCGGTCTCCGCTTCCTGGTGGAGTCGCGTGGCCTCCTTGTCCCGGCCCAGCTCGCGGAGGGTGATCGCCAGGTTGGCCATGCTGCTGAGGGCGTCGGGATGGGTGGGCCCGAGCCGGTCGCGCAGCCCGGTCAGAGCTAGCCGCTCCCAGTGCTCGGCCTCTTCGAGACGACCGAGGTCCGCCAGTGCGTTGGCCAGGCTGGTCCCCGCGCTCAGGGTGGCCGGGTGGTCGTCGCCGAGGGCCGCCGCGAGGGCGGTGTGGGCCTGTTCGGCCAGTTCCGCGGCCTTCTGCGGCTCGCCGAGGGCCCGGTGGTAGGTCGCCAGGTTGTTGATGCAGAACATCGTGAACGGGTGGTCGGGGCCGAAGGAGTTCCGGTACCCCTCCAGCACCTCCTCGACCTGCCGTACGGCCCGCAGAGCACCCTGCTCGGGATCGGTGGCGAGGTAGTCGGCGGCGAGGTTGAGCTGGCAGGCCAGTTCCTCGGGAATGGAGCGGCCGTACCGGTCGCGGTAGCGGGTGTGGGTCTCCCAGGTCTGCTCGCTCAGCTGCAGCGCCTCCGCGGACCGGCCGGCCTTGCGCAGGGACACGGCGAGGCTCTTGTCGACCCGCAGCACCTCCGGCACGTACGGGTTGAGCACCTGGCCGAAGAGCTCGCGCACCTGACGCAGGATCTCCACCGACTCGTCGTACTCGCCGAGCTCCCGCAGGTCGCGGGCGTAGTGGCTGCGGGTGGTGAGTGTGTAGGGGTGCAGCGGGCCGACCAGCGCCGTGCGGCGGCGCACGGTGTCCTCGTCGAGCCGCCGGGCGGCCTCGCTGTGCCCGGTGAGGCGGTGGTCGATGGCGAGGTTGTTGGCGGAGCGGAGGGTTCGGGAGTGGTCCTCGCCGAAGATCTCGCGGAATCCGTTGTAGTTGCGCTGGTCCAGCTCCAGTGCCTCGTTGAAGCGGCCGAGCGCCCGCAGGTCGGCGGCCACGTTGCCGGAGGTGATGAGCAGGGACGGGTGGCCTTCGTCGAGGAGCCTGCGCTGCCGGGCCAGGGTGTCCTCGTCCATCTCCCGGGCGGCCTGGTACTCACCCTGCGAGCGCAGGATGTTGGCCAGTTCGAAGCGGAGGTTGAGTATCTGCTCGTCGTTGGAGTCCGGGAACTCGGTGCTCCAGAACTCGTCGAGCTGGGAACCCAGGGTGCGGGCGAGAAGCAGTTCGCCGCGCTTCCACAGGTAGCGCATGCGGTCCACCATCAGCTGCCGGGGCTCCTCCTCCGCGCACTCACGGATGTTGGAGGGGACGAGGTGCGGCCAGATCACCTCGAACTCGGGCCACTTGGCGGGGTCGTCCACCGCGTCCTCGGAGGGCCGTATGGCGGCGAGGATGCGGTGCACCTCGTGGACGGTGTCGTCGGCCACCTGCGGGTCCATGCTGTCGCGCACCGCTGCCTGCACCAGCCGGTGCACCTGGATGGAGTTGTCGGTGGCGTCCACCTTGGCCAGCGCGAACCTGTTCAGCGCCTGGGTGACCTTGCCGAGCATGTACCTCGCGCGCAGGTCCTTGTCGTAGGGCAGCAGCGCCCTGATCATCGCGTCGCTGCCGACGAGGGCCATCGAGATCGGCTCGGCGGACAGAAAGCTGCACAGTTCGAGCAGCCGGGCCGCCGCGGGTGACTCGTGACGCAGCCGGGTGACGGAGATGTTCCAGGTGGCGCCCACGGAGGAGGGGTACTCCACGGCGTTGACGGCGGCCTGGACCGACAGCACCTGGGTGCTCTGCTCACGCAACTGCTCGATGTACTCCCCCACGGGCGTGGCCGTCGTGGCCAGCCAGGCCGCCGCGACCTCGATCGCCAGGGGCAGGTCGCCGACCGCGTCGGCCACCAGGGCCGCGTCCTCCTCGCGCAGTCCCGGCACCCGTCCGGTGAGGTGCTCGACGCTCTCCTCCCGGGTGAAGACCTCGACCTCCACCGTCCGGACCTGGGTCGTGGCCGGCTTGGTGCGGGTGGTGACCAGGAGATGGCCGTAGACGTCGTCGGGGATCGGGCCGGTCTGGTCGCTGAAGCGGTTCAGCACGTCGTCCAGGTCCTCGACGTTGTCGAAGACCAGCAGCCAGCGCTTGTACGGGTGGCCGGCCCGCAGCGCCTGGAGCGCGGCCACGGCGGCCTCGGACACGTCGTCGCCGATGCCCGGGGCGAGCCGTCGGCCGAGGTCGGCGAGTTTGGGCGCGACCAGGTCGGGCTGTTCGGCGTCCACCCACCACACCAGGTCGTAGTCGGGCTTGAAGCGGTTGGCGTACTCGCGTGCCAGCTGGGTCTTGCCGACCCCGCCGAGCCCGTGCAGCACCTGGGGCAGCCGCCCCCCGGACGCGCCGGTGACGAACTGGAGGCGCACCTGTTCCAGGATCGAGGAGCGGCCGGTGAAGAACGGATAGCGGGGCTGGACGTTGGACACGCTCGTGCTGCTGTTGGGAAAGCGCGCGCCGTGCGGGCGGGTGGCCGGCTGCGGCGAGCTGGGCCGGCCCAGACCGGTGAGCAGGGTGGTCGCCGCCGTCTCCTCGTCCAGCCGGGCCAGATCGATGGTGCTGCCCCGGTTCGCGTACGGAATCTGCTGCACGTCCCCGACCCGCAGGGCGACCGGCTGGTGCTGGTGCGGACCGCCCGAGTGCACCGTGGCCTCCCAGGCGGCCTGGGCCGTCCGGGAACCGAGGAAGGCGGGGGAGACCACGGCGAGCACCCGCTGCGAGCCGCCGGCCAGCGCCTCCGCGCCGACCTCCAGGGTGGTCATCGACCGCATGTCCTGGGAGGCCACCTCGAAGCGGGCCTCGCGCAGCACCGCCTCCAGCCAGTCCACCCACATCCGGTCCTCGGAGACGTACTGGAGCAGCAGTTTCGACGGCGGCAGGGGGCGGCGGCGGGTGTAGGCCGCGACGTACTGGTTGCGCTTGACCTCGTTGAGGGGCGGCAGGGAGGTCACCCGGCCCGCGGTGACGACGGAGGTCAGCCGCTCGCAGGCGGTCAGCATGGAACTGGCGACCTTGGGCGGGTCACCGAAGGGGGCGAGGATCTCCTCGTAGGCGTAGTAGGGGCGGTAGGGAATCTCCACCGACCCCCAGTAGGCGGTGAGTTCCTCGGGGTCCATGCCGCTGGGCAGGCCGTCGAAGCGCTCACGGGCCAGTGCGCGTCCGGCGTCGACCTTGTCCTTCTCGCCGTCGTCGATGCGCATGGCGACCGGCAGGATGCGGATCCCTTTGTCGCCGTAGCGCTCCTCGATGTCCTGGGCGACCGCGGCGGCGCCCTCGATGCTCTGGTCGCTGAGTGTGTAGCAGACCACCAGGGTGCTGGGCATCTGCACGGTGCAGATGTCGGCGAGGTCGCTGTGGCCGGTACGGCTGTCGATCAGGGTGAAGTCGTAGTACCGCTCCATGTCCGAGCGCATCGCGTCGAAGAACTGACCGCCGCCGTAGCTGCTGTAGAAGCTGTCCCAGTCCATGTTGCCGACGATCGGGTAGTCGCGGTGGCGCATGCCCGCCGACAGGAAGTCCAGGCTGCCGGGCTCCGGGAAGTTCCACTCCAGGGAGATGGCGTGGGGGCGCACCCGGGCGTAGCGGCGGTGCCAGTCCGGTTCGCGGTCGGGCAGGTCACGCAGTGCCTCGCGGCGGTAGTCGTCTATCAGGTTGACCAGGCCCGGAGTGGCCCGCAGTAAGGAGGGCTTCAGGAACGGGTGGAAGAACCTGTGCAGGCCCGGGGCTTCGAGGTCCCAGTCGACGGCGAGCACGCGATAGCCGTTGGCGGCCAGGATCCAGGCCACGTTGGCGAGGGCCATCGTCCGGCCGGTACCGCCCTTGTACGAGTAGAAGGTGATCACTGAACCCTTGCGGTCCTCGGTCATGGCGCCCTCCGCTGTGTCGGCCTTGCTCTTCCCTCGTGCCGTACGTGCCGGGTCCCGCGGATGGGTCCGCGCGGGTGCCCCGGCCTCGCGCTCAGACGTGGTGTCCCAGCCTGGGCAGCCGCGGGGGATCGATGGGTGGCCCCTTCGGCGGATAGGTCCTCGCATGGGACTCGTAGTAGTTGACCGCCTGCCGTACGGCCTTCTGGAGTTCGAGCTGGAAGGCTTCGAGGGTGCGTATGGCGCCGCCGGACGAGCGGTGGCCCGAACCGACCGACTGGCGTGCGGCCAGCACCCGGTCGGTGAGTTCCTGCAGTTGCCGGTCCCGCTCCGGGGAGATCGCGTCGTCCCTGTGCTGGGGGATCATCACGCTGATCCAGGGCCGCTGCTGCTCGGCCAGTTGCGCCATGAGTTCCCTCACCCGCGGGGAGTTGAGGGCCCACCGGTCGAGCAGCAGCAGGGCGGGCGCGGTGGGCGGGCCCATGGTGAGGAGGCGGTCGGCCTCGTTCTCGAAGTCGCTGACGGTGACCCGGTAGTTCATGGCCCTGACAAGGTCGGCGGCGTGTTCGGCGAGCGAGCGCGTCGACACCGGGTGGTAGGGGTTCCACTCGAGCGGGGTGTCCCCGTAGTAGTCGGGCACCCGGCCCGGCGGCAGGTCCGACCGGGAGTGGGCGATCACCGTGACGTCGAACTCGGGCGGGTGAGCGCCGTCGCCGAAGGCGCTGGGCAACGACTCGTACTGCCGGTAGACCTGCCCTTCCTCCAGGTCTATGGCCCTGCTGGCGCGGACGATCCGCTGTGCCAGCCGGTAGACGGCGAGTTCGTACTGGTCTCTGAGATAGCTGAGCTTGGTCAGGCCGTAGAACCCCTCCGAGGCGTAGTCGTCCCCGAAGTCCCCGTGCTGGAACTGCAGGTCCTTGGCCACCTGGGGAAGCTGGGCGAGTTCGACGGGAACCCATAACGCCGGGACGATGGCGCTCTCGCGCGAGTCCCCGCGAAGAGTACGGCGGTAGATCTCCCGCTGCGAGAAGGCCCACCACTCACGACCGCACTGTTCGCTGATGAAGTACCGGGGCGAGTACAGCGGCACGAACACCTGGCAGCGGGCGAGATTCTCCGACAACTCGTCCGTCCACCGCGTTCCCAGCGCGATCCCCTGGTCCAGAAAGCCGGCTCTGGCGCCCACCGGTAACGACGTCATCTCCAGGATGTGCGCGCACAGGCCGTCGTACAGCTTTTTCACCCATGCGTTGGGCCCGGCGATCTCGGAGTCGTTGCGCGGTGTGTGCGCGTAACTGAGGAAAAAGTACGGCCGCCCGTTCCTGGGGTCTTCTGAATCCCCTCGCACGAACACCCCCGATACGCCGCCGATGGAGCTTCAGTGTAGGAACCACCCCCTCATCAGCGGAACGGTACGGCGAAGTCGACTGTTCCGGCCTGGATATGAGGGGTCCTCAGCCGGCCTCCGGCGCGGTGCGTCCCTTGTGGTCCGCCGCTGTCCTGCGGGCATTGATCAGCGCGTCGGGCAGCACCGGGTCCGTCAGCCGGGACGACACCGTTTCCCCCATGGCAGCGACGAAGCGCCCGCCCAGTTCTGTCAGAGCTCCCGAGCCGACCAGGGTGTCCACCGCCTCCGCGGTCTGCTCGCGCCATCGGGCGAACCGGACCTCGGCCTCGTGCGCCTCGGCGCCGTCCGCGGTCCGGCGGCGGGCGCGCCAGTAGTCGACGACGGCGATGTGCGCGTACGTCCCCTGCAACAGCCCTTCCAGCGGGCGCGGATCCGGACGCCAGGGGGCGTAGAAGAGCTGCTCGCAGGTGGGGTCGTAGAGGTCCATGAGATCGAGTACGGCGCCGAGCTTGACGTGCTGGAACTCGTGGACCAGCAGACACGCCAGGGTCTGGGGCGTGTCCGGCCGGGCGATGCCGACCGCGCCGAAGGCGTCCCGGGCCGCCGAGCTGATGTCCGCGCCCGTGGGGGACTCCCGTAACGGGGTGACGACACTCAGGCCCGCGGCGAGTCCGGGTGCGTACGCGGGCAGTTCATGTTGGATCCACTCCCACGCGGCGGCGAGTTGGCCGCGCCAGTCCTCGGCCGCCGCGGGGGACAACCGCGCCCGCACGGGGTAGCCGTGGGCGTCCCGCCAGGGGTCCGTGTCCTCCAGGGCGACGGCCCAGCCCGGCAGTTCGAACCGGTGCCGGGCCCGCCATGCCGGATCCGCACCGGACTTGCGGCCCACGGTGTGCGTCCGCTCTCCGACCCGGACCGTGAAGCCCTCGTCCGCGCCCCCGGTGACCTGCGCCAAAGTCGCGTCCCCCACGACGAACGCGCCCAGGGTCGGCAGCCGCAGCACCCCGGCGCCGGTCGGCACGGTCACGGTGCCTTCGCGCCCGGCCCGCACCAGTGCCGCCGCGGCGAGTTCCGCGACCCCGCGCATCGCGATCCGGCCGGCTTCCCCGTCACCGCGCAGCGCGCGCTGTGCCCAGGGGCGCAGGTAGGGGTGGGCCAGTACGGCGTCCACCGATTCGGGAGCCTCGGCGTCGAGGACCGCGAGGGCTTCCCAGGCCGCCGTACCGGTCGCGCTGTGCGCGCTCTCGTGCCAGACGGCGGCGAGGAGTTCGCGGTTGACGGTGAGCTCATGACGGGCCAGCAGTTCCACGGCTTCGGCGCCGCCGAAGCCGGTGGCGAGCTCGTCGAGGTGCGTGTCGTCCAGGGGGAGTTGTGGCATCGGCGTCTTCTGGGCCTCCCTGTCGCGGATCCCGGTGATGAGCTGTTTCAGGTCGGCGCAGTACACGGACGGGTTCATGAACCCGCCCGCGTCGCTTCCGGAGCGGTAGCGGTGCGCGTACAGCCCTCCGCCGCAGGAGCGGACGACCGGACAGTCACGGCATGTCTCGCACAGTCCGTCCAGCCCTTGTTGCCGGGCCACGATGCCGGGATGTACGGCCATCTCGTCCAGGGAGTGGGTGGTCACGTGCATGCCGGTGCCGGGCGCCCCGTCGTACGCGGTCTTCAGCGAGTCCGCCTGTTCGAGCGCGCCGTCGGTCTCGATGACCGCCAGTTCCACCGGGGCCAGTCCGAGGGACTCGGTGAGGCTGCTCGCTCCGCGCAGGGTGCGCAGAACGGAGTCGAGAACCCGTACGCCCATGGGTCTGCCCGCTGCGGTCCAGCGGTCGTGGACGCGCAGGAGCCAGTCGCCGTACGGGGCGGTGGAGGTGCTGTCGGCGGGGCGGGCCGGGGGCTCGTCCCAGGTGGCGTGGGGGAGCAGGAAGTCGATGCGGGGCGGGGCGAGCCGGGCCAGGGCGTCGTAGACGGTGACCGGGTCGTTGCGCAGATCGACCGTGCAGAGCAGTCCGGCGAAGAGGTGCCGGTAGCGGGGGCTGTTGAGCAGGTCGATCGCGCGCAGGACCTGGGCGTGGCTGCTGCGGCCGTTGCGATAGCGGCGGTGCAGGTCGTTGGCGGCGCGGTCGCCGTCGAGCGAGACGCCGACCTTGATGTCGAACTCCGCGAACAGGTCGCAGAACTTCTCGTCGAGGGTGACGCCGTTGGTGTGGATGCGCAGGTCGAGGGCGCAGACGCCGGACAGGGCGGTATGTAAGCCCTGCGCCGCCAGCCGGAGCCTTTCCCGGCCGGCGAGGAGGGGCTCCCCGCCGTGCAGGACGACGTGCACGGTGTCGAGGCGGTGGGTGCGGGCGTGGTCGGCGATGCGCCGGGCGGCGATGTCCAGCACCGCACCGGAGATCACCGTGGGGCGGCCTCGCCAGCTCTGGTCCGCGTGTTCGAACACATAGCAGTGATCGCATGCGAGATCACAGCGGCTGTGCATCTTCAGCACGAACTGGCTCAATGGGTGCGGCGACGGGTCCATCAGCGCACTGCGCGTTCCCTGGCCGAGGGGGCGGAGGTCAGACGGCCGACTGGAACGCGGCGAACGAGAGCCGCGCGGGCCCGCGGTCGGGGGTGCCGTGCGACACGACACGGTGGAGGGCACCGGACCTGAGACCGTCCGGACGAGCGGCGAGCCGCACCAACGGGACCCGCTCCCCGGAGGTCGACTGCGTTCCCGGCTCGTCGACGGTGGTGGTGGGCATGTTCATGGACGAACCTCGATCTTCCGTGTGCCCGCTGGTCTGCGAATGGACAAGGAACGGTCCAAGCAAAGCGGATATTACGGACATCCGGAGCGTCCCGCGCGCGAACACGCTCATGGGGGTGAACGACCCCGGAGCAGGGGTCGCAGGGCAGATATGAAACCACAACACAGCCCAACTGCGTTCCCCCCCAATGTGAGTTGCGCATGTCAGTGCCTGCCTTCGGTCCTCCGCCTCGAATGGTCTGAGCGGTGACGATGAACCCAGGGTTGTTCCGGTAGGAGGACAAGGGAAACCCAGCCGGTTCCGCCCTCAAGATCTCTTTATGAAGATTTTACTCTATTCGAGGGTTTGGGGGACGGCGGAGCCCCGCGCGGAATTCGCCCGTCCGGGGCACGACTTCGCGCCCGCTTCAGCTCTGCCGGAAGTCAACAGCCCCCGCACAGCGTCCCCTCATGCTTCTGACGGCAAGAGTTCCTACGGTCCTGCCCATGACGGGAAACCACAGCAACTCCAGCGCCATCCGGCGCCGCGCCCTCGCGGTGACCGGCGGGACGGTCGCGGCGAGCGGCCTCGCCGTCACCGGGTACCAGTCGGCGTTCGCCGACACCACCACCGAGGCCACGGCCACCGCCTCGGCGACGAGCACCGGCGCGGACAGCGGCGGGTGCGGCACGCCTCCGAGCGGGGCCCCGGCGGGCGCACCACCGAGCGACGCTCCGTCCGAAAGTGCCAGTCCCTCGGCCTCCGCGTCCTCGTAAGGTACGGCCGTGAGCAGCCCCGAGGACGAGGCGCTGGCTCTGGCCGCCGTGGACGCGCTGACCGGTCAGCTGGCCCTGGCTCCCAAGCCGGGCCTGCCCGACCCGCGTGACCTCGGCGCCGGCGCCACGAGCCCGGACCACTGTTCCCTGCGCTGGTCGGCCAAGGCGCTCGCGCCCGGCCTCGCGGCGATGGCCGCCGCCGCCCGTCGCACCGGTGAGCCCAGTCCCCAGCTGCGTGCGGAGCTGGGCGCGATCGGCCGGTGCACCGAGCACTCGGTGGGCCTGGCCGGCGGCGGTCACCGCGGTGCCCTGTGGACCCTCGGTCTGCTGGTCGCCGCGGCCGCCCTCGACCCGGGGGCGCGGTCCACGGACGTGGCCGCGGCCGCCAAGAAGATCGCCGCGCACAGCGACAGACGGGCCCCGCGCCGGCCCTCCCGGGGCTCCTCGGTGTCCGCGAAGTACGGCGCGGCGGGTGCCCGGGGCGAGGCGCGGGCCGGATTCCCGCACGTACGGCGGGCGTTGGACGCGCTGGCCAGGTCCCGCACGGCGGGCGCCGACGAGTCCGAGGCCCGCCTGGACGCCCTGCTCACCGTGATGTCCACCCTCCAGGACACCGAACTCCTCTACGCGGCGGGCCCTTTGGGCCTGCGCCACGTCCAGGCGGGTGCCCGCGGGGTCCTGGAGGCGGGCGGTACGACGACGGACGCGGGCCGAGAGGCCCTGCTCGCCCTTGACACCGACCTCCACACACGCGCGTGGAGCCCCCGCGGCAGCGCGGGGCTGCTCGCGGGGGCGCTGTTCGTGGACGCGCTTGCCGTGACGGCCGGTCCGAGGAGGGCCTGAAACGGCGTCGCGCAGGCCCGTTCGAGCCCGACGCGACGCCCTTCGACAGAGACCGCTTCCGGATGGAGGTCACAGAACCCACCCGGGGGCGCGACCGGCCACGATCCACCCGCAGCCGAGACTCAACCCTTGAGCCGGGCCATCCACGCCTCGACCTCGTCGGACTGCCGCGGCAGCCCCGACGACAGATTCCGGTTCTCCTCCTCGGTCACCAGGATGTCGTCCTCGATCCGCACCCCGATTCCCCGGTACTCCTCGGGCACGGTCAGGTCGTCGGCCTGGAAGTACAGCCCGGGCTCGACGGTCAGCACCATGCCCGCCTCGAGAACCCCGTCCACATACGACTCCACCCGCGCGGCGGCGCAGTCGTGGACGTCCATGCCCAGCATGTGCCCGGTCCCGTGCAGCGTCCACCGCCGCTGGAGCCCCAGCTCCAGCACCCGCTCCACCGGCCCCTCGACCAGCCCCCACTCCACGAGCCGCGCGGCCAGCACCCGCTGGGCCGCGTCATGGAAGTCCCGGTACTTCGCACCGGGCTTCACGGCCGCGATCCCGGCCTCCTGGGCGTCGTACACCGCGTCGTAGATCTTCTTCTGGATCTCGCTGAACCGCCCGTTGATCGGCAGGGTCCGGGTCACGTCGGCGGTGTAGTACGTGTGCGTCTCGACACCGGCGTCGAGCAGCAGCAGCTCACCCGACCGCACGGCGCCGTCGTTGCGCACCCAGTGCAGCGTGCACGCGTGCGGCCCGGCCGCGGCGATCGTGCCGTAGCCGACGTCGTTGCCCTCGACACGCGCGCGGAGGAAGAACGTGCCCTCGATGTACCGCTCGGAGGTGGCCTCGGCCTTGTCGAGGACCTTCACCACGTCCTCGAAGCCGCGGACCGTCGAGTCGACCGCCTTCTGCAGCTCGCCGATCTCGAACGCGTCCTTGACGAGGCGCGCCTCGGACAGGAAGACCCGCAGCTCCTCGTCCCGCTCGGCGGTGACCTTGTCGGTCAGCGCGGCCTCGATGCCGGCGTCGTACCCGCGGACGACCCGCACCGGGCCGGTCGCCTCGCGCAGCGCCTCCGCGAGCTCGCGGACGTCGGACACGGGGATGCCGTACAGCTTCTCGGACTCGGTGAGGGAGTGCCGCCGTCCGACCCACAGCTCGCCCTGACCGGAGAGCCAGAACTCTCCGTTCTCGCGGTCGGAGCGCGGCAGGAGGTAGAGCGTGGCGGTGTGGCCGCCGGAAGCGGCCGGCTCCAGGACGAGCACGCCGTCCTCGGTCTGGTTGCCGGTGAGGTAGGCGTACTCGACGGACGCCCGGAACGGATACTCCGTGTCGTTCGAACGGGTCTTCAGGTTGCCGGACGGGATCACCAGCCGCTCGCCAGGGAACCGCGCGGAGAGCGCCGCACGGCGGGCCGCGGTCTCGGCGGCCTGCGCGATCGGCTCCAGGTCGTGCAGCTCCGTGTCCGCCCAGCCGGACTTCATGCTCTCGGCCAGCTCGTCGGAGACGCCCGGGTACAGGCCGTTCTTCCGCTTCTTGATCGGCTCTTCCGACTCTTCCGGGCTCTCCGTCGTGGGCTCGTCGGCCACGGTCATCCTCCTAGATACGGCACTGGACCCCCTCCATCGTACGGTCGTACGGAAGGGGGCCCAGGGCCGAAAGACCTGTTACCACCCGCTACTCGAAGTGAGCCGCGAGGAGTACGACGTCCTCCGCCGAGTCCGCCTCGTCCAGCCCGTCCGGCAGCACGGTCCGCAGCACGTGGTCGGCGACGGCGCCGGGGTCGCCGCGCAGCGCCCTCGGCACCCCGGCCGCCGCCGCGTGCAGGCGTGCGAAGGCCCGGTCGGTGGCATCGCCGGTGCGGTGCAGCAGTCCGTCGGTGTACAGCAGAACCGTCTCTCCCGGCTCGGCGCACAGCTCCACGCTCGGCGCCTCCCAGCAGGCGAGCATGCCGAGCGGCGCGGACACGGTGGTCTCCACGAAGTCGGTGCGCCGCTCGCCGATCAGCAGCGGCGGGCAGTGCCCGGCACCGGCCAGCGTGATCTTGCGCAGCGCGGGCTCGCAGTAGGCGAACAGGGCGGTGGCGGAGCGGGCCGGCTCGGTCAGCCTGAGCAGCAGCTCCAGGTCGGACAGGACCGCGACCGGGTCCTCGCCCTCCATGACGGCGTACGCCCGCAGGGAGGCTCTGAGGCGTCCCATCGCGGCGATCGCGCTCGCTCCGCTGCCGGTCACCGAACCGACCGCGAGGCCCAGCGCCGCGTCCGGCAGTGGCAGCGCGTCGTACCAGTCGCCGCCGCCGCGCGGACCGGTTCGGTGGCGGGCGGCGAGCCGCACACCGGCGACGCGGGGGAGCCGGGACGGCAGCAGTTCCTCCGCCATCGTCGCCATGCACGCGCGCGTGCGCTCGACCTCGAGGAGCCGGGCCAGGTGCTCGGTGGCGTGGCGGGTGTACAGACCGACGAGGTGGCGCCGGCGCTCGGACGGTTCGGCGGGCTCGTCGTAGAGCCACACGGCGGCGCCGAGGCGGCCGGCGCCGGTGGTGGACAGGGGAAGCGCGTAGCTGGCCGCGTAACCGAGGCGTGCGGCCACCTCGCGGTGGCGCGGGTCGAGGCCGTCCTCGGCGAGCAGGTCGGGCTCGGCGATCTCGCCGTCACCGCCCGGCAGCCCGTCGAGGATCCTGCCGTACGACATGGAGCTGCGCGGGACGGTCTCGATGTGCCCGAGGTCGGCGCGGGCGAGTCCGAGGCCGATGGTGGTCTCGGGGCCGAGGCCGTCGGCCGGTTCGAGGACGACCAGTCCGCGCCGGGCTCCCACGAGGGCGGCTCCGGCGCGCAGGAGTTCCTGGAGAGCGTCGGACAGGGCGTCCGTGCGGACGAGGCGTTCGGTGAGTTCGTGGAGGGTCGTGAGGTCGGAGACCCAGCCGGCGAGCCGGTCCTGGAGCAGGGCGCCGGGTGCGTTCGGCGGGGAGACCGCAGGGGTGGCCGGGGCGGCTGACGCGGGCGCGACAGTGTGTGCGGGTGCGGGAACCGTTGAATCGATTCCAGCCACTTTCGGAGGGTGAGGGGCGTTCATGGCGTCCGGCTTTCCGACCGGTGCGTATTGCTCAAAAGCATCGCAAACCCCCATGTCATTCTGCGCCGCTAGCAGTGTCTCCACATCTACACGCACTCGTAAGGGGATGTCCAGCATTGTCCTGCCGGGATTCCTGGTGTCCGTGGGTAACTGGTGGGGAGTGGGGAGAAGGCAAAGTTGGCTAAAAACTGCCTCGGGTTACGGTGTATTGAGGTCGACTGGCCTTGCTCCACAGAGCGTCACAGCGGTCGTGTTGGGTACGTACTCGGTAAGGACCAGGGGTGGTGTACAGCCGCCCGGAACCTGGTGACCGACCCGGGCGTCTTAGCCACCGACGATCGAGCCCCATCCTCCCGTGGCGGAGGCGGAGAGAAATACGCGGGACGGCAAAACGCCAGACTTCGCCACCCCCCGCCACGCCCAGGCTTTTGATAGACGCAGTATGGGGTTCCCCTTGTCTCGGACAAGGGTGTGATGCGCCAACAGGTACGCACAGTGAAGTGATCGACACATGGTGTGATGTGGTCCTCGGTGTTGCCAGCGGTGCAACGGAAAGGAACGAGCGCTCATGCGCGAGATCCTCGGAAGGCGACGCAGGCTCCTGTCCCAGCGCAGCGACGGAAGGCCTGAATTGCTCGGCGCGGCCCTGACCTTCGCGAAGGAATGGCAGTGGCCCGTACTCCCGGGCGTGGCACCGGACCCGGAGGGCCGGGCCCGCTGCGGATGCCCCGACCCGGAGTGCACGGTCCCCGGCGCCCACCCCTTCGACCCGGGCCTGCTCGCGGCCACCACCGACGACCGCATGGTGCGCTGGTGGTGGACCAACCGGCCGGCCGCGCCGATCATCCTGGCCACCGGCGGCAAGGCCCCCTGCGCCGTCAGCCTCCCGGCCCTCCCGGCCGCCCGCGCCCTGGCCGCGCTCGACGCCCAGGGCATGCGCCTCGGCCCGGTGGTCGCCTCGCCGACCCGCTGGGCGATCCTCGTCAAGCCGTACTCCCTGGAGCAGCTGGGTGAACTGCTGTACGCCCAGGACCACGTCCCCGGCTCCCTCCGCTTCCACGGCGAGGGCGGCTACCTCGCCCTGCCCCCGTCCGAGACCGGCCACGGCGACATCACCTGGGAGCGGGCTCCGCTCCCCGGCTCGGCCTCTCCGTGGGTCCCCGACGTCGAGGCCGTGGTGGACGCCGTGGTCGAGGCCCTCACCCGTACGGGTGTGAGCGCGCCCGAGTTGTAGGGGTGTCGGGCGCGGGCGGAACCGGATGCCCGCGCCAGGTCGTTATCGTCCGCTTCATGCTGCGTCATTCCGGGGCACGACCCCCAGACTCCCGATGGGTTCGCCTGCTCGCCCTGTCGGGCGTCGTGGCGTGCGCGGTGGCGCTGCCGCTGGCCGTGGCCTCCGCGGGACAGGTGGGCGACGGAGGCCGCAGGGTCGTACGCGATCTCGTGCGTCCTTCCGCGGAGCCTTCCTCCGTACGGCGTTCCGCTGCACGGGCTACCGCGGTGCCTTCCGCTGTACGGCCTTCCGCCGCCGACGACCACAAGGCGCCGCTCGTCGACGCCGGCCGCTCCCCGCTGCTGCTCGGCCTGGGTCTGGCCACCGCCGCGCGCTGCGGTCCCGAACTGATCTCCCCCGACGGCATCGAGGCGCAGACCTGTGTGCTCACGCAGGGCGAGGAGATCTGGGCGCGTACCTACTACCGCAACGCCACCGGCATGGTGCTGGACGCCGTGCTCAGCTTCATGGGACCCGGCGGACGCACCGTGCAGATGCACTGCCCGGTCGGCGCCGGGGACGAGCCGGACAGCTGTGAGACGCCCCGGGAGCGCACCCGGGGAACACCGGCCGACTACACGGCGGTCGCGGAGTTCGCCGCCCGGCGGGGCCGCGGACCACTGCTGCTGCGGGCCGGGAGCAACTCCGGGGAAACTACGGGCAGTTGACGCGCGGCGGCGTTCCGTAAAGCTGCCCGGACACAGAAAGACCCGGTTGCTGGCGACGGGGGATGCACCAGCAACCGGGCTATGGGAACCGTAACAAGAGATCGGCCGTTCGCAAATTCGACCGTGACGCTTCGTGGCTTATTCGGACACCGATTCGCCTTCTCCTGGGGGGAGTTGTGAGCGGAGCGGGTGGTTCCGTGAAGATGCGGTGCGGCTGACCGACCGGTCAGCCGCACCGGCTCTGTCAACTCAGTGTGACCTGGCGGTTGGTGAGGCCGCCACGGGCGCGGCGCTCGTCGGCGGTCAGCGGTGCGTCCGTGGCCAGAGCGCCTGCGAGCCGCTCGGCGAACTCGGCGGCCGGCTTCTCGACATCCTCCGCGGTGACCCCGCTCGGCAGGTCCCAGACCGGCACGGTGAGGCCGTGGGCGCGGAAGGAACCGACGAGCCGGGTGCCCTCGCCGAGGCTCGACTTCCCGGCCGCGTGCAGTCGCGCGAGCGCGTCCAGAAGTTGCTCCTCGGGATGCGGCATGACCCACCGCAGGTGGTTCTTGTCCGGCGTCTCGCACCAGTAGGCGGCGTCGACACCGGTCAGCCGGACGGTCAGGATGGCCGCGGCGTTGGCCCGCTCCAGCGAGGCGGTCACCTCGGGCGTGGCGTTCTCCGCGTCCGGCACCCAGAACTCGAAGCCCTCGTGCACAACTGGCTCGAACGCGCCTTCGGGATCGAGCAGGTCCTGCAGCCGCGGGCCGTCGGCGGGGGCGCGCCGGCCTTCCACCGGGGTGCCCGGAGCAGCGGTGAGCGCGCGCTGGAGGGTGTCGGCGAGATCGCGGCTGATGTCGCCGGACGCGGTGTCGTTCTGCAGGCCGAGCAGCACCGAGCCGTCGTCGCGTCGCAGGGCGGGCCAGGCCATCGGCAGGACCGTGGCCAGCGTGACCGACGGGACGCCTTCGGGGAGGCCGCTCTTGAGGGTCAGCTCGACCGTGGCGGCGGGGACCAGCTCGCGCAGGGCCACCCAGTCGCCCTCGCCCGCGAGGCCCTCGAACGGGCGGTGCACCAGCTCGGTCGCGGCCTGTGCGGCGGCCCGGCCGTGGCAGGCCTTGTAGCGGCGGCCGCTTCCGCACGGGCAGGGTTCGCGGGCGCCGACGACCGGGACCTCCCCATCCGTGAGCTGCGGGCGCTTGGCCTTCGTCTGGGGTCGCTTCTTGGCCATCGTGGCTGTCTCCCGGTTACGGCTCGTCTCGTACGGGCGCGAGCCTAGCCGCTTGCGACTTGGCCGACGGGAGCCTGTGGACAACCACCCGGGTGTCCTTCACGGACGCTCGGTGCGGGGCGCCTCAGCCGAGATCGTCGAACGCGTCCGAGAAGTCCAGGTCGGGTATCGCGACCGACGGGGCCACGACGCGCGTCGCGAAGTCGTCACGGCGGCAGCCGGCGTCCGGATCGCGAACGTCCGAGTGGACGATCACCCAGACCGTGACCTCGCCCCGGGCGTCGTCCCTGACGCCCCAGTCGTCGGCCAGCGCGGTGATGATGTTCAGCCCGCGGCCGCCGTGCGCGGTGACCGAGGGCGTGGCCGGAGCCGGGCGGGTGGGCCCGCCGCCGTCCGTCACCTCGACCGTGAGCCTGCCGCCCGTGTCCACCCGCCAGGCGGCGCGGACGTCACCGTCCCCGGCCAGGGCGTCGCCCAGCGGCCGGCCGTGTTTGCACGCGTTGCTCAAGAGTTCGGAAAGAATCAGAACGGCGTCGTCGATGACCGATTCCGCCACGCCACCCCTGCGCAGCTGCACGCGCATACGGTGTCTCGCTTTCCCCACGCCCGCAGGGCCATGGGGTACGGCCATGCTCGACGACGTGGGCACCTCCTGTGCCACCACAAACGCCACCCCCGAGACCTCCTTCGCCCCACGCCACGGTGTGGATGCCCCATTGGCCTGTACCGGAAACCGGCCAATCACGTTCCGCCGACGCATTCGCAACGATCGAACACGCACCGAACGCGCCGGGGCACACCCTGTGACGGAGGGGACGTCAGCGGCCCAGCCGGTCGAGCACCGCGCGCGGGCGGTTGGTGATGATGGCGTCGACGCCCAGCTCGACGCAGAGGTCCACGTCCTCGGGCTCGTTCACGGTCCACACATGCACCTGGTGGCCCGCCCGTTTCAGGCGCTCGATGTAGCCGGGGTGGTTGCGCACGATGCGGATCGAGGGACCCGCGATCCCCACCCCCGCGGGCAGCCGGCCGTCTCGCAGCCGAGGTGAGACGAACTGCAGCAGATAGACCGTCGGAAGGGTCGGCGAGGCGGCACGCACGCGATGCAGCGACCGGGCCGAGAAGCTCATGACCCTGATCGGCGACTCGGCGGCCGAGGCGGGGGCGTCCAGGCCGAACCGCTTCAGGAGCACCAGCAGCCGCTCCTCGACCTGGCCGGCCCAGCGCGTCGGGTGCTTGGTCTCGATGGCCATCTCCACCCGCCGCCCCGCGTCGGCGACGAGTTCGAGCAGCCGCTCCAGGGTGAGGACGGAGGTGTCCTCCCGGTCCTCGGGCCGGTACACCCAGTCCGGCTCCTCGTCGCGGGTGCGCCAGAACTCCCGGGTCTTGCGGGAACCGAAGTCCAGGGCGGCGAGGTCGGAGAGCTCGAGGGCCGAGACCGCTCCGCGGCCGTTGGACGTACGGTTGACCCGTCGGTCGTGGACGCACACGAGATGACCGTCGGCCGTGAGGCGTACATCGCATTCGAGGGCGTCCGCGCCGTCCTCGATCGCCTTCCGGTACGCGGCGAGAGTGTGCTCGGGAGCGTCTTCCGACGCTCCGCGGTGGGCGACGACTTGAGTCAGCTGCTGCCGTGCGTGGGTCACTGCGTCATGGTGCCACCGCTAAGGGGTACGCGTGCGAACGGAGGCATATGGATTGCGCCTCATTTGTCTTACATGGCCTATATAAAGAGCAGCCACGAACCCACAGGCACCGCTTATGGTGCCCTGACGGCCCGTGGGAAAAGCTGACGGCATACAAAAGGACATGCACAGCTGACGCACGCCGGACACCGAACGGCACTGGCCGAGCGTGACCGAGTGCGACCGACAACCGACAGCCGTGACCGAGGAGAGAAGCTGTGAGCACCGAGAACGAGGGCACCGCGGTACCCCCGGCCCCGTCCGCACCCCCCGTGCCGGTGGACGCTCCCGCGGCTTCGACGCCCCAGGCCTCCGAGGCGGGCGCCCCCACCACCCCGATCCCGCCGGTGCCGCCGCACGCCTCCGGCGGCGCACAGGGGCCGGAACTCGTCCATGCGGGACCGGCGCGGGCGTACGCCTCGGCGGAGAGTGGTGCTCAGCAGGGTGCGAGCGGCGCTCCGCAGCACCCAGGTCCCGGCCCCGAGGGAGCCTGGCCGCCGCCGCAGGCCCCGGGCACCCCGTTGTATGCCGACGGCGGCGCGGGCGGGGCGGGCGGAGCCTGGGGTTCGGGTTACCAGCAGCCCGCGCCGAAGCCGAAGAACGGCCGTGGTGGTCTCGTCGCCGCGGTCCTGGTGGCGGCGCTCGTCGCCGGCGGCGTGGGCGGCGGTCTCGGCTACACCCTCGCCAAGAACAACGACAACGGCTCCTCGACGACCCTCTCCGCCTCCGACAGCGGCGGCAGCGTCAAGCGGGACGCCGGCACCGTCGCGGGCGTGGCGCAGAGGGCCCTGCCCAGCACGGTCACCATCGAGGCCGAGTCCACCAGCGGCGAGGGCGGCACCGGCACCGGATTCGTCTTCGACACCGAGGGCCACATCGTCACCAACAACCACGTGGTGGCCGACGCGGTCGACGGCGGCAAACTGACCGCCACCTTCCCCAACGGCAAGAAGTACGACGCCGAGGTGGTCGGCCACGCGCAGGGCTACGACGTGGCCGTCATCAAGCTCAAGAACGCGCCGAGTGACCTCAAGCCGCTCACCCTGGGCAACTCCGACCAGGTGGCGGTCGGCGACTCCACGATCGCGATCGGCGCCCCCTTCGGCCTGTCGAACACCGTGACGACGGGCATCATCAGCGCGAAGGACCGCCCGGTGGCGTCGAGCGACGGCAGCGGCAGCAACGCCTCCTACATGAGCGCGTTGCAGACGGACGCGTCCATCAACCCGGGCAACTCGGGAGGCCCCCTCCTCGACGCGCAGGGCAACGTGATCGGCATCAACTCCGCGATCCAGTCCACCAGCGGCGGCGGTCTCGGCGGCACCAGCCAGTCCGGCTCGATCGGCCTCGGCTTCGCGATCCCGATCAACCAGGCCAAGTACGTCGCCCAGCAGCTGATCCAGACCGGCAAGCCGGTCTACGCCAAGATCGGCGCGTCCGTCTCCCTGGAGGACTCCACGGGCGGCGCGAAGATCACCACCGAGGGCGCCGGCGGCTCCGACCCGGTCGAGGCGGGCGGCCCCGCCGCCAAGGCCGGCCTCAAGCCCGGCGACGTCATCACCAAGCTGGACGACCACGTGATCGACTCCGGCCCCACCCTGATCGGCGAGATCTGGACCCACAAGCCCGGCGACAAGGTCAAGATCACCTACGAGCGCGGCGGCAAGACCCACACGGTGGATCTCACCCTGGGCGCCCGCACAGGGGACAGCTGACCGGCACGCGCCCGTCCTGACCCGTTACTCTGTTCCCCGCGCCACGGTCACCGGCGGCGCGGGGTGGGTTGCCCGAGCGGCCTAAGGGAACGGTCTTGAAAACCGTCGTGGCAGCGATGTCACCGTGGGTTCAAATCCCACACCCACCGCAGCAGGTCAGAGCGTTGCAGGTCAGAAGGGGTGCCACTCTCCGGAGCGGCACCCCTTCTGCGTACACCCTGTCTCACCCTGGCTCGCCCGTATCTCACCTTTGACCAGTGCGTATGGGCCATCTGTGGGCCAGGATCAGGCTCATGCCTGGCATGAAGAACTGTTTCCTGTGTTCAACGACGTGACGGGCTGACGGGCGGCCTCGTGCGGGGCCGTCGAACCCTCCGGTTTCCCGCTCCTCAGCCACTCGGCCTTTGGCGTCGGTGATCCGATCCCATGGCGCGCCCATCAGAAGTGGAACTGCGAGAGCCACGTCGTGACGCTGACGTTGCCCGTGTTGCCCTTGACCTGACCGTTGACGCAGGTCTGACCATGGGCCGGGTTACCGCTGCTGCCGATGTTCACGGAGTTGCCGCAGACGTTCGTGGCGGCTTCCGCAGTCCCGCCGGTCGCGGCGAGCCCGCCGAACGCCAGCAGACCGCTCACGCCCGCGACTGCGGCTATGCGCTTGAGCTTCATGTCAAGCTCCTTTTCTCCCCTTTGATTCGCCCTCCCATCTCAGGGAGAGACGAACCGCTCGCTTCGTGCGACCGAAGCGAACTCACCGCCACTTGGTTGGCGATGCCGCCCTTGGGGATGCAGGGCGGGAGGGTGGTTCAACCCCTACTTCGACGATACGACCCGATGAATCAGGATAAAAGGGGTCTACTCGACGATCGGCTCAGGGTTGTCAATCCGCCCGGCCGCGACGGGCTGGTCACCCCTCGTCCAGCGCGCGGGCAATCAGGCGATTGGACTGCTGCTGGCCGCCCTTGAGGATCTTCGCGTAGAACCGGTACAGCACGGCAATGCTGTGGCCGGCGCGTGCGGCGACCTCCGCGGGATCCACCCCCGATTTGATCCAGAGCGACACCCCGGCGTGCCGCAGGGAGTACGGCACCCCCGCGAGGTCGGACTTCACGAGGTGCTGACCGCGGGGGCCAGAGTCGCGGACTGCCCCGAGCAGGGCTCGCGCCAGCCGTGGGTCCGGCACATACCGGAAGTCGATTTCGTCGTCGCTCTCGGTCGGGGTCCAGTCCACTCGCGGGAGAGGGTTGGAGGCGAGAGAACACCGCCCGACGTAAGCGCATGGTCCTGAGCAACGTTCTTCGCTGCACAGTCGAGGAGAAGGGCCTACTACGAGGCTACGACGTGACGCTGGCAGACCCGGTGCCCCGCCATGTCGAGAGCGCGTCAAAGGTGTGCTCAGCGGTCGTGGGGGACGCCCGCGATCTGAGCGAGCCGGTCCCACACCCACCGCAGCGGATGAGAGCCCCTGACCGGCCAGATCGGTCAGGGGTTCTCATCGCTCGTGGTCCACGTCGAACACACTGGCAGGCTGTGTGGCTTCGGTGTCGGGACGGGGTAGGGAAGCAGGGCGTCCTGACCGGTTCTCACGGGGTGGCGGCGAGCGTGGAGCGTACGACTCGGATCGGGGTCACCGGTCACCGAGACATCCCCGAGCCGGTGCGGGAGTGCGTCAGCGCGGGAATTCTCGACGAGTTCAGGAACCAGGCCGCGCGTGGTCCCGTCGAGGCGTTCAGCGCCCTGGCCGCCGGCGCCGACCAGTTGTTCGCCGACCTCGCGATGCGCAGCGGGATTCCCGTCACTGCCGTGATCCCCGGCACGGACTACGAACGCCACCTGGGCGGACAGACGGTCCGTGTCGCGTTCCGCCGGCTGCTGCTGGCCTGCGCGGACCGGGTCGACCTGCCGGTCGAACGCACCCGGGAGGAGGCGTACGCGGCGGCCGGTCGCTGGATCGTGGACCACACGGACCGGCTGGTGGCCGTGTGGGACGGCGAGCCGGCACGCGGTCCGGGCGGCACCGGGGACATCGTTGCCTACGCCGGTCGTGTGGGCGTACCGGTGAACGTCCTGTGGCGTCCCGGCGCGCGGCGTCACTGAGTCTCACCCAGGGCCTGTTGCGAAAGTGGCCTCTGCCGCAAGACGAAAGCCCGAGCTCAGTACGGGAACCTCCGTGCGGCATGCCGAGAGCACGCACCGGACGCCGCGCGGCCGCCCTCCGGGCGACGAGGCCACTTTCGCAACAGGCCCTCGCCCCGGCCCGCCGCGCCTCACCCCCCGAACCGTGCGAGCCAGTCCGTGTGCTGGGGCAGCATCAGGTGTTCCGTGTCGGAGACGGCCCGGGGCCACTGGTGCTCGGCCACGCCCTGGGCGAGGACGGCCCGCTGGGTTTCCAGTCCCTCCCGGACCAGCGCGTGCGCGTACGAGAGCGGGTGGTGACGGCGGGTCTGCAGCCAGGCGACGCCGGTCGCGGCCGAGGCGGCGAGCAGGCCGCTGAGGTCCCAGCCGGAGGCGATGCCGGCGCTCCTGGCCACCGCGGCGGCCAGGGCCAGCAGGGTCAGCAGCGCGGTCAGCGCGGACCAGACGGCGGCGGACCGGCGCGCCTGGACGGCCCGACTGCCGTACCAGCTGAGTTGTTCGACGACCCGGTCGCGCAGGTAGATGTCCTTCCGGACGGCGAAGGACTTCTCGCGTACCGCCCGCATGCTGCGGGTGATCTGGGGATGGCGCGGATCGTCCGCCTCCTGACGGCTGGCCGGGTCCCACAAAGTGTTCCTGGCCCGGCCCGAGCCCGGTAACGCGCCCGCGACCGGCTCCTCGCCGGGGCCGTGGGCAGGTTCCTGCCAGCCTATGCGCCGTAACGCCCGCAGGTGTTCCTCGAGTTGCTGGTTGAACAGGCCGTCGGGATCGGGCACCTCGGAGTGGAACGGCCCGCCGTGCACCATGTACTGCCACGCCAGCGACTTGACGGTCTCGGCGGCGTCCCGGTGCGCCTGCCAGTGGGCGCGTGCCCGGCGGCGCTGGACGACGACACCGGTGACCACGGTGAGCCCGTACAGCACGGCGGACAGGGCCGTGAGGACATGGCTGTCGAAGTGGTCGGCGAGGGTGGCGCAGACGGTCGCCACCAACAGGAGCGACAGCTGGGTCGTGGTGGCCCGGAACGCCTCGGTCTGACGATTCAGCGCCCACTGGTCGTTGGAACGGAACAACGGCGGCAGATCGTCGTTTCCTATCGTCGCGCGCGGCCCAGGAACGTTTCGCCCAGGTGTGGTTGCCGCCATGGGGGTCACCTCGCCATGAAGAGGGGAAGACTCATGGTGACTTGGAGTCGTGCGGGTGCCAACACCGCGTTGTCGAGGGGGCCTTGGTGGGCATCATGGCGAGATCCGGCCGCTGGCCGAGGAGCGCGGCCACGGGTTCCTGGCCGCCGGGCGATCAGTGTGCTTCCCTGAAGTCAGAACCGCATGAATCCGCCCGCAACTCGGCATGCTCCGAACCGAGTTGCGGGTCGACGCACGCCCACAACGACCACATCCACACCGCCCTGCCCGGAGCAACCGCCGGGTGTGACGGTACGAGTGAGCACGGGGGGTTCGTGGAGAAGCCAGCGACCGATGTGGATCTGGGGATGCCGGACCTGGCCGGACAGTCGGAGCGGGATCTCGCTGCCCTGCCCGCCGGCCCACTCGGTCAGACCGTCAGGCGGATCGTGTACGAGCACGGGGATCCGAACGGCAGTGCATCCTCGTTCGATTCAGCGCTGCCGCCGGACACCGCATCGCGCCCGACACGGAGGGGCTCCGGGGCCCGGGAGGTGGCACATGCGGAAGGTACGGCCTTTTCGTGAATGGGTGGTCAAGGTCGCCCAGCAGTGCAACCTCGCCTGTGATCACTGCTATGTCTACGAACTCCAGGACACCAGTTGGCGGCGCAAACCCAGTGTGATCCCGGAGGAGTCGGTCCACAGGCTCGCCGAGAAGGTGGCGGAGCATGCCAGGGCCCATGCCCTGCCCGAGGTCCGCATCGTGTTGCACGGCGGGGAGCCGCTCCTTGCCGGAAAACAGCGGATCGAACACATCGTGTCGGTCTTGACATCCGCACTACGAGGCGTGTCCGACTGTGATATTTCACTACAGAGCAACGGGACACTCCTCGATTCCGACTGGTTGGATCTGTTCCACCGGTACGGGATGTCGGTGGGGATCAGCCTCGACGGCGACCGCACGGCGAACGACCGTCATCGGCGTTCCAGGAACGGCCGGAGCAGCCACACCGCCGTTCTGAAAGGGCTGGAACTGTTGAGGCGACCGGAGAACAGAGCGCGATACAGCGGTTTGCTCTGCACGGTGGACCTCGCCAACGATCCGGTCGCGGTGTACGAGGAACTGCTCTCGCACGAACCCCCGATGATCAACTTCCTTCTGCCGCACAGCACGTGGGAGCACCCGCCGCCCGGGCACGACTCCCTGGCGACGCCCTACGCCGACTGGCTGCTGGCCGTCTTCGAGCGCTGGTACACCGCACCGGTCCAGGAGACGCGGATCCCCCGCTTCGAGGACATCATGGACCGCGCGCTCAGCGGCCGGGCCCTGTCGGGGGCCGTGGGGGCGGTCTCCGATTTCATCGTGGTGGAGAGCGACCTGTCGGTGGAGCTCCCCGACAACCTGAAGGCCGCCTACGACGGCGCCGCGGCGACCGGACTGAACCTGCTCGACCACGACTTCGACACCGTGGCCCGTCATCCGGCGGTGGTGGCGGCCCGCGGCGCGGGACCGGCCCCGCTCGCCGCCGACTGCCTCGCCTGTCCCGTGGTCCGGTTGTGCGGTGGAGGACTGCGGGCGCACCGCTTCCACCCCCGTAACGGATTCGACAATCCCAGCGTGTACTGCGCCGATCTCCGCCTGCTCACCACGCGTATCCGGGACCGGGTGGTGGCCGATGTCAGGGAGTGGTTCGGGAGGGCCTCGTGACCGAACCCATGGCGTTACGCATGTCGGCCGAGGGCTTCGCGGCTCTGGCCCGTTGCCGTCCTGCCGCCCCGGCGCTGGCGGTGCTCCGCAAAGGACAGACGAGCCAACGCCTGCTGCTTCTGAAGGGCCTTGCCGATTCCGCCCGGGGCGCCGTTCCCCACCTGTGGGGGGAGGGCGCGTCCCTCGGCTGGGACCTGTGTGTCCAGGCCTACGCGGCGGATCCGCGGGCCTTTGACACGGTGTTGCTGCACCCGCACGCCGGCGTCTGGCTCAGGCGGTGCCTACGCGCCCTCCACGGCACCGGCGCGGACGACGACCTCGCTGTCGACCTCGCCCGGCTGGGGACCTTCGGGTATGCCGCCGCGTTACGCGTCGGCATGCGGCCGCGACTGGACCTCCAGGCCCGTGACGGGCTGCTCTGGCTTCCCACACTGGGCGGCGTCCGGCTGCCGGAGGGCGTGAGCACCGTCCGGCTGGACGGCTGGATCCTGGAGCTCCCGGACCGGGAGGTGAACCTTCGCGGCCGCGAGCGGAAGAACGGGCATCGGCCCGGCGCGGCGCGCCGGTTCGCGCCCCGCCGCCTGGTGGTTCCGTCACGCGCCGGCACCCACCGGTTGTCGCTGGTCGTGGAGGACACCGATCCCTACCGGAACGTCCACGGTTTTCCGGTCCAGCCCCGGCAGACCTCGGCGCAACTGGCCGCCTGGCATGTGGTGCTGGAGCAGGCCTGGAGTCTGCTGAACGACCTGATGCCCGCGCGGACCGCCGACTGTGCCGCCCTGTGGTCGGCACTGGTCCCGCTGCAGCCCGGCCCTCGCGGACGGGGCCGCAGCTCGTCCACCCGTGAGGCGTACGGGGCGGTGGCGGCCGCTCCCGAGCAGGACCCGGTGCGGCTGGCCGAGACCGTCCTCCACGAAACGAGTCACATAGCCCTGGCGGCTCTGACCGATCTGGTCGACCTGACCGATCCGCACGACCGGACGCACCACAAGGTGGGCTGGCGTCCTGATCCCCGCCCCCTCGGCGCCGTCCTCACAGGGGCGCACGCTCACCTCGGCCTGCTGGATTTCTGGTCGCGTGTCTCCCACACGCTCGACGGCGAGCCCGCCCGCGCGGCCGAGGCACGTCTGCACCGGTACGGCCGACAAGTGGTCGCGGCTCTGCGCGTGCTGCGGCGGAACAGGACCGCCCTGACGTCCTGGGGGACGTACTTCGTCGAATGCATGACCGATGAAGCGGAGCTCTTCGGCTTCCGGGTGGGCGGGCCACGTGCGATTCACCCTTCCGTGGGGTCGGACACCGGGGGATCGACGCCTGTTCGAGTGGTCCGGGCGGAGACGGAAGACGCCCCTCCGTCCGGTGCGGCCCGAGGCCGGCCGCCACCTCCGAGATCGACCAGCAGTGCGGTGAACGGCGGCTCCGCCGTTACGGCATACGGGGACGGAACGGTAGACCGAGCGGAGGAGGGGGCGTGGGCGGAACGGGTTGTGCGGCGTTGGGCCTGCGACGGGATGTCGAATGCCGCCTATTGTGCGCAAAAACCCTTTACTTTTCTTTCTCCTCTATTCGAATATCAAGCCGATTTGACGTGGCTGATGTCGGGGCAAAGCAATTGGAGTCACCGTGAGCCACTTCTACCTGAGTCACGTGCGCACCGTCGACGAGGAGTGGGTCGCGTCGTTCTTCCACGACCTCTGCCGGGCCGTGGCTGAGCGCACCGGTCGCTCCCCGGAGGCCGTGGGAGTCCGCGGCACCCCGCAGTCGTCGGACGTGTCGGTGGATCTGCTGGGCCGGTCCACGATCCTGGTCGTGCTGCACTCACCGCGCTACTTCACGCAGTCCTACTGCCGGGCCGAACTGTCCTATTTCCAGCGGCGGCTCAACATGCAGCGCTCCAGGACCGGCCGAAGCGCCGACGCGGTCGTCCCCGTCGTGTGGGAGCCCGACCCCGCGCACGCGCTGGACGCCGTCGTCCCGTACCAGCCCCTGAGCGTGCGGTCGGAGGCCTACCGGCTCGACGGACTGCTGCACCTGCTGCGGCTGAAGGCGCGTTACCGGTCCGAGTACGAGGAGGTGCTGAGGGCCGTCACCGACCGCATCGTCGCGGCCGCCGAACAACTTCCCGAGGTGCACGGATTCGACGCGACCGGCAGCCACTCGCCCCTCGGCGCGCCCGCGCCCGCCGGCAGTCAGGCGGTCAGTTTCGTCGTGGCGTCCACGGCGCAGAAGGACGTGCCGGGCGAACGGCACTCTCACCAGTACTACGGAAAGACGCCCCTGGACTGGTCCCCCTACGCGCCAGGGGAACACGAGGCGCTGATCTCCCTGGTGAAGAACACCGCCACCGCCCTGGACTTCACCGCGACCGTGCTGCCGCTGGACGAGGAGACCGTCGACCGGATCAGCCGGGAACAGGACCCCGAGCAACTCGTCGTGCTGCTGGTCGACGCGTGGGTGGCCCTGCGGCGGGAGAAGCACCGGCTGCTGGCAGCTGTCGACGAGCGGAATCCCGAGGCGACCACGGCGCTCGAACCAAGGGCCCGCGACGACACCGAGTCCGCCGAACAGGCCGTCGTCCTGGACGAACTCCTCAACCGCGCGCTCCCGCTGATGCGCGGACGCACCAGCGAATACGAACGCTGGGGACTGCCGGACGCGGAGAGCTTCACCTCTTCCCTGCGCAAGGTTCTCATCCGCCTCCAGAACGAGGCGCTCAAGTCCATGGAAGCCGTGCGGTCGCCGGCAACGCCGACCGAGGGTCTCCATACGTTTCCCCTGCTCGGAAGGTATTCGTCATGACGTTCGACCCGGGTGACGCCGGCACCCGCGACGCCGGCACGATCGTCACGTTCTACTCGTTCAAGGGTGGAACCGGTCGCACCATGGCCCTGGCCAACGTGGCCTGGATCCTGGCCAGCAACGGAAAACGTGTACTGGCCATGGACTGGGACCTGGAGGCGCCGGGGCTGCACCGCTACTTCGCTCCCTTCCTCGGTGACCCGGAGCTGCGCTCCACCCCCGGTGTCATCGACCTGATCCGCGAGTTCGACCTGGCCAGGCCGAGGCCGGCCGGGGGCGACTTCAGCCGGCAGGCCCGGGTGGAGCGCTTCGCCTCCGCACTGACGTGGACCTTCGACAGCGGGGGCTATGTCCTCTTCGTCTCCCCTGGACGCAGGACCCCGGAGTACTCCGAAAAGATCAACACATACGACTGGCAGGGGTTCTACGAACAGCGCGACGGCGCGGCCTTCCTGCGCGCCCTGCGCGAGGACATGCGGAGCAACTACGACTACGCCCTGATCGACAGCCGTACGGGCTGGAGCGACACCTCCGGCATCACCACGGTGCTGATGCCGGATGTCCTGGTCAACTGCTTCACGCTGAACACCCAGTCGGTGGACGGCAGCGCCAGCGTGGCCGCGGACGTACGGCGGGCTGCCCCGCACGTCAGGATCTTCCCCGTGCCCATGCGGGTGGAGGACGCCGAGCAGGAGAAGCTGGCCATCAGCCGGGGACATGCCCGCCACCGCTTCCAGGAGTTCCTCAAGGACACGCCGCGGGCGGCCGATCCCGACGGGTACTGGGGCTCGGTGGAGATCCCCTACAAGCCCTTCTACGCCTACGAAGAGGTCCTGGCCACCGTCGCGGACACGCCTCGCCAGCCCGCCTCCCTGCTGGGCGCCTACGAACGTCTCACCTCGGTGATCACGGACGGGGAGGTCACGGCCCTGCGTCCGGTCGAGGAGCCGTTGCGCAGGCAGCTGCTCGCGCGCTTCCAGCGGGCACCGGTACCCGGCGGCCGCATCGTGCCCCGGGTGCGGGTCGACTACGCGCTGCGTGACGGCGCCTGGGCGGAGTGGATCGAAGCCCAGCTCCAAGCCGCGGGGATCGCCGTGGCGCTGCGCGGAAGCAGTGCGTCCGTGCCCCTGACCAGCGGTTCGGAGGACGGGGCGGACGTGGTCATCGCGCTCCTTTCGCCCGACTTCGCCACCACTCCGGTTGCCGACGAGGTCCGGGCTCTGGTGGCGTCACCCGAAGGGGCCAGGATCATCGGCCTGCGCACCCGGGAACACCAACCGGAGACCGTACTGCGCGGGCTGCCCGGATTCACTCTGGTGGACGCGTCCGCCGAGCAGGTCCTCGGCAAGCTCTTCTCACTGCTCGAACTCCAGGCACTGCCCCCCGCAGTCACCGGGACCATCGCCTATCCGGGTCTGGTCCCCCGGATCTTCAACGTGCCGCGCCGCAACAACTCCTTCACCGGCCGCGACGTACACCTGGACCGGTTGCGGACCGGTCTGAGCGCCGAGTCGCTGCGCGCGGACACCCCCGTCGGCAAGGCTTTCCTCTATGGCCTGGGCGGAATCGGGAAGACTCAGATCGCGCAGGAGTACGTCCACCGCTACGGTTCCCAGTACGACCTGGTGCACTGGATCCCGGCGGAACAGCCCAACCGGATCCCGCAGCTCCTCGCGGACCTCGGCCTCGAGCTGGGAATTCCGGGCGACACGGTGGACGAACGCGCACAGGCGACCATGACCGCACTGAAGAATGGTGATCACGGTCGTTGGTTGCTGGTGTTCGACAACCTCACCGACAACCAGGACGCGAACGGCGAGACCTGGAACACGGACGAGGGAGGCACGACGGTGGAGCGGTACCTTCCCGACGAGGGACCGGGACACGTCATCCTCACTGCCCGGCGTTCTCCGCACGAGGAGAACGACACCGCCATGGAGGTCGACTCCTTCAACAGGTCCGAAAGCATCGCCCTGCTGCGCCGCAGGGTGGACGGGCTCTCGGTGCGGGACGCGAACCGGATCGCCGACACGCTCGGCGACTTCCCGATGGCGATGGAGCTCGCGGCGGCATGGCTGCGCCAGACAGCGATGCCCCTGGACACTTACCTCGATCAGGTCAACAGTCGGGTCTCCTCGGTCCTGAGCGGCACGGACGGCACCGGGGACAGCCAGCAGGAGTCCCTCCTGGCGGTCTGGCGGTTGACCGTCGACCGGCTCGGCAACGAGCGGCCCGCGGCGGTCCGGCTCCTGGAACTGTGTGCCTTCCTGTCCCCCGAGCCGATCGCGCACTACCTCCTCTACAGCGACGCCATGCGCAACCGGCTCGCCGAGGAGACCGGGGACGAATCGGTGCTGGACCCCATGGTGATGGGATACCTGATCCGTGACCTCGGACGGTACGCACTGGCCACGGTGGACCAGCAGAGCGGTTCCATCCAGGTGCACCGACTGGTCCAGGCCGCGGTGCGCGAGTGGCTGGGAGAGGATCCCGAACGACAGCGGCGAACTCAGCGCCAGGCACAACTCGTGCTGGCCGGAGCGTTGCCCTCGGCCGCCTCCCCGGAGGACAGCGCGACGGCCCGGCAGAGGTTCGCGGAGCTGCTGCCCCACCTGGAGCCGTCCAAAGCACTGTTCAACACCGATGCGCGGGTGTGCGAGTGGGTCATCCGCCAGGTCCGCAACCAGTGGCGGATCGGCGACCACCGGGCCGCTGCCGCGCTGGGGCAGAAAGCCCTCGACGTCTGGACGGAGTCCCTGGGCGCGGACCATCACCTCAGGCTGCGGCTGGCCGCGCAGGTGGCCAACCCGCTGCGCTCCCTGGGCCGTTACCGGGAAGCCCACGCACTGGACGCCGACACACTCCAGCGTCAGCGCGCGCAACTCGGCGAGGACGACGGCTACACGCTGGTGACCGCCCGCAACTACGGTGCCGACCTGCGTGGCCTCGGCCGCTACCAGGAGGCGTACGACGAGGACCGCAAGACCTATGAGCTCTACCTCAACAGCCCGGACTTCGGCCTGGACCACGAGGAGACTCTCCGGTCGGCGAACAGCCTCAGCGTCTCACTTCGCCTCGCGGGCCGCCCCGGTGATGCCCTGGAGCGGGCGACGGAGGCCTATCAGAGGTGCAGGCAGTCCCTGGGACTGCAGCACCGGCTCACCTGGATCGTGGCCAACGGAGTGGCGCTGGACCGCCGGGACACGGGCGACTACCAGGGCTCCCTCGATCTGCTCTACGAGGTTCGCAAACGCTTCGTCGGCCTGCTGAGCGAGAACGCCGACGACGTGCTGCGCACGGACGCGTCCCTCGCGGTGACCCAACGCCGCCTCGGCAAGTACGCCGAGGCGGAGGCCCTGACGCGCTCCACCCTGAACGTGTACCGGCAGCGCTACGGCGAGCCGCATCCCGACACCATGTCGTGCACGGCCAACCTGGCCTGCGACCTGCTCGCCCTCTCGCTGACGGATCCGGCCAGGGGGTTCGAGGCGATGGAGCTGGGACGGCAGAACTTCAGGCGCTACCGCGAGCGCCTCGGCCTCGAGCACCCGTTCGCCCTGGCGGCAGCGACCAACCTGGTGGCCATCCTCAGGAACCAGGGTGAGACCGAGGAGGCGATGGAACTCGCCGACCGGACGCTCCCGCTGCTCGTCGGACGACTGGGCGACACCCACCCCGGCACGGTGGCCTGCCGGGCCAACCGGGCCGGCGTGCTGTCCGCTCTGGGCCGGTACGAGGAGGCACTCGCCGAGGACGAGGTGGCCCGCGAGGCCTACCGCGTCCTCTACCGCGACCATCACCCCCGGGTGCTCTGCGCGGAGTTCAACGTCGCCCTGGACCGCAGCCTGATCGGTGACGACGCCGAGCAGAACCTCAGGAGCGCGACGCTCGCCGCCGAGCAGGAGTTCGGCCCTGACCATCCCACGGTCCGGTCGATGCGTGAGCGCAAGCGGATCGACTTCGACCTGGAGATGCCCCCGACCTGAGCCCGGCCGTACGACCCGACCGCCCGTGACCGGTGCCGCGGGCGGTCGGGTCGTCGCCCGGAGGCGTCAGTTGCTCGAGGGCGTCCCGTACCGGCGCACGAACCGTCGCACCGTGCGGTTCATCTCCTCCTCCCGCCAGGCGGGCAGGCCCTCCAGACGGGTGTGCGTCCCGGTGGCGCCGAGCAGTTCTCCGTCCACCACGAACAGGAACAGCAGCCCCTCCGGGTACGCCGTGTCGAGCGCCCTGACCAGGTCGGCGTCCGGGGGGTGCGGGACGATCACGACCACCGGGCCGAAGTCGTGCTCGTGCTCCCGCAGCGTCTCCTCGTCGTGGATGTCGAACTCCTCGAGGAGTTCCTCGCCGATCCGTACCACGAGATCCGTCAGGACACCGGTGCCCGCGGTGAGCGGGACGACGAAGTGGTCCCAGGGCAACGGCTGTTCGCTGGCCCGGTGGATGTAGCGGCGTGCCGTGTCCGTGGAGAGCGCGGGCAGCACCGCGACCCTGGGCGAGCCCGCGCCCAGCACCCCGCGCATCCGGGCCGCCTCGTCCACCGGCACCCGGGCATGGGTCACGCTCAGTTGGACGAGTTCCCTGGAGGCGTCAGGACCGGACAGGGGCAGCAGTTCGGTGAGGGCCGCGCGCAGCGGGTCGGACCCGGGCTCGCTCGGGCGCTCGGCCAGCAGGCCCGAGGCGAGCCGGTGACGCATCAGCGGGGAGAGCGTCTCCAGCGGGACCCCCAGCGTCGCACCGGCCCGGCTCAGGCTCTCCGCGTCCACCTCCCGCAGATGGTGGACCACCCGGTGGTGCACCTTGGCCCCGCCCGACTCGGCACGCATCAGGTCCAGTTGGGGTCTTATGTCATGCCGTACGGCGTCCAGGTCGTCCTTGCCCGGCCACTGCACCATCTGCCGTCTGTGCGGACTGAGCGACCCGAGTCCGCTCTTCTCCAGGGCGTCCAGGGTGACTTCCGGCAGCATCAGCAGGATCACCGGGAAACCGTCGTGCCGGTTGCGCAGTTCGGCCATGGCCAGTTCGTTCTGCACGTGCTCGGACCGCAGGGCGTGGCTCGACACGATCAGGAGCATGCCGTGCGCGCTGCCCATGCCGTCGGAGATGGCCGCCATCCAGTCCTGTCCCGGTACCAGGGACTCACGGTCCACGACGACCGGCTCGCAGCCCTCCTGGTGCAGCAGTTCCTCCATGGCACGACGGGCCGGCCAGCAGCTGCAGGTGCAGCCGAGCGGTTCGCTGCGGCTGAGGAAGACATGGGGACCGGGCATGGGACTCCTCGTAGGGGGCCGTGTCGTGTCAGCGGGCGGTCGGGGCGAAGGGATCCATGGGCTCGGGCTCGTCCGGGGGCGGGTGGGTGTCCGCGCGGACCCGGAACCAGCGGGTCCCGCCGACGTCGATCTCGACCGTGACCAGGCCGTCGGGGGTCGGCCGCAGGATCCGTGGTGGCGCGGTCGGCGGGTGGTCAGGGGGGCCGGAGGTGTCAGGGGGGTCATGGGCGATCTCGACCAGCTCGGTTCCGGCGGTCGCCTCGGGCAGGGCGACCCGGGCGGTGACCGGTACGCCGGCCGTACTCGTCAGACACAGGACGGTCTGCCCCGCGTGGTCCCTGCGGACGGCGGTCACTCCCGCGACTCCGGTGGGCACCCGCGCGACCCCTCCGTGGCGCAACGCGAGCTGTCCGGCGCGGGCCGCGAGCAGCGGCCGTGGCGTCGAGGCCGACCGGCTGTCCGGAGCCAGCACCGAGGCGGGGACCTCATGACACCCCGGGAGCGCCAGCAACAGGCCCACCTGCGGGCGCGAGAGTCCGTCCGGCAGGACCCAGCCGCGGTACGGCGGGAGCGGCGCGGCGGGGGTCGCGGACCCGGGGTGCGGCTCGGATTCCGGAGACGGTTCCGGGACGTTCGCGGGCTCCGGCGGCGGGCCCAGGGAGAGGTGCCCCGTGCCGAAGGGGGAGTCGGAGGGCGTCAGGTGCGTGGCCGTCGTGACGATCGCCGTCCGGGGATAGGCGTCCAGCAGGTGGCGCAGGCGGGTGAGCAGGGGCGCGGGCCACCGGTGCGTGTCGCTGAGCCGGAGGCCGTCGACCGGTTCCTCCAGCAGGTCGTAGGCCCGCCTGAGCAGTTCGCCGTACGGGGCGTCCTCGCCCGGGGGTGCCAGTTCCGCCAGCACCCGCAGCCCCAGCTCGCGGGCCCGCGTCAGCAGCGCGGCGAACTCCGCCGAGTCCGGCGGCAGGGCGGCCGGCAGGCAGACGTGTCCGATGCCCCAGCGCCGGATCCCGGTCGGCAGCACGGCGTTCCGCGCCGGCAGCACCACCCCGACACTGTCCCGGAGCCAGTCCGGTTCCGTCTCGTCCGGTGGGGAGGGCACGGGCCCCGGGGTGAGCAGCCGGCTCCGGCCGTCCTCCGCGCGGATCTCCACCTCGCCGCCGTACCCCGACACCAGCAGCAGCCCGCCCGCCGCGGCATGGACCTCGCGTACCCGGAACGGCATGGGCACCGCGCCGGGCGTCCCGCCCCCCGGCCAGGGCAGCCGCCGCAGCCGGTCACCCCCGTCCGCGGCCACCACAAGACCGGCCTCGGGAAGCAGCGCGAGAGAGGACGCCGGCGCCGGCAGCACGCCCAGCACCTCGACGGCACCGGCCGCGCTGCCGGAGCCAGAGCCAGAGCCAGAGCCAGAGCCGGAGGCGGAGGGGCCGGAGGGGGAGGCGGGATCAGAAGCAGAGACGGAGCCGGCGTCCGTTGGGGAGACCGCCCCGACCGCACCACCCCCCACCCCGTACACCCGCCCGTCCGCCGCCCCCCACACCACCGCTCCCGACCAGGGATCGCCGCACAGAGCGGTGACCCCCGCCCCCGGGCGCCACCGGCCGACCTCGCTGTCCGGATCCGAGGCCAGGCGGTGGACCGTCACGCCCCCGCTCGCGTCCGCCGCGGCCACCAGGCCCGCCCGGACCGAGCACCACAGCCGTACCACCGGGGCCGGATGCGGCAGTGCGCGCAGGATCCGGTCGGGATCGCCGTCGTCGACGAGCAGGACCTCGTCGCCCGCGGCCAGGCACAGCACGCCGCGTTCCGCCGTACGGGACCAGCCCACGGCCGTCGGCTGTACCGACAGCGGGTGCAGGACGGCGTCGGCTGTTCCGTCCACGGCCGTCGTCACCACGTGCAGCCCCTTGCCGCTCACCACCGCCGTGGCCGCGGGCCCGGCATCGGCGACCGCGAGCAGCCGCGGCTGGTCGGGCAGTTCGACCGGGAGCACGGACTCGCCGTCGTCGATCCGCAGCACGTTCCGGCCGTCCGCGGTCGTCGCGACCGCCGCCCGGTGGCCCGCCCGCGCGCACAGCAGGGTGCCGCCCAGCTCCGCCTGCGCGGCCAGCAGCGTGCCGTCCGTGCGCGCCTCGGCGGCCACGCTCACGTTCAGGGCGGTGTGCTCGCCTTCGTGCAGGTCCAGTTCGTGCCACCGCGCGCCGGGCAGCGCGCCGCGCAGCCGTAGCCGGACCCGGCCCGCCCCGCTCGCCCCGCAGACCAGCGCGCCCGGCTCCGGGGGCCGACTGAGGACCAGGCCGTCCGCCACGGCCCGCACTCCGATGTCCACCTCGGTGTGGACCATCGCCCGCACCGTCCGGATCTCGTCGGCGTCGGCCCGGGTGACCAGGGCGCGCGGCGGTTCCATGCCCAGCCGCTCCGCCGCCATCACCTGCAGCCGCCAGGCCGGCAGCGACTCCCGTACGGCTTCCGGCAGCCGGGGAAGGAACCGCAGGACCCAGCGGCCGGCCTCGGCCCCCGTGACCCCCTCGGCGAGCACCTGCCGGAAGAGCGGGGTCAGGATCCGCTCGATACCGGCCTCGGAGAGCGGCGGACCGACGGTCGCCGACCACAGCAGTTCCTCGAATCCGCGGACCAGGGGCGGCGCGCAGCGATGGGCGGCCCGGGTGAAGTCTCGGACCGAGCCGAGCAGGTGCGGATCGTGGTCGTACAGCTGTCGCCGCAGTTCCGCGCTCACCTCCGGGTTCAGCACCAGGGCGCGGCTGTCGGCAGCCTCCACCAGAGGTGAGAAGGACAGCCTGGCCTCCAGGCCGGTGCCGCTGTTGGGGGCGAACCGTAGCCGGGCGCCGCGCAGGAAGTACGGTTCGGCCTGGGCGGCCAGGCACAGCGACCGGGCCAGCCGCAGCACGTCGGGTTGGTGCCGGTGCTGTTCGGCGATCAGCCGGTACGCGGCACCGCGTTCGGGTGCCGCCGTCATCGCCGCTGTCCGGCCCGCCGCGGATCCCGGCGGGCGGCGGTCTGCGCGAGCCGTACGGACACCCGGCGGTCCAGCGGGACCAGCGTGACGGTCTGCCGTACGGCCGGCGGGTACTCCTCGGCGGGATACGGGGTGAGACAGACGACGGGGCTGCCCGCCTCGCGCAGCCGGCGCAGATACGGCAGCCAGCTCGCCGGCGAGGAGTGGTGGCGGCCGGGCAGCGGAGGCTGGAGGTGCCCGAGGTCGGACAGCAGGAGCACGGGCTGTCCGTGCGGCGGCACCGGGTGGGGCTCCCAGGTGCGCCCCCGGTCGCGGCTGGCCCCCTGCGCGATGCGCAGGTCCAGGACGCGCAGCCCGCCCGGCGGCAGGATGCGGGCGGCGAGCCGGACGATCCACTCCTGGTCGTGCCGGAAGGGCCGCATCGACTCGCCGCGGTCGAGCAGCAGCAGTGCTCCGGCCCGGGTGGTGGACCGCTGCCGGTAGGGCACCCGCGGCCGGGCGGCCCGGCCACCGGCGAGACCGCGCACGACCAGTTCCACCAGCCGGCGGTGGTCGACCGCGCGTCCGGTCGCGTACGTACTGGCCACCGCGAGGAAGACGGCCCGCTCGGTCCGCGGGTTCCACGGCGGGGCGGGCCTGGGCAGAGCGGTCGGCCACGGCACGTCGAACGCCTCGGCCCGGCCGAGGAGTTCCCCGGGGCCGTCGTCCCGGGAGCCGGCCGGAGCGACATCGCGCCACAGCGGAGGTTCCGCCTCCCGGCCCGCCGCCGGACGCGCGGCACGGACGAGGAGCAGGGAACCGCCGGTGGCCGTCCGGTGGACCGGGGCGGGGGCCTGCTCGCCCGGGCCGGTGGGGGCGGAGGCGGGGTCCTGGTGATGCTGCGCCGGGTCTTGGGGGTACGGCACCGAGCCCTGGTGGTACGGCGCTGAGTCGGCGCCTTCCGGACCGGGCCGCCGTGCGCTGTGGGGCGGTACGGCTGCGGCGTCGGCCCGGCCGGAGGATCCGGTGCCGGCCGGCGAGCGGTTCGCGCGGGCCGTCGTAGCCCCGTCTCGGGCGGGCCGCGCGGTGCCCGCGGCACGGCGGCCGGAACCAGGCGGCGCGTGCGTGGGTGCGGACGGGGCGGGGCCGCCGGAGGGGAGCGTGAGTCCCAGGGCCGCGGCCACCATGGTCAGGTCGGCCGGGTCGGACACCTGCAGCGCGCGGGCCGTCCGCAGCACGTCGCCGAGCCGGGCCGGGCTCCCCGGGTTCACGGGGAGGCGGCGGGGTCGGGGGAGCCCTTCACCATGGCGAGGTCGGCGACCGCCCGCCATTCCGGCGAGTCGGCCGTCAGGTTCATCTGGCGGCAGGCGCGCAGGGTGTCCAGGAACTCGGCGGTGCTCGCCGCGGGGCGGGTGGCCACCGACGACTCGTTCTCGAACATGTCGGCCAACTCCAGGGTGAGTGCCTCGTCGTAGTCGTCCCCCATGTGCAAGCGGGCGACCTCCAGGAGGTGTTCGCGGCCCGGTGGCCGCAGGCGCAGCAGGATGCAGCGGCGCAGGAAGGCGGTGGACAGCTCCCGCTCCTCGTTGCTCGTGATCACCACCAGGGGTGCGCCCGCGTCCTCGGCCGCCGTCACCGTCCGGCGGTCCGGGCCCACGAAACGGAGGTTGTTGAGCGGATCGAGCAGGGCGTCCGGGACATCGGGGTCGGCCTTGTCGATCTCGTCGATGAGCACCACCGCGGGCCGGTCGCGCAGGGCCGACGGGCCCTCCTCGTCCATGGCCGGATCGAGCGCCTTCCACAGGGGGCCCGGCCGGAAGTAGGCCCGCGAACCGGGGTCCTGGAGCGTGCCCTGCGTGGCGTCGTTGAGCTGGCGGAACGCCTCCTCGCGCCAGAGCAGGTCGTGCGGTTCGGTGCGGGCGGTGACCACCTCCGCGTAGTAGCGGAAGCGCATCAGCCGGGCCACGTTCGGCGCGAGCGCGGACTTCCCGGAGCCCGGCGGGCCGAGCACGAGCAGCGGACGGCCGGACGCCAGCGCGACGTTGACGGCCAGGACGGTCCGGTCGTCGAAGAGGTAGACCTGCTCGTCGAGGCGGGCCGTGCCGCCACCCGTGGCCGTGGCGCCACCCGTGGCCGTGCCGCCACCCGTTGCCGTGGCGCCGCTCGTGGGCGTGCGGCCCGTGGGTGCGCTGCCCGACCGCCCGGGCCGGTTCGTCTCCTCGGTCGGGTCGAAAAGCTTGATCAAGCCACTGTCCCCCCTCGTCGGCCCACGGCGTCGGCGACCGCATCCCGTTGCACTCTTCCCCATGGCGTCTACGGTCACTACTCCGTCGGCGAATCTGTCCGACGGCGCGGTTCTCCCGGGAGAACGGGCGCACCTGGCAGGCCGTCAGCCGTGCAGCCGGCGCCGTATCCGGATCTCCGGGAACACCGCGCCGAGCTGGGCCGGCACGGCGGCCGGGCGGGGTCGCGGGCCGCCGGTCACCAGGTCCACGCGGCTCAGCCAGCGCGTGCGGCGCAGGTCGTCCGGTACGGGCAGATTCGGCCACGGGTCGATGTCGAGGAACATGACCGCCGAGGACTCCAGCGCCGTCAGATCCCGCAGGTTCGGGCAGCGCAGCACCCGGACCGACCTCAGCGAGCGGCATCCGGCCAACTCGGGCAGGGCGACGAGCGAGGGGTCGTCCGAGAGGACCAGCGAGCGCAGCCCGGGCAGTAGCGGCAGCGCCTCGGCCAGCCCGTCCACCGTTCCGGAGCAGCGCAGTTCGGGTACGGCGGTACCGGCCCGGAGCAGGGCCCGCAGCTCGTCGGAGGACCGTACGTCCGTGCGCCGTACGGCGGGACGCGGCGGCGGGCTGCCGGCCGACAGCCGGCGCGGCGGGCCTCCCGGCGCCGCCAGGACGCTGCGGACGGTGTCGGTGCCGGTCTCGACGGCCCGCAACTGGCGCAGCAGCTCGCCGAGTTCGGCGGACGGGTGAGCGCGGAGCAGCTCGTCGGTGTCCGTGCCGGGCGTGTGCGCCAGGTGGTGTGCCGCCAGGAAAGTCCTGACCTCGGGGTTCGGGAAGGCCACGGTGTCGGGTCCGGGTCGGAACACCACGCCCGCGCGGTCCGCGAGCGCGGCCAGGAGCCGCTCGGACGAGGCGGAGTGGGAGAGGCCGGGCTCCCTCAGGGCGCTCAGTGCGGTCCGCAGCGGGATGCGGGAGCAGTCCAGTGCGAGGGTGGCGACGGCCAGCCGACCGGAGGCCGCCCGCAGCACGCTGTCGGGTACCTGGTTCGCGGCGAGGCCGGGCACGGGAGGGGCGGTTGTCTCCTCGCGCGGTCTGCGCCACGCCACGGAGACGGCGGCGCGCAACAGCCGGTGCCGGGAGATCCGTTCCGGCCGGCCGGCGGAGCCGACCGCCCGCAGCAGCGCCGCGGCGGCGGCCGGGCGGTCGGCGACACCGACGAGCAGGGGATCGGTGTCGAACCTCCGCAGCAGCACGTCGAGGGAGTGCCGATCCCCGGGGGACGCCGCCGCGCGGGCGTTCAGGAGAGTCCGGGTGTCATCCGGGGCCAGGGGCCTGAGGCCCACGACCCGGAAGTCGTCCCCGAGTCGGGACCACGGCACGCCGGTGCCGTTCGTGGCGATGACGCAGGGCGCCCGGGGGTGGGTCTCCAGCAGACGCAGCAGCCACTCCCATACGGCGGCCCGGTTGCCCTCGGGTACCGCGTCCAGGTCGTCGACGGCCAGGAAGGCCCGCCCGGACCGCAGTTGGCGGGCGGCCCAGCCGGCCGGCTCCTGCGCGGCCGCGAGCGGAGCGAGCGTCGGCACCATCCCGTCCAGCCGGGGCAACGCCCCCGACCGTGCCGACAGCACGAACGGTATCCGGCACCCCCAGGGCGCCCGCCCCACCCCGGCCGACCCCGGCACCGCACGGGAGCGCCCGGTCGCGGCATCGCCGTCCCACGGCCGGGGTGCGCTGGGCTGCCCGGGTGCGAGGTCCGCCCTCGGGTGTCCCGGCGTCCTGTCGTCGGGCGGCCCCGCCGCGTCGGGCTGCCCGGGTATGCCGTCGTGCGATGTGCGGTCCGCCCTCGGGTGTCCCGGCGTCCCACCGTCGAGCCACTGCCCGGCCGCCGGTTGCCCGGGTGTCGTGTCGTCCGGGGCGCGCCCGGTCCCCGGTTGTCCGGGTGTCGTGTCGTCCGGGGCGCGCCCGGCCGCCGGTTGTCCGGGTGTCGTGTCGTCCCAGGCGCGCTCGGCCGCCGGTTGCCCGGGTGTCGCGTTGTCCGAGCCGCGCCCGGCCGCCGGTTGTCCGGGTGTCGTGTCGTCCGAGCCGCGCCCGGCCCCCGGTTGCCCGGGTGTCGCGTTGTCCGAGGGGCGCCCGGCCCCCGGTTGCCCGGGTGTCGCGTCGTCTGGGGCGCGCACGGGCCCCGGGCGCCCAGGCGTCCCGTCGTGGCGCACGGCCCCCGTGAGCCCCGGCGTCCCGTCGTCCAGTGCCCGGCCGACCAGGCGTGCGAGTTCGGTGGTGTGGCCGGCTCCAGGAGGGCCGACGAGGAGGAGCCGTCGGCCCAGCTCCGGCAGCAGTTCGGCGGCCAGTGCCACGGCCGGGGCCTGGTCCGGGGGCGGGTCGTCCCTGTCCGGCGCCGTACCGGGGGCGCTCCCGGAGCCGCGGAGGACGCTCACGGTGCGGGCGACCGGCAGGGCGGGCAGGACCGGGGTCACCTCCTTGCGGAACCGCTCGGTGAAGGCCGCGTCGTCGGCCGACAGCGCGTCGGGGGCCTCCGCGGCCAACCGGTCGTCCAGCTCGGGTGCCGCCGCGCCGGCCGTGGCCATCGCGGTCATGCGGGCCACGATCGCATCGAGCACCCGGTCCCACGCCGCGCGGTGCCGCGCGGCCTGCATGGTCAGCAGCGCCAGCCCCAGCGCGCGGTACTCGGCCGGCCCGCCCGCCGAGAGGACGTCGGCCGTCGCGACCGGCTCCGGCAGCCGCCGGTCGACCGGCTCCCAGACCAGGGGCAGGGCGAGCTGTGGGGCCACACCGGTCCGGGCCTGCCCCAGACTCCGGCGCAGCGCCAGGACCGCCCAGTCCCGCTGGGCCGGACCCTCGTTGAAGTACGCCGGACTGCACAGGGCCAGCACGATGTCCGCCGTCCCGACGCCGTACGACCCCTCGTCCCGTCCGCCGGTCGGGGCGGCCGGTGGCACGAGGCGACGGAACCGCGGCCCGTCCGCCGCGTCCAGACGCCGTCTCATCTCGTCCAGGAATCTCGCGACCCAGGCCTCGTCCCTGCCGTGCGCATAGCTGACGGCATAGCGGTACACCGGCACCATCTCATCCCCCGGTATGTGGCTTGCGTACCTGGTTTCCAGTTTCGCACGGGCCCACGCGACCGGACGTGGCACAATCCAGGCCATCAACTCGTAACTATTCAGGCTTTATTGGCGAATTGTCAGGTACAATGCCCAACGTGTCCGACGGGGCGCCGCCCCTGGGAAAGAAGCAGGCGAATCTGCTCACTGCCATCATGCGGGGGGTGCCTGTCCTGGGACCTGGCAAGGAACCCCGGCTCCTGACCGACACCGACGTCCGCGGCCTGCTGGACACCCTTCCGCCGTGCACCGACGCACAGCAGACCGGTGAGGTCAACCGGCTGCGCCCCCGCCTGCTGAACGCGGTCATCGGTGCCGAGGCCAGACGCTCGGGCTACATCCAGGGCCTGCCCCGCCACGGCGCCGCCCCCCTGCTGCGGGCCGTCGGCGAGGCCGTCCGTGCCCCGCTGGTGCTGCGGGTCGTGTACGGCGCCAGCACCACGACCCCGCTCCGGGCGCTCAGCTATGTCCTCCCGGCCGTACGCATGGCGTCCCGGCTGACCGAGGCGGGGCGCCGCGCCCCGCACCTCCAGATCGTGCTGGCCGGTTCCCTCGGCTGCCGGGTCAACGGTCTGTCCGGGCCCGCCGTGGCCGAGGAGACGGACCTGCTGGCCCGCTGTCTCGGCCGGCTCCTGTCGTCCCTGGTGCCGGGCGGTTTCGGGGTCTACGACACCCTTCCGTCGCCCGGTGTCGTCACCGCGCTGGACGATCTGGTGCGGACGCTGACCCCTGCCCGCCGCGCCCACGTCCTGGAGCGGCTCGGCGGCAAGGGCGGCGCCACCGCCCACGAGCAGACCCTGCGGTACGCGGCCGCCCATGTCCTGGTGCACGACCGCGCCACGGTCCCGCTCGGTCTCCGGCAGGGCGGCCCGGCCCCCGAGAACGCCACGGTGATCGACATCGGCAGTCTCCAGGAGCGCCACTTCCACGACGTACGACGTCTGTTCGCGTCCGGGACCGCGGGGGACGCCGGTCCCGGGGCGCTGGTGCTGTCCCGGCACTCGGTACCGCCGTACACCATGGCTCGGGGCGGGGACATCGGACTGCGTGAGTTCCGGGACGGCAGGAGCACCGAGGGCAGGACCCTGGCCTCCGCCGCCCGCCACGACCTGCGGCTGCTGTGGACCGCGCTGCCGCCGGAGGAACTGCGCCGGATCACCGATGTGCCGCACGAGCGGCCGCGCAGGGTCACCGGCGTCTCGGGTGCCGAGCCGTACAGAGCCGCCGGCGTCTTCGAGGGAGCGCTGCGTTGACCGTCCGTGCCGCCCCTCCCGTCGGCCCGTCCGGCTCCCTCGGTCCCGAGGAACTGGCCTTCCAGCTACGGGCGTTGGGCATCCGGCCCGGCGACACCGTGCTGGTGCACGCGTCCCTGAGGGCTGTCGGGTGGGTGCGCGGTGGTGCCGGGGCGGTCGTCGACGCGCTCCTGGACGCGCTCGGTGCGGACGGCACGCTCGTGGTCTACACCCAGACCCCCGACAACTCCGACCCGTCCCGCTGGCCGGTCATACGGGGGTGCGCCGTGCCGCCGTCGCAGTGGCCGCGGCTGCGGGCCACCCTGCCCGCGTTCGATCCGGTGCGGACCCCGAGCTACGGGGTCGGCGTCCTGCCGGAGGAGGTCCGCACCCGGCCCGGCGCACTGCGCAGCAGCCATCCGCAGAGTTCGTTCGCCGCCCTGGGGCCGGGCGCCGCGCGGATCACCGCCGGACACGACCTGAACTGCCATCTCGGCGAGGAATCCCCCCTCGCCCGGCTGGAGGAAGCCGGCGCCCGCGTTCTGCTGCTGGGCGTCGGCTACTCCGTCTGTACGGCCTTCCACCTGGCCGAGTACCGCGTGCCGGGCCGGCGAAGCCGGGAGTACGGCTGTGCGGTTGCCGACGGTTCGCGAAGGCGCTGGCACCGTTACCGCGACGTGGACTTCGACGCGTCGGACTTCCCGGCGCTGGGCGACGCCTACGAGTCACTGCCCGAACGTCCGGTGTCCCGGGGCCCGGTGGGCGCGGCCGACTGCCGCCTGTTCGACCTGGCTGCGGCGGTGGCGTACGCCTCGAAGTGGTTGGTCGAACACCGGTCGAGGTGGAGTCCGGGCGAGTAGCGGGCGGTGTGAGGCAGGGTCGCACCGGACGAGTAGCGGGCGGTATGAGGCAGGGGCGCGACGCTCACGGCGACGTCTGCGGTGGTCGGAGGGGAGTCGGCGGGGCTGCGCGGAACCCGCTGCGCGGATCCCAGCGCTCGTCAAGGGCGATGCCCCGTCATCCGTGCCGCCGACGCGATCGTCGCCCGTGCTTCGCGTTCCGTGAGTCCCGCGTTGAGGGCCGCGTCGACCAGGGGCGCGACCAGCGCGGGGCCGATGCCGTTCTCGTAGGCGCGGCAGGCGGCCCAGAAGAGGCGGGTGTTGCGCTGGCCCTCGTGGGCGGCGAGGACGAACTGGACCAGACCCTGGCCCTGGTCGCCGGCCGAGGGATGGGTCGCGGGGTGGGTGGGGCGCGGTGGTGGCAGGAGCAGGCGGAGCAGGGCCGGTGGGCAGGCCGCGGGGGCGAGGTGGGCGGTGCCGGGGGCGGTGGTGTAGACGCCGTGGTCGGTGCGGGAGCCGGGGCCGACGAGGTAGCCGCCGGCGCCCCGGATGTCGATGCCGGGGGCGAGGCGGCCGGCCGAGTTGGGGACGGCGGCGTCGGGCGGGCCGGTCAGCCACAGGTGGCGGCCGCCGCTCGGGGTCAGGACGACGACCGTGTCGGGGATCGTGAAGAGGTGGCGCAGCGCCAGTTCGCGCAGGGCCGCCGAGGAGTCCGTGCCCGACTTGGTGTCCAGGTCCAGGCCGATCAGATGGTGGGGCGGGAGACCGCACGCGATGCCGTAGCCGGTCGCCCAGGGGGCCGCCGCGAAGAGTTCGCGGATGCGGACGGGGTCGGTCGAGGCGTCGTAGACCCCGTGGCCGCACGCGCCGCACTCGCCGTGGCAGGGCGCGGTCGGGGAGCCGTCGTCGCGGTGGGGGGAGCGCAGGGCCGGGAGCTTGGTGCGGGACAGGGGGATGACGGCCAGCCCGCGTTCGGCGGCTGACAGGGCGTGTGCGAGGGCCAGCGTCGTGGCCTGCCGGTCTGTGGTGGCCATGACTCCATGTTCGTACGTACGTTCGAAAAAGGGAAGGGGTGGCGGGTGCGACGCGCCGGGGTCGGGAGATTGGCTGGAAACGTGCCGGAACGCTTCCCCTGTTGTCCCACTTGGCGACTGAGCGTCCTTATCGTCATGATCTGCCTACTGAAGTCGCGAAAGGGGTTTATCGACTTGTCCTCACGCTTCAGGGGGAATAACCGCTTCCGCTCTGGTTCGCCGGGGATTCGGTGGGCAACTCTGATCTCGCGACGTCGTGCACAGCACCGGGGTGGTCGGCCAACTTCCCCGGGAAAAGCCTCACTTGACGTACTACCGGCAACAGGCCGGGTTCTGGAGGAAACACCATGGCAAGCATCCGTACCGCCCGCGTCATCGCCGCCGTCTCCGCCCTCCCGCTCGCCGCCGCACTCTTCACCGGCGTCGCGGCGGCGGACAACGGCGGCTTCGCGGACAACGGATCGAACGCGGGTGTCGCGAGCATCGTGGGCAGCGGTGTCGGGCGCGACAACAACGGCAACTCGTCCACCACGCAGCAGAACGCCGTCGGCTCCGGCGCCTCGGCCCAGAGCAACACGGCCCAGGTCAAGGGCTCCGCGTTCACGACCGTCAACCAGGGGAACAACAACACAACCGTCAACTTCACCCCGCTGTGGTGGTGATGGGCGAGGGCTGACCGGCCCTCGACGGGGTGCTTCACGGGGTGGGCTTGATGGTGGGCTTCATGGGGTGGGACACGTCCGCGCGGCGGTGCTTCGGCGCCGCCGCGCAGGCGTGTTCGCGTGCGCGGCGACGGCCTTGACACCGCACTGGATCTGACGGACAGTCAGGAGATCTTGCGGACAAGGAGGTTGCCGTCATGGGCGACGATCCGGACACCCCGCCGCCCCGGCCGGAGGCCTACGACCCGGACGACTCGGCGGGCCGGCCGAACCCTGATGGTGCGAACGACTCGGCGGCCCCGCCGGGTCCCCACCCGGATGCCCCGGGGGCACAGCCGCAGTCCGGCGACACGGACGGCCCGGCACCCGGGTCGGAGACCCGCGATCCGGATGCCACGGCAGCCTGGCCGCAGGCCGCTGACGGGGACCGTCTGACACCCCGGTCGGAGACCCACCCCCCGGACACCTCCGCAGCCCAGCCGGAGGTCCACGGCACGGACGCGCCCCGGCCCGCGCCCCGCTCCCCGGACGCCTCCGCGGCCCTGCCCCCAGCCGGCGGCACGGTTCATCCGGTGCCCCGGCCCGCGCCCCGCCGCGCGGACACCTCCGCAGCCCAGCCGGAGGTCCACGGCACGGACGCGCCCCGGCCCGCGCCCCGCTCCCCGGACGCCTCCGCGGCTCTGCCCCCAGCCGGCGGCACGGTCCACCCGGTCCCCCGGCCCGGCCCCCACCCCCCGGCAGACGACCTGCTGACCCGGCTCAAGGCCTACGAAGGGCAACCCGCCGCCGTCGCCGGGGTCGGCAAGGACCCCGTCAACCTCCCCATGATCCGGCACTGGTGCGAAGCCCTGGGCGACGCCAACCCGGCCTACACCGGCCCCGATGCCGTCGCCCCGCCCACCATGCTCCAGGCCTGGACGATGGGCGGGCTGACCGGGCACACGGGCAGGTCATCGGCGTACGACGAACTCCTCGCGCTCCTCGACGAGTCGGGCTGCACGTCGGTCGTCGCCACCGACTGCGAGCAGGAGTACCTCCAGCCCCTGCGCCCCGGCGACCGGATCACCTTCGACACCGTCATCGAGTCGGTCTCGGGCCGCAAGGCCACCAAGCTCGGCACCGGCCACTTCGTCACGACACGCACCGACGTCCGCGTGGGCGAGAACCTCGTCGGCACCCACCGCTTCCGCATCCTCAAGTACGCGCCGGCACAGGGGAAGAAGACCCCTCCCCGGCCCCGGCGCCCCCGCCCCGTCGTCAACCGTGACAACGCGGGCTTCTGGGAAGGCGTCGAACAGCACCGACTCCTCATCCAGCGCTGCACCTCCTGCGCGACCCTCCGCTTCCCCTGGCTCCCGGGCTGCGCCCACTGCGGCGGCCCCGACTGGGACACGGTCGAGGCGAGCGGCGAGGGGACCGTCCACTCGTACGTCGTCATGCACCACCCGCCTTTCCCGGCCTTCGACCCTCCCTACGCCGTCGTGCTCGTGGAACTCGCGGAGGGCGTGCGGATGATCAGCAACGTGGTCGGGACGCCGTACGACAAGGTGCGGATCGGGATGCCGGTGCGGCTCGTCTTCCGGACGTACGACGGTGACCTCACCCTTCCCGTCTTCCGCGCCGGCGAGGAGGCCGCCGTCGCCGCCGAGGAGGCCGCTGAATGAGAAAGGGCGACGAACTGCCACCCCTCGAGATCCCGATCACCCGCACGCTGATCGTCGCGGGCGCGATCGCCTCCCGGGACTACCAGGACGTGCACCACGACCCGGAACTGGCCCGGCAGAAGGGCTCCCCGGACATCTTCATGAACATCCTCACGACGAACGGCCTGGTGGGGCGCTACATCACCGACCACTTCGGACCACGGACCGTGCTCAGGAAGGTGGCCATCAGGCTGGGAGCGCCCAACTACCCGGGGGACACGATGGTGTTGACCGGAACAATAGAAGCTCTCGAAGACGCCACCGTCACCGTCCGGATCGTGGGGACCAACGGCATCGGCAACCATGTGACCGGGACGGTCACCTTCTCGATGAGGGACGCCGAATGAGCGCACGCGCGCGTGACGCGCTCGGAGGCCGGGCCGCGATCGTCGGCATCGGGGCCACCGAGTTCTCCAAGGACTCCGGCCGCAGCGAACTGCGCCTGGCCGCCGAGGCGGTCCGCGCGGCGCTCGACGACGCGGGGCTCACGGCGGCCGACGTGGACGGCATGGTCACGTTCACGATGGACACCAGCCCGGAGATCACCGTGGCCCAGGCCTGCGGGATCGGCGAGCTGTCCTTCTTCTCGCGCGTCCACTACGGCGGCGGCGCGGCCTGCGCGACCGTCCAGCAGGCGGCGCTCGCGATCGCCGCGGGCGTGGCCGAGGTCGTGGTCTGCTACCGCGCCTTCAACGAACGCTCCGGCCGCCGCTTCGGCTCCGGCGTCCAGCACCGCGAACCCTCCGCCGAGGGGGTCGCCCTCGGCTGGTCCCTCCCCTTCGGCCTGCTCACCCCGGCCTCCTGGGTGGCGATGGCGGCCCAGCGCTATCTGTACACCTACGGCCTCGGCCCGGAGGCCTTCGGCCAGGTGGCGGTGACCGACCGCGCGTACGCGGCCACGAACCCGGCCGCCTGGTTCCACGGCCGCCCCATCACCCTCGCCGACCACGCGGCCTCCCGCTGGATCGTCGAGCCGCTCAAACTCCTGGACTGCTGCCAGGAGACCGACGGCGGCCAGGCGATCGTCGTCACGTCCCTGGCACGCGCGCGTGCCCTCCCCCACCGGCCCGCCGTCATCACGGCCGCCGCCCAGGGTGCGGGCCGCGCCCAGGAACAGATGACCAGCTTCTACCGCGACGACCTCACCGGCCTCCCCGAGATGAACGTCGTCGCCCGCCAGCTCTGGCGCACCTCCGGCCTGACCCCCCAGGACATCGACGTGGCGATCCTGTACGACCATTTCACCCCGTTCGTCCTGATGCAGCTGGAGGAGTTCGGCTTCTGCGCCCCGGGCGAGGCCGCGGACTTCGTACACCGGGCCGAGCTCCCCCTCAACACCCACGGCGGCCAACTGGGCGAGGCCTACCTCCACGGAATGAACGGCATCGCGGAAGCCGTACGCCAACTGCGGGGGACGGCCGTGAACCAGGTGCCGGAGGCGGAGCGCGCGCTGGTGACGGCAGGGACAGGGGTGCCCACGTCCGGGCTGGTGCTCGCCGGGGACGGGTAGCCCCCAGGGGTGATCCCGCAGTAGACGCGCCCCCCTCGTCCACCTTCAGGAGGTGGAGGCAGCCCCACCTCTACAACCTGAGGGGGAGTCTTCTTCGGCACCTGTGGCCGATGAGCGGGGGCGGGTGGCGAATCTAGCGTGGAGCCATGACCACACCCGTCTGCACCAGCGCTTCGAAGGCCGCCGTACCGGCGACGCAGACCCTCGCGTACCCCTCGTTCGCCTCGTACGTGAAGGCACGCCAGCCGGTGCTGCTGCGTACCGCCCGGTCGCTGACAGCGAACCCGAGCGACGCGGAGGACCTGCTGCAGACCGCCCTGACCAAGACCTACGTCGCCTGGGAGCGCATCGAGGACCACCGTGCCCTCGACGGCTATGTCCGCCGCGCCCTGCTGAACACGCGCACCTCGCAGTGGCGCAAGCGCAAGGTCGACGAGTTCGCGACCGACGAGATCCCCGAGCCCGACCCCGTGCCCGGCGACGACGACCCCGCCGAGCAGCAGGCGCTGCACGACGCGATGTGGCGGGCGATCATGAAACTGCCGGCGCGGCAGCGGGCCATGGTCGTCCTCAGGTACTACGAGGACCTCAGCGAGGTGCAGACGGCCGAGGTGCTCGGGGTCTCGGTCGGGACCGTGAAGTCGGCGGTGTCGCGTGCCCTGGGCAAGCTCCGCGAGGACCCCGAGCTGGTGCTCGCCCGCTAGGGAACGCCAGGGAACCGTTGGTGACGCTCGGCCGTTGTGAGGGCATCACGATCGACTGTCGTGAGGGCATCGTGACGTGATCGATCGCCCGGCTCTAGTGACATACCGCGCGGTATGTGCGCAGAATCGGCGCAACCCTTACTACCGCGTAGGCAATGTCGCCCCGGGAGGACGCCGTGCTGAGCACGATGCAGGACGTACCGCTGCTGATCTCCAGGATCCTGACCCACGGGTCGTCGATCCACGGCACCTCACAGGTGACCACCTGGACCGGCGAGCCGGAGCCGCACCGCCGCTCCTTCGCCGAGGTCGGCGCCCGCGCCGCCCAGCTGGCGCACGCCCTGCGCGAGGACCTCCAGGTCGCCGGGGACGAGCGGGTGGCGACCCTCATGTGGAACAACGCCGAGCATGTCGAGGCCTACTTCGCGATCCCCTCCATGGGCGCGGTGCTCCACACCCTCAACCTCCGCCTGCCGGCCGACCAGCTGGCCTTCATCGTGGGCCACGCGGCCGACCGGGTCGTCATCGCCAACGGCTCGCTGCTCCCCCTGCTCGCCCCGCTCCTCCCGCACCTCAAGACGGTCGAGCACGTGGTGGTCTCCGGCCCCGGCGACCGCACGGCCCTGGAGGGCTCCCACGCGCGCGTGCACGAGTACGAGGACCTGATCGCCGGCAAGCCCACCACCTACGACTGGCCCGAGCTGGACGAGCGCCAGGCCGCCTCCATGTGCTACACCTCCGGCACCACGGGCGACCCCAAGGGCGTGCTCTACAGCCACCGTTCGATCTATCTGCACTCCATGCAGGTCAACATGGCCCAGTCGATGGGCCTGACCGACCAGGACACCTCGCTCGTGGTCGTCCCCCAGTTCCACGTCAACGCCTGGGGCCTGCCGCACGCCACCTTCATGACCGGCGTCAACATGCTGATGCCGGACCGCTTCCTGCAGCCCGCGCCCCTCGCCGAGATGATCGAACGCGAGCGGCCGACCCACGCGGCCGCGGTCCCCACCATCTGGCAGGGCCTGCTCGGCGAACTCACCGCCAAGCCCCGTGACGTCTCCTCCCTCACCCAGGTCACCATCGGCGGCTCGGCCTGTCCGCCCTCCCTGATGGAGGCCTTCGACAAGCTGGGCATGCGGGTCTGCCACGCCTGGGGCATGACGGAGACCTCCCCGCTCGGCACCGTCGCGCGCCCGCCGGCCCACGTGGCCGGCACACCCGAGGAGTTCGCCTACCGCCTCACCCAGGGCCGCTTCCCGGCCGGCGTCGAGGCCCGCCTCAGCGGCCCCGGCGGCGAGCGCCTCCCCTGGGACGGCGAGTCCGCGGGCGAGCTGGAGGTCCGCGGCCCCTGGATCGCGGGCGCCTACTACAACGGCCCGGACACCGAACCCCTGCGCCCCGCCGACAAGTTCAGCGAGGACGGCTGGCTGAAGACCGGCGACGTCGGCACCATCTCCGCCGACGGCTTCCTCACCCTCACCGACCGCGCCAAGGACGTCATCAAGTCCGGCGGCGAGTGGATCTCCTCGGTCGAGCTGGAGAACGCCCTGATGTCCCACCCGGACGTCACCGAGGCCGCCGTCGTCGCCGTCCCCGACGACAAGTGGGGCGAGCGCCCGCTGGCCACGGTCGTCCTCAAGGAGGGCTCCACCGCCGACTTCGAGTCCCTGCGCGCCTTCCTCGCGAGCGACGTCTGCAAGATCGCCAAGTGGCAGCTCCCGGAGCGCTGGTCGATCATCGAGGCGGTCCCGAAGACGAGTGTCGGAAAGTTCGACAAAAAGGTGATCCGCAAGCGGTACGCGGAGGGGGAGCTGGACGTCACCCAGCTCTGAGACGGCGAGGGGCACGGGAGCAGGGCACCGCGGCCTGACCAGGGGTCCTGCTCCCCGTACAACAACCGTCACCGGGCAACTGTTGTGCAACAACCCTCACCGCCGTACCGACGTGGCGAGCCACCCCAACCCCAGCCACACTCCCGCCACGGCGCACACCCCGCCCCAGCCCCACCATCCGAAGGCCGACCCGGCGAGCGCGGACGCCGTCGCGCCGCCGGCGAAACCCGCCCCGACATACGCCGTGTTGGCGGTGGCCGGGGTCGAGGTCGTCGTCAGGGCGACGGCTGGTTGGCGACGTGGGAGGCGACCAGGGCCGCGTGGACGGCGATCGCCGCGACGAACAGGGCCCAACCGCAACGACCACCGGGCCATGTCCTCGGTCCGTACGCAGGCCCCGCGGGCTACGCCGCGAGGGCGGCCGGGGCCGGCCGGCTGGGACGCGCGGAGCGGGACGGGGCGGAGCGGGACGGGGCGGAGCGGAGCGGGACGGGACGGGACGGGGCGGAGCGGGACGGGACGGGGCGGGATCAACGGGGTCGGTCGTCAAAGAGCTAGAGCTCCCGATGACGGCCGAGATCGCGAAGCCCCGCGCCGAACCGCCGCCCGACCGGGTCACCGCGACCGGGCTGACGACCGGGCCGACGACCGGTCCTAGTTGGTGCCGATCCGCGCCAGCAGGTCCACGATGCGCGACTGCACCTCGGCGCTGGTCGACCGTTCGGCGAGGAACAGGACCGTCTCACCGGAGGCCAGCCGAGGCAGATCGGCCTGATCCACCGCCGCGGTGTACACGACCAACGGAGTGCGATTCAGCTGCCCGTTCGCCCGCAGCCAGTCCACGATCCCGGCCCGCCGACGGTGCACCTGCATGAGGTCCATCACCACGAGGTTCGGCCTGAGCTGCCCCGCGAGCGTCACGGCATCCGTGTCACTCGCGGCCCGCGCCACCTGCATCCCCCGCCGCTCCAGCGTCGCGGTCAGCGCCAGCGCGATCTCCGCGTGCTCCTCGATCAGCAGCACGCGCGGCGGGTGCTGCTCGCTGTCCCGCGGCGCCAGCGCCTTCAGCAGTACGGCGGGATCGGCGCCGTACGCCGCCTCCCGCGAGGCCTGCCCGAGTCCGGCGGTCACCATGATCGGCACCTCGGACGCCACCGCCGCCTGCCGCAGCGACTGGAGCGCGGTCCGCGTGATCGGCCCGGTCAGCGGGTCCACGAACAGGGCGGCGGGGAAGGCCGCGATCTGCGCGTCGACCTCCTCGCGGGACTGCACGATGACCGGCCGGTACCCACGGTCGCTGAGCGCCTGCTGGGTCGTCACGTCCGGCGCGGGCCACACCAGCAGCCGCCGCGGGTTGTCCAGCGGCTCCGGGGGCAGTTCGTCGTCCATCGGCTGCGGCCGGGGGGTGTGCGGGATCTCGACGGCCCCGCCGGGACCGTCCAGCGGCTCGGGCCCCTCGGCGGCGTTCTCGTCCGGCGCCCCTATGGCGTACGACCGTCCGGCCGCCTCCGTGGCGTGCGTGAGCCGCGACTGCCCGGCCGGCGACGGCTGCGGGGTCTGCGCCGGTGTCGCTACGGCCTGCTCGGCCGCCGGATGCGGACGTGCCCCCGGCTCCGGGGCCGCGGTGGCAGCGGGGTCCGGCCGGGTGCCGAGCTTGCGCCGCCGCCCCGAACCACCGGACTGCTGCGGGGCAGGCGTGGCCGTCCCCGGCTGCTGCACCTGGGCCGCCTGCCGGGTGAACGGGACCCCCTGACCGAGGGTGCGCACGCTGATCGCCCGGCCCTGGGTGGAGTTCGGGTCGACGGGTGCGGCCGCGGCTTCGGCCGGCAGCGGCTGCGCGACCCGCGCCTGCAGGGGCGTGCCGGGCGGCGGAGTGGGCTGACCGGCTTCGGGGGCCTGCGCCGGCTGGGGGGCGGGCTGGTTCGGGGGTACGGCGGTGGCGGCGCCGTTCGCCGGTACGGGCGTGGCGGCGCCGGAAGTGTCGTGGCTGGGCCACGGTTGGGGAGCGGGCGTGGCCTGCGACTGGGCCGGTGCCGGTACCGATGCCTGCGGCTGGGGCGTCTCGGTGGGGAGGGGCTGGTTGGGGGTGAGGCCGGGCTGGGCCGGGGCCGCCTGGAGGGGCGAGGCCGGGGAGGGTGCGGTCTGCGGAGCCAGGCCGACCCGTCCGGTCGCGTTCTGGACGGGGACACCCGGGAACTGGGCCGACGGCACCGCGCCGGATGCGGCTGCTTCGCCACCCTGTCCGGGCGCCTCGGCGGGCTGGGCCACGGCCCGTCGGCGGCGGCCCGTCGGCGCGTTGGTGGGGTGCGGCTGCGGAGGGGTGTGGTCGTCGGCCTGGTCGTGCGGCACGGCGTCGTGCCGACCGTCGTCACCGTGACCGTCGCCGGGGACTTGGGCGAGACCGTTGGCCGGAACGGGGGCCGGGGCCTGGCCGGTGGGCTGCACCTGACCCGGGACCTGCGCCTGTCCCGGTGCCAGTGCCTGTCCTGGTGCCTGTGCCTGCCCGGCCACCTGTACCTCACCCGGGAGTTGCGCCGAGCTCGGATGACCTTGGCCGGGGGCCTGAGTGTGACCCGGGGCCTGACCTTGCGCGGGGACCTGCGCCTGCCCCGGGGCATGGATCTGGCCGGGTACCTGGCCTTGCCCAGGTACCTGCATCTGACCCGGGAGCTGTCCCAAGCCCTGGCCCGGGACGCGAGCCGGATCGGCGACCTGAGTCGGCCCTGTGACCTGGTTCGGCACCTGGCCTTGGCTCGGGGCCTGTGGCTGGCCCGGCGCCTGGATCTGTCCGGGTACCTGCATCTGTCCGGGGAGCTGTTCCATGCCCTGGCCCGGGACCTGAGCCGGGCCTGTGACCTGGTTCGGCACCTGGCCCTGGCTCTGAACCCGAGCTTGCCCCGGAACCGGGACCGGGACCTGAGCCTGCCCCGGAACCTGCGACCCCGTTGTCTGCCCCTGCCCCTGGCTCTGCCTCTGTCCCTGGGCCTGGGCGGCCGGCGTCAGTCCCGACGCGGACGCGTCGTCGGACGGTCGGTCCGCATCGGCGGGCGGGAGCGCGAACACCGCGCGGGGGGCCGCCTCCTGCGCGGCCGCGCGCTCCGACGCGGCGGCGAGGGCGCGCCGTCGGCGCCCGTCCTGCTGCGGTACGCCCGTGCCGGACGAACCCTGCCCGGCGACCGCGAGCTCCCCCTGCGCCTGGCCCGGTTCGGCGGAGCCGCCTGCGGGCAACGCCGCCGGCAGCGCGTGCTGTTCGCCGCCGTCGTTCAGGGCCCGACGGCCGGCCGGCACGGGCACGCCCTGCGGCGGCACGGTCCCGCCGAGACCGGTACCCGCGGCGGCGGATCCGGCGCCATGCTCGGCGGCCATCACCACGGCACCCTCGGACACATCGGCTTCGGCGGGCCGAGCGCGGCGCCGCCCCGTACCGCCGGAGCCGTCCCCGTCGTCGCCGGAGGCCTGCGCCGGTACGGACACGGGCTGTTCCCGCTCAGCCGCCGCCCGCCGCCTGCGCCGCCCGGTGGGCGCCACGGATTCGTCGGTCTCGGCCGGGACGTCGGCGTCCAGGAAGGAGTCGGTGGAGGAGCGCCGGGCCCGCCGCCGCCCGCCACCCTCGGCAGAGGCGGTCCCCGCGGGGCCGGTCTCCACGGGGGCGGCTTCCTGGGGCGCGGCCTCCAGCGCGGCCGGACCGGGAACCGCGACGGCCCCCGCCCCACCGCCGATGGGCACTTCGAGGACGTACGCGCTGCCGCTCATGCCCGGCACCTCGTGCGTCTGCAGCACACCGCCGTGGGCGCGCACGATCCCGCGCACGATCGGCTCGTGGACCGGGTCTCCCCCGGCGTACGGCCCGCGCACCTCGATCCGTACGCCTTCACCGCGCTGTGCGGCCGCCACCACGACCGTGTTGTCCATGTAACCGCCCGCGGACACGGGAGAGTTCCCGGTCGCGTCGACCCCGGCCACGTCGGCGATGAGATGCGCGAGCGCGGTCGCGAGGCGCTGGGCGTCGACCTCGGCCTCGATGGGCGGCGCGTGCACGGCGAACTGGACGCGCCCCGGCCCGATGAGTTCGACCGCACCGTCCACACCGGCGGCGACGACCGCGTCGAGCATGACGTTCGTACGGACGATGTCGTCGGTGCCGGCGTCGAGTCGCTGGTAGCCGAGGACGTTGTCGATGAGGTTGGTGATGCGGGAGTAGCCGGCTGAGAGGTGGTGCAGGACCTGGTTGGCCTCGGGCCACAGCTGTCCGGCGTCGTCGGCGGCGAGAGCGGACAGTTCGCGGCGCAGTTCGTCGAGGGGCCCGCGCAGGGAGCGGCCGAGCAGGGTGAGGAGCTGGTCGTGTCGCCCGGCGAGGGCTTCGTAGCGGTCCTTCTCCCGCTCACCGAGCGCGGCGTACCGCTCCTCACCTGAGGCGATTTCCTCGTCGTGCCGCTCCTGGAGCTCCTCCAGTTCGGTGATGTGCTTCTGCCGCAGCGCGGTGAGTTCGGAGGCGTGCTCCTCCTCGAGCCGCTCCAGCTCCGCCGCGTGGGCCTTCTCGGCAGCGGTCTTCTCGTCGGCGAGCGAGTCGTAGGGCCGCCGGTCGGTGAAGGTGAGCACGGCGCCGACGAGCTGGTCGCCGTCGCGCACCGGCGCGGTCGTCAGGTCCACCGGGACCTTCTCGTCCTTCTTCGACCACAGCACCTGTCCGCGCACCCGGTGCTTGCGCCCGGAGCGCAGCGTGTCGGCGAGGGGGGACTCCTCGTACGGGAAGGGGGTGCCGTCGGCGCGGGAGTGCAGGATGAGGTCGTGGAGCTCGCGGCCACCGAGGTCACTGGCCCGGTAACCCAGTATCTGGGCGGCGGCCGGGTTGACGAGCACGATCCGCCCGTCGGTGTCGGTCCCTACGACCCCCTCCGAGGCGGCCCGCAGGATCATCTCGGTCTGCCGCTGCGACCGTGCCAGCTCGGCCTCGGTGTCCACGGTCCCGGTGAGGTCGCGTACGACGAGCATGAGCAGCTCGTCACCGCTGTAGCCGTAACCGTCGTAGGCCTGCTGGCCGTTCTCCAGATTGGCGCTGGTGACCTCGACGGGGAACTCGGTGCCGTCGGTCCGCCGGGCGACCATCCGGGTCGGCTTGGTGCGCCCGCGCGGGTCCATGTGGTCGGGCCGCCGCATGGAGCCCGGGATGAGCCGCGAGTCGAAGTGCGGCAGCAGATCCAGCAGCCCGCGCCCGACCAGCGCGGTGCCCGGCGCCTCGAACGCCTCGAGCGCGATGGTGTTGGCGTTGACGACGGTCCCATTGGCGTTGACCAGCACCAACGCATCGGGAAGCGCGTCGAGTATGGCTGCGAGGCGAGCAGCGCCTCGGGATGGCCTGCTGCTCACGAGACGCTTCCTCCCTGTTACCGCATCTTGCCGACCGTTCGGGCCATCTTGCCAAGGGGCCCGCGACGTGTCACGCGAGGGAGTCTAAGCGCAGCCGTTGTGCGGAGGGTGCTGGATGAGAGGGAGGTCGCACGACGAAGTGAAGTAGAACGTGTGACCGCCTCTCGGTGACTAGGTGTCCATGCTGGGGAGGAGCGGCACGAACCGGTCCCAGCGCGCGATGTCGCACCCGTCGCTCCGGTCGAACCAGGTGTCCACGGGGCGCCCGGCCCAGATGCCCGTGACGTGGGCGGTGGCGGGGCCGCCGTAGAGCATGGTGCAGAAGCTGCCCTCGGGGACGGGGGCGAAGGTGTCCTTCCCCCACCGGGTGTTCCGCTCCAGGGCGGCGCAGGCGCCGGCGAGGTCGGGGTGGGTGCCGCGGATGGGGTGGCAGTCGACCTCGAACGTCCCGTCGGCGCCGACGCCCGCGTCCCGGACGGTGACGGTGAGATGGTCGCCGCCGTCGGTGTACGCCGACGCGTGGGTGGGGGCGAGGGCGGCGACGAACAGGGGGAGGGGGCTCAACCGTGCGAGCCGGCCGAGCCGGGTGACGTATGACATGCCCTGACTAACGCCGGACGGCGCCGTACGTTGCGCGGGAGTACTTTGCCCTGTGCCCCGCCCGCCTAGTACCGTGGGAACCGATTGGTGGCACGACCTTCGACTGTGTCATCATCTGCACGCACCACTCGCGCTCGCGCGGGCGGCTGTGCTGGAGGCGTCGCCTAGTCCGGTCTATGGCGCCGCACTGCTAATGCGGTTTGGGACTTCAATCCCATCGAGGGTTCAAATCCCTCCGCCTCCGCGCAAGATCACCGAAGCCCCGGTCCGAGCGACCGGGGCTTCGTCGTTGTCCCCCACCCGGATGGGTGTTTCCGCAGCTCACAAGGGCTACGGCAAACGGATTTCACATGCGACCGGCAGTCATGTAATGTTCTTCCTGTCGCCGCGAGCGGCCCGGAGGGGCAAGGAACGGCGAGAAAACAGAACAAGCACTCGTAGCTTAACGGATAGAGCATCTGACTACGGATCAGAAGGTTGCAGGTTCGAATCCTGCCGAGTGCACAGCAGTTCAAAGCCCCCTCGGGATCATTTCTGAGGGGGCTTTGTCATGCTGTACTCCAGCGAAGAACCGGCAACCAGCAACCGGCAGCACCCCACAGCCGGCTCTCATCGCCCTCCCAGGAGCCAGAACCCCAGTCCCTCCAGAGTTGGGCAGCCGGGACCGTGCCGGCTGCATCTGGCGATTCCGGTCTGCGCGGAGTGGCGTTTCCCTACGCTTGGTTTGCGGTACAAGCAAAGCCGCAGCCCGAGGAGTTGTGGATGAGTGCGGAGATCGTTCAGTTCGTGGGCCAGGCAGGCCCGTACCTGACGGCAGCCCTGGGGGCCTACGGCGCGGGAGTGTTGACCCGGACCGAGAACGCTGCGGTCGAGGCGACGGCGAATGTGGGGCGGCGGATGCTGCAGGCGGTATGGCGTCGTCGGGACGAGCCGGGGCGTGCCGCACTGGAGGCGGCTGTGCAGGACGCGGCTGAGGCGACCGACGATGAGGACGCGGCTGCAGCACTGCGGCAACAGCTCAGGCGTGCGGTACGCGAGGACGCGGAGTTGTTGCGGGAACTGGTCGAGCTGCTGCCCGCCACCAGTGGGCCGGTGACGGTGACCGCGTCGGGTGAGCGGGCCATCGCCGCCCAGACGATCGGTACTGCGATCACCGGTGACAACACCACGCTCAGGCCGTGAGCAGTGATCAGCTGTCCACGTCGAGTGGGCCACAGGCCTCCGGTCCCCGATCGGTCGCTGCCGCCGGCAGCATCGCGGTAGCGATCACTGGCGATGGCGCCCGGGTGGTGATGCTGCCGCCGGAGGCGGTGCGGTGGGCACGGGAGGTGAGCGCGCCGCCGGGGGCAGCGAATCTGCCGGGGTCCGCGTCGGGCGTGTTCGTCGGCCGGGACCAGGAACTGAAGCGGCTGCGGGAGCTGCTGGCCCGGGAGGGCGAGGCCGCGGTGACTCAAGCACCGTCCCGGACACGGGCCATCCACGGGCTGGGCGGGATCGGGAAGAGTTCGCTCGCGCTGCACTATGCCCATGCGTACCGGCGGGACTACACGCTGGTGTGGTGGATCACCGCCGACTCCACCGAACAGATCGTCACGGGTCTGGCCACGCTGGCAGTGAGGCTGTGCCCGCAATGGGCGGCAGCAGTGGGCGTGGAAGAGCGTGCGGCATGGGCGATCGTGTGGCTGCAGTGGCATCCGGGCTGGCTTCTGGTCTTCGACAACGTCGAGGAACCGACGGACCTGCGCCACTACCTTGGCGCCCTGGCGGACGGCCATCACCTGGCCACCAGCCGGAAGGCAACCGGCTGGCACACCATCGCCCCGACGATGGCCCTGGGCCTGATGGACCCGGACGCGTCCGCCGACCTGCTGTGCACACTCGCCCTCGGCCAGGGACAGCCGACCCCGGAACAGCGACGCCAGGCCAATGATCTGGCCGCCGAGCTCGGGTATCTGCCGTTGGCGCTTGAGCAGGTGGGGGCCTACCTCTACCAGACCGGTACCGCTCTGGGCGTGTACCGGCACTTGCTGGGACGGGGCCTCGACAGGGCGGCGGACGGCACCGACCCGGAACGCACGATCGCGCGCATCTGGCTCCACACCCTGACCGCGATCGAAGGCCGTGATCCGCTCGCCGTCAAACTCCTGTACACGATCGCATGGCTGGCCCCCGATGACATCCCCCGGACTCTCCTTGCCACGCCGGCCACCGACCCGATCGCGCTGGGCGATGCGCTGGGCGTGCTCCACGCCTACAACATGATCGCCTTCACCGCCGACCGCCAGGGCGTCACGGTGCACCGCCTGGTGCAGATGGTGGTACGCGCCCGCGCCACTTCTGACCCCAGCGCCGTCCCCCTGGGCCGGCAGGAGGCCGAGCAGGCTCTGAAGCAGGCCGTCCCCGACGGGAACGCCGCTGCCACGGAGGCGAACACGCGGTGGGAACGTCTGCTCCCCCATGTCTTCGCCCTGGCCGAATCCGCACCACCGAGCCGCCCCGCCTCAACCGAGACCACCGGCATCTACCGCGCTGCCGCCCTGTACCTGTTCCGGCAGGGCCGCGATGCCCACTCCATCCCCCTGCGCACCGCTGTCCTTACGCAGTCTGAGCGGGTGCTGGGTGACACCCATCCCGACACCCTGATCACGCGCAGCAACCTGGCCCGGGCCTACGGGGAGGTGGGGGATCTGGAGCGGGCCATCCCGTTGTTCGAGTCCACCCTCGCCCAGCAGGAGCGGGTGCTGGGTGACGCCCACCCCGACACCCTGATCACGCGCAGCAACCTGGCCGGTGCCTACGGGGACGTGGGGGATCTGGAGCGGGCCATCCCGTTGTTCGAGTCCACCCTCGCCCAGCAGGAGCGGGTGCTGGGTGACGCCCACCCCGACACCCTGATCACGC